>NZ_CAUDLI010000001.1:0-787636 GCF_958439105.1 Ralstonia flatus | reverse complement strand
ACCCCTTCCCATCCCGAACAGGACCGTGAAACGACTCCGCGCCGATGATAGTGCGGATTCCCGTGTGAAAGTAGGTCATCGCCAGGCTCTCCATCTAAACACCCCAGCTCTACACAAGAGCTGGGGTGTTTGCCTTTGGGCGATCGAATCGCCAGCTGGGGGCGCCGAGATCCAGCTCCCTCTGGCACATCCCAGTCCGGTGAATCAGACCGGCTCATTGCGGCGACCTGGGGCGCAGTGTTGAGCCAATAACGCCAGCGGCCGCGTCATTGCGGCCCGAATGCACATCAAACAAAAAAAGCCTCCGAATGGAGGCTTTTTGCGCTTATGCGAGTAGCTGAATGACTAGCTACGTGCCAGGAATTTCTCAACAAGACGAACCCAATACGTAGCGCCCAGCGGCAGCAACTCGTCGTTGAAGTCGTAGCTGGGATTGTGCAGCATGCACGGGCCGAGCCCATGCCCTTGCTCGCGGTGGTCACCATCGCCGTTGCCGATGAAGGCGAAGCAACCAGGCTTCTCGATCAGCATGAACGAGAAATCTTCCGCGCCCATGGTCGGATCGATATTGGCATCAACGTTATCCGCGCCGACGAGTTCGCGCATGACGGCCGCGGCGAATTGCGTTTCGGTTTCCGTGTTGACTGTCGGCGGGTAGTTCCGGTGGAAGACGAAGTCGACCGTGCAATCGTATGCGGAGGCGATGCCCTTGGAGACTTCTTCCATGCGGCGCTCGATGAGGTCGAGCACTTCAGTGGAGAACGTGCGCACCGTGCCGCCGATCCAGGCTTCATTCGGGATGATGTTGGTCGCATCGCCGGCATGGAACTGCGTGACCGAAAGGACCGCCGTGTCGATTGGCCGCTTGTTGCGCGTGATGATCCCTTGCAACGCCGAGACCACCTGAGCGCCGACAAACACCGGATCGTTGCCGTTATGCGGCAGCGCGGCGTGCGCGCCCTTTCCCTTGATCGTGATGCGGAACTCGTTGCTCGACGCCATCAATGCGCCGGCACGCGTACCGAAGGCGCCGACCGGCACCCCCGGCCAGTTATGCAGGCCAAAGACGGCGTCGCACGGAAAACGATCGAACAGGCCATCCTTGATCATCTCGCGCGCGCCGCCGCCGCCTTCTTCGGCAGGCTGGAAGATGAGGTTCACGGTGCCGCTGAAATTGCGATGTTTAGCCAAGTAATGCGCCGCACCAAGCAGCATTGCAGTGTGGCCATCGTGACCGCACGCGTGCATCTTGCCGTCGTGCTTGGAGCGATGCTCGAACTGGTTAGCCTCCGCAAGCGGCAGGGCGTCCATATCGGCGCGCAGGCCGATGCTCTTGCCTTCACCGTTGCGGATGACGCCGACCAGGCCGGTCTTGCCCAGGCCCCGATGCACCTCGATGCCCCATTCGGCGAGTTTGGCAGCGACCAGATCTGAGGTGCGCTGCTCTTCGAAGCAGAGTTCGGGATGCGCGTGAATGTCGCGTCGCAGCGCCTGGATCTCGGGCTGCGCGGCTTGGATTTCTGGGATCAGCTTCATGAGGATGCTCGTGTTCTGGCTGAAAATTCGGAGTCACGTTCGATGATACGCCGAAGGGCGATTCTCGACCCGCTATCAGCCGATTGCTTGATCCGTCCATGCAGTTGCGTATGGATTGCCCGCACAACGGTTTGTGCGCCCACGCGTACAGACGAAGCGGAGCGGCCGAAACGCCTACACTGGAGGTTCGCCAATTGACCGCGCGGCCGATGTCAGCTTCCCGCCGCGGTCTGCCCGCTTTGTGAACGACTCCGAGTCCATCATGTCCGCCCACGTTATCGCTGCTGCATCGCAGCCCTCCGACGAAGTTCTGCAATTGATCCGCACGCTGGTGGCGTTCGATACCGTGAGCCGCAATTCGAACCTAGGATTGATCGAGTGGGTGCGCGATCGCCTGCGCGCGCAGGGCGCGGAATGCCGGCTGACGTATGACGCCACGGGCGGTAAGGCGAACCTGTTTGCGACGTTGTCGCCGGGCCGCAAGCCGGGGCTCGTGCTGTCGGGCCATACCGATGTGGTGCCCGTCGATGGCCAGCTGTGGGATACGAACCCGTTCGACGCGCAAATCCGCGACGGCCGCCTGTACGGGCGTGGCACGGCCGACATGAAGAGCTTCATTGCCGTGGCCCTCGCAAATGTGCCGGCGTTCATGGCGGCGGAGGGCGACGCCAGTTTTCATCTCTCGCTGTCGTATGACGAAGAGATCGGCTGCGTGGGCGTGCGCAGCCTGCTGCGTGACCTCGAGGCCAGCGGCATTCAGCCGGCCGGTTGCATCGTCGGTGAACCCACGTCGATGCGCGCCATCATTGCGCACAAGGGCAAGCGCGAATACCGATGCTGCGTGCGAGGCAAGGAAGCGCATTCCGCGTTGACGCCGCAGGGTGTGAATGCGATCGAGTTTGCTGCGCTGCTGATCCCGCATATCCGCTCGCTGGCCGCGCGTCTGGCGGCGGAAGAAGCGCGCGACGCCGCCTTTGTCGTGCCGCATACGACGCTGAATACGGGCACGATCAAAGGCGGTATTGCCACCAACGTGGTGCCCCGCGATTGCGAATTCACCTTCGATTTCCGCTATCTGCCGGGCACCGATCCGGATTGGCTTTTCGGCGAGGTGGAGCGCTATGCCCAGCAGACGCTGCTGCCGCAGATGCGCGAGATTTCCGCTGACGCTGACATCAGCTTCGCCATGAAGGCCAATACGCCCGGCTTGTCGATTGCCCCCTCGCACGAGTTGGTTGCGCTGGCACAAGCGCTGGCCGATAGCCGGGGCGCGGTCGGCAAGGTCGACTATGGGACGGAGGCGGGCCTGTTCTCGCGTGCGGGCATCCCGACGGTGGTGTGCGGCCCGGGCAATATCGAGCAGGCGCATAAGCCGAACGAGTACATCGAACTCGCGCAGATCGCGCAATGCGAGGCGTTCATGCGGCGCCTCGCCCAACGGCAGCCACAAATGCAGCCGGCCTGAACGAAAAAACCGGGCACATGGCCCGGTTTCTTTCTATGCGACGCCCGTTCAGCGGATGACCTGGCCGTTCGAGTTGATGATCGTCATCTCAACGAATTTCGAGCCGACATGGTTGGATGGCGAGAAGTTCACGTTGAAGCCCCCCACGTCGTAATTGCCCATCGACTCGAGCGCCCCGATGAACTTCTCGCGCGTCAAGTCCCGGCCGGCACGCTTGAGACCTTCGACGAAGACGCGCGCGGCGACGTAGCCTTCGATGCTTCCGTAGTCGAAATCGGTAATGCCGTCGGACTTCAGCAGCTTCTGGTAGTCGCGCACCAGCGGCGACGCACCGCTATACGGATACGGCATCACCTGCGAGATGATCACGCCGCCGCCGGCCTTGCCCAGCGTATTGGCTAGCGCCTTGGTCCCGACGAACGACACGTTGTAGAACTGGCCCGCGTACCCCTGTTCCTGAGCGCCTTTCACCAGCGCCGCCACGGTCTGGTAAGCGCTGATGACGACGATGGCATCCGGTTTCTGCGCAAGCACGGTGCCGATGGCGCCCTTCACGTCGGTGGTGTTGCGCACCACGCTCGCCTTTGCGGCCAGCGACACGCCCTGGTTGGCGGGAAGCTTCAGCGCGTGCTCCACGCCGTCAAGCCCGGCCTTGCCGTACGCGTCGTCGTTGTAGATCACGGCAATGCGCCTGAGGCCGGTCGTGCGGATCTGCTGCACGATGGCGGCGGTTTCGTCGTTGTAGCCGGCGCGCACGTGAAATACGTTGCGCGCGAACGGTTCGCGCAGAGCTGTTGCGCCCGAATACGGTGCAAAAAACGGCACGCCCGCGGGGTTGGCGATCTTCAGCGCCGCGAGGCTCGTCGGTGTGCCGACGTAGCCGAACAGCGCAAAGACTTTGGTGTCGTCGATCAGCGTCTTGGTGTTGCGGGCCGTCGCATCGGGCTCGTAGAAATCGTCGAGCACCTTCAGCTCGATCTTGCGACCGTTGACGCCGCCTGCTGCATTGACGGCGTTGAAGTAAAGCTGGGCGCCGCGGCTCATCTGCTGGCCGAGCTGTGCCGCCGGGCCGCTCATCGGCGCCGATTGGCCGACGATGATTGCGTCGTTCGTTACGCCTGTTTCGGCGTGCGCGCCGCCCGACGCCATGCCGACGATGCCCGCTGCGAACATGGCCAGCAGCGCGGTGATTCTGCGAGATTGCATTGCTCTCCCCCGAGAGTTGATTTGCCCGGCATCATAGCTAAACGGGCAGGGGAGGCAAACAGAATCGGGCGGGTTGCGTCGCTTTTGAGCCTTTTTGAGACAGAGAAGGCGCGCGATGTGCTCGCTTTCCTTCACGCGGGCGCCGTTTCAGGCGCCTTCGGCCACCCGCCGCTTCATCACCGCCAGCAGCACGGCCGTGACGACGGTGCCGGCAACCAGCGCCGCCACGTAGCCGCCCAGGTGCGTGACCGCGTTCGGGATCGGCAGCACGAACGCCCCGCCGTGCGGCACGCGCAGTTCCACCCCAAACAGCATCGACAGCGCGCCTGCGCAGGCTGAACCCGCCACGAGCGCGGGAATCACGCGGAACGGGTCGCGCGCGGCATACGGGATCGCCCCCTCGCTGATGAAGGCGAGGCCGAGCACGGCGGTGGCGCGCGCCGCCTGGCGTTCGTCTGGCGTGAACCGCGACGGGAACAGCCACGCCGCCAGCGCGATGCCCAGCGGCGGCGTCATGCCCGCGGCCATCGTGGCTGCCATGGGCGTATAGACCTGCGCGCCGATCAGCCCTGTGCTGAAGGCATACGCCGCCTTGTTGATGGGGCCGCCCATGTCGAAGGCCATCATGCCGCCCAGCAGAGCGCCCAGCGGGACCGCGTTGGCGCCCTGCATGCCGCGCAGCCAGGCGGTCAGGGACGCCAGCAGCGCGGCAACCGGCGCGCCGACCACATACAGCATCACCAGGCCCGTCAGCAGGCAGCCGAGCACGGGCAGGATCAGCACCGGTTTCAGCCCTTCCAGGTTGCGCGGCAGCTTCAGCCAACGGTTGAGCGCCTCGGTGCCATAGCCAGCGACGAACCCGGCGACGATGCCGCCAAGAAACCCGGCGCCCAGGCTCGCGGCCAGCATGCCTCCGACCATCCCCGGTGCGATGCCGGGCCGGCTGGCGATCGAATACGCGATGTATCCGGCGAGCACGGGCACCATCAACGCAAACGCGGACTTGGCACCGATCTGGAACAGCGCGCCGCCAAGCGTGTGGCTGGCCGAGGCGTCCGTCACGTAGATGCCGCCGAGGGCAAACGCCAGCGCAATCAGGATGCCCCCCGCCACCACGAACGGCAGCATGAACGACACGCCGGTCATCAGGTGCTTGTACGGGCCGGTGCGCTGCTGTTCGCCTGTGGCGGCCGCGGTGCGCGCCGACTGCATCGTGCCGGAGGCTTCCACGGCGGCCTCGTCGAAGGCGCGGCGGATCAGCGCCTGCCCGTCATGGATGGCGGCTTTGGTGCCGGCGCGGAAGACGCGCTTGCCGGCAAAGCGCGACAGGTCCACCTGCGTATCCGCGGCGATCAGCACGAGATCCGCACTCGCGATGGCATCGGCCGACAGCGTGTTCTGTGCGCCTACGGAGCCCTGCGTCTCCACGTGGATCGTGTGGCCGAGCGCGCCGGCGGCCTGCGTGAGCGCCTCGGCGGCCATGAAGGTGTGCGCGATGCCGGTCGGGCACGACGTGATGGCGACAATGCGCCGAGCTTGCACAGCCGATTCCGGCGCGGGTGAGGCGTTCTGCATCACGCGGGCCAGCACCGCCCGCGCGTCGGCCAACACCTCGTCGAGCGTGACTTCAAGCGTGCGCGGATTGGCGTGACGAGCGGCGGCATCGGGCGACAGGCCGGCCCAGACGACGGCTTCGGCGGTGGCCAGCGCCGCGGTGTCAACGACGGAGGTGATGTCCGGGCCGCGCACGTCAACGTCGAGCTTGTAACCGGATTCGCGCGCCGCGTGGCGCAGGGCCGCGCCGGCGAGCATCGCGCGGGTGGTGCGGCCGTCCGCACCGAGAATTGCCAGCAGGTTTGCCATGATCGGCTCCTTGAATGCGTTGAGCGTGTGGCGATGCGATGGTCGGGGCGTCAGGCCACGCGCTGCATCTGGACGGCGGCGGCGCGTTCGCGCACTTCGCCAGGGGCGGGGAGGTGCGGCCCCAGGCGCTGCAGCTTGCATGCGGCAAAGGCCACCGAAAGGCGCACGGTCTCTTCCATGCCGGCACCGGCATGCCAGCCGGCCAGCACGCCGGCCACCATGGCGTCACCCGCGCCGACGGTACTGGCGGCGCGCACCGGCGGCAGGCTCGCTTGCCACGTGCCGTCTGCCGTGACGAACAGCGCGCCGTCCTCGCCGAGCGACACGATGACCTGCGCCACGCCCCGCGCGTGGATGGCGCGTGCCACGTCCGCCGTTTCAGCCAACGTCGGCAGCGATGTACCCGCCCACAGTTCCAGCTCATGCCGATTGGGCTTGATGGCCGTCGGCAGCGCGTCGCGTGGTGCGGCCAGGACCTGTGCGAGCGGGGCGCCACTCGTGTCGACCAAGGTCGGTACGCCGCGGCGGTTAAGCCGTGCCAGCAATGTCACATAGGCATCCGGCGGCAAGCCTCCGGCCAGGCTGCCGCACAGCGCCGCGCCCGCAATGTCGGAGAGCCCGTCAATGCGTTCGCACAGCGCGTCGAAGTCGGCGGGCGTGGCGTCAATGCCGGGCAGATTGATGTCGGTAGTTTGCCCGTCTGCCTGGTCGCTGATCTTGATGTTGGTGCGATTGGTGCCGGGCACGCGGCAGAAGCCGTCGACCACGCCCTTGCGCGCAAACAGCGCCTCGAACAGTTCGGCATTGGCGTCGCCGAGAAGGCCCGTGGCGATCACCGGCACCTGCCAGTCGGCGAGGCAGGCTGCGACGTTGACGCCCTTGCCGCCGGCCTGCTGCGTGACGCTGCGGCCGATGTTGACGCGGCCGCGTTCGAGGCGCTCCAGCCCGACGGTCATGTCGATGGCCGGGTTGAGCGTGACGGTGACGATGCGCGACGGGCGGCTCATGCGGCCTTCTCCTCGCCACCGGCCTGCATCGGGAAGGCGATTTCCAGGGCGCGCACTTCCTGGGCGGAAGCGCAGGCCAGCGCGCGTTCTGCGAGCTGCGACAGCGCGCGGAGGTGCGCCTCGCGCAGCCGCGCCTTGACCGGCGCAATATCGCGCGGGCTCATCGACAACTCGTGCACGCCAAGCCCTGTCAGCAGCAGCGCGCCGAACGGGTCTCCGGCCAGCCCGCCGCATACGCCGACCCAGCGCCCGTGGCGCGCGGCGCCTTGCACCGTCTGCTGAATCAGACGCAGCACGCTCGGGTGCAGGCTGTCGGCCTCGGCGGCGAGATCGGGGTGCTGGCGATCGATCGCGAGCGTGTATTGCGTGAGGTCGTTGGTTCCGATGGAGAAGAAGTCGACGTGTTCCGCCAGCCGATCGGCCAGCAGTGCGGCGGCTGGCACCTCCACCATGATGCCCAGCGGCACCGTCGGCGCGTCGACTTCTGCGCGGATGCGTTCGCAGGCGGCGCGCAGGGCGGTCACCTCCTCCAACGAGGTGATCATCGGGAACATGATCGACAGCGCCGCGGTATCGCCGGTAGTGCCGGCATCGCGGGCCGCCCGATAGAGTGCGCGCAGTTGCGGCTCCATGAGGTCGGGCCGGCGCAGCAGCAGGCGCGCACCGCGCACGCCGAGGAACGGGTTCTCTTCCGTCGGCAGGTTCAGATGCGGGACCTGCTTGTCGCCGCCGATGTCCAGCGTGCGCACGATCAGAGGACGGCCGCCAAGGGCTTTGAGCATGTCGGCGTAGACCGCGTATTGCGTGTCTTCGTCGGGGGCGTGGTCGCGTTCGAGGAACAGGAATTCGGTGCGCATCAGGCCGACGCCTTCCGCACCGAGCGCGAGGGCTTCGACCGCTTGTGCCGGCAGGTTGACGTTGGCGGCGATCTCCACCGTGTGGCCGTCACGCGTGCGTGCGGGCAGGCCTCGCTCCGCCTCCTCACGCTGCGTGCGCGCGGCGTCTTCCTGCAGCCATGCGCGGGCGCTCGCGATGCTGGCGTCATCGGGATCGAGCACCAGACGGCCGCCCGTGCCGTCGATAATGGCCTGCGTGCCCGTCGCCACATCGAGCACGGCCGGACCGGCGGCCACGACGGCCGGTATGCCCAGCGTGCGCGTCAGGATGGCCGTGTGCGAGGTCGGACCGCCTTGCGCCGTGACGATGCCGATGATGCGTCGTGTGTCGAGCACCGCCGTATCCGAAGGCGACAGGTCCGCCGCCACCAGGATGCAGGGCGTGTCGGGCAATGTCTGCGCTGCACTGCGCAGCGACGGATCGATATGGCCCAGCACGCGTCGTCCTACGTCGCGCAGGTCGGCCGCGCGCGCGGCCAGCAGCGGATTACCCAGCGCGCCCAGCCGCTCGGCCAGGCGCTCGACGGCCTGATGCCAGGACCACGCCACGCCGTGGCCTTCGACCATCGCCTGGCACGTCAGCGTCATGAGATCGGTGTCGCCCAGCAGTTCGGCCTGCGCCTTGAAGATGCCCGCTTCGGCTTCGCCCAGACGGGTGGCCGTGTCACGTGCCAGGGCTTCCAGCTCGGCGCGCGTGCTGGCCAGCGCCTGGTCCAGCAGATCGCCGCCGGTGGTCAGTGCGACGGGGTGATCGGGCACGGTCGACGCGCCGTGCTGCAACACGTGGATGGGGCCGATCGCCAAACCAGGGCTCGCCGCAATGCCGCCGATCGCGGGCAACGCCGCGTCGGCTTGCCAGCCGTGCGCGGTCTGGCGGGTGCGGGCTGCCTGTGTATCGCGCGCCGCCTGGGCACGTTCCTGCGCCGTCAGGCCTCGGATGGTCTGCAGTAGCGCGTCGAGCGCGGCCCCGGCGTCGGGGCCTTCCGCAGAGAGGCTGAGTTTGGCGCCGGCCGCCAGCCCCAATTGCAGCAACGCCACGAGATTCTTTGCATCGGCGGTTTCGTCGCCATGGCGGACTTGCACCCGCGCGGCAAAGCGACGCGCGGTTTCGACCCACTGCGCGGCCGGACGGGCGTGCAGGCCGCTCGGGTATTCCAGCGTCAAGGTGCGCTGCTCGGCGAGGTCGGTGCCTGGTGTGCTGGCGGCGGGCGCGGGTGCGTCGGTGGAGAGTGCGGCAACAAGCTCTTCAGCATTCTGCGTGGTGAAGAGCTGCCGCAGGCGCGCATCGTCATTCAGCAGCCGCGTCAGCCGGCGCAGCAGCGTGATGTGCTCGTCCGACTGCGCGGCGATGGCAAATACCAAGTGCGTCGTCTGGCCCGGGTGCCACTCCAGCCCGTCAGGAAACTGCAGCACCGCAATGCCGGTCTGGCGGATCAGGTGACGGTCCTCGCCCATGCCGTGCGGAATGGCGACGCCGTGGCCGAGAAACGTGTTGGCCACCGTTTCGCGGCGCAACAGGCTGTCGATATAGGCGGGGTCGATGCAGCCGGCGTCGGCCAGCAATTGGCCGGCGGCGCGGATGGCGCTTTCCTTGTCGGTGGCGCGTTGCTGCAGACGGATGCGGTCGGCGCAGATCAGGGCGGAAGCCATGCGGCGGGGTCTCCTGCGGCTGCCGTGCTCCAAGGCCCGGCATGCGTGTCGTCGATGATCGCGAATTGAAATCGATTACAGTTGGAGTGTCAATGTGCGTCGCGACACAAAGTGACGTCTATCCCAGTATTTACGGGGTTTTCCCTAGGTGCTTCGAGCATTGGTGGTGGTGCGCTCCTTCGCTATGATGACGCTTTCTGTGGAAACGATTTCAGCATGACGGTTCGAATCAAGGACGTGGCGGCGGCAGCGGGGGTGTCGGTGGCAACCGTGTCGCGCGCGCTCGCCGGCGGCCCCGTGAGCGCGGAACTGCGCCGGCGCGTCGATGCGGCGGTGGCGGCGTCGGGGTATCGGCCGAACCTGTCGGCGCGGCGGCTGCGCTCGCAGCAGGCGCAGACCGTCGGGCTGATCGTCTCCGACATCCGCAATCCGTTCTTCACCAGCGTCAGCCGGGCCGTGGAAGACGCGGCCTACGCGGCTGGCCTGCGCGTCATCCTCTGCAATTCCGACGAAGACCCCGAGAAGGAAGCGATGTACCTGCGCCTGATGGAAGAGGAGCGCGTGACTGGCGTGATCCTTTCGCCGACGCGCGGCATTGCCGAGGCGCAGCAACCCGTGGACCTTGGCTACCCGGTCGTGCTGATCGACCGCGCCGGCCCGACATGCGGCGCCGATGCCGTCGTGCTCGACAACCAGCAGGCGGCGCAAGCGCTGGCCGAGCACCTCGCCGCGCAGGGTTACCGGCGTATCGGCGGCCTGTTCGGGCGGACGAGCAGCACAGGCGCTGAGCGTCAGGCCGGATTCGCAACGGCGCTGGCACGCCACGGCATCACCGCCGAGGCACGCTTCATCCTGCCGACGGCCGAGGCCGCGGAGGCCGAGACGCTGGTGTGGCTGTCCGGCGCCGAACGTGATCGCCCTGACGCGCTGGTCGCGAGTAACGCGCAATCGCTGCTAGGCGTGCTGCGGGCGTTGCGGCGGCTGTCGCTCGATGTGCCGCGCGACATCGCCGTGGCGGGCTTTGATAACGAGCCCTGGACCGAACTCGCCGGCCCGGGCATCACTGTGATCGAACAGCCGGTCTACGACATCGGCCGCATGGCAATGGCGATGCTGCAGGAGCGCCTCGCGCAACGCACCTTGCCGACGCGCCGCGTGCTGTTGACGGGGCGGCTCGTCACGCGCGGCTCCACGCCGCTGCGAAGCAGTTAGCAGGCGATTACAATTTCCGGATACTCGCGGCGGTGCGACAACGCCGACATGCACCCGCCGCCACCCACTCCGGAGCCCCCTGATGTCCACCCAAGTCATCCGTGCTGCCTGCCCGCACGACTGTCCCGACACCTGCGCCTTGCTCGTCACTGTCGAGGACGGCCGCGCCACCCGCGTGCAGGGCGATCCGGACCACCCGACGACGGCCGGTGTGCTGTGCACCAAGGTCAATCGGTATGCCGAGCGCACGTACCACCCAAACCGCCTGTTGACGCCGATGAAGCGTGTGGGCGCCAAGGGCGAGGGCAAGTTCGAACCGATTTCGTGGGACGAGGCCATCGACACCATCGCCACGCGCCTGGGCGACATTGCTGCGCGCAACCCGGAGGCCATCCTTCCGTACAGCTACGCCGGCACGATGGGCCTGGTGCAGGGCGAAAGCATGGCCGCGCGCTTCTTCCACAAGCTGGGCGCGTCGCTGCTGGATCGCACGATCTGCGCATCGGCCGGCGCGACGGCGCTGCGCTACACCTATGGCGCGAGCCTCGGCATGGATATCGAGCACGTGCAGGACGCCAAGCTGATCCTGATCTGGGGCGCCAATCCGATCGCGTCGAACCTGCATTTCTGGACGCGCGCGCAGGAGGCCAAACGGCGCGGCGCCACGCTCGTCGCCATCGATCCGTATCGCTCGCTGACGGCCGAGAAGTGCCATCGCCATCTGGCGGTGCGCCCCGGTACCGATGCGGCGCTGGCGCTGGCGATGATCCACGTGTTGATCCGCGATGATCTGCTCGACCACGATTACGTCGCCAATCACACGCTCGGTTTCGAGGCGCTGCGTGAGCGCGCGCAGCAATACACGCCGGAATACGCGGCGACGCTGTGTGGGGTGGACGCGGCGGATATCGAGTGGCTCGCCAAGCTGTACGGCGCGACCGTCGTGCGCGACAAGCAGCCCGCGGCCATTCGCCTGAACTACGGCATGCAGCGCGCGCATGGCGGCGGGCAGGGCGTGCGCGCAGTCGCGTGCCTGCCGTCGCTGGTGGGCGCGTGGCGCGATGCAGCGGGCGGGCTGCAGCTGTCGACGTCGGGTTTCTTCCCCATCGATAATGCGAAGCTGCAGCGTCCTGACCTGCTGCCGAGCTGGCCCGCGCTGCCGCGCACGATCAACATGAGCACCATCGGCGATGCGCTGCTGCATGCGGGCGACGCATCGTTCGGCCCCAAGGTCGAGGCGGTGGTCGTCTACAACAGCAACCCCGTGGCGGTGGCGCCGGATTCGCGCAAGGTCGCCGCCGGCTTTGCGCGCGAAGACCTCTTCACCGTGGTGCTGGAACACTTCCAGACCGACACCGCTGACTACGCTGACATCCTCCTGCCAGCCACCACGCAGCTCGAACACGTCGATGTGCACAAGGCGTACGGCCACACCTACGTGCTGGCCAACAACGCTGCCATCGCGCCCATGGGGCAGTCGCTGCCGAACACGGAAATCTTCCGCCGCATCGCCAAGCGCATGGGCTTTAACGACGCCTGCTTTGCCGACTCGGACGACGACATCGCGAGCCAGGCCGTGCGCCGTGACGACCCGGCCGCCGCGCACATCGACTGGGCCACGCTCAAGCGCGAGGGCTGGCAAAAGCTGGCGCACCCGGCCGCGCCGCTCGCACGCGGCGGCTATCGCACGCCGTCGGGCCGGTGCGAGTTCTATTCCGAGCAGATGGCCAAGGACGGGCTCGATCCGCTGCCCGGCTATGTGCCGCCGCATGAGTCGGCGATCAGCACGCCTGAGCTGGCCAAGCGTTATCCGCTATCGATGATCTCGCCGCCGGCGCGCAACTTCCTGAATTCGACCTTCGTCAACGTCGACAGCCTGCGCAACACCGAAGGCGAGCCGCATCTCGACATCCATCCCGACGATGCCAATGCGCGCGGCGTCATCGATGGCGAACTCGTTCGTATCTTCAACGATCGCGGCACCATGCAGGCGCGCGCCCGCGTGACCGACCGTGCGCGGCGCGGCGTGGTCGTCGGCCTGTCGATCTGGTGGAAGAAACTCGCACCCGACGGCACCAACGCCAACGAGCTGACCAGCCAGCGCCTGACCGACATGGGGCGCGCGCCCACCTTCTACGATTGCCTGGTCGAGGTCGCGCCGTTGGCACAGGCCGCCTGACGGAACCATCATGCGTGCCGCACGCGCGCTGTACCTTGCGCTGTCGCTTGCCGGTTCGGCGTTGCTGGCCGGCTGCGACACCGTCGGTTATTACTACCAGTCGGTCAGCGGACATCTCTCGCTGATGGCGCAGCGCGAGTCGATCGATCAGGCCATCGACAACGCGCGGCAAGCCCACAACGACAAGCTCGCCAAACGCCTGGAGGATGCGCGCAGCATCCGCATCTATGCCTCGCGTGAGCTGGGCCTGCCCGACAACGGCAGCTATCGCGTCTACGCCAATCTCAAGCGTCCGTTCGCGGTGTGGAACGTGTTTGCGGCGCCGGAGCTGTCGGTCAAGCTCAAGGAGTGGTGCTTCCTCGTCGTGGGCTGCGTGACGTATCGCGGGTACTACGACCGCAACGCCGCCATGGCCTACGCCGACACCCTGCGCGCCCAAGGCCTGGACGTGGATGTGGCCGGCATTCCTGCGTATTCCACACTGGGTTATTTCGACGACCCGCTGCTCAACACCTTCGTCGGCCTGCCGGAAGGCGAACTGGCGCGCCTGATTTTTCATGAGTTGGCGCATCAGGTCGTCTACGCCAAGGGCGATACCGCGTTCAACGAATCGTTTGCCACCGCCGTGGAAACCATCGGCGTCGAACGCTGGCTGGCGGATGCCGCCACGCCGGAAATTCGCGCGGAATACGCCACGTACGACGCCCGCCGCGTACAATTTCGCGCCCTGCTGCTGGAGTACCGCAACCGGCTTGAGACGCTGTATGCCAGCCCCGTGTCGGACGACGAGAAGCGCGCCGGAAAACGCGCCATCTTCGCGAGCCTGCAGGCCGATTACGCCAAGCTCAAAGCAAGCTGGGGCGGTTATACCGGTTACGACCGCTGGTTCGCGCAGCCGCTGTCCAACGCGCATCTGGGCGCCGTCGCGAGCTACCTGGAATGGGTGCCGGCGTTCACGGCGCTGTACCACCGTGATGGCGGCGACTGGGCGCGCTTCTATGCCGACGTCAAAGCCATGTCGCGTGAGTCCAAACCGCAGCGCGAGGCCGCCCTGCGATTGCTCGCGCCGCCCGCGATGGCGACGTCGGCGGGCATCACGCAAAAGTGATGCCAACAGCGGTTTCTGCACCAGTTTCAAGCGGGGCCGGCCGGCTGAGGGAACCGTCTAAGTTATTGTTTTGACACAGACATCCGCGTAGGATGCCGAAAAAAACGAACGACCATTCGAAAAAAATCGACAATCGCCAGGAGACACGCCCATGGATAAGCCGTGGCTGAAGCAGTATCCCGCCGGGGTGCCGGCCGAGATCGATGCGTCGCAGTATCGATCGCTGGCCCATCTGCTTGAGGATTCTTTCCAGAAGAACCGCAACCGCCGTGCATTTGAATGCATGGGCAAGGTGCTGACCTACGGCGAGCTGGATACGCTCTCGCGCCAACTGGCGGCCTGGCTGCAATCGCGCGGTCTCGCACCTGGCGCACGCGTCGCGCTGATGATGCCGAACGTGCTGCAGTACCCGGTGGCGCTGGCCGCCGTGCTGCGCGCCGGCTATGTGGTGGTCAACGTCAATCCGCTCTACACCCCACGCGAACTGGAACACCAGCTCAAGGACAGCGGCGCCGAAGCGATCATCATCCTGGAGAACTTCGCGACGACGCTGCAGCAGGTGCTGCCCAATACGCCGGTCAAGCACATCGTGGTGGCCAGCATGGGCGACATGCTCGGCGGCCTCAAGGGCATGTTGGTCAATTTCGTCGTGCGCAGCGTCAAGAAGATGGTGCCGGCGTGGGAATTGCCCAACTGCATCCGCTTCAACACCGCGCTGGAAGAGGGCGCCAAGCAGACGCTCAAGCCGACCTCCGTCGGCCCCGACGACGTGGCCTTCCTGCAATACACGGGCGGCACGACCGGCGTGTCGAAGGGTGCGACGCTGCTGCATCGGAACATCGTCGCCAACGTGCTGCAGTCGGAAGCGTGGATGAACCCCGCGCTCACCAAGCCCGGTCGCGATGGCCGCATGCTGGCCGCCGACGAAGAGATCGTCACCATCACCGCGCTGCCGCTGTATCACATCTTCGCGCTGACGGTGTGCTGCCTGCTGTCGATGCGCAAGGGCGGGCTGGCCGTGCTGATCCCGAACCCGCGTGACATCCCGGGCTTCATCAAGGTGCTCAAGCAGTACCGCTTCCACATGTTCCCGGCCGTGAACACGCTGTACAACGCGCTGCTGAACCATCCTGAATTCAAGGATGTCGACTGCTCGAACCTGCGCGTGGCCAACGGCGGCGGCATGGCGGTGCAGGAGGCGGTGGCCAAGAAGTGGCTCGAGGTGACGGGGTGCCCGATCATCGAAGGCTATGGCCTGTCGGAGACCTCGCCGTCGGCCATCTGCAACCCCACGGATACCGACAAGTTTTCGGGCACCGTGGGTTTGCCGATTCCTGGCACGGAAATCGCCATTCGCGACGACGAAGGCCGCGACTTGCCGATCGGCCAAGCGGGCGAAATCTGCATCCGCGGCCCGCAGGTCATGGCCGGTTACTGGAAGCGCCCCGACGAGACCGCCAAGGTCATGTACGCCGACGGCTTCTTCAAGACCGGCGACGTGGGCGTGATGGACGAGCGCGGCTACACCAAGATCGTCGATCGCAAGAAGGACATGATTCTGGTGTCGGGCTTCAACGTGTACCCGAACGAGATCGAAGGCGTGGTGGCGATGTGCCCGGGCGTGCTGGAAGTGGCCGCCGTGGGCGTGCCCGACGTGCATTCGGGCGAGGTGGTGAAGCTGTTCGTGGTGCGTCGCGATCCGTCACTCACGGAACAGAAGCTGCAGGAATTCTGCAAGGACCAGCTCACCGGCTACAAACGCCCGAAATTCATCGAGTTCCGCAACGAGCTGCCGAAGACCAACGTCGGCAAGATCCTGCGTCGCGAACTGCGCGACGAGGCGATGAAGAAGCGTGCCTGAGTCTGCGTAGCTGCGATAAAAAAGCCGCGAGGAATCGCGGCTTTTTTCATGGCGTGTCAGCCGACGTACAGCAGGATGCTGACAAACTGGCACGCGCTGCCGGCCAGCACGAACAGGTGCCAGATGCCGTGGAAGTGCCGCACCTTCTCGTCAAAGAGGAAGAAGCCGATGCCGGCCGTGTAAAGCGCGCCACCCGCCACCAGCCACCACAGGCCCGGCGCAGGCAGGGCGGCTGCCAGCGGCCCCATGGCAATCAGCACCAGCCAGCCCATCACCACGTAGATCAGCAGCGAGAACAAGCGCGTGCGGCGGCCGATCCAGAGTTCCTGCGCAATGCCGATGGCCGCCAGCGCCCAGTTGATGCCGAACAGCGCCCACCCCCAAGGGCCGCGCAACGTCACCAGCGCAAACGGCGTGTAGCTGCCGGCGATCAACAGATAGATGGCACAGTAGTCGAGCCGCTGGAAGATGCTTTTGGCCGGCCCGCGCAGGCTGTGATACAGCGTGGAGATGGTGTAGAGCAGGACGAGCGTCGTGCCGTAGACCACGGAGCTGACGACCTTCCACGCGTCGTGGTGCAGGGCGGACGACGTTACCAGAACGGCCATGCCCGCGGCGGCAAGGATGGCCCCGGCCAGGTGGCTGAAGCCGTTGAAACGTTCTCCCCGATACATACGCGGATCTCCAGAAAAAACGGGTTCTCCCTACAATGCCCCAATGCCCGGCACCGATCTCAAAATCACCCCCCAATTGTCTATTCCGGAGTCCGAACTGGTCGAGCGCTTTGTGCGCGCAAGCGGCGCGGGTGGGCAAAACATCAACAAGGTATCAACGGCGGTGGAGTTGCGCTTTGACATCGCGCACTCGCCGTCGTTGCCGGAGGCATTGCGGGCTCGCCTGCTGGGAAAGCGCGACCGCCGCTTGACCGACCAGGGCGTGATTGTGATTGATGCACAACGGTTTCGCACGCAGGACCGCAACCGCCAGGATGCGCGTGAACGTCTGGTCGCGTTCATCGCGACGGGGCTTTCGGTGCCGAAGTCGCGGATCGCCACCAAGCCTACGCGCGCTTCCAAGACGCGCCGTCTGGAAGGTAAGCGCGCGCGTGGCGACGTCAAGCGTGGTCGCTCGGGCCGCCACTCGTGGGATTAAGCGCGTCGCTATGCGGGGTACTTACATCAGCCGGGTATCACGCGTTTCGCGCATGCAGAGCACGCCGATCAGACTGACCACCGCAGCCGCCGACACATACATGCCGACCCAGCTCAGGCCGCCTTGTTCAGCCAGCTTCTGCGCGATGTACGGCGCAATCGACGCGCCCAGAATGCCGCCCAGGTTGTACGACACGCCGGCGCCCGTGTAGCGCACGTTGGTCGGGAACAACTCGGGCAGCAGCGCGCCCATCGGCGCGAAGGTCACGCCCATCAGGAACAGCTCGATGATGAGGAACAGCGCCACCAGCGGCGTCTGCCCACTCCCCAGCAGCGGTGCCATCGTGAAGCCCGACAAGATGGCTGCGACGATGCCGACGATCAGCACCGGCTTGCGGCCAAAGCGATCCGACGCCCACGCCGACAGCGGCGTCGCCAGTCCCATGAACACCACGGCCAGGCACAGCAGGCCCAGGAAGCTCGGGCGCGAGAAGTGCAGCGTACCCACGCCGTACGACAGCGAAAACACCGTCGAGATATAGAAGAGCGTGTAGCAGACGACCATGGCCAGCGCGCCCAGGAGCGTCGGCCACCAGTGGCGCGCCAGCAGTTCGGCGACGGGCACCTTCACGCGTTCGTGCCGATCGATGGCCGCCTGGAAGGCCGGCGTCTCGGCGATCTTCAATCGCACATACAGGCCCAGCGCCACGAGCACGGCGCTCACCAGGAAAGGCACGCGCCAGCCCCAGCTGCGGAACTGCTCGTCCGATAGCGCGATCGCCAGGCCAAAGAACAGCCCGTTCGATGCCAGGAAGCCCACCGACGGTCCCAACTGCGGAAACATGCCAAACCAGCCGCGCTTGCCCGGCGGCGCGTTCTCGGTGGCCAGCAGCGCCGCGCCGCCCCATTCACCGCCCAGGCCGATGCCCTGGCCGAAGCGCAGGATGCACAGCAGGATCGGTGCGAGCGTGCCGATGCTGTCGTAGCCCGGCACCAGCCCGATCAGCGTGGTCGAAATGCCCATCACCAGCAACGATGCCACCAGCGTCGACTTGCGCCCGATGCGATCGCCGAAGTGGCCGAACAGGAACGAGCCGATCGGCCGTGCGATGAACGCGATCCCGAACGTGATGAACGCGGATAGCGCCTGCGCCGTGGCGGACCCGTGCGGAAAAAACACGGGGCCGATCACCAGCGCCGCGGCGGTCGCATAGACATAGAAATCGTAGAACTCGATGGCCGTGCCGATGAAGCTCGCAAAGACGATGCGCGAGCGGCTGGCGTCGGTGGCTGCGTCCGAGGCGGAGGACGCCAGGGTCGGGGAAGTCGAAGAGGACATGCAGGTCTCCGGGTGAGGTTCGCGTTGTTGTCGTTATGAACTGCGCCGCGCGATGTTGTGCTGCGGGCTTGCCGTCCAGCGGCGGGCGCGATCGCAGGAGCATAGCGCGCGGCCATGCAAAAAGGCACCCGAAGGTGCCTTCCTGCGCCCGCCAAGGAGAGGGGCGGCGGGCAAAACCAAAGCGTGTGTCAGAACTTGTGGCGCAAGCCGATCGCCACACCGACCTGGTTATCCGAGTTCGGCGTGATGAAGTACGTCTGCGATGCAGCCGGCAGGTAGCCCACCGAGGTTTGCGCGCCCGTTGCCGGGTTCGTCACATAGCCGATCGAATCCCAGTTCAGCGACGCATTGCGCGCATACGCGGCGCTCAGGTATACGTCGGTGCGCTTGGAGAAGTTGTAGTCGGCGATGAACTGCCACTGCTGCGGGTTGCGCGGGTTGACCGTGGCGCCGCCGATGGTCGCTTCCTTGATGTTGTCGTAGTAGTACGCCAGCGTCAGGCCCAGGGCAGGCGTCACCTGGTAGTTCACGCCCGCCCAGTAATAGTCGTCGCGGTGCGGCAGCAGGGCCAGCGTGGCGCCAGACGAAGCCGTATCGGTCTTGCCGTAGCGATAGCCGCCCATGAGCTTGACGGGGCCCACCGTATAGCTCGCAGCAATGGCGGCGCGCTTGTCCTTGGCGTACTCGTTGCCGGGGCCGCCCAGGGCTTCGGCTGCCGTCAGCACCTTCACTTCGTCATAGGCGATACCCAGCCCGAACGGGCCAGCAAAGTAGTTTGCGCCCACGCCGTATGCCGAGTTGGCGGTCTGGCTGCCGGCGCGCTCGCCGAACGCCCAGTGGCCTTCCACGGTCAGCGGGCCGAATGCGCCCGTGTACTTGATGACGTTGTCTTCGCGGAAGTTCGGACCTAGCTGGCCGACCACCGGCTCATACTGCGTGGCGTAACCGGTCGGCGAGAAGTTCGCCATCATGTCGAAGATCGTGGTGTATTGCCGGCCCAGCGTGATCTTGCCCCAGTTGCCCTGCAAGCCGACAAACGCCTGGCGGCCGAACAGGCGCCCGCCCTGCTGCAGCGTGCCGGTGTCCATGCCGTAGCCCGACTCCAGCACGAACAGGCCCTTGAGACCGCCGCCGATGTCTTCAACGCCGCGCAAGCCCCAGCGATTGGAAGACAGCCCGCCGGCCTGCATCGCCAGGCGCGAACCGCTGCTGCCCGGGAGGACCACCCCCGCCGCCGTCACGGCTTGCGCGTGGTTGACATACTCAACGTTGGCGTCGACCACGCCATACAGCGTCACACTCGACTGAGCCTGCGCAACACCTGCAAATGTGCCCAGCACTGCCAATGCCAGCAGCGATTTCTTCATCGGTCGGTCTCCAGATCTTTATTTATTGGGTTCGGTGGCAGGCAGACCCTCCGTTTTCGTCTTCCCGCCCCATGACTTTCAAACGAAGTCGCTGACTAATGTAGCAACGGGTTGCAGGCGTCGGTCGAAATTTGCGAACGAATGTTCGTAAACGCGCGTTTGCTGTCTGATCCCGGCAACAGGCTGTTTCCGAATTCGAAATAGATCCTGGATATCCGCCGCCGATTCCTTGCGGTTTTAGATGCGATCCGCGCGCCCGCAGGGTTATCCCGTACAGTAGTGTTTGGTCCGCTGGTTTCTGACTGCGCGCAAAGTCCTTCGCCATGTCGGCCTTACAATGGCGATTGCGCCGCACGCCATTGCCGACGGCGCCTGTACTTATGCTCGACCGCTTCCTCTCCGAATTCGACCGCGCCTTGCGCGCTGTGGCGGGCGTCACCCGCGCCAGCCGACCGAACCCCGCCGATGCCGTCATCGCCTCCGCCGCCTCCGCGGATACGGCCGACGCTGCGGCCAAGCTTGCCGAGGCTGACCGCCGCCATGCCGCCGGCCTGATGCGCGTGAACCATGTCGGCGAGGTCTGCGCCCAGGCCCTGTATCAGGGGCAAGCCCTGTTTGCACGGGATCCGGCCATTCGCGCCCAGCTCGACGAAGCCGCTCGCGAAGAAGAAGACCACCTCGCTTGGTGCGCCCAGCGTTTGCAGGAGTTGAACGACCGCCCGAGCCTCCTGAACCCCCTCTGGTATGCCGGCGCCTTCGCGATCGGCGCGGTGGCCGGGCGCCTCGGCGACAAGATCAGCCTCGGTTTCGTTGCAGAGACCGAGCGCCAAGTGGAGCATCACCTTGACGGCCATCTCGACAAGTTGCCCGAGCAGGACTCCCGCTCGCGTGCCATCGTCGCCCAGATGCGCGACGATGAAATCCGCCACGGCGATAACGCGCGCCAAGCGGGCGGCATCGAGCTGCCTGCGCCCATCCGCCAAGCCATGCGCGCTGCGTCGCGCGTCATGACGGCCACCGCCTACCGCATCTGACGCGCGTCGCGGCCCACAGCCCGACGACAAACCGCACGCTCCTCCATTCGCCCGAGCGTTACCGGCAGCGATCCGCGCCCCCTGCCGAGGGTGCTGTCGTCTGCCGTTCTCTCACGTGGTTTCTACATAAACCACGCTATCTCCTTCATTTGATTGGGAAAAGTCGCGCACCCTTCTTGGGCGGGTGCGCTAAGTCATTGTTCTGATTGCAAATTTTCCGTCTCGCAGGCCTGTGCAAGCCTTGACCGCCTAAAGTCGTTCCTCTAAAGTGGGAAACAGTGTCAGAAAGTGTAGTTTTGTGGTTTAAAGAGGCCGTTTGCGGGCCAGTTGACGACAAGGTGAGTGGCGAGCAAGTCGCCGCGCGGAGAGAGAAACCAACGTGTTCCAGGGTGCGTCAGCGCTGACGCTGGATGCCAAAGGGCGGATGTCCATTCCGTCGCGGCACCGCGAAGCGCTCCAGCTGCAGGCCGAGGGCCGGGTGACTGTGACCAAGCACCCGGACGGTTGCCTCATGCTGTTTCCGCGCCCGGAGTGGGAACGCTTCCGCGAGCGCATCGCCGCCCTGCCGATGGAAGCCCACTGGTGGAAACGGATCTTCCTGGGCAGCGCCGCCGATGTCGAACTCGATACCGCCGGCCGCGTCCTCATCACCCCGGAACTGCGCGCGGCCGCCTCCCTTGAACGTGATGTGATGCTGCTCGGCATGGGCAGCCACTTCGAAGTCTGGGACGCCGCCACGTACACCGCGAAGGAGCAGGCCGCCATGGCGCAAGGCATGCCCGACGCCCTCAAGAATTTCTCCTTTTGATGACGCGCGATGACAACCCAAGCCAGTACGGGACTGCGCCATCAAACGGTGCTCTTAGACGAAGCGGTCGATGCGCTCATCTGGCGCGACGACGGCATCTATATCGATGGAACCTTCGGGAGGGGCGGGCACAGCCGGCGCATCCTGGAACGGCTGGGGCCCGGCGGCAGACTTGTCGCCTTCGACAAGGACCCGGCAGCAATCACCGAAGCGGGCACCGTAGAGGATGCCCGCTTCGCTATTGAGCATGACAGCTTCGCGCAGATGGCCCAGTGCCTTGACGCGCGCGGCGTGGACCGGGTGGCTGGCGTGCTGCTCGATCTCGGCATCAGTTCGCCGCAGATCGACGAAGGCGCACGCGGCTTCTCGTTCCGGATGGATGGCCCGCTCGACATGCGGATGGACACCACGCGCGGCATCACCGCAGCCCAATGGCTGGCCGAGGCTGATGAGCGCGACATTGCGAGGGTGATACGGGACTATGGGGAAGAACGGTTTGCTGTACAGATTGCAAAGGCGATTGTTGCTCGCCGGGGCCAATCCGGGGATCGAGGTCCTCTCGATCGCACATCCGAGCTTGCCGCGCTCGTGGCGCAAGCCGTCAAAACACGCGAGAAGGGCCAAGACCCTGCGACCCGCACCTTTCAAGCTTTACGGATTCACGTCAATCAAGAGCTTGCGGACCTCGAAACCGGTCTGAAGGCCGCCTTTGAACGCCTGGAACAGGGGGGACGTCTCGTCGTGATCAGCTTCCATTCGCTGGAAGACCGCATCGTCAAGCGCTTCATGCAGGCTCTGGCGCGCCCGGAGCAATCCGCCGCGCGGGAGCTGCGTCGGGCGCCGCTGCGTGCGCATGAGCTGCCGGCGCCGCAGTTGCGCCTGCTTGGCCGCGTGAAGCCGTCGGAGGCCGAGGTGTCGGCCAACCCGCGTGCGCGCTCGGCCATCATGCGCGTGGCCGAGCGTTGCTGACAGCTGCTGACTCGCGGAGACCCACGCCATGAACCGCCTGAACATGTTCCTGCTGACCGCGCTGGTGCTGTGTGCGCTGTCGCTGGTCAACGCACAGCATCAGGCGCGGCAACTGTTTGTCGCGCTGGATCGTGCGCAGGCGGAAGAGAAGCAACTCAACACCGACTGGTCGCGTCTGCAATATGAGCAGAGCGCGCTGGGCAAGAGCGCTCGCATTGCCGACATCGCGAGCAGGCAATTGAAGATGTCGCCCGCACAGGCGGGTCGCACGCAGTATCTGCAGGGGTTTGCCGATTTGCCGGCCGCAGGGACGTCCTCGATGGCGTCCTCGGTGGAGGGCAGCGCGCCCACGGCTTCCGGAGTCCAGCCATGAGCGGCGCACGCAAGTCCAACGGCACCACGGCGCGCGCGCGCCTGGGCCAGTTTTCCGCCAGCCCCGTGCTGGGCCTGCGCCTGCCGATGTGGCGCTCCAAGCTGGTCGTGTTCCTGATGTTCGCGGCCTTCCTGGCGTTGATCGGTCGCGCGCTGTGGATTCAGGGCCCCGGCAACCGTTTCTATGAGGCCGAGGGCAAGAAGCGCTTCCAGCGCACGCTGGAATTGCCCGCCACGCGCGGCAAGATTCTCGATCGCAATGGTCTGGTGCTGGCGACGAGCCTGCCGGTGAAGGCCATCTGGGCGGTGCCCGAAGACGTGCCCAACAACGTGCCTGGCGAGGACATGAAGAAGCTCGCCAAGCTGCTCGGCATGAACAACAAGGAGTTGTCGGGCAAGCTCGGCGAAGACAAGGGCTTCGTCTACCTCAAGCGTCAGGTGCTGCCCGAGGTGGCCGATCAGATTGCCTCGCTGAAGATCGAAGGCATCTATCAGACGCGTGAATACAAGCGCTTCTATCCGGAAGGCGAGGCGATGGCGCACATCGTCGGCTTCACCAATGTTGAGGACAAGGGCCAGGAAGGTATGGAGCTGGCACGCGAGTCCGACCTCGCGGGTGCCGCTGGCCAGCGCCAGGTGATCAAGGACCGGCTGGGCCGCGTGGTGGAAGACGTGGGCGTGCTCAAGGCCCCGCGTGACGGGCATGACCAGACGCTGTCGATCGACGCCAAGATCCAGTACCTGACCTTCAACGAACTGAAAGCCGCCATCGAGCGTACCCACGCCAAGGCCGCCAGCGCGATCGTGCTGGATGCCCAGACCGGCGAGGTGCTGGCGCTCGCCAACTACCCGACCTACAACCCGAACGACCGCAGCCGCCTGTCAGGCGAGCAGCTGCGCAACCGCGTGCTGACCGACACCTTCGAGCCGGGCTCGATGATGAAGCCGATCACCATCAGCCTGGCGCTGCAGCTCAAGCGCGTGACGCCCAACACGCTGGTGCAGACCAACGGCAAATACAGCTTTGAAGGCGCGACCATCTCCGATACCGGCAACTACGGCACGCTGACGGTCGCCCAGGTCATCCAGCACTCGAGCAACATCGGCACGACCAAGATTGCGATGACGCTCAAGCCGCAGGAAATGTGGGACATGTTCACGAGCGTCGGCCTGGGGCAGGCGCCCAAGATCGGCTTCCCGGGCGCGGTGGCGGGGCGGCTGCGGCCGGCCAACAAATGGCGCCGCATTGAGCAGGCGACGATGTCGTACGGATATGGCCTGTCGGTCTCGCTGTTCCAGATCGCTCATGCCTACACGATCTTCGCGCACGACGGCGAGCTGATCCCGATCACGATGTACCGCACCAATGGGCAGCCGCCGCAGGGCGAGCGCGTGATCTCTCCGGAAGTGGCGCGGCAGGTTCGCCAGATGCTTGAGACGGTGACGGCGCCCGGCGGCACCGCGCCCCAGGCGCAGGTGATGGGCTATCGCGTGGGCGGCAAGACCGGCACGGCGTGGAAGCACACCGGGCGCGGCTATGACCGCTCCAAGTATCGCGCCTCGTTTATTGGTCTGGCGCCGATGTCGAACCCGCGCATCATCGTCGCGGTGAGCGTGGATGAGCCCACGGTAGGTAACCGCTACGGCGGCGGTGCGGCCGGCCCCGTGTTTTCGCAGATCGTGGGCGGCACCTTGCGCGCGTTGAACGTGCCGCCGGATTCGCCGGTCCGTCAGCTCGTGATGACGCCGGACGTGCCGGAAGAGCCGGTAGGGGGGCTGCAATGACAGCCAAGCCGACCTCCGATCGTCCGACCATCGCAGCGCGCCTGGCGCCCGTGGTGGACTGGCTGCGCGTTCAAGCGCCGGCGGGTGCCAACCTCGCGAGCGACACCCGCAAGCTCAAGACCGGCGACGTGTTCGTCGCCTACGTGCTCGGCAATGTGCGCCAGCATGGCGACGGCCGTCCGCATATTCCGCAGGCTATCGAGGCCGGGGCTTCCGCCGTGCTGGCCGAAGCCCATGGCTACGCAATGCCTGCCGACGCCCCCGTGCGCATTCTGCCGGTGGACGGCCTGGCGGAACTGGCCGGGCCGCTGGCCGCGCAGTGGTACGGCGTGCCGGGCCCGGAAGCGCTGCGTGTGATCGGCGTGACCGGCACCAACGGCAAGACTTCGTGTTCGCAATGGATTGCGCAGGCGCTGACCAAACACGGCGAGCGTTGCGCAGTGGTGGGTACGCTCGGCACGGGGTTTGTCGATGCGCTGGCCGCGACCGGCTTCACCACGCCGGACGCCATCCAGCTCCAGCGCAGCCTCGCCGATCTGCACCGCGCGGGCGCCCGCGCCATCGCCATGGAAGTGTCGTCACATGGTTTGGAGCAAGGCCGCGTGGATGGCACTTGCTTCGACATCGCGGTGTTCACCAACCTGACGCAGGATCACCTCGACTACCACGGCACGATGGCCGAGTACGAACTCGCCAAGGCGCGTCTGTTCAGCTGGCCGGGCCTGCGCGCGGCGGTGATCAATCGCGACGATGCGGCCGGTGTGCGCTTGCTGCAGAACGCCCGTGCCGAAGTCGAAACCATCGAATACGGCATCGACGGCGAAGCGGCTGCGCAGCACGGCGCCAGACAATGGCTGCGCGCCAGCAACGTGCGCGCGCATCGCACCGGTACGACGTTCGACGTGGACGGCAGCTTCGGTCACGCGACCGTGCATGCCCCGACCGTCGGCCTGTTCAACGTATCGAACCTGCTGGGTGTGCTGGGCGCACTGCTGGCGGCTGGCGTGCCGTGGCAGGACGCCATTGCGCGCCTGGAAAAGCTGCAGCCGGTGAGCGGCCGGATGGAGCGTTTCGGCGGTGAAGACGGCCCCCTCGTGGTGGTCGATTACGCCCATACGCCCGACGCGCTGGAGCAAACGCTGCGCGCGCTTGCGCCGATTACCGAAGCGCGGGGCGGCAAGCTCTGGGCCGTGTTCGGCTGCGGCGGTGACCGCGACCCCGGCAAGCGTCCGCAGATGGGCGCCATCGCCGAGCGTCTGGCGCCGCACGTGGTGCTGACCTCCGACAACCCGCGCAGCGAAGATCCGCAGCACATCCTCGACGAGATCGCCGACGGCATGGACAACCCGCGCGCCGCCACCCAGATCGAAGACCGCGCGGCCGCCATCCTGCACGCCGTGCGCCACGCCGATGCGCATGACGTGATCGTCGTGGCCGGCAAGGGACATGAATCGACGCAGGAGATTGCCGGTCGCAAGCGGCCGTTCTCCGATCAGGAACATGTGCGCCTGGCGCTCGCCGCCCGCGGGGTGAATGCATGAGCGCCGCGACCGTCATGATGCACGCCACCGACGCCGCTGCCTGGATGGCCGGCGCCTATCTCGCCGGCCCCGATGCAGCGATCCTGCGCGTGACGACCGACAGCCGCGCTGTGCAGCCCGGCGACCTGTTCGTCGCGCTGATCGGCGAGCGCTTCGATGCGCACGACTTCCTGCCCGAAGTGGTGGCGCGTGGCGCTGCTGCCGTGCTGGTGTCGCGCGCACCGGCCGCCACGCTCGATGTCACCAATGTGGCCGTACTGACCGTCGCCGACACGCGCATCGGGCTCGGCCAGCTCGCCGCCGGCTGGCGCCGCCAGTTCCCGATTCCCGTCGTCGCCGTGACGGGCAGCAACGGCAAGACCACGGTCAAGGAGATGATCTCCGCGATCTTCGCGCAGGCCGTCGGTGAAGACGCCCGCCTGGCGACTGCCGGCAATTTCAACAACGACATCGGCCTGCCGCTCACGCTGTTCCGCCTGAACGCGCAACACAAGCTGGCCGTGCTCGAACTCGGCATGAACCATCCGGGCGAGACGGCCGTATTGGCCGCCATTGCGCAGCCGACCGTCGCGATGATCAACAACGCCCAGCGCGAGCACCAGGAATTCATGGTCAGCGTGGAAGCGGTGGCTGAAGAACACGCCGCTGTGCTGGCCGCGTTGCCGGCCGATGGCGTAGCGGTGTATCCGCGCGATGCGGCCAACGGGGGCGAATACGCGCCGGTGTGGCAAGCCGCGGCCGGTTCGCGCCGCGTGCTCGACTTCGGCATCGAGGCCGGGGCTGTGACGGGCACGGTGGTGGACACCGCCGCCGGGCAACGCATCGATGTGCAGGCGCCGGGCCAGCGCTTCGTCATCACCTTGCCGCTGCTCGGCTTGCACAACGCGCGCAATGCGCTGGCTGCCACGGCATGCGCGCTGGCGGCCGGTGTGGCTCCCGAGGTCATTGCACAAGCGCTCGGCAACTTCGCGCCCGTCAAGGGGCGGCTGCAGCGCAAGCAGGGCGTACACGGCGGCCTCGTCATCGACGACACGTACAACGCGAACCCCGATTCGATGCGCGCGGCGATCGACGCGCTCGTCACGCTGCCGGCGCCGCGCTGCCTGGTGCTGGGCGACATGGGCGAAGTGGGCTCGCAGGGGCCAGCATTCCACGAAGAGATCGGCGCGTATGCGCGCGCGCACGGCATCGACGCGGTGCTCGCGACCGGCGAGCTTGCGCGTCACACAGTCGATGCATTCGGCGCGGGTGCACAGCATTTTGCGTCGGCGGAAGACTTGATCGAACACGGCTTGGGCGCCATTGCGCCGGCCACGACGGTATTGGTGAAGGGCTCGCGCTTCATGCGGATGGAACGCATTGTGGAAGCGCTGGTCTTGAAAGACCCGGTAGCGGATTTGCCGACCGGTTCCAACACACAACAGCAGCATTAAGGGAAGCAAGAACCCATGTTATTGGCATTGGCGCAATGGTTGCAGAACGACTACGGCTTCCTGCGCGTCTTCAACTATCTGACGTTCCGCGCCGTGATGGCATCGCTCACGGCGCTCGTGATCGGCCTCGGGTTCGGGCCGTGGGTGATCCGTCGCCTGACGGAACTGAAAGTCGGCCAGGCCGTGCGTAGCTATGGTCCGCAGACGCACCTGGTCAAGGCCGGCACGCCCACCATGGGCGGCGTGCTGGTGCTCATCGGCATTGCCGTGTCGACGCTGCTGTGGGCGGACTGGGGCAACCGCTTCATCTGGATTGTGCTGCTCGTCACGCTGGGCTATGGCGCTGTTGGCTGGGTGGATGACTACCGCAAGGTCGTGCACCGTGATCCGAAAGGCATGTCCTCGCGTGAGAAGTTCTTCTGGCAGACCGTGATCGGTCTGTTTGCAGCGGCGTATCTGGCGTTCTCGGTGTCCGAGACGAGCAACATGCGCGTGCTCGAGCTGTTCATGGAGTGGGTGCGCAGCGGCCTGTCGCTGAACCTGCCGGCCAAGTCGCACCTGATCGTGCCGTTCTTCAAAGAGATCAGCTATCCGCTCGGCGTGTTCGGCTTCATCATCCTGACGTACCTCGTGATCGTCGGTTCCAGCAATGCGGTGAACCTGACCGACGGCCTCGATGGCCTCGTCATCATGCCCGTCGTGCTGGTGGGCAGCGCGCTGGGCGTGTTCGCCTACGTGATGGGTAGCGCGGTCTACAGCAAGTACCTGCTGTTCCCGCACATTCCGGGCGCGGGCGAGTTGTTGATCTTCTGCTCGGCGATGGCAGGTGCGGGCCTCGCCTTCCTGTGGTTCAACGCGCATCCGGCACAGGTGTTCATGGGTGACGTCGGCGCGCTGGCGCTGGGCGGGGCGCTGGGCACCATCGCCGTGATCGTGCGTCAGGAAATCGTGCTCTTCATCATGGGCGGCATCTTCGTGGCGGAGACCGTCTCGGTGATGCTGCAGGTGACGTGGTTCAAGTTCACCAAGAAGCGTTATGGCGAGGGCCGGCGCCTGTTCCGCATGGCGCCGCTGCACCATCATTTCGAGTTGTCCGGCTGGAAGGAAACGCAAGTGGTCGTGCGCTTCTGGGTCATCACCATGATGCTGGTGCTGATCGGCCTGTCGACCCTGAAGCTGCGGTGAGCACGGACATGACGGACATGACCAACGACCCCATCACGCCGGACGACGACATGGCCTCCACGCCGCCGGACGCCGCCGTGGACGCCGTTGTCGCCACGCTCGATTCGGCCGAGCCGATGCCCGCCGCTGAAACCGCACAAGCGCCGCGCATGTTCGGCGAGTTCGACGCGCCGGTGGTATTGGTGCTCGGCCTTGGCGAATCCGGCCTCGCCATGGCGCGCTGGTGCGCCCGTCATGGCGCGCGTGTGCGCGTGGCCGACACGCGCGAGGCACCGGCCAACCTGCCGGCGCTGCGCGCCCATGTGCCGGACGCCGAATTCGTGAGCGGCCCGTTTGCCGTGTCGCTGCTGGACGGTGTGACGTTGGTGGCGATCAGCCCGGGCCTGTCGCCGCTGGATGCCAACGTTGCAGCGCTGCTGAGTGCCGCCAAGGCGCAGAGCGTGCCCGTGTGGGGCGAAATCGAACTGTTTGCCCGCGCGTTGGCGGGTCTCAAGGCCGCGCAAGGCTACGCGCCGCGCGTGTTGGCCATCACCGGGACGAACGGCAAGACGACCACCACGGCGCTTACGGGCGCCCTCGTGGAGCGCGCCGGCAAGACCGTCGGCGTGGCAGGCAACATCAGCCCATCTGCACTCGACAAGCTGAGCGAATGCGTTGATGCCGACACGCTGCCCGACGTGTGGGTGCTCGAGCTTTCCAGCTTCCAGCTCGAAACCACGCACACGCTGGACGCCGACGCGGCCACCGTCCTCAACATCACGCAGGATCACCTTGACTGGCACGGCACGCTGGAGGCCTATGCCGCTGCGAAGGGCCGCATCTTCGGCGCCAACACCGTGCGCGTGCTGAATCGTCAGGACGCGGGCGTGATGGCATTCGCAAGCAAGAACGGCGGCGATATCACGTTCGGCATCGATGAGCCGGGCACGCCTGATGCGCTCGGCCTGCTGCGCGATGGCGGCATGCCGTGGATCGTCCTGGCCGAAGCCGACGAGGAAGATCTGCCCAAGCCCACGCGCCGCAAGAAGGGCGACAACGCGCCCGCCGCGCCGGTGCCGGTGCGCCTCAAGCGCCTGATGCCCGCCGACGCGTTGCGCATCCGCGGCTTGCACAACGCCACCAACGCGATGGCCGCGCTGGCGCTGTGCCGCGCGATCGGCCTACCCGTGAGCGCGCTGCTGCACGGCCTGCGCGACTACGCCGGCGAGCCGCACCGCGTCGAACTGATCGCCGCATTTGACGACATCGAATTCTTCGACGACAGCAAGGGCACCAACGTCGGCGCGACGGTGGCAGCGCTGTCGGGCTTGTCCAAGCACGTCGTGCTGATCGCGGGCGGCGATGGCAAGGGTCAGGACTTCTCGCCGCTGGCCGAGCCGGTCGCGCAGTACGCCCGGGCCGTGATCCTCATCGGCCGCGATGCACCGCTGATTCGTGAGGCGCTGGCCAACACCGGTGTCGCGCTGATCGATGCGCCGACGCTGGAAGCGGCCGTGCAGGAAGCCGCTGCGCATGCGCAGCCGGGCGACGCCGTGCTGTTGTCGCCGGCGTGCGCAAGCTTCGACATGTTCCGCAACTACGAACACCGCGCCCAGGTCTTCCACGAGGCCGTGGTCGCATTGGCGGCAGACCGAGGAGTCCTCCTATGAGCGACACCCAGATCAAGCGCAGCGGCTTCATCGGCGCGACCATCGGCAATGCGTGGGGTGGCCTGCGCGACGCCGTTTCAGGGGTCAAGCCCACGCGCTCCAAGATGATGGAGTACGACCAGCCGATGATGTGGGTGGCGATCGTGCTGCTCGGCCTCGGGCTGGTGATGGTGTATTCGGCGTCGATCGCGTTGCCGGATTCGCCCAAGTACGCCAACTACAGCAACGGGCATTTCCTGATTCGCCACATCTTCTCGCTGGTGATCGGGCTGATCGGTGCGATCGTCGCTTTCCAGATTCCGGTCAAGTTCTGGGACAAATACGCACCGAAGCTCTTCATCATTGCGCTGGTCCTGCTGGTGATCGTGCTCGTGCCGCACGTGGGCAAGGGCGTGAATGGCGCGCGCCGCTGGCTGCCGCTGGGCGTCATGAACTTCCAGCCTTCCGAGCTGATGAAGCTGGCGGTGGTGCTGTACGCCGCCAACTACACCGTGCGCAAGCAGGACTGGATGCAAAGCGTGCGCAAGGGCTTCCTGCCGATGGGCGTGGCCGTGGCGTTTGTCGGCTCGCTCCTGCTGTTGGAGCCGGACATGGGTGCGTTCCTGGTGATCGCGGCTGTGGCCATGGGCATCCTGTTCCTGGGCGGCGTGAACGGCAAGCTGTTCGGCGGCCTCGTGCTGACTGCAGTTTCCACTTTCTCGCTGCTGATCGTGGCGTCGCCCTGGCGGCGTGAGCGGATCTTCGCCTACCTGAACCCGTGGCAAGAGGAATACGCGCAGGGCAAGGCATATCAACTCACGCACTCGCTCATCGCTTTCGGCCGTGGCGAGTGGACCGGCGTTGGCCTGGGCGGCAGCATCGAAAAGCTGCACTACCTGCCTGAAGCGCATACCGACTTCATCCTCGCCGTCATTGGAGAGGAGCTGGGCTTTGTCGGCGTGCTGATCGTGATCCTGCTGTTCTACTGGATGGTGCGCCGCGCCTTCGAGATCGGCCGCACCGCGCTGCAACTCGACCGTACGTTCGCCGGCCTCGTTGCCAAGGGGCTGGGGATCTGGATCGGCTGGCAGGCCTTCATCAACATGGGTGTGAACCTGGGCCTGCTGCCGACCAAGGGCCTGACGCTGCCGCTGGTCAGCTACGGCGGCTCCGGCATCCTGATGAACTGCGTCGCGATCGCGGTGCTGCTGCGTATCGACTATGAAAACCGCGTGCTGATGCGTGGGGGCAAGGTATGACGGTGGGCAATTCGGCCGGCCTGGCGCCGCGCACGCTCCTCGTCATGGCCGGCGGTACGGGCGGCCACATCTTCCCCGCGCTGTCGGTGGCCAAGCTGTTGGCCGCGCGTGGCTGGAAGGTGGTGTGGCTCGGCAACGCGAACGGCATGGAAGGCCAACTCGTGCCAAAGCACGGCTTTCCGCTGGAGTCGGTGCAGTTCGGCGGTCTGCGCGGCAAGGGCCTCGTCACCAAGTTCCTGCTGCCGCTCAATCTGCTGCGTGCCTTCTGGCAGAGCCTCGGCGTGGTGCGCCGCGTCCGTCCGAACGTGGTGCTGGGCATGGGCGGCTATATCACCTTCCCGGGCGGCATGATGAGCGTGCTGCTTGGCCGCCCGCTGGTGCTGCACGAACAGAATTCGATTGCGGGCCTCGCCAACCGCGTGCTCGCGCGCGTGGCCGATCGTGTGCTGTGCGCGTTTCCGAATGCCCTGGCCGGTGCTGAGTGGGTCGGCAATCCGATCCGCGCCGATTTGGCCCTGCTGGCTTCGCCGCAAGCGCGCTACGCCGAGCGAACCGGCCCGCTGCGCGTGCTGGTCGTGGGCGGCAGCCTCGGCGCGGCGGCGCTCAACGACGTGGTGCCCAAGGCGCTGGCGTTGCTGCCGGCCGATACGCGTCCCATCGTCATCCATCAGGCGGGCGCCAAGCAGATCGACACGCTGCGCGCTAACTATGCTGCTGCCGGCATCGACGATGCCCACGCGCAGCCTGTGCCCTTTATCGACGACATGGCGGCTGCGTATGCGCACGCCGATCTCGTGATCTGTCGCGCGGGCGCCATGACCGTCTCAGAAGTGGCCGCGGCGGGTGTCGCGGCGTTGTTCGTGCCGTTCCCGCATGCCGTGGACGATCACCAGACCACCAATGCGCGCTTCCTCTCCGAACGCGGTGCGGCGCTGTTGGTGCCGCAGCAGGAACTGGGTCCGGCATCGCTGGCAGATACACTCGCGTCCCTGACGCGTGCGCAATTGGCCGATATGGCGGCTAAAGCACGTGAGCAGGCACGGCCCGAAGCGGCCGAGCGTGTCGCCGACGTGTGTGTAGCGGTGGCACGGGCATAGGGAACGAATCGATATGAAGCACATCGTCAAGAACATCCATTTTGTAGGTATCGGCGGCGCGGGCATGAGCGGCATCGCGGAGGTGCTGCTGAATCTGGGCTACCGCGTGACGGGCTCGGATCTGGGCAGCAGCGCGACCACGCAGCGTCTGGCAACGCTGGGCGCGACGATCATGCAGGGCCACGCGCCGGAACATGTGATCGGCGCCAATGCCGTGGTTGTCTCCACCGCTGTGCGCGGTGATAACCCGGAAGTGCTGGCCGCGCGCGCCAAGCGCATCCCCATCGTGCCGCGTGCGGTGATGCTGGCCGAGCTGATGCGCCTGAAGCAGGGCATCGCCATCGCCGGCACGCACGGCAAGACGACGACCACCAGCCTCGTCGCCTCCGTGCTGGCCGAAGGCGGGCTGGACCCGACGTTCGTCATCGGTGGCCGTCTCAACTCCGCGGGCGCCAACGCGCGCCTCGGCACGGGCGACTTCATCGTCGCCGAGGCTGACGAATCCGATGCGTCGTTCCTCAACCTGTTCCCCGTGATCGAAGTCATCACCAATATCGATGCCGATCACATGGAGACCTACGGGCACGATTTCTCGCGCTTGAAGCAGGCGTTCATCGAGTTCACGCAGCGTCTGCCGTTCTACGGCATTGCCGTGCTGTGCGTGGACGATCCGAACGTGCGCGAAATCCTGCCGTTCGTCTCCAAGCCCGTCGTGCGCTACGGTTTTGCCGAAGACGCGCAGGTGCGTGCCGTCAATGCGCGTGCCCTCGATGGCCGCATGGAATTCACCGTGATCCGCCAGCTCAACGGCCATGCCGAGCCGCCGCTGTCGATCACGCTCAACCTGCCGGGCCTGCACAACGTGCAGAACGCGCTGGCCGCCATCGCCATCGCCACCGAACTGGAAGTTCCGGACGAGGCGATCGTCAAGGCGCTGGCCGAGTTCAACGGCGTAGGCCGCCGCTTCCAGCGCTACGGCGAAGTGCCGACCGCAGACGGCAAGGGCCGCTTCACGCTCATCGACGATTACGGCCATCACCCCGTCGAGATGGCCGCCACGCTGGCCGCTGCGCGCGGTGCATTCCCTGATCGCCGCCTCGTGCTGTCGTTTCAGCCGCACCGCTTCACGCGCACGCGCGATTGCTTTGAAGATTTCATCAAGGTGCTGGGCACCGTGGATGCGTTGCTGCTGGCCGAGGTGTACGCCGCCGGCGAGCCGCCCATCGTCGCCGCCGATGGCCGCGCGCTGACGCGTGCGCTGCGCGTGGCCAACAAGATCGAGCCGGTATTCGTGGAACAGATTGAAGACATGCCGCAAGCGATTCTCGATGCAGCGCAGGACGGCGACGTGGTCATCACCATGGGCGCAGGGTCGATCGGGCAGGTGCCCGGTCAAGTGGTTGCGTTGCAGGCGCAGGCACGCAGCGCCAACGTCGTGGATCTGAACGGAGGCGCAGCAGCATGACGACCGGTCCGTTTGTTCCAAATCCGACGATCGATCCGAAGTCCCTCGGCAAGGTCGGCGTGCTCATGGGTGGCCGGTCCGCCGAGCGCGAAATCTCGCTGATGTCCGGCAACGGCGTGCTGGCCGCGCTGCGTGCGCGCGGCGTCGATGCGCATCCGTTCGATCCGGGCCTGCAGGCCGTGGCTGATCTCGCCAAGCAAGGGTTCGACCGCGTGGTGATCTCGCTGCACGGCCGCTTTGGCGAAGACGGCACGATCCAGGGCCTGCTCGAGCAATTCGGTATTCCCTACACGGGCAGCGGCGTACTCGCGTCTGCGCTGGCGATGGACAAGGAAGCCACCAAGCGCCAATGGCAGACGCACGGCCTGCCCACGCCCGATTTCGTGATGTTGCACGCCGGCGCCGACTGGCAGGCCGTGGCCGACCGCCTGGGCCTGCCGCTGATCGTCAAGCCTGCGCGCGAAGGTTCGTCGATCGGTCTGACCAAGGTCACGAGCGTCGCCGAGCTGCCCACCGCCTACGAAAAGGCCGCACGCCTGGACCGCGATGTGATGGCCGAGCAGTTCATCGAAGGCGACGAGCTGACCTGCCCGATCATCGGCGAAGGCGAAAGCGCAACCGCGCTGCCGCTCATCCGCATCGTCGCGCCGCAGGCCAACTACGACTACCAGAACAAGTACTTCACCGACGACACGCGCTACGAATGCCCGGCACCGATTCCCGCCGATGTGGCCGCACGCGTGCAGGCGCTGGTGGTGCAGGCATATCGCGGGCTGGGCTGCCGTGGCTGGGGCCGCGCCGACATCATGCTGCGCAAGTCCGACAACGCGCCGTTCCTGCTGGAGATGAACACGTCGCCGGGCATGACCGGCCATTCGCTGGTGCCGATGGGCGCGCGCGCCGCCGGCATCAGTTATGAAGATTTCGTGCTGCAACTGGCGGCCAGTGCATCGCTGGAGCTGCACGCGAGCACCGACTGGAAACCCGAATAATCGACGCAACGTCAGCGAAACCGGACAACACAACGTTATGTGGCACAACACCCGTCTCCTCAACGCCGTCGCGAGTGCGCTGTATGCGCTGCTCGCGCTTGGCGCGTTGGGCGTTGGGGCGGTTTGGCTGATGCAGCGACCGATGTTTCAGCTGCAGCAGGTGCGCGTGATGCCGATGGCCGGCAGCGAGTTGCGCCACGTGAATGTGCCGAGTCTGCGCGCCAATGCGTTGCCCAAGCTGCGTGGCAATTTCTTCTCCCTGAATCTGGACGATGCGCGTGCCGCGTTCGAATCGGTGCCGTGGGTGCGGCGTGCAAGCGTGCGCCGCGTGTGGCCGAACGGGCTGCTGGTGGAAGTGCAGGAACACGAGGCGCTCGGCACCTGGGGCGGCAATGAGTCCGGCAAGCTGGTCAACACGTATGGCGAAGTGTTCGTCGCCAACCTGGCCGAAGCCGAGGACGACACGGACCTAGTGGCACTGGCCGGCCCCGAAGGTACCGAACAGGACGTGGTCGACAAGCTGGAAACCATGACCGAGTGGTTCAAGCCGATGAACGTCGAGCCGCTGAGCGTCACGCTGACCGACCGCTACGCATGGCGCGCGCGGTTGTCCAACGGCACGGTCATCGAGCTGGGCCGCGAACTGAATGACGATGACCGCGCCGCGCTGGCCGCGCGTGCCCGCCGCTTTGTGCGCGCGTGGCCCGACGTGACCAAGCGCTGGGGCGGTCAGATTGAATACGCCGATCTGCGGTATCCCAACGGATTCGCAGTTCGTGCGGCGGGTGTGCGCTTCCTGACCGATGCGCAGGCTGCGGTGCTGGCCAAGGGGGGCAAGCTGCCCGGCACCGCGAATGGCACCAGCGGTGCTGCAAAGCCGAAAGCCACGCTGGGGGGTAAGCCGGCGGCCAACAACAAAGCAACGCGAAGCACAGAGAAAACGCGATGAGCAAGGAATACAAGGATCTTCTGGTCGGGCTGGATATCGGCACCTCCAAGGTGGTGGCGGTGGTGGCCGAGCTGCGTCCTGACGGCGCCTACGAGGTCATCGGCATGGGCCAGACCGAATCGAAGGGGCTCAAGAAGGGCGTGGTCGTCAACATCGAGGCGACCGTCCAGTCGATCCAGAAGGCGCTCGAAGAAGCGGAGCTGATGGCCGACTGCAAGATCGGCGAGGTCTTCACGGGCATCGCCGGCAGCCATATCCGCAGCTTCAACTCGAGCGGCATGGTGGCGATCAAGGACAAGGAAGTCACCTCCACCGATGTGGCCCGCGTGATCGAGACCGCCAAGGCCGTCAACATCCCGACCGACCAGCAGATCCTGCACATCCTCACGCAGGAATTCATCATCGACGGCCAGGAAGACGTGCGTGAGCCGATCGGCATGAGCGGCATCCGGCTCGAGGTGAAGGTGCACATCGTGACCGGCGCGGTGAGCGCGGCACAGAACATCGTGAAGTGCGTGCGCCGTTGCGGGCTAGAAGTGCACGACCTGATTCTGCAGCCGCTCGCCTCGAGCCTGGCGGTCCTGACCGAAGACGAAAAGGAACTCGGCGTCGTGCTGGTCGACATCGGCAGCGGCACGACCGACATCGCGATCTTCAGCGAAGGCGCGATCCGCCACACGGCCGTGATCCCCATCGCCGGCGACCAGATCACCAACGACATCGCCATGGCCCTGCGCACGCCAACGCCGGACGCCGAGGACATCAAGATCCAGTACGGCATCGCCAAGCAGGTATTGGCCGATCCGGACGAGATGATCGATGTGCCGGGCGTCGGCGACCGCGGCCCGCGCACGTTGAGCCGCCAGGCGCTGGCTGCCGTGATCGAGCCGCGCGTGGAAGAGCTGTTCTCGCTCGTGCATCAGGTGGTGCGCGAATCCGGTTACGAGGAACTGCTCTCCAGCGGCGTGGTCCTGACTGGCGGTACGGCAATGATGCCCGGCATGGTCGAGCTGGGCGAAGACATGTTCTTGAAGCCGGTGCGCGTGGGCGTGCCGGAGTACCGCGGCAATCTGCACGAGGTGGTGAAGAGCCCGCGCTACGCGACGGTGATGGGCCTGTTGCAGGAAGGTCGCGTGCAGCGTGTGCGCGGGCGCAAGGTCGTGGTGCAGTCCGGTTCGGCCAAGCAGATCTGGACGCGTATGAAGGAATGGTTCATCGGCAACTTCTGAGCACGTCAGTGCCGGCTGTTGGCGATGTGCTCCCTGGGGGGAGCAAGTTGAGTTTCTTGTTTTGATGTTTTTTGTTCAGGAACCAGGAGTTGCGGCGGGGAGGCTGCATCGTCTGGGACTGATCACTTCTGGAGGCAATGATGGACTTCGACATGATTGAAACGGAAATGCAGGACGGCACCATCATCAAGGTGGTCGGCGTCGGCGGCGCGGGCGGGAATGCCGTGCAGCACATGATCAACCGCGGCGTGCAAGGCGTGGAATTCATCTGCATGAATACCGATGCGCAGGCGCTCAAGCGCTCGACCGCATCGCGCGTGCTGCAGCTCGGCAGCACCGGCCTGGGCGCTGGGGCCAAGCCGGAAGTGGGCAAGCACTGCGCAGAGGAAGCCCGTGAGCAGATCGCCGACGCACTGCGCGGCGCGCACATGGTCTTCATCACCGCCGGCATGGGCGGCGGCACGGGCACGGGCGCAGCGCCGGTGGTCGCACAGGTCGCCAAGGAAATGGGCATCCTGACCGTGGGCGTGGTCTCCAAGCCGTTCGACTTCGAAGGCGCACGCCGCTCGAAGGTCGGCGAGCATGGCGCGAACGACCTCGAAGGCAACGTCGATTCGCTGATCGTCGTGCTCAACGAAAAGCTCTTCGAAGTCATGGGCGACGACGCCGAGATGGACAAGTGCTTCCAGTGCGCCGACGACGTGCTGCACAACGCGGTTGCCGGCATTGCGGAAATCATCAACGTCGACGGTCTGGTGAACGTCGACTTTGAAGACGTGAAGACCGTGATGGGCGAACAGGGCAAGGCGATGATGGGCACGGCCACCGTGTCCGGCGTCGACCGTGCGCGTCTGGCGGCGGAGCAAGCCGTTGCGAGCCCGCTGCTGGAAGGCGTGGACCTGTCGGGCGCGCGTGGCGTGCTGGTCAACATCACGGCCAGCCGTTCGCTCAAGCTGTCCGAGACCAAGGAAGTGATGAACACCATCCGCAGCTATGCCGCGGAAGATGCCACCGTCATCTTCGGTACGGTCTACGATGACGCCATGGGCGACGCACTGCGCGTGACCGTGGTTGCCACGGGCCTGGGCCGCGCTGCTCGCAACAAGCAACAACAGCCGCAGACGATGACGCTGCTGAAGACCGGCACCGACAACCAGCCGGTGGCGTTCGGCGGTGGCGCGGGTCACTCGGTGGCAGCTGCACCGGACTACAGCAACTTCGACACCCCGGCCGTGTGGCGCAGCTCGCGCGAGTCGGCATCGGCTCACGTGGCCGCACTGCAAGAGAAGGGCGTCGACACGTACGACATTCCGGCATTCCTGCGCAAGCAGGCGGACTGATCGGGCCCGCATTGGTTCGATAGCGCTCGCGCACGTCCGACTGCCTGCGGCTCCGCACGCCGCGTGCGATTCACGGCTCCCCTCCCGTGAGCGCCGTTGCGTGATGGCCGGCCGCTCGTCAGTCGACAGCGCTCGACGAACCGGACACAGTCGTTGCCGCCGGGCAGGTTGGCCTCTGGCCGCCTCCCCGGAAGGGTTCACCCCGCCCGGCGGGTGTGTCCGTTCGTTGTGCCGCGCGCGCTGCGCTCTGAGCCAAGCGGCCTGATGATGTTGTCTCCCAAGACCGCCCGCGTGATTCGTTCACGCGGGCGGTCTCGTTTTACGAACCGGCTGCGCGGTCGCTCGGCAGGTTCTATGATCGCGATATCCACGCAACCGCTTCCTGACGATCATGATCCAGCCTGGTCAACCGCTTCCCGACGCGACGCTCTACGAGTTCTTTGAAGTGGAAAAGGACGGCTGCGCGCTCGGCCCCAACGCTTTCTCCGTGCGGCATCTGGCCGACGGCAAGACGATCGTCATCTTCGGGCTGCCCGGTGCGTTCACGCCAACGTGCTCCGCGCGGCATGTGCCGGGCTACCTCGCCAACTTCGACGCACTGCGCGCCAAGGGCGTCGACGAGATCTGGTGTGTGTCCGTCAACGACGCCTTCGTGATGGGCGCCTGGGCTCGCACGCAGGGCACCGACGACAAGATCCGCATGCTCGGCGACGGCAGTGCAGAGTTCACCAGCAAACTCGGACTCGACCAGGATCTGTCGAAGCGAGGCATGGGCGTACGTTCGCAGCGCTATGCGATGGTCGTGAAGGACGGTGTGGTAACAGCGCTACAGATTGAGGCGCCCGGGCAGTTCGCCGTCAGCAGTGCCGAATCGATCCTCGCGATACTCTGACGCCACGTCGTGCCCTCCCCTGAATGGCGGAGTAGCGCCGTCATCCCGCCCGGCTTCAAGGCTGAGGCGACGGTGGCGCCGAATCTGCGTGCATGAATGTTGAGTCGATTCTGTGCACCCCTAACATCCCGATACAAAAGTCGTTTTGAAGGCAGGGATGTGAAAATGGTATGCTTAGGGTTATCACCTATGCAGACCGCATAGATAAAAACAATCGTACAAATTTCGTGAGTTGAGGGCGGCCATGTTGAAACAACGCACCATCAAGTCCCTCGTCAAGACTGTCGGCATCGGGTTGCACTCGGGCCGCAAGGTGACATTGACGTTGCGTCCGGCAGCCGCAGGCACCGGCATCGTGTTCACGCGCGTTGACCTCGACCCGGCCGTTGAGATTCCCGCCACCGCTAGCGCCATCGGCGATACCCGCTTGGCGTCCGTGCTGCAAAAGGACGGTGCCCGCGTGTCCACCGTCGAACATTTGATGTCCGCTTGCGCCGGCCTTGGCATCGACAATCTGTATGTCGACGTCGACGCCGAAGAAATTCCCATCATGGACGGCAGCGCGGCCTCGTTCGTGTTTCTGCTGCAGTCGGCGGGTATCGAAGAGCAGGGCGCGGCCAAGCGGTTCATCCGCGTGACGAAGCCGGTGGAAATCCGCGAGGGCGACAAGCTTGCCCGTCTCGACCCTTACTTCGGCTTCAAGCTGTCGTTCACGATCGAATTCCGCCACCCGGCCGTCGACAAGACCGGCCAGACGTTCGAGATCGACTTTGCCGACACGAGCTACACGCGCGAAATCGCCCGCGCCCGTACGTTCGGTTTCGCACACGAAGTCGAGATGCTGCGCGAGGTCGGCCTGGCGCGCGGCGGCAGCCTCGACAACGCCATCGTGCTCGATGAGCACCGCATGCTGAACAACGACGAACTGCGCTACGGCGATGAGTTCGTACGCCACAAGATCCTCGACGCGATTGGCGACCTGTATGTGGTGGGCCATCCGCTGATCGCTGCATACACCGCGCACAAGTCCGGTCATGGCCTGAACAACGCGCTGCTGCGCGCGTTGCTGGCCGACGAAACGGCTTACGAGATCGTGACGTTCGACAAGGTGGAAGAAGCGCCGCGCGCGTTCCTGCCGCAGTTGCAACCGGCATTCTCGTGATCGGCTGAGCGGTTCGTTGGTATGGAAAAAGCGCCCTCCGGGGCGCTTTTTATTTGGGCTTGGCGGCCGGTGCAACGTGCCGCGCAATCATTTCGGCCAACGCCTGCCGAAGCGGCGAATCGGGCAGTTCATTGGCCAGGGCCGCCAGGCTGTTAACTCCAACTGCGGTCATCTTGGCGCGTTTAGGCGGCTTTTCGGTCTCTTGTGGCCATAAACTGTCGTTGCCGCCCTGCGGTTGTACCCGTACACGAATTGCGGTAATCTGCGATCCCCGGCGCTGCAGACGCTCCAGCAAGGTGGGTACCACCTGCCGTAAGCGCGCCGCAGCCGCACTATGTGCGGCGAGCAACACCAGAGTCGCTTCGCGGCTGTCGCGCGCATCGTTCTTGATGCCACCGACCGCCACCCCGCCGCCCAAACCGGGCGGCAGCAGCGACAACACCTCCGCTTCCAACGTCGCCAATTGCCTGGCCGCCTGCATCAGCGGGCCGACCGAACCGGCACCCGAGAGCCAGTCCTGGACGGGTTTAGCCACAGGCGTCTTGAGAGCGGGATGAACAAAGATTCGCATGCCGGCATTGTAGGGCGCTTCATCGCGCTTTCGTGCTGGTGGGCAGCTTTTTTGTCCGGAAAACGAGCGATGCAGATCATCCTGATTCACCCGCGCAAAGCCGGCGCGACGCATCTGTCGCGACGCGGCGTCTTCGTGACGATCGGCGCGGCGCTGCTGGCCGTGGCGGCGTTGTCCGTCGGCGGTACGTGGCTGGCGGCCAAGCAGGGCCTGCTGCCGGGAGCAGCCGCGCCCGAAGTTGCCGGCGCGGACCCGCGTGTCACCCGCGAAAACCTCAACCTGATGGCCGCGCGCATCGGCGAAATGCAGGCGCAGATCGCGCGCCTGGACGCGTTGGGCGCCCGGGTGTCGGGTTTGGCCGGTGTGCCGCCGCGCGAGTTCGATTTCAAGTCGCAGCCGAGCCGGGGCGGGCCTGCGGGCGCGTTCTCGCGGCCGATGTCGATGCCGGAAATCCAATCCGAGCTGAGTCGCCTGACGCGCTCGGCTGATCAGCGCAACGATTACCTCAGCGTGCTCGAGAGCACCCTGATGGACCGCCAGATCCACGCGAAGATGATGCCGACCGTGCGCCCGGTGGCGACGGGTTACGACTCCTCCGGTTTTGGCACGCGGATCGATCCGTTCACGGGCCGCCGCACGCAGCATGACGGCGTCGACTTTGTGGGCCCGGTTGGCACGCCGATCGTAGCGGCTGCCGGCGGCGTGGTCGTCGCCAGCGAGTTTCACCACGAATACGGCAACATGATCGACATCGATCACGGCAATGGCCTGAAGACGCGCTATGCCCACGCGTCCAAGGTTTTCGTGAAGGTCGGTGACATCGTCAAGGCGGGCGAGCGCATCGCGCTGATCGGCCGGACGGGCCGCGCCACCGGCCCGCACCTGCACTTCGAGGTGCACGTCAACGACGTCCCGCAGAATCCTGTGGCCTTCCTGGAGAACGCCGGCCAGCCCAAGATGGCTGCCAACAAGGCGCCGGCGAAGGTCGCGGCGGCCGATATCGGCAAGAGCATGGCTGCTGCGGGCCATTGAACCCGCCCGGGTTGCAATCAGGGGCGCCCGTCCCCAATTCAGCGTGAGTGTGCGCCTGCGCGGACGACGTTCCGCGCGGCCCAGAAGTGCGGCGTTCCTGCCACATCCGGCGGGCCTGCTGCCATCAAGCGGGTGTTTTGCACATGCTAAACTCCCGCCTTTGCGCCAACCCTTTACGGGCCGTTGTGCTGCCTGTGTTTCGCGGTCTCTCTCGACGCGCTCTCCGGGTGGCTCGCCGGCCCTAGCCATCGATGATCACGGGCCTTCTCAAGAAGATTTTCGGCAGCCGTAATGAACGGCTGATCAAACAGTACCGCCGCAAGGTGGCGCAGATCAATGCGCTCGAGCCCAAGTTCGAAGCGCTCTCCGATGCCGAGCTGCAGGCCAAGACCGAAGAATTCCGCCAACGCTTTGCCAAGGGCGAGACGCTCGACGCGCTGCTGCCCGAAGCGTTCGCCGTGTGCCGCGAGGCCAGCAAGCGTGTGATGAAGATGCGGCACTTCGACGTGCAGCTGATCGGCGGCATGGTGCTGCACGACGGCAAGATCGCCGAAATGCGCACGGGTGAAGGCAAGACGCTGACTGCGACGCTCGCTGTGTACCTGAACGCCATCTCTGGCCAGGGCGTGCACGTCGTGACGGTCAACGATTACCTGGCGCAGCGCGACGCCGAGTGGATGGGTCGACTCTACAACTGGCTGGGCCTGTCGGTGGGGGTCAACCTGACCACCATGGATCACGACCAGAAGCAGGCCGCCTACGCGTCGGACATCACCTACGGCACCAACAATGAGTTCGGCTTCGATTACCTGCGCGACAACATGGTGTACGACGCCGGCCAGCGCGTGCAACGTCCGCTGAACTACGCGATTGTCGATGAGGTGGACTCGATCCTGATCGACGAGGCGCGTACTCCGCTGATCATCTCCGGCCAGGCCGAAGACCACACCGACCTGTACCGCCGCATGAACGGCATCCCGGCGCAGCTCACGCGCCAGATCGGCGAAGAGAAGTCGGATGGCACGGGCGTCGAGAAGCCCGGCGACTACTACGTCGACGAAAAATCGCATCAGGTCTACCTGACCGAAGCCGGTCACGAGAAGGCCGAGCAGATCCTGCTGCAAGCCGGTTTGATCGGCGAGGGCGAGTCGCTCTACGCGCCGCAGAACATCACGCTGATGCATCACCTGTACGCCGCCCTGCGCGCGCACAGCCTGTTCTTCCGCGATCAGCATTACGTGGTGCAGAACGGTGAAGTGGTGATCGTCGATGAGTTCACGGGCCGCCTGATGTCGGGCCGCCGTTGGTCCGACGGTCTGCACCAGGCCGTGGAAGCCAAGGAAGGCGTGCAGATCCAGCAGGAAAACCAGACGCTGGCGACCATCACGTTCCAGAACTACTTCCGCATGTACAACAAGCTGTCGGGCATGACCGGTACGGCGGACACGGAAGCGTATGAATTCCAGGAGATCTACGGCCTGGAAACCGTGGTGATCCCGACGAACCGCACGCCGCAGCGCAAGGACTTGCAGGATCAGATCTACAAGACCTCGAAGGAACGCTACGACGCCGTCATTCGCGACATTCGCGATTGCTACGAGCGTGGCCAGCCGGTGCTGGTGGGCACGACGTCCATCGAAAATTCCGAGCTGCTGTCGAACCTGCTGAACCAGGTCAAGTTGCCGCACCAAGTGCTCAACGCGAAGCAGCACGAGCGCGAAGCCGCCATCATCGCGGAAGCGGGCCGCCCCAAGGCGATCACCATTGCGACGAACATGGCCGGCCGCGGTACCGACATCGTGCTGGGCGGCAACGTGGAGAAGCAAGCGGGCTTCGTGATGGCCGACGCGTCGCTCTCCGACGAAGAAAAGGCCGCGCGCGTGAAGCAGTTGCAGGACGAATGGCAATCGCTGCACGAGCAGGTGAAGGCGGCGGGCGGTCTGCACATCATCGGCACCGAGCGCCACGAGTCGCGCCGCATCGACAACCAGCTTCGTGGCCGTGCAGGCCGTCAGGGCGACCCGGGTTCGTCGCGCTTCTATCTGTCGCTGGACGATCAACTGCTGCGCATTTTCGCGGGCGATCGCGTGCGCGCGATCATGGATCGCCTGAAGATGCCCGAAGGCGAGCCGATCGAAGCCGGCATCGTCACGCGCTCGATCGAGTCGGCGCAGCGCAAGGTCGAAGGCCGCAACTTCGACATCCGCAAGCAGCTGCTGCAATACGACGACGTCTCCAACGACCAGCGCAAGGAACTCTACAAGCTGCGTAACGAGATTCTCGAAGCGCAGGATGTGGGCGACTTGGTCAAGAACCTGCGTGAATCCGTGTTCACGGAGCTGTTCCGCACGTACGTGCCGGCCGAGACGATGGAAGAGCAGTGGGATGTCGCCGGGCTGGAGAAGACGCTGCGCGAGGACTGGGGCGTCGATCAGCCGCTGGTGAAGACGCTGGAAGCTGCGCAGTCGATCGAAGACGAAGAGCTGCTGAAGATGGTGCTGGATGCCGCCGAAGCGGTGTACGAAGGCAAGGTGGCGCAGGTTGGCCGTGAGTCCTTCGCCGGCTTCGAGCGTTCGGTGATGCTGCAAAGCCTCGACACGCACTGGCGCGAGCACCTTGCTGCGCTCGATATGCTGCGCCAGGGCATCCACCTGCGCGGCTATGCGCAGAAGGATCCGAAGCAGGAATACAAGCGCGAGTCGTTCGAGCTGTTCGGCCGCCTGCTCGACACCATCCGCAACGAAGTCACGCGTATTGTCTTCACGGTGCGCATCCAGTCGCAGGAAGAGCTGGAGCAGGCTTCCGAGCAGATCGAAGAAGATCTTTCCGCGCTGAGCAACGTGCAGTACAAGCACGACGAGTTCAGTGAACTGGCCGAAGTGGCTGCAGGCGATGCTGAAATTCACGGCGCGACGCCGGCCATGGCCGCACCGCGTTCGGCGGCATCGGCCGCTGCTGCCGCGCTGGCCGGCGAAGTGCCGAAGGTTGGCCGCAACGACCCCTGCCCATGCGGTTCGGGCAAGAAGTACAAGCAGTGCCACGGCAAACTCGTCTGACGCTGCTTCGCTCCGTTTTCTGTTGATTCACGATGCCCGCACTGCGGGCATCCTCATTTGAAAGGTGTGCTCCATGGCTGTGAATCTCGTCGCGCCCGCCGCTGACTCCCTGTTGCCGATCGACGGCGTGGACCTCGGCTGGGCCGAGGCCGGTGTGCGCAAGGCCAATCGCAAGGACGTACTGCTGGTTCGTATCGCCGAGGGCTCGACGGTGGCCGGTGTGTTCACGCAGAACCGTTTCTGCGCGGCGCCCGTGCAGGTGTGCCGCGAGCATCTGGCGAGCGGGAAGGGCGCGCGCGCGATCGTCGTCAACACGGGCAATGCGAACGCCGGCACCGGCGCGCCTGGCCTTGCGCATGCGCGCCAGACCTGTGATGCCGTTGCCAAGCTGCTGGGCGTGTCGCCGGAGCAGGTGCTGCCGTTCTCCACGGGCGTGATCCTGGAGCCGCTGCCGGTCGACCGCATCATTGCCGGACTGCCTGCTGCTGAGGCGAGCGCCAAGCCGGACAACTGGCTGGCCGCCGCCGAGGCCATCATGACCACCGACACCGTACCCAAGGCAGCGTCGGCCACCTGCACGCTGTCGGGCAAGACGGTGCGCATGTCGGGCATCAGCAAGGGCGCAGGCATGATCCGTCCGAACATGGCGACGATGCTCGGCTTCATCGCCACCGATGCCAATGTGGATGAAGCTGTGCTTCAGGGGCTGGTCCGCCACGCGGCCGATCATTCGTTCAACAGCGTGACGGTGGATGGCGATACCTCCACCAACGACTCGTTCGTCGTCATCGCGACGGGCCGGGCCGGTACGCCGCGCATCGATTCCGAATCGCACCCCGACTACGCTGCGCTGCGCGATGCGCTGACGGGCCTCGCACAAGAGCTGGCGCAGAAGATCGTGCGCGACGGCGAGGGCGCGACCAAGTTCATTGCCATCCAGGTCGAGGGCGGCCGCAACGTTGAGGAGTGCCGCCTGATCGCTTATGCGGTCGCGCACTCGCCGTTGGTCAAGACCGCGTTCTACGCATCGGATCCCAACCTGGGGCGCATCCTGGCGGCCGTCGGCTACGCCGGCGTGACGGATCTCGATGTGAGCGGCGTCAACCTGTGGCTTGACGACGTCTGGGTCGCGCGTGACGGTGGCCGCAACCCCGAATACCGCGAAGAAGACGGCCAGCGCGTGATGAAGCAGGCGGAGATCACCGTGCGCATCGCGCTCGGCCGCGGCAATGCCACCGCCACCGTGTGGACGTGCGATTTCTCGCACGACTACGTGTCGATCAACGCGGATTACCGTTCGTAATCCGGAGTCCACCGCTATGTCGTCCGACCTTTCCGCACGGCTCGACCGCTTTCTCGGGCGGCTCGAGCAATGGCTGCCGCCCGAACTGACCGAAGCTGACTGGAACGAGGCCGTTGCCTTCCGCTGGCGCAAGCGCCAGAGCCTGTTCGGCAACATCGGTTATCTCGCACCGATCCGGCAGCTGCCGCCGATCCACCTGAGCGATTTGCACAACATCGAGCGCCAGAAAGACGCCATCGTCGCCAACACGCGCCAGTTCGTGCGCAAGTTGCCGGCCAACAACGTGCTGCTGACGGGCGCGCGGGGCACCGGCAAGTCGTCGCTCATCAAGGCGTGCCTGAACGAGTTCGTGAAGGAAGGCCTGCGTCTGGTCGAAGTCGACAAGGACGATCTGGCCGACCTGGGTGATATCGTCGAGCAGCTCTCGACCCGCCCGGAGCGCTTCGCGATCTTCTGTGATGACCTGTCGTTCGAAGAAGGTGAATCGGGTTACAAGGCGCTGAAGTCTGCGCTGGACGGCTCGGTCGCCGCGCAATCAGACAACGTGCTGATCTACGCAACGTCCAACCGGCGCCATCTGCTGCCGGAATACATGAAGGACAACGAGACCTATCAGCACACCTCGGACGGCGAAATCCATCCGGGCGAAGTGGTGGAAGAGAAGATCTCGCTGTCGGAGCGCTTCGGGCTGTGGTTGTCGTTCTACCCGCCCAAGCAGGACGAATACCTGACCATCGTCGGCCACTGGCTCAAGCATTTCGGTTGCAGCGACGAGGATATCGCCGCTGCACGTGGCGACGCGCTGGTTTGGGCGCTGGAACGCGGTTCGCGTTCGGGGCGCGTGGCATGGCAATTCGCCCGCGACTGGGGCGGCAAGCATGGGCGCCAGCATGTCGACTGACAACCTGACGCAAGTGCCCCCGACGCACACGCCGGACGGCCGCAAGATCACCGAAGTGGCCGTTGGCGTGCTCGTGCAGCCTGACGGCCGGTTCTTGCTGGCCCAGCGTCCGGAAGGCAAGCCTTATGCGGGCTACTGGGAATTTCCCGGTGGCAAGCTGGAAGCCGGTGAATCCGTGGAAGCCGCGCTGACGCGTGAGCTGAAGGAAGAGCTGGACGTTACGCTGCGCACCTGCGTGCCCTGGCGCACCATCGAGCACGACTACCCGCACGCCTACGTGCGCCTGCATTTTTGCAAGGTGACGGCATGGGATGGGACATTGCGCGCGCTGGAAGGCCAGGATTTCGCCTGGCAGACACTGCCGATCAGCGTCGATCCGGTGCTGCCGGCAACGTTGCCCGTCTTCGAATGGATGCGCGAGGAAGCGGCGGCTAGTTGAGCCTGCCGCTTGTATCGTTGCCGGGAGCTTCGGGCAGGTCGTCTTCTTCGACGACGGGGATGGTGTACTGCTCGGCCGCCCAGGCGCCCAGGTCAATCTGCTTGCAGCGCTCGGAGCAGAACGGGCGGTAGCGGCTCTCAGGCACCCAAGGCACGGGCTTGCCGCAGCTGGGGCATTTGACGGTCTTCACATTCATGGCGCGGCTCAGAAATTACAGAGCTTCAGCTGGAACGGGATATCCGCGTCGACCGGCTTGGGTCGCAGGTCGCCATCCTGCTGGGTAAAGCGCACCCAGAGCATGTATTTGTTGGCGCTGATCTCGGGAATGAACCCCAGCGCCGACTCATCCAGGCGCACCTGCATCAGCTGGTACACGCGGCCCGACAGCATCTGCTGATAGCTCCCAGCGTTAGCAATCACCTTGCCACTCTGACCCGATTCGCGCAGCAGCCGCAGCACGATCATCGTGGCGTCGCGCAGCGGCACCAGCGGTTGGGCCCACTTGATGATGTCGGCGCGGCGGCGCTCGGCCGGATGATGCTGCCATGCAAAATACGCCGGCAGATCGAATTCACACGTACCACCGGGGATGATGGCGCGGCTGCGGATGCTCGTCAGCCACTCGTTGTCGGCGATGAGCTGGCCGGCCTTGCCATGTGTGGCAGTGAGATTGCCCGAGGCGGTTTCCAGTTCGCTGATGACGGCGTCGAGCGCGTCCTGGTCGATCTGCGGATTGGCGCGCAGCGCGGTGAGCGTCTGGCGCTGGCGATCGAGTTCTTTCAGCAGATCGGATTTGAGATCTGCACGCCCGGCCACGTCCACCACTTCGAACAGCGTGGTCAGGGCCACGTGGTGTTGCAGCGGGTGCTCCTGCACGAGAAAGAAATCCAGCCGCTCGAACAGGTCTTCGAGGCGCAGCAGCGTCCGAATGCGTTCGTTGAAGGGATATTCGTACAGGATCAAAACTTGGTGCCCGGTTTGCTGGCCTGCTGGCGTATGAGGCCCGAAGCCCATTTGGCTTCGGGAGGGTAGGGACAGGTCATCACTGACCCATCCCCCCCTAAGAACCGTACGTGCGAGTTTCCCCGCATACGGCTCAAGCCGTTACAAAGCCCCGATTATAGGGCCGGTTTCACAACATTGATACCGCTGGCATGCACTTGGGCATGGCAGTTCGGGTGCAACAGCACGCGATTTCCTAGGACGTCTGAGCCACCGTGTACACGGTACTCGATATGGTGGTCGTGCCACCCCGTTTCCTTGGTCATCTTGCACCGACACAACGCACACAAGCCCCGCTGGTCGACGTAGAGCCTGACCCACTGCTTCCGGTGTGACATGCTTTGCAGCAGTCGCTCCTGACGCAAGGTCTCGCCATACATCTCCTGCGCTGGGTCGAAGGGGTTGTAATCTCCCTTGATCTTCTTGTGGCGTTCAATGGGTGTCCTCGCGAGCGAGTACAACTCCATCCACCGCTTGCTGTCGCTGTTCGCGACCATGGTTCCGAATACCCAACCTCGTCCGACCGTCGGGGGGAAGTACTTTTTCCGTACCCATTCTGCGGATTTGTTTGGGTGGCGGCGCTTGGCCCACTGCCACAGAGCCCAGAAAATATCGTGCTCCAGGCGGTTGAACGTCGCCTTGGCTACCACGGGGCTGTGATACCGCGCCCAGCCTCGTAGTATCGGGTTCAACAGTCGGATCAGGTCCTCCTGCCTTACCTGCTTATGGGCACTGATTTCTTCCTTCACCTTGCGGTAGAACGTTCGCACGTTCTTTTTGCTTGGTTTGATAAGCAGTTTTCCCGAGTACTTCCGGAAATTCCACCCGAGGAAGTCGAAGCCTTCCGCAATGTTGACGATCCGCGTTTTCTCCGTGGATAGGGACAACCCTCGTACAGCAAGGAATTGTTCCACCCACGGTTTGATCTCGTTTTCCAATAGCTCCGGCGTACTGCCGGTGATCACGAAATCGTCCGCGTACCGCACGACATTCACTTTCAGCTTCTTGGTTCGCACCACCCCCAGCGTCGCCTTTAGATGCGCAAGCAGTTGGTTTTCCAAACCGTTCAATGCCACGTTCGCCAATGTCGGGGAAATGATGCCCCCTTGCGGCGTTCCAGCCTCGGTCGCCTGAAACTGGCCTTGAAATACCACGCCAGCTTTCAGCCACTTCCGCAAGATTGCTTTGTCCATAGGGACATTGCGCTCCAGCCAGTCATGGCTGATATGGTCAAAACAGCCTTTGATATCCGCCTCCAGCACCCATTGGGACGAAGCCTTTTTGGACAAGGAGACGAACAGCTGTGACATGGCATCCGCTGTGGAGCGATTGATCCGGAACCCATATGAGTTCGGATCGCTCGTCCCTTCGGACACCGGTTCCAGCGCCAGCAGGTATAGGGCCTGCATGGCTCGGTCCAACATGGTCGGAATGCCTAGTGGGCGTTCCTTCCCGTTGGCCTTAGGGATATAGACCCGCCGCAACGGCAGGGGCCGATACCCTCGGCGTTTCAACCGCCCGATGGCTTTCCACCGGACTTCAGGCGAGTCCCACAGTTCGCGATCGACGCCTGCCGTTCGCTTGCCTTGGTTCTCTGTCACTCGTCGTACTGCCAGCGCTTTCGCGCTAAACGAGCGGGTCAAGGACCGTTGCAGGGCTTTCACCCGGCGCCAATCCTCTTCCTGTGTTGCCTTCGCAATTCGTATCTGCATTGCCCGGACGTTTCGCTCGACTCGACGCCATTGAATGGTCGTCCAGCTTTGCGGTGCGCCGGAAAGCGCAGATTGATCTTCGCAGATCCATTCTTCCATGCTGCTCTCCTATGTTGAGGACCTTCCCCGACAGCAAGAGACAACATGCCCCCTGAGGGACGAGTTGCCCCTCAAGGGAAGAGATTTCAATTCACGAGTTTCTGTCAGCCGTCTTGCGACGAAAGACCAGTTGGAAGTCTGCCCGCTTTCGCGTGGGGTGATGTTCCAACCCCTATCCGGACCATTACAGCCCGGCATTCGCTTTCTCCAACCTCCCATACCCGCACAGCCAACAGCGTTCCTTGCGGTTCGCCTGCCCGAGCCAACAGCGCTCGGGCAGCCATACGGGCTTACCACGTTCCCTGCGCGTTACACGACTGGGTTAGAGCCTACCTCTTCACCGGCGGTTCGTTGACGACGTACCCCGAGCAGATACCGGGATAGCCAACCGCACACCATTTTGGTTAATGCCTAACAGCAGCTTTGGCACCTTAATGCTGACGGCGTTTATCAGTAGTTCACATACGTTGCTCATGCCAGCCAGCCTAGCTCCTCGACCCCGTTGCTGCTCGGGATCTCTGCCATCCCGCCTCACGGCGCGATGACACCCTTGCGGGGGCTACATTGTCAGGAGAGCTTCATACCCCACCGTTACCAGTGACGCATGTCTCCCTAGGCTACTGTCAGTCGTATGACAGGTTCGCTGTGGGCGCACGCCCGGGAGGGCGCGGCCGATTGAACAATAACGCGCAGAGCTTTGAGCTCCGGGTTTTGCTCAGTTGCAATGCGTTTCGGCGCCGGGAGGCGCTGAAACTTGCAAACATTCCTCTCCGCAGTCAGCGGAGGTGAAGCCGCTGACTGGGCGGGACCTGATGGTAACCAGGCCATTGCAGTGCGATGGCGAGTGGGAGTACCCCACCAACCGTCGCTTCATTACATGTCTTATTGCCTCGCTGCCGTCCAACATCCAGAACTGAGGCATCATCCTGGACCGGCGAACAGGTTGTTTTAAGAGGGCCTGTCCCTCTTCACGGAGCGCGCCGTGTCGCACATCTGCCCGCATTCTATGCGAGACCCTCGCTCATCACAATGCAAAGGGATGTGACCGCAACTTTCAGTGCGTTTCAGTTCGACCGGTAGGCTGGGTCCAGACGGTCGATCTGCGGCAGCAAGTCCGCCAGCGTGCCGCTGTTGTCGATCACGTCGTCGGCAGCGGCGAGGCGCGCTTCGCGTGAAGCCTGACGGGCGATGATGGCTTCCACTTGGGCGCGCGGCAGGCCGCTCCGAGCCATCACCCGGGCAATCTGTGTCTCGACGGGGCAGTCGACCACCAGAATGCGATCGACCAGCGAGCGCCAGCTGTGATGCCCGGCCAAGGATTCCACCAACAGGGGGACGACGTAGACGAGGTACGGATGCGCGCCCGATGCCTGCGCGGCGGCTCCGCGCGACAGCGCAATCTCGCGGATGAGCGGATGCGTGATCTGCTCCAGCCGCGATTTGGCCGTGGCGTCCGAGAAGGCGAGGGCGCGCATGGCATCGCGGTCCATGGCGCCGTCTGCGCGCAGGATGCCGGCGCCGAATGTTTCGACCAGCTTCGGGATGGCGGCGCCGCCCGGCGCGGTGATTTCATGGGCGATGGCGTCGGTGTCCACAATGGCAGCACCGCGCTCCGCAAGGCGATCCGCCACGTAGCTCTTGCCGCTGCCGATGCCGCCGGTCAGGCCGATCACGCGCATGCTGATCGTGCCCTTATGGCGCAAGCAGGGGGCCGAGGCCTGCCAGCATGAGCAACTGCGGGCCGGCCAGCAGTGCGATCACGCCGGCCCCGGCAATGAACGGTCCGAACGAGAATGGCGATTCGCTCGTCGCGCCGCGCGCAATGCGCACCAGCCCAAACACCAGTCCGACGACCGACGACAGCAGCACCAGCAGCGGCAGCGCTTGCCAACCGAACCACGCGCCCAGTGCGGCCATCAGCTTGAAGTCGCCGTAGCCCATGCCTTCACGGCCGCGCAGCAGCTTGTAGGCCCAGTAGATCGACCACAGGAACAGGTAGCCGGCCATCGCGCCAATCACCGCGTCCTGCAGATGCGCGAACATGCCGAACAGATTCACGCCCAGGCCGAGCCAGAGCAGCGGCTGGGTGATGGCGTCGGGCAACAGCTGTGTGTCTGCGTCGATCATCGTGCCCGCGATCAGGAACCACAGCAGCACCGCCGACGCCACCGCCACCCACGTCGGGCCGAAGTGCCACAGGCAGGCCGCGGTCAGCAGGCCGGTGACCAGCTCCACTGCGGGATAGCGCCACGAGATGGGTGTCTTGCAGGCACTGCAGCGGCCGCGCAGCGCCAGCCAGCTCAATACGGGAATATTCTCGAACGCCTTGATCTGATGACCGCACGACGGGCACGCCGACCGCGGCACGACCAGGTTGTATGCGTCGGGGTGAGGCAGCGGCTCTTCGCGCAACTCGGCGATGTAGTTGGCTTCTTCCCGCTCGATCATGCGCGGCAGGCGGTGAATCACCACGTTGAGAAAACTGCCGACCAGCAAGCCGACGAGCGCGCCGGTCGCAATCACAAACCACGCCGGCAATTGCGCCAGCGTGGGGATGACAAACAGCTCCGGCATCAGACCACCTGACCCAGCTTAAAGATCGGCAGGTACATTGCCACCACCATGCCGCCGATCAGCACGCCCAGAATCACGATGATGATTGGCTCGATCAGCGCCGAGATGTTGGCCACCGCATCGTCCACCTCGCGCTCGTAGAACTCCGCAACCTTGAGCAACATGCTGTCGAGCGCACCGGATTCCTCACCGATCTGCGTCATCTGCAGGACCATGTTGTCGAACACGTGCGTGGCCTGCATGGCGTTGGTCAGGCTCGTACCAATGCGCACGGCCTGTTGAATTTCGATCGTTGCGTCGTGATAGACCCAGTTGCCGGCTGCGCCTGCCACCGACTCCATCGACTCGACGAGCGGCGTACCGGCGGCGAACATGGTGGCCAGGGTACGTGTCCAGCGCGCGATGGTGGCTTTGCGGATGATGCTGCCGAAGATCGGCATGCGCAGAATCCAGCGGTGCGTGGAGCGTTGCACGTTTTCCGAGCGCTTGAACGCCCGCGTGAACAACACGATGCCGATGATGGGGACAAAAACGATGAAGTACCACCATTGGACGAAGAAGTCGGAGATGCTCATCACCACCAGCGTCGGGGCCGGCAGCGTGGCTCCGAAGCTCGAAAACACGCCCTTGAACGCCGGCACCACGAAAATCATCAGCACCACCGTCACCAGGAAGGCTACCGTCAGCACCGAGATCGGGTAGATCATCGCCGACTTGATCTGCGCCTTCAGCGCGATCGACTTTTCCATGTACAGCGAAAGCCGCTCGAGCAGGGCATCCAGAATACCGCCCTGTTCACCGGCGTCGATCAGGTTGCAGTACAGCGTGTCGAAGTACTTGGGATGACGGCGGAAGGCTTGCGCCATGCTGCTGCCCGACTCGATATCGACACGGATTTCCGTCAGCAGTTGCGTGAAGTTCGGGTTGGCATGGCCCTTCGCGATGATGTCGACCGACTGCAGCAGTGGCACGCCGGCCTTCAGCATGGTCGAGAGCTGGCGCGTGAAGTACGCCACGTCCTTCGGCGTGATCTTCTTGCCGCGGGCCGCCCGGCGGCGCTTGGATTTGGTGATTGACAGGCCTTGCTTGCGGAGGATGGCATTCACCTCGGTGATGCTCTCGGCGCGCATCTCGCCCTTGAAGATCTTGCCCTTCCGATCTTTGCCTTCCCACTCGAAGATGTATTGCGTGGGCGCCTTGGTCTTGGCGGTCTTTCGTGCCGGCGCGGCGGCCGCGCGGTTTGCGGCAGGTGCTCGTGTGGCCATGGTTGGTTCCTACCCCCCGGTATGGGAACGATTGATCGAGAAGGTTATTGGTTCGTGGTGGCCAGCACTTCCTCTAGGGAAGTCAGCCCCTGCTTCACTTTTCGCAAGCCCGATTCGCGCAGCGACAGCACCCCTTCCTTGCGCGCCTGCTCGGCGATCTGCAGCGCCGTGCCGTGCGTGAGAATGATTTCCTGGATCGCCTCGGTAATCGGCATGACCTGGTAGATGCCGACCCGGCCCTTGTAACCGCTGCCGTTGCAGACCTCGCAACCGACCGGGTGATACGGCTGCCACGAGCCGTCGAGGTCGGCTTCGGTGAAACCTGCGTCGAGCAGCGTTTCCTTGGGCAGCGGACCGGGCTTCTTGCATTCCCTGCACAGCCGTCGCGCCAAGCGCTGCGCCGTGATCAGCAGCACCGACGACGCGATGTTGAACGGCGCCACGCCCATGTTCATCAGGCGGGTCAAGGTGGTCGGCGCGTCGTTCGTGTGCAGCGTCGAAAACACCAAGTGACCGGTCTGCGCAGCCTTGATCGAGATATCGGCCGTTTCCAGATCCCGGATTTCGCCCACCATGATGATGTCCGGATCCTGCCGCAGGAACGACTTCAGCGCCGCTGCAAAGGTCAGCCCCGCCTTGTCGTTCACGTTGACCTGGTTGATGCCCGGCAACTGGATTTCCGCCGGGTCTTCGGCTGTGGAGATATTGATGTCGCCCTGGTTCAGCCGGTTCAGGAACGTGTACAGCGACACCGTTTTGCCTGAGCCCGTCGGGCCGGTCACCAGCACCATCCCGTACGGACGCTTGATCACGTCCAGCAGCAGCTGCTTTTGCTCGGGCTCGTAGCCGAGCTGGTCGATATCGAGCCGCTCGGTGGACGACTCCAGAATCCGGATCACGATCTTCTCGCCGAACAGCGTCGGCAGCGTCGACACCCGGAAGTCGATGGCGCGTTCGATCGTCTCTTTGTTGTCCTTGTCCTTGCGGTCTTTCGGGACAGTGATGAGCAGCTTCATGCGGCCGTCTTGCGGCACGCGCTTTTCCGAGATGTCCAGGCGCGAAAGCACCTTGATGCGGGTGGCGATCTTGTCGCGGATATCCAGCGGCGGCTGCGCGACCTGCGCGAGGATGCCGTCGATGCGGAAACGCACGCGGTAAAACGTTTCAAACGGCTCGAAATGCAAGTCCGACGCGCCGCGCAGCAGGGCTTCGGTAAAGAGCTTCTGCAGGAACCGCACCACGGGCGCATCGTCGATGCCGTCGGGCGTGGTGCGACGCGTGGCGGCTGCGGCGCCCGGGTCGTACTCGATCTGCGTGGCTTCCTGCTTGGGGAAGAGCGACTTGATCTCGGCCGGTGCCTCGTTGGCGAGGCTCAGCTGGCGCACGAGCTTGTCATGCTCGACGACGACCGTTTCGATGGCCACGTTCATCTTCTGACGCAGCTCTTCGATCGGCTTCGGGTCGCTCGGGTCCGACGTGGCGAGGATGAGGCGGTTTTCGCGCCGGCCCAGCGGCAACAGGCGCAGCTGGGCGAAGTGCTTGTTGGCAGACAGCACGGCCGGCACGGTGTCGAGCTTGTATTGCGCAAGGTCGAGCAGCGGCATCTGGTACTTGCCGGCCACGAACACGGCGAGGTCGTGCGCACTCATGATCCCGCTGCCCACCAGTTCGTCGATCAACTGCGTGCGTTTTTCACGCGCGCTCTGTTCGAGCTGAGTGAGTAACGTCGGCGCGATCCGCCGGCTCTGCGCTAGAGCGAGTCCGAGTGTCATGAGTCCAGTCCGTCAGGCTGAAGCTGACCATTTCAGCGCGCGCCGGGCCCCACTGCCTCCAACGCTCGCTCGCCCCCCAAGGCGATTGTTCTATGTTCTGCAGCCGGTACCCCACCCATTCGTGGGGGGTGGTGCCCGGAACCGGGGCAGTTTGCCGACCGCCCCTGCATTTGTAAAGCGCACATCAAAGCGCAGCTTGCATTTGTGCCACATCGGCAGAAAAGCGCTCCAACTGAAGCGTCCCGACCTGAGTGTGGCGTCAACTACGCTTGGGTTGCGGCGGCTGATGCAGCCGTACCGTGCGGATCGACTGGCTGTCCATCTGGACGATATCCATCACGCAGTTCGCAATCTTCACGCTGACCGTCGCCTCCGGAATCTCTTCCAGCACTTCCAGCAGCAACCCGTTGAGCGTCTTCGGACCGTCCGTCGGCAAACTCAGCCCCAGTCGGCGGTTCAGGTCTCGCAACGACATTCCCGCATCCGCAAGATAGGTGCCTTCCTTGTCCCAGGCCAGCTTGCCGGCGTTGGGCAGCGTGGTGGTGAACTCGCCGATCATCTCTTCAATGATGTCTTCGAGCGTGACCAGCCCCAGCATGTCGCCGTACTCGTTGACGATCAGGGCGATGCGGCGGCGGTTCTCCTGAAAATACTGTAGTTGGCGGAAAACGGGCGTGCCGCTCGGGACGAAGTACGGCTCGGCCAGCAGGTGGCGGAAATCGTCGTGCGTAAGTTCGGTGTGCCCCAGCAGCGACAGCGCCTTGCGCACGTGCAGGATGCCGATCACCTGATCGCTGTCCTGCTCAAACACGGGCAGCTTGTTGTGATAGCAGGTTTCGAGCTGCTGGATGACCTCTTCAATCGGGCGCGACAGGTCGAGCGACTCCACCCGCGCGCGCGGCGTCATCACGTCGTCCACGGTGATGGCGTCCAGATCGAACAGGTTGAGCAGGATGCTGCGGTGCTTGTGCGGGATGAAGTTGCCCGATTCCAAGACCAGCGTGCGCAGTTCCTCGGTCGACATGCGTTGTTCCGGCGCCTTGCGCGTATTGATGCGCACCAGCCGCAGCACCCCCATGGCAAACGCGTTGACCACCGCGACCAGCGGCGTCGAAACCTGCATCAGCGGCTTGATGATGAAACTGGCGGGAAACGCAACGCGTTCGGGGTAGGTCGCGCCCACGATCTTCGGGGCGATCTCGGCGAACACGATGATCAGAAACGCGACGATGGCCGTGGCAATCGACAGCGTCGTTCCGTTGTTGCCGAAGTAGTGGATTGCCAAGGTGGTGATCAGCACCGGCACGGCGGTGTTGATCAGGTTGTTGCCGATCAGGATGAGCGAGAGCAGCTTGTCAGTCTGACCGAGCAACTGCTGCGTATTGCGCGCGCCCGATACGTTGGACTTGGCAAGATGCCGCAGGCGATGGCGATTGAGGGCCATCATCGCGGTTTCGGAAATCGAGAAGAAGGCGGAGCAGCACAACAGCAGCACGACGGCGCCGATTTGTGCCCAGAGCGGCCAAGAGTCCAAGGCAGGAGAAGAGAGGCGGCGAAGTGCCCACTATAACAGAGGGGTTTGACGCGCCGATGCGGGCAGCCGTTGCGCATGCCGCTAACGCAGGCTCCCTCAGATGGTCGTTCAGAAACAAAAAAGCCCAGCAATTTGCTGGGCTTGATGTCCTTGATCGACAAGGGAATTTCTGGTCGGGGTGAGAGGATTCGAACCTCCGGCCTCTACGTCCCGAACGTAGCGCTCTACCAGGCTAAGCTACACCCCGATGCTTCTTCGCAGATCTCGTGCGTGTCAGGACTGACGTTGCAGCGAGAAAGCACACAAGTCTATCAGCGTCTGACGGAAAAGGGAAGGGGGTAATGCGTTTGCTGCTGCTTCGGCGGCAGCGGCTTCGCGCTCGGCGGCCTGGCGCGTGTACTCCAGCGCGCCGGAAGCCTGGATGGCCGCGAAGATGGCGTCGAAATGTTCCGTGCCGCCTTGCTCGATGGCCTGGCGCACCAGCGCGCGCTGTTCTTCCGTGCCATTCGATAGCAGATGGATGAGCGGCAGCGTCGGCTTACCTTCGCGCAGGTCGTCGCCAGCGTTCTTGCCCATCTGGTCGGCGGTGGACGTGTAGTCGAGCAGGTCGTCGACAATCTGGAACGCGGTGCCGATGCGGCGGCCGTATTCAGCCGCGGCTTCTTCGGTCGCGGCGTCGGCGCCCGAGAGCACTGCGCCGATCTGGGCGGCGGCTTCGAACAGCTTGGCGGTCTTGTAGCGGATGACCTGCAGGTAGCGCTCTTCCGTCACGTCCGGATCGTGCATGTTCAGCAACTGCAGAACTTCGCCCTCGGAGATGATGTTGGTCGCGTCGGCCAGGATCTGCATGATGCGCATGCTGTTGGCCTGCACCATCATCTGGAAGGCGCGCGAATACAGGAAGTCGCCCACCAGCACGCTCGCTGCGTTGCCAAATACCGCGTTGGCGGTCTTGCGGCCGCGGCGCAGGTCGGATTCGTCGACCACGTCGTCGTGCAGGAGCGTGGCGGTGTGGATGAACTCGACCACGGCAGCCAGTTCGTGCTGATGCTCGCCCTTGTAACCGAGCGCATTCGCCACCAGCAACAGAATCACAGGGCGCAGTCGCTTGCCGCCGGCGCTGATGATGTACTCGCCGATCTGGTTGATCAGCACCACCTCCGAGCCCAGGCGGCGGCGGATCACGGCATCGACGGCGCGCATGTCTTCAGCGACAGGGGCGAGCAGGACGGAGGCGGAGGTTTGGGTCAAGGCGAATTCCGGCAGAAACGTGTGGCTGATAGTCGACTTGCGCGCAATCGTTGCTGCGCAAAAACCGCGAGATTATAGAGCAAGCAGGGGGTTTGCCCGGGGCGCGGCGCCCCACGCTTGCTGTGGCGGCCCGTTGCGCGGGCGCCGCACCCCATCAGGCGATTAGTCTTTGATTTGCTTGGGTTTTTCTTGTATAATTGCGAGTTCTCTGTGCCCGTTGTCCGCGCAAGTGGGCTGCGAGTGGCACAAGAGTCACGTTTTAGTTCTTTTATCGAGGTCCGACAATGTACGCGGTCGTAAAAACCGGCGGTAAGCAATACAAGGTTGCTGCTGGCGAAAAACTGAAAGTAGAACAGATACCGGCGGACGTTGGCGCAGAAATCACGCTTGACCAGGTGCTCGCAGTGGGCGCCGGCGACCAACTCAAGGTTGGTGCGCCGCTGGTGAGCGGGGCTGCCGTCAAAGCCACCGTCATCTCCCACGGTCGTCACGACAAAGTGCACATCTTCAAGATGCGCCGTCGTAAGCACTATCAAAAGCGCCAAGGGCATCGTCAAAATTACACCGAGTTGCGTATCGACTCGATCGTGGCCTAAGGCTGCGTCGTCTACGTAACCGGATAGGAGTTCAGTCATGGCACAGAAAAAAGGCGGCGGTTCCACACGGAACGGCCGCGATTCCGAGTCGAAGCGCCTGGGCGTGAAGGTGTACGGCGGCCAAGCCATCAACGCTGGCGGCATCATCGTTCGCCAACGCGGCACCCGCACGCACGCTGGTGTGAACGTGGGCATGGGCAAGGACCACACCCTCTTCGCGCTGGTCGATGGCCACGTGAAGTTCGCCACCCGCGGCGAAGGCAAGAAGCAGTTCGTCGACGTTGTTCCGGCGGCCTGATTCAGCCTTGTAGTAGAAAGGCCCCGCACCCGTGCGGGGCTTTTTCGTTTCTGGCTGCTAACAAAACGCGACCCTGATCCTGGGCGGTACGCTGCGTCTTGGCGCGTGTTTCCAGGCGCGTTTTGTTAGCAATGGCGCGAGTGGCGCCGATTTCTTTTTTACCTGCCGTGCGCACGCCGCACGGGCGGAGACCTCCATGAAGTTCATCGACGAAGCCCGGATTGAAGTGATCGCTGGTGACGGCGGCAACGGCAGCGCCTCGATGCGCCGCGAGAAATTCGTCCCGTTCGGCGGGCCGGACGGCGGCGACGGTGGGCGGGGCGGCAGCGTCTGGGCCGTGGCTGACCGCAACATCAACACCCTGATTGACTACCGCTTTGCCAAGAAGCATCTCGCGCGCAACGGCGAAAACGGCCGTGGTGCCGACTGCTACGGCGCTGCAGGCGACGACATCACGCTGCGCATGCCTGTGGGCACGGCCATTTACGATGCCGACACGGAAGAGTTGATCGCCGATCTGACCGTCGACGGCCAGCGCCTGTGCCTGGCGCAGGGCGGCGAAGGCGGCTGGGGCAACATCCATTTCAAGTCGAGCACCAACCGTGCGCCGCGCCAGAAGACCGACGGCAAGGCCGGTGAGCGCCGCAACCTGCGCCTGGAGTTGAAGGTGCTGGCCGACGTGGGTCTGCTCGGCATGCCGAATGCCGGCAAGTCGACGCTGATCACCGCCATTTCCAACGCACGCCCGAAGATTGCGGACTACCCGTTCACGACGCTGCACCCGAATCTGGGTGTGGTCCGTACAGGCCCGTCGAAGTCGTTCGTGGTGGCCGACATTCCTGGCCTGATCGAGGGCGCAGCGGAAGGCGCCGGTCTGGGGCATCAGTTCTTGCGGCACCTGCAACGCACGCGCGTGCTGCTGCATGTGGTCGATCTTGCCCCGTTCGACGAGAGCGTCGACCCGGTGGCCGAAGCCAAGGCGATTGTCGGCGAGCTGAAGAAATACGACGCTGAACTCTTCGACAAGCCGCGCTGGCTCGTGCTCAACAAGCTCGACATGGTGCCCGAGGACGAACGCGAAGCGCGCGTAAAGGACTTCGTGAAGCGCTTCAAGTGGAAGGGCCCGGTGCACCGCATTTCTGCGTTGACGCACGATGGCACGCAAGCGCTTGTCCACGCGATCCAGGAATACCTCGACGAGCTGCGCGCCGAAGAAGATGCCGCGGCCGCCGCGCCCGACCAGCGTCTGGACCCGAGCCTGCACAACGTCGACCACGACGATCAAGCGTAAACACAACAAACATCCTTCGGAGACACGCCCACCATGGCCCTGCATTCGCTGATTGCCGATGCGCGCCGCCTTGTCGTCAAGGTCGGTTCCAGCCTGGTTACCAACGACGGCCGTGGCCTCGACCAGGCTGCCATTGCCCGCTGGGCTGCGCAGATCGCGGCGTTACGGGCGGCAGGCAAGGAAGTCGTGTTGGTCAGCTCCGGTGCCATCGCCGAGGGCATGCAGCGCTTGGGCTGGGCCAAGCGCCCGAAGGAAATCCACGAGCTGCAAGCCGCCGCCGCTGTCGGGCAGATGGGGCTCGCGCAGGTGTACGAATCCGAGTTCGCGCGGCACAGCATTCGCACGGCGCAGGTGCTGCTCACGCATGGTGACCTGGCCGATCGCGAGCGCTATCTCAATGCACGTTCCACGCTGCTCACGCTGCTGAGCCTCGGTGTCGTGCCGATCATCAACGAGAACGACACGGTCGTCACCGATGAAATCAAGTTCGGCGACAACGACACGCTGGGCGCGCTCGTCACCAACCTGATCGAAGGGGATGCGCTCATCATCCTGACAGACCAGCGCGGCTTGTATACGGCCGACCCGCGCAAGGAGCCTGGCGCCCGGTTTGTCGACGAAGCGCAAGCCGGCACGCCCGACCTTGAACAGATGGCCGGCGGGGCCGGTTCGAGCATCGGCAAGGGCGGCATGCTGACGAAGATTCTTGCGGCCAAGCGTGCGGCCAAGTCGGGCGCGCACACTATCATCGCGTCCGGTCGCGAGCCTGATGTGCTTGCACGGCTGGCGAGCGGCGAGGCCATTGGCACGCAACTCCGCGCCCCGACGGGGCGGATGGCGGCGCGCAAGCAGTGGATGATCGACCACCTGCAGCTGCGCGGTCGCGTGGTGCTGGATGCCGGTGCGGTGGAGAAGCTCACGGCCGGCGGCAAGTCGTTGCTGCCGATCGGCGTGACGGAAGTGCAGGGCGAATTCGCGCGCGGCGAGGTGATTTCTTGCGTGGACGCGGCGGGCCGTGAAGTGGCGCGCGGGCTGACGAACTATTCGTCGGCCGAGGCGCGGCTGATCGCGCGCAAGGCATCGTCTGAGATCGAGGCGGTGCTGGGCTACGTCAGCGCTGCGGAGTTGGTGCACCGGGATAACCTGGTGCTCCTCTGATCCCGCCGTTCAGCGAGCATGCAAAACAAAAGGCCAACCTCGCGAGGTTGGCCTTTGTGCTTGGGGGCGCATAGCGCACGCCGGTGCGTACCGCTCAGGGCCCGTAATATCTCGCCCCCTGGCCGCCGAGACGGCGCACCAGCGTCGACGCTTTCCCGTCGCCGGCAACGGACCGCACGTCGCAGAAGTACGAGCGCATCAGCGCCGACGCATAGTCCGTCGGCCCGCCATTGCCAACGCGCTGCCAATCCGTCGCGGGCTTGTAGGCGTTCATGCTTGCCGATTCGGCATTCGCCGTTTCGTTCATGTCGACCGCGCGGTTGCCGACCCACTGGTTGGAGTCGTTGCGCAATGTCGCGTAGATGCGTCGTTCCGCCGTGTCGCAGCGCAGGCCTTCGTAGTTCACGTTGCGCGCGCCGGTCTTGCTGGTGATCAGCACGGTGTAGCGCACCACGTTGTCCTTGCCGATCGACACCGATTTCGGATCGATCGCAAAGCGCAGTGGCGAGTCATCGCGGCCGCCCACATCGAACGGCACGGCATCACGGTCGACCGGCGGCGCCGGGAACGTGACAGCGTCTTCCTTGAAGGGCTTGTCGTTGAACGGGTCCATCAACAGCCGGTCTTCGAGGTCGCCGGTGCGGTTATGGCCACATGCCGTCAGCGCCAGCGCAGCCGCCAGCGCGAGCGGCACGAGAGCGCGGTGCGCTCCACGTGTCGTCGTCATCAGATTCACGAATTGTCCTTGGAAGCCGTGTCGTCAGGGTTGGGAGAGGAGTGGGCCGGCGCGGATACGCTCACCGTCTCGACGATGACCGTCGTGGTGGTGGTGACGGTCAGGGCCGGCTGGGCGTGCTGCTCGTTCCGGCCACCATGGCCGGAACGCTCACGGCTATCGCGCCCATCACGTCCGTCGCGCTCGCGGTGCTGGCCGCCGCGCCCATAGGGCGAGAGCGGCGCGCGGGTCTGACGCTGCACGAAGCGCGAAAGCTCCGACAGCGCCAGCTGATACACCTCGCGCTTGAACTCAATGACGGCCTCGAGCGGCACCCAGTATTGGCTCCACCGCCACGCATCGAACTCCGGATGCTCGGTGGCGCGCAGCTGGATGTCGCAGTCGCGACCGACCATGCGCAGCAGGAACCAGATCTGTTTCTGGCCCCGATAGTGGCCGCGTATTTCGCGGCGGATGAACTTGTCCGGCACCTCATACCGCAGCCAGTCGCGCGTGCGACCGACGATCCGGACGTGTTCTGGCAACAGGCCGACTTCTTCGTGCAGTTCGCGGAACATCGCTTGTTCGGGCGTTTCGCCGTACTTGATGCCGCCTTGTGGAAACTGCCAGGAGTGCTCGCCAATGCGCTTGCCCCAGAACACCTCGTTTCTTGCGTTGATGAGGATGATGCCGACGTTCGGGCGGAAGCCTTCACGATCGAGCATGACTGCACCTCGAATACTTTAGAATTACGCCGATTATAGAGCGGCCCGTCGCTCGGCTGTCACAGAAGCCGAAATGTTGCCGCTCACTCGCGCCTCCTGGGGGAGGGGTGCTCATTGCGCGAATGTGCGCCTGGCGCCTCGTCTCATCTCCTGATTCCGGTGGCTTTTGCCCTTGTTTTCGCGGCTTTGGTTGGCCGCGTCATCCCTTATTGTCAGTCGCATGAAAGCGTCCCAATTCTTCATTTCCACGCTCAAGGAAGCGCCCGCTGACGCGGAGATCGTCTCGCACAAATTGATGATGCGTGCCGGCATGATCAAGAAGCTCGGCGCGGGCCTCTATACGTATATGCCCGTGGGTCTGCGCGTGATCCGCAAGGTCGAGCAGATCGTGCGCGAGGAAATGAACGCCGCCGGCGCCGTGGAAGTGCTGATGCCGGTCGTGCAGCCGGGCGAGCTGTGGCAGGAGACCGGCCGCTGGGACAAGATGGGCGACGAACTGCTGCGCTTCAAGGACCGCCACGAGCGCGACTTCGTCATGCAGCCGACGTCGGAGGAGGTGGTGACCGACATCGCCCGCACCGAAATCCGCTCGTACAAGCAGCTGCCGGTCAATTTCTACCAGATCCAAACAAAGTTCCGTGACGAGCGCCGTCCGCGTTTCGGCATCATGCGCGGCCGCGAATTCACGATGAAGGATGCGTACTCCTTCGACCGCGACGCCGAAGGCTTGAAGGTGTCGTATCAAAAGATGTACGACGCCTACACGCGCATCTTCCAGCGCTTCGGCCTGGAATTCCGTGCCGTGGCGGCCGATAACGGCGCCATCGGCGGGTCGGGCTCGCACGAATTCCACGTGATTGCCGACACGGGCGAAGACGCCATCATCTATTGCCCGGATTCGGACTACGCCGCCAACATCGAGGCCGCGGAAGCCGTCGCTCCGGCCGCACCGCGTGGTGCCGCCGCCGAGGCGCTCACCAAGACGCATACGCCTGGTCGCTCCAAGTGCGAGGCGGTTGCCGAGCAACTGGGGATTCCGCTGCAGCGCACGATCAAGTCCATCGTGCTGGCCACCGAAGTCGAGGGCGGCGAGCCCCAGATCTGGCTGCTGCTGCTGCGCGGTGACCATGAACTCAACGAGGTCAAGGCATCGAAGGTGCCCGGCCTGGCCGACTTCCGCTTTGCCACCGAAGGCGAAATCCTGCGCGCATTCGGCACGCGCCCTGGCTATCTCGGCCCGATCGGCACCAAGGTGCCCGTGAAGGTGGTGGCCGATCGCACGGCGGCTGCCATGAGCGATTTCGTGGTCGGCGCCAACGAAGAGGATTACCACTTCACGGGCGTGAACTGGGGCCGTGACCTGCCCGAGCCCGAAGTCTACGACCTGCGCAACGTGGTGGCCGGCGACCCCTCGCCGGACGGCAAGGGCACGCTGGCGATCTGCCGCGGCATCGAAGTCGGTCACGTCTTCATGCTGGGCACGCGCTACTCCGAGGCGATGAACGCGACGTTCCTCGATGAAAACGGCAAGACGCAGCCGATGGTGATGGGCTGCTACGGCATCGGCATCACACGCATCCTGGGTGCGGCCATCGAGCAGAACTACGATGCGCGCGGGATCATCTGGCCGGCGTCGATCGCGCCGTTCCAGGTGGTGATCTGCCCCGTGGGCTACGACCGCTCCGACGCCGTGCGAGAAGAAGCCGACCGCCTGCACGCCGAACTCGTTGCCGCCGGCATCGACGTGATGCTGGACGACCGCGGCGAGCGCCCCGGCGCGATGTTTGCCGACTGGGAACTGATCGGCGTGCCGTTCCGGGTGGTGGTGGGTGACCGCGGCCTGAAGGAAGGCAAGCTGGAATTCCAGGGCCGCCGCGACGAAGCCGCGACCGCCGTGGCACCGGCCGACGTGCTGGCCACGCTGAAGGCGCGTCTCGCGCAATAACGCAACAACAGGACCGACCTGCATGCGCCGCTTGTTCTCTGCCCGCCGGATCGCCACTGCGCTGTGCGCGTGGACGTTGCTCGCAGGCACGCAGGCGGCGTGGGCAGGCGCCCAGAAAGAGGAATATCTGGCGGACTCCGTGCGCAGCGCATTGTCTGCTGCGGTGGCCGATAGCCGCCCGCTGCGTCCGGTATTCGCCAATAACGACGAGCAACTCGGCTACCTGCGCTGGCTGGCCGAGATGTCGGTGCGCATGTCGGGCAAGATTCCGCAGGCGTCGGTACGCGTCGAACTGATCGAGACGGCGTATTACGAGGCCAAGCGCGCTGGCCTGGACCCGGCGCTGGTGCTCGGGCTTATCCAGGTGGAAAGCGGCTTTCGCAAATACGCCATCAGCAGCGCCGGTGCGATGGGCCTGATGCAGGTCATGCCGTTCTGGACGCGCAGCATCGGCGACAACGACTCCCGCAAGCTCTTCCATCTGCAGAGCAACCTGCGCTACGGCTGCACGATCCTGCGTCATTACCTCGACATGGAAGGCGGCAATCTTTATCTGGCGCTGGGCCGCTACAACGGTAGCCGTGGCCAGCCGCAGTATCCGAATGCCGTGCTTGCTGCGTGGAAGCGCTGGCAATATCAGGAGTCGAGTGCGATGACGGTGTCGGCGCCGGTGCCTGCCGAGCCTTCCGAGCCCGCACCGCGTGCCAAAGCGTTGCCGGAAGTGCCGGCGCGCAATCCGTTCTCGCCGCTGCGTATTGCTGGCGGTCCGGCGGGCGGTTCGTGATCTTCAGTCGGCGGGCGGTCGGCCTACAATAGGGCCATCTCTCGCTCGCCTGCATCTCCATCCCGCATGTCCACCACCCAACCGTACGCGACCATGTCTGACGCGCTGCGCGACTGGCTGCAGCGTCACGTGACCGAAGGTTTCGAGGCCGAATCCCTGGTGGCTTCGATGGTGCAATCCGGCTATGACCGCGCCTTCGCGCGCCGTGTCGTCGATGAGGCGCTGACTGCTCGCGCACCCGCCCCCGTGGTGGCGCCCGCGCCGACGCCGGCTGCCGATCAGGCGGTCGAAAACAGCAATGCCGTGCATACCGCCGATGGCGACATTCCGATCCTGTTCGCAATCGAGACGCCGCGCATCGTGCTGTTCCAGCACTTTCTGTCGGACCAGGAGTGTGACGAGCTGATCGCGATCGGGCGCAATCGCCTCAAGCGTTCACCCGTCGTGAACCCGGATACGGGCGAGGAAAACCTGATCTCGGCCCGGACAAGCCAGGGCGGGATGTTCCAGGTCGGCGAGCATCCGCTGATCGCCAAGATCGAAGCGCGCATCGCGCAGGCCGTGGGCGTGCCAGTTGAGCACGGCGAGGGCTTCCAGGTGCTGAACTACCAGCCCGGTGGCGAATATCAGCCGCACTTCGATTTCTTCAACCCGGGGCGCAGCGGCGAGGCGCGCCAGCTTGAAGTCGGCGGTCAGCGCGTGGCGACCATGGTCATCTACCTCAACAGCGTGCAGGCGGGCGGCGCGACGGGCTTTCCGAAGCTCGGGCTGGAGGTGGCGCCGGTCAAGGGCAACGCCGTCTTCTTCGTCTACAAGCGGCCCGACGGCACGCTGGATGAAGACACGCTGCACGCCGGCCTGCCGGTCGAGCGCGGCGAGAAGTGGATCGCCACCAAATGGCTGCGTGAACGTCCCTATCGTCGCGGCGCCTGATCGACGTCGGCGATGGAATACACGTTTCTCTCGGCGACCGTCCTGCTGGTGCTGATCACCGATCCGCTCGGCAACATTCCGATCTTCATCTCGGCGCTGCGGCCGGTCGCCCCCGAGCGCCGCAACCGCGTCGTGCTGCGCGAGGTCGGCATTGCGTTCGTGCTGCTGCTCGTCTTCATGTTCTTCGGCGAGAGCTTTCTGCGCATGATGAGCCTGACCGACATGTCGCTGCAGATTGCAGGCGGCATCGTGCTCTTCCTAATCGCGCTGCGGATGATCTTTCCGCGTGAAGGCGCTGCCGAGTCGCAGCCCACGGGCGAGCCCTTCATCGTGCCGCTGGCGATTCCGGCCATCGCGGGGCCGTCGGCGATGGCCACGGTGATGCTGCTGGTGTCGCAGGCGCCCGGGCGCATGTGGACCTGGGTCGGCTCGCTATGCGCGACGATGGCCGTGTGCGCGGTGGTGTTGCTGAGCGCCACGCATATCCAGCGCCTCGTGGGGGAGCGCACGGTGATGGCGTTCGAGCGGCTGATGGGGCTGATCCTGGTGGCGATCTCGGTGGAGATGCTCCTGAAGGGCATCCGTACCTTCGCGCATCAACTCTGAACCATGCGCGGGCAACAAAAAAGGGCGACTGAGGTGTCGCCCTTTTTGCTTGCTGCGGTGCTGCGTCAGGTGTTCTTGAGCGCGCGGATGGTCGGCAGGTTGCGCCAGTAGCCCTTGGCGTCCATGCCGCAGCCGAACACGTAGCGGTCAGGCACGTTGAAGCCGCAGAAGTCGGGGTACAGCGGCTTGGACTTGCTGAGCGTCTTCTCGCACAGCACGGCGGAGTAGAACTCGGCGGCGCCCATGTCGATGATGCGCGAGCGGATGGCGGCCATCGTCTCGCCTTCGTCGAGGATGTCGTCGAGCACCAGCACCGTGCGGCCCTTGACCGACTCGCGCGGCGCCACGCGCCATTGCATCTCGCCGCCCACCGTCGTGTTGTTGTAGCGCGAGAGGTGGATGTAGTCGAACTCCAGCGGGAAGGCCAGCTTGGGCAGCAGCATGCCGGTAAAGACGGCCGCGCCGCCCATGACGGACAGCACCATCGGGAACGTGTCGCCGATCTTCTCGGTGATCTCTTCGGCCATGCGGTCCAGCGAGCCGCGCACGGCGTCTTCGCTGACGATTTCTTCGGAGTTGGCCCAGAGTTCGCGGGCCTGTTCTGCGCTCAGCATCGTGTCAGTTCGGTGAAACGGTTCGGTGTGTCGATCAAAAGTGCGATTCAGGAAGGAGGGTAGCCCGCTCAGCGGCCGCCGAACAGCCCCTTCATGCCGCCTTTCATGCCGCCCATGGCGCGCATCATCTTCATCATGCCGCCGCCTTTGAGCTTTTTCATCATGCCTTGCATCTGCTCGAATTGGTTGAGCAGACGGTTGACTTCCTGCACCTGGACGCCCGCGCCCGCAGCAATGCGGCGCTTGCGGCTCGCCTTGATGAGTTCAGGCTTGGCGCGCTCGGCAGCCGTCATGCTGTTGATGATGCCTTCCATGCGGCGGACCTGCTTTTCGGCCTGGTCCATGTTGGCACCTTGCGCCTGCTGCGCGAGCTGAGCCGGCAGCTTGTCCATCAGGCTGCCCAGACCGCCCATCTTTTTCATCTGGCCGATCTGCGCCTTGAAATCTTCGAGGTCAAAGCCGCCGGTCTTCTTGATCTTGGCGGCAAGCTTCTGCGCCTCTTCCATGTCGACACCGCGCTGGGCTTCTTCCACCAGCGCAAGGATGTCGCCCATGCCCAGAATCCGCTGGGCCATGCGGTCGGGGTAGAACGGCTCCAGCCCGTCCAGCTTTTCGGCCACACCGACGAACTTGATCGGCTTGCCCGTGATGTGACGCACCGACAGCGCCGCGCCACCGCGCGCATCGCCGTCGAGCTTGGTCAGCACCACGCCGGTCAGCGGCAGGGTGTCGTTGAACGCCTTGGCGGTGTTGACGGCATCCTGGCCGAGCATCGCGTCGACCACGAACAGCGTTTCGGCCGGCTTCAGCCGGGCGTGCAGCGCGGCGATCTCCTGCATCATCGCCTCGTCGATACCGAGGCGACCCGCCGTATCGACGATCAGCACGTCGTGATAATGCTTCTTGGCCCAGTCCAGCGCTGCGGCGGCAATGTCCACCGGCTTCTGGTCGGGCTGCGAGGGGAAGAAGTCTGCGCCGACCTGCTCGGAAACGGTCTTCAGCTGCGCGATGGCGGCGGGGCGATACACGTCGCACGACACCGTCAGCACTTTCTTCTTCTTGTTCTCTTTGAGCCACTTGGCGAGCTTGCCCACCGTGGTGGTCTTGCCGGCGCCCTGCAGGCCGGCCATCAGGATGATCGCTGGCGGCGTGACGTTGAGGTTCAGCTCGGCCGCGCGGCCGCCCATGATGTTGCTGCCGACGCCTTCCAGCGCTTCCTGGCCGCCGATAATGGCCGTCAGCTCGCGCTGCACGATGCCGACCAGCGCCTGGCCTGGCGAAAGGCTGGTGATGACGTCTTCGCCGAGCGCCTTTTCCTTGACGCGGGCAATGAACTCGCGCACGACCGGCAGCGCCACGTCGGCTTCGAGCAGCGCCATGCGAACTTCGCGCAGCATCTCGGCGGTGTTGGCTTCGGTCAGGCGCGCTTCGCCGCGCATGGTCTTGACCACGCGCGCGAGCCGTTGGGTCAGGTTATCCAGCATGACAGTGACAGGAATCCGGAATTGGGGACGGGATGAAGAGACGGCCGGCGCGCGTTTGGCTCGCACTGGCTGGGAATGTGCTTAATGCGCGCATGTTGCGTTGCCGCCCGACGAGGCTTTCGGCGGGGGGCGGGCCCCAGCCAAAACCGGGGTGCGCTGCGGTAAACTGTGCAAATGGCAATTGTACTGTATGCGCTGACGGCGCTTCTCTACGGCATCCTCGCTTCGGTAGCGTGGGCGCGACGCGGTGGGTTGGGTACCCAGGCCGCAGCGGGAGCCATGGCGGCGGGTGGTCGGTTGCCGGGCTCGACGGTGCTCGTGCCGCCGCCGCCGGGCGCCGCCGATACCGTCCCGAGCTGGTGGCGTTGGGGCTTGCTGGCCGCCTTGGTCGCGCACGGGCTGTTGCTGCACGAGACGATTTTCCCGGCCAGCGCCATGGTGTTCGGCTTTGCCTATGCGCTGTCGGCCATGCTCTGGCTTGGTGTCGGCATTTTCTGGATCGAAAGCCTGTTCTTTTCGCTGGCGGGCCTCGGGCTGCTGGTGATGCCCGTGGCGCTGGTCGGCAGCCTGTTGCCCTTGGCCTTTCCGGGCACGCAGATTCTCGGCTATGCGGCCAGTGCGCTGTTCAAGCTGCACTTCGCCATAGCCAACGTCGCCTACGGCCTCTTCACGCTGGCGGCATTCCACGCCATCCTCATGCTGGCCGCCGAGCGCCGCCTGCACACCATCAACCGCCCCGCCCAGGCAAGCTGGTTCAGCCGCTGGTTGGATCTGCTGCCACCGCTGCTGACGCTCGAAAAACTCCTGTTCCGCCTGATCGGCGCGGGGTTTGTGCTGTTGACGCTGACGATCGCGTCGGGCGTTCTGTTCTCCGAACAGCTGTTCCACAGCGCCTTCCATTTCGATCACAAGAACATCTTCGCCGTGCTGTCATGGGCCATGTTCGGCGGCATCCTTGTCGGTCGGCGTTTCCGCGGCTGGCGTGGCCGCGTGGCGCTGCGCTGGGTGATGGCCGCCTTTGCGGTTCTGCTGCTGGCGTACGTCGGCAGCCGGTTCGTGCTCGAAGTCATCCTGCATCGCGCCTAGCGCAATCCTGGCGCCTGCGCCGTTACTTGTTCCTGCCTGTTCTCCATGTCCCGTCCTGTCCTGCTGATCCTGATGCTGCTCGCCGGCTGGTGGTGGCTGAGCCGCCTGGGGACGCGTTCGTCCCGCGCTTCGGGGCAGGAGCAGGGCGCCCCGCGTGAACAGCGCACGGCCAAGCGCACGCCTGAGCCTCAGGCCTCCCAACCCATCGAGCAATGCGCCGTATGCGGCGTGCACGCGCCGCGCACCGGCATGATCGCGCTGGCGGGCGGCCGCTATCGCTGCCCCGAGCATGCTGACCGGGGCAACGCATGACGCCCGAAGCGTCGGGTGCCGCGCGGGCAACGCCGTCCGGCGCGCGCAGCCTGCTCTCGCGCCTGAACGCCTGGCGTGCCTTGCGATCGGTCTGGCTGGAGCCCGATCCGCCTGAATTCCAGTGGCGCCTGCTGCGCTATTTCGCCTTCAGCCGCGCCGCCGTGGCCCTGGTGCTGTTGCTGTTCGTGATGGTGCCGCGCGAGCACAACGAGGCAGCTGGCCTGCCCAATGGCGACACGCTGCTCAGCCTGACGCTGCCCTATCTGGCGATGGCCTTGCTGATCCTGGCCGCGGCCGGCTGGTGGCGCACGCGCTTCCAATTCCGGGTGCGGCTGGATGTCGTGCTCGATCTGCTGTTCCTCGGGCTGGCGTATGCCACGCTCTCGCGCCTGTCGGCCAGCGTGGCGATGGTGCTGTTGATGCCGGTGCTGGCTGCCGGCGCGCTCACCAGCCTGCTGTTTGCGCTGTTCACGGCGGCCGTGGCGTCCATCGTCGTGCTGGCCGAACCGTTCCTGCAGATGCTGAACGACGGCGTGATTGCGCCGGGCCTGGCATCCGCCGGGCTGTACGGCCTGGTCTACATGATGGCCGCTTCGATGATGTACGGCCTGTCGCATCGCCAGATCGCGCAGGAACGATTGACGATGGCCCGCGAGCGCGAGCTGCGCCTGCAACAGCTCGTCAACCGCCTGATGGTCTACGACATGCAGGACGGCGTGATGCTGGTGCGTGCCGATGGCCGCGTCGTTGCCGCCAACCCGGCCGCAGCCATGTTGCTGGGCGTGCCGCAGAGCGCCTTTGTCGGCAGTGGCGCGATGTTGTTCGACCTGAAGGACGTGCCGCACCTGCGCCCGTTGCTCGAAACGCTGCGCCAGTGGCTTCGCCGCAAGAGCCGTCCCGCCGACGGCACCGGCGACGACGATGCCCCGCGCATCCTGGACCTGCTGCCCATCGCTGCGGGCGGCCGCGCCATGTTGAGCGCCCGCCTGCGCCTGCGCTTCATCCTGCCGAGCCTGGCCAACTTGCGCAGCGTCTACATGGACAGCCTCGTCAGCTCGATCGGCCTGGGCCTGCCGGGCGAGGGTGGCGAGATGCGTGCGCGCATTCCATCGGCCGACGCGATCACGCAGGGCTGGTCGGCGGATGACGAAGCGTTCTTGCGCCACGAGTTGCACGACACCGTGCTGGTCCACGTGGAAAGCTGGGAGCGTGTGGCGGAGCAGGCGCAGCAGGAAAAGCTGGCGTCGATGGGGCGGCTGGTGGCGAGCGTCGCGCATCAGATCCGCAATCCGCTGGCGGCGATCAGCCAGGCCGCCGAACTGTTGGACGATCCGGGCGACGGCCAGGAAGGCGGCGCACACATGCGGCCGGAAAGCGGCGGCGTGGAGACACGCCTGCTGCGCATCATCCGCGACAACGTGCGGCGGCTCGACCAGGTGGTTGCCGACGTGCTGATGCTCTCGCGCCGCCCGCGCGGCGAACGCGTGCGCGTGCAACTGGCGCAGGTGCTGCCGGAGGTCGTTGACCGCTGGCGTGCCGAGGCCCTGCGCCGCGCCGGCGAAGCCACCGAGATCAACCCGAACCTCGTGCGCGTGGCGGTCGACCTGGACAAGCCCGTGCTGTTCGATCCGGCGCAGCTGCAGCAGGTGGTGGGCAACATGCTCGACAACGCGCTGCGTTATTGCCGCCGCGTTCCCGGCTCGATCCAACTCGCGGCCTACGCGCTGGACGACACCCACGCTGAACTCGTGATCTGGAACGACGGGCCCGAAGTGCCCACCGAACAGCAACGCAGCCTGTTCGAGCCGTTCTTCACGAATGACGCACAAGGCACTGGCCTGGGCCTCTACATGGCGCGCGAGTTGTGTAGCGCCAACGATGCGCAGATCCGCTACGGTGCCATCGCGCTGGAGTCCTTGCTCGATCGCACCGGAGCGTTGACCATGGAGGCGCGCGACACGTTGCCGCGCCGCGCCTTCGTCATCACCCTGATGTTTGACCAACCTGCCGGGCCGATCGCGGAATGATCCGCCGGCCGCGCATTTCCGCCGATCTTCTGCTGATCCATGCCCAAAGCCGCCATCGTTCGCGAACCCATTCTCGTCGTCGATGACGAAGCCGACCTGCGCGAGCTGCTGGAAATTTCCCTGCGCCGCATGGGGCACGACGTCGTGCTCGCCAGCGGGCTGGCCGAGGCGCGCGAGGCGCTTTCCCGCCAGCGCTTTGCGCTGGTGCTGACCGACATGCGCCTGGGCGATGGCCTGGGCATTGAACTCGTGCGCCAGCTTTCTGCCACGGCCGACCGCACGCCGGTGGCCGTCATCACCGCCTATGGCAGCGCCGAAAACGCGGTGGAAGCGCTCAAGGCCGGCGCATTCGACTACATCGCCAAGCCGCTTTCGCTCGACCAGTTGCGCAGCCTCGTGCTGAATGCGCTGGGCCGTCAGCAGCGCGACCCCGATCCGGGCAACGCCGATCTGGCCGAGCGCACCAACGATCTGCTGCCGGGCCATTCCGCCGCGATGCAGGAAGTGCGCCGCTCGCTGATGCGCCTGGCGCGCAGCATGGCGCCGGTGGTGATCAGCGGCGAATCCGGCAGCGGCAAGGAGCGTGCGGCGCGCGCCATCCATGCGTTGTCGTCGCGTGCATCGCGGCCGTTCGTGGCGGTCAACTGCGGCGCGATTCCCGAGAACCTGATGGAAGCCGAGTTTTTCGGCTACGTGAAGGGCGCCTTTACCGGCGCCGACAGCGATCGCCAAGGCTTCTTCCAGGCCGCCAACGGCGGCACGCTCATGCTCGATGAAGTGGCCGACCTGCCGCTCACGATGCAGGTGAAACTGTTGCGCGCGTTGCAGGAGCGCCGCGTGCGCAAGATCGGCGAAAGCCGCGAAGATCCCGTCGACGTGCGCGTCGTGTGCGCGAGCCACCAGAACCTGGCGCGGCTCGTGGCTGCCGGCCGTTTCCGCGAAGACTTGTTCTACCGCCTGAACGTGCTGGAACTGCGCATGCCCACGCTGCGCGAGCGCGCCGAAGACGTGCCCGTGCTGGCCGGCGTGCTGCTCGAGCAGCTCGCGAGCCGCTACGGCGATCCGCGCCCCAAGCGCCTGACGCGACCGGCATTGCAGCAACTGTGCGCGTATCCGTTCCCGGGCAACGTGCGCGAACTGGAGAACCTGCTGGAGCGTGCGTACGCATTTGCCGAAGGCGAGTCGATCGACGTGGATGACCTTGGCGCTCTCGGCGCCGAGATCGAGCGCTCGCCGCTGTTCCACCGCACGCGCGAGGCGCAGGCTGCCGCGGCAGGCAATCACCCGCTGGCCCCGTCGCCGATGGCCGGCTGGCCTGATGCCGTCTATATGCCCGCGCCCGTGCCAAGCCCGATGGGGATGCCGCAACCGCTGGCACCGCCCGAGCCGGCACCGGTTGCGCGGCCGGCCGAGCCCGCCCTGCCGAGCGTTGCGCTGCCGATCGATCTGCCGGCTTACCTGGAGTCGGTCGAGCGCAACGTGATCCTTGCCGCGCTGGACCAGACCGGCTTCAACCGCACGGCCGCCGCCAAGCTGCTTGGGCTGTCATTCCGCCAGTTGCGCTATCGCATGCAGCAGCTTGGCATTCGCGATCCGCGTGACGTTGAAGCGTCGCCGGGCAGCGTCGGCGAACCGGCCGGAAATGGGCTGAACGGCGATGCCTGACCGGTTGCACATCGGCGCGGACGGATGGGTGGATGGCGCGCGCCGCCATCCCTCGCCGAATATCGACGCACGACCCGACGGCATGCCGATCGACCTGATCGTGCTGCACAACATCAGCCTGCCGCCTGCGCAATCCGCGGCGGACTTCGGCACCGACCACGTGCTCGACTTCTTCACCAACACGCTCGACTGCGACGCGCATCCGTACTTCGATCAGCTGCGCGGCGTGCGCGTGTCGGCGCATTTCTTCATCCGTCGCACGGGCGAATGCGTGCAATTTGCATCCTGCGACGCGCGCGCCTGGCATGCCGGTGCGTCGGACTTTTTCGGGCGCACGCGCTGCAACGATTTCTCGGTCGGCATCGAAATCGAGGGCACCGACGATCTGCCCTTCACGCCCGAGCAGTACGCCACCACGGCGTCGCTTGTGCGGGCGATCTGCGCGGCGTATCCGATTGCGGCGATCGCCGGTCATTCGGACATTGCACCGGGCCGCAAGACGGACCCAGGACCGCATTTCGACTGGGCGCACCTGCGCGCGCTCGGTGGATTCAATGCGGCGTTGTTCCCCTATCAGCACGCGCTCTGACGCGACAACCCTCTGACGCTTCACCGTCTGTGGCTCACGTGCGACGGTAAAACCGTGGCGTGTCACTCTCCAGGACTCGGGCGCGAGGGTGAAACGGTGGAACGTCAATGTCCAGGCATCGCACGCGAGCCTAAAACCGTGGAGCGCCACAGTCCGAGGGCCGCGCACGAGGGTAAAACTGTCGATGTCTCGACTGTTTGAGGCTCACGCACGACGGTAAAACCGTGGAGCGTCACGGTCCGAGGCTCACGCGCGAGTGTGAAACCGTCGAGCGCGACCGTCCGAGGGTCATTTCGTCGATCCATCCGTGAACGATTCCAGGGTCGGAGGCTCGCGCACGGCAGTTGAACCACCGAACACGGCGGTCTGAGCCCCACGCATGCGGGTAAAAGCCTCGAACGTCAGGATGTGAGGCTCAAGCGTCGGGGTGAAACCGTGGCGTTCGCCCCTTCGACGCCGGCACGCCGTAAGTCACTCCCTGCAGGCGCCGAAACGGAAGCGGGCAGCCCGCTTTCGAAGGCTGCCCGCATCTTTCCCTGCTGATCTTTCTACTTCAGAGCCCTACCTCACGTGCCCATCGCCGGGTCGGACACGCCGTTCTTGCCCGTTTCCATGCGGCCGGCAAAGCGCCGCGTGAAGCCGCCTTGCGGCACCGTCACCGTGAAGTCGTACCAGTTGCCCTGGCGCGCGATCGGCCAATGTTGGTCGAGCTGCTTGCCGGCCGGGATGTCGAACGTCCACGGGCCGTCGTTGCGGTACGCGTTCGGCTTGACGGTGAAAGTGCAGCCGGCGGTGCCGGTGTTCATCATCGTCACGTAGACCTCGGCGTTGGCCAGGTCGTAGCACACGCGGATTTCCGGCGCGCTCGAACCCGCTGCCGACACGGCGCTCACATCGCCCGAGAACGCGCGGTGGAAGCCGTTCGGGCCGAGCACCCACAGGTCGTATTTGCCCTTGTCGGCGGTGAACACGTCCCACGTGTCGTCGAGCATCTTGCCGGGCTCGACCGCATAGCGGCGCGGCACGCGGTCCAGATGCAGGCGGTCGTACACGTGGAAGACGGCGGCCGCCGTGCCGGTGTTGCTGAAGATCAGGCGCAGCGCGCGGTTGGTGGCGTCTTCGCGCGCGCTGACGTGCAGCTCGTACGGCAAGGCGCGCGAGGGGCGGGTGCCGGTGGCCTGCGTCGGCATCTGCTGCGCCGTGACGGAGGGCAGCGGCACCTGCGGCTTCAGCCCTTGCGCGGTGCGGATCGAGTCGGCGGTTGCCTTGTCGCGGCTGGGCAGCGTCGGCAGCGTTTCGGTGTTCGGGTTGACGAAGTTGAAGGCGCTGGTTAGGTCGCCCAGCACCGCGCGGCGGTACGCGCTGATGTTCGGCTCCTTGACGTTGAAGCGCAGTTCCAGGAAGCGCAGCACCGAGGTGTGATCGAACGCCTGCGAGTTCACCCAGCCGCCGCGGCTCCACGGCGAAACGATGTACATCGGCACGCGCGGGCCGGGGCCGTAGGGGTGTTGGTCCGTGTGGTATTCGCCGGCCGTGCTCACCGTCGATTTGCCGGCCAGCACGCCGTTGTCATAGGCCGGGGCTGCGGGCGGCGGCACGTGGTCGAAGAAGCCGTCGTTCTCATCGAAGTTGATGAACAGCACGGTCTTGCTCCACACGGCCGGGTTGGCGGTCAGCGCGTTGAGCACTTCCTGCGTGTACCACGCGCCCTGCACGGGGCTCGACGGGCCGGGGTGTTCGGAATACGTAGCCGGCGCGACGATCCACGACACCTGCGGCAGCTGGCCGGCGGCAATGTCGTCCTTCAAGGCCTGCAGGAAGCCGCCGTCGGGCATGGTGTTGCCGACACCCTTGATGAGCGGGCTGACGGTTTCGTCGGCCGGCGTGTACGGCGGGAACGGGCTGCCGTCGGCCAGGTTGCCGCGCGCGGCGTTGGCATCGCGGTAGGCCTTGAAGCCGGCGAGCGGATTGTCGGTGAAGTTGTCCGGCATGTTCTGGTAGACCTTCCACGACACGCCGGCCGCCTGCAGCCGCTCGGGGTAGGTCGTCCAGTTGTAGGTGACGCTGGCGTCGAGGTGATCGCCGCTGTTGTCGATGACGGGGCCGCCCGCCGCGCCGGTCGGATCGTTCGTGCCCGTCCAGTGAAACAGCCGATTGGTGTTGGTGCCGCCGTGGAACGAGCAGTGGTACGCATCGCACAGCGTGAAGGCGTTGGCCAGCGCGAACTGGAAGTCCAGCTCGGCCTGCTTGTAATAGCCCATCGACTGCGTCTGCTTGTACGTCGGCCACTTGCTCATGCGGCCCAGGTCCCACGCGTTCTGCGCATCGGGGTAGCTGTGCGGCGTGCCGGACACGCGCTGCGCGTTGCCGGCGCTGCTGTCGAGGTAATACGGCAGCACCGTGCGGCTCGGCCCGCTGCTTGGCACGTAGGTCTGCTGCCAGACGTTCAGGCCGCCCGCCAGCGGGATGGGGAAGCGGTCGCCAAAGCCGCGCACACCTTGCAGCGTGCCGAAGTAGTTGTCGAACGAGCGGTTCTCCTGCATCAGGATCACCACGTGTTCAACGTCGCGCATCGTGCCGGTGGCGTTGTTGGCGGGAATCGCCAGCGCGCGGCGGATCGATGGCGGGAAGGCGGCGAGCGCAGCGGCGGAAATCGCCCCCGTGCTGGCCATCTTGAGGAAGTTGCGGCGGCTGCCGTTGTTGGCGTGGTTCGTGTCGGAAGTCATGTCGGTCTCAAACGCAAGTCGATGGGAAGCCGCGCGTTACGGAGCGCAGTGCAGGGTCGGCTTGTTGGCCGGTGGCTGGCCGGGTTGATCGGGCTGGGCGGTGCCGGGGCCGGTACCGGTGCCGGGCGTGCCGTCGTTCGAATCGCCGCCGCAGGCCGACAGCGACAGGGTGGCGGCGCACAGCAGCACGGCGGCCAGCCGGTGCGGCCGCGCGAGAGGGTGGATGAAGGGCTTCATGAGCGGTCTCGTTCGGGTTGGGGGAGGGGATCAGGGGTTCAGCGACGACAGCGGCTGGTGCGAACCGTTGATCGTCTTGAGTTCGTCCAGCGTCAGCCGGCGCGTCCACATGGCGAGGTCGTCGTAGGCCATCACGCCCTTGAGCGAGCCCGGGTTGTTGGGCACGTAGTTGTGCGTGGCGTCGTCGTTCAGGCCCCAGACCTTGGTGGCCAGACCGTTGAGCTTCGTGACGTCGGTATTGGCGATGGCCTTGTCTTCCACCTTCTGCACGCCGAGCACCGGATCGAGGATGTAGGCGCTGAAGCGCTTGGCCTGCGTGTCCACCGACAGGGCGAGATACGCCCACTGGTTGGCGCTGAACTTCATGCCCTGGATGTCGTCGCGCTTGCCGCCGCTGCCCAGGTTGAAGCGCACCTCGCAGCCGCCGAACAGGCCGAACGCGATGCCCGCATTCGCGCCGGACGTGTAGTTCTTGTTGGAGAGGATCGGCTCGCCGGTGCCGTTGCCCTGCGTGCAATCCGACTTGAACCAGAAGCCGATGGTGAATTGCGGGCTCTGTGCGATGTCGGGGCCGTTCTGCGTGAGCTTGTAGGCGTCGATGCGCGAATCGACCGACAGGGCCGTGCCGCCAAACGGGTCGGTCGCAGCTGCGCCGCCGTCGGTGCCTGCCACCCACGGGCCGATCGTCGAACTGGCTTTGCGGTCGGTGGGCGGCAGCGGGTCGAAGCTGTAATACGCCGCCAGGCCGTTGGTGAGCGAGGTGGCCAGCGGCGTTGGCGCAACGTAGGCGATCTGCGCGAGCATCGACACCGGCACGTTGTTGCGCACCAGCGTGTAGTTGATGCGGTAAATGCCGCTGGCGGCAGCGATGTTGCTGTCGGTGTACTGCGTGGCCGTGGTGGGCAGCGTGGCGACCGGCTTGCCGTCGCGCAGCACGGTGATCGGGCCGCTGGCCGGGGTCGGGTTCTGCCAGTTCAGCACCAGCGAGGCGTTGTACGCGCCGACCGTGCTCTGGACGTTGCGCACGCCGACGGCACTGGCCGTGAGCGCTGCACCGTCGAGCTGATGCGCCGTAGGCGGCACGGCGGCGTTCAGTTGCGCCAGGACGGTCGGCACGATGTCGGCCTCGCTCGGCAGCGCGGCCAGCGTGGCTTCCGACGTGGGCGCCGCCATGCCGGTCTTGCCGAGCACGGCGTTGACCGGTTTGTTCAGGGCGATGAAGGCGGTGCGGTTTTCCAGCGTCGGCGCCGACGTGGTGGCACCCGTGGCGTCCAGGCCGTGGCTGGTGGTGACGACAACGAGCCAGTCTTCGTTCGGGTTGGCGGTGCGGCGCTGGGCGATGGCGGCCTGCAGCGTGCCGAGCGCCTGGTCGACGTTGGCCAGCGCAGCGGTGTACGCATCGCTCTGCAGGCCCGAGGCCAGCGCGGCGGCGGCCGGCGCGGTGTATTGCGCGAAGACGACGTCGTAGCCGGACTGCACGAGCTTCACGCTGTTCTGCGTCACGCAGGTGTCCACCTGGGCACAGTCGACCAGCGTGTCGAGATTGCCGGCTTGCTGATCCGCCTTGAGCAGGGCCGGCAGCGCGGCCGAGCTGACGGCGGCGCCCAGACGTTGCGTGGTGCCGGCTGCCTTGGCGGCGCTGCGCGCGTAGCTGAACACGCTTGGGGCAGCCAGGGTGGTGACCGTGTCGTCGGTCACACCATGGCGGTTTTGCCAGGCGCCGGTCAGCACGGTGGCCCAGCTGGGTGTGTCCAGCTGCGGCTGGGCGGTGGTGGTGCCGAGCGTGCCGCCGGTCGATGCCGGCATCACCGCCAGCGCGCCCAGGTTCGGCAGGCTGCGCTGCAAGAGCGCGCTCTGTACCTGCGCATAGGTGGCGCCGTCCACGCCGACCATCAGCACCTTCTTGCTGGCGCTGGCGGAGGGCGCGTCCGTGCTGCCCTGGTTGGCGATGGGGCTGCTGTCGCCCCCGCCGCATGCGGTCAATGTGGTCGCCAGCGTCGCTGCCACGGTCGTGCTCAGCGCAGCCGTCAGCAGGCGCCGGGCGGGGTGATTCCAAGCCATGTCGATTTCCTCGGTCGTTGTGCGCGGCGCTCGGTGTCTCGCCGCTGTGATTGCGCTCCCTGCAATGCGACCGAAGCGTAGGGTGGGGGCCTGTCGCTCAAGTGACAGCCGCGGCAAGAATGCTGATGCGGCTATTCGGATTTCTTGAGCGAGGGAATGTCGGGGGATGCCCCGGGGCGCGGCACGCGTGCACCGGTGCAGTGCGCCGCACACATACCCCTACCGTAGATGAGGTGACGTCTATTGAACTTGCGACGTCGATAGAAAGAATTATTCTGAAGAGACGGCCATTGCGACGCCGCACGCCAGTCCCGCCGACCCTTTGTGCAGACTGGCGTCGCGGGTTTGCGGCACTGCATTGGCGGGTGAAAAATAGCCCTCCGCCCCCACCTGTCAAGTCTAGGCAAATTCGATTGGGCCACTATACTTAGCGTCAATCCCGGAGTTGAACACTAGATGTAGTGGTCGCTTTCCGGGATTCTTATTTCAGCGCCACGCGGGGGCGGGCGTACGGCAGGTCGAGCCGGCGCTTGGGGGCTGAGGAAAGGCAGGGGTCTTTTCCGTCTCATTTCTCCGCGTAGCGCAAGGATTCGCCCAGGGTGTTTCACCATCGGCGAGCCAATAAAACGAACGGTTCAACAGGAGTCCACATGCAGACGGCCCAATCCGAAATCCACTCCGGCACCGCCAATCCTTCGCAATTTGCGCAAAGCGCTGGCGGCACGGCCGTGGCCCCCGGCACCGCTTCCGGCGTCAATCTTGCCGACTACAAGATCATTCGCCGCAACGGCGCCGTGGTGAGCTTCGAGCCTTCGAAGATCGCCGTGGCCATGACCAAGGCTTTCCTCGCCGTGAATGGTGGGCAGGGTGCTGCTTCCGCGCGTGTGCGCGAGCTGGTCGACCAACAAACGCAGAACGTCGTGCGCGCACTGCTGCGCAGCCGCCCGAACGGCGGCACGTTCCATATCGAAGACGTGCAGGACCAGGTCGAACTGGCCCTGATGCGTTCGGGCGAGCACGACGTGGCCCGCGCCTACGTGCTGTACCGCGAGCGCCGCGCCCAGGAGCGCGCACAAGCCGGCGAAACCCAGCAGCAACCGGCCTTCATCGGCCTGAACGTGACCGACGGCGGCATCACCCGCCCGCTGGACATGGCGGCACTGCGCAACGTGATCGTCTCGGCCTGCGAAGGTCTGGGCGAAGCGGTGGACTCGGAGCCGATCCTCAAGGAAACGGTCAAGAACCTGTATGAAGGCGTGCCGATGACGCAGGTGTACGACTCGGCCATCCTGGCCTCCCGTACCCTGATCGAAAAGGACCCGGCGTACAGCCAGGTCACGGCGCGCATCCTGCTGCACACGATCCGTCGCGAAATCCTCGGCGAAGAAGTCACGCAAGCGGAAATGAGCACGCGCTACGTCGACTACTTCCCGCAGTTCATCAAGCGCGGCATCAACGCCGAGCTGCTCGACGACAAGCTGGCCCAGTTCGACCTGGCCCGCCTGGGCGCGGCGCTGGATGCCTCGCGCGACTTCCAGTTCAACTACCTCGGCCTGCAGACGCTGTACGACCGCTACTTCCTGCACATCAACGAAACCCGCATCGAGATGCCGCAGGCGTTCTTCATGCGTGTGGCGATGGGCCTGGCGCTGAACGAAATCGACCGCGAAGCCCGCGCCATCGAGTTCTACCAGCTGCTGTCGTCGTTCGACTTCATGTCGAGCACGCCGACGCTGTTCAACTCGGGCACGCGTCGCTCGCAGCTGTCGTCGTGCTACCTGACCACCGTGTCGGATGACCTGGACGGCATTTACGAAGCGCTGAAGGAAAACGCGCTGCTCTCCAAGTTTGCCGGCGGCCTGGGCAACGACTGGACCAACGTGCGCGCACTCGGCTCGCACATCAAGGGTACGAACGGCAAGTCGCAAGGCGTGGTGCCGTTCCTGAAGGTGGTCAACGACACGGCCGTGGCCGTGAACCAGGGCGGCAAGCGCAAGGGCGCCGTCTGCGCGTACCTGGAAACGTGGCACCTGGACATCGAAGAATTCCTGGAGCTGCGCAAGAACACCGGCGACGACCGCCGCCGCACGCACGACATGAACACGGCCAACTGGATTCCGGACCTGTTCATGAAGCGCGTGATGGAAGGTGGCGAGTGGACGCTGTTCTCGCCGTCCACCTGCCCGGACCTGCACGACAAGGTCGGCAAGGCGTTCGAGCAGGCCTACCTGGCCTACGAAGACAAGGTCGCGCGCGGCGAGATCAAGCTCTTCAAGAAGATGCCGGCGCTGCAACTCTGGCGCAAGATGCTGGGCATGCTGTTCGAAACCGGCCACCCGTGGATCACGTTCAAGGATCCGTGCAACATCCGCAGCCCGCAGCAGCACGTGGGCGTGGTGCACAGCTCCAACCTGTGCACGGAAATCACGCTGAACACCAACGACAGCGAAATCGCCGTGTGCAACCTGGGTTCGGTCAACCTGGTCGCTCACCTGGTCAAGCAGGCCGACGGCAGCGTGGTGCTCGATCACGAGAAGCTGAAGAAGACCGTGCGCACCGCCATGCGCATGCTCGACAACGTGATCGACATCAACTACTACGCGGTCAAGAAGGCACGGGACTCGAACCTGCGCCACCGTCCGGTCGGTATGGGCATCATGGGCTTCCAGGACGCGCTGCACGTGCTGCGCGTGCCGTATGCCAGCGAGGCAGCGGTGCAGTTTGCCGACACGTCGATGGAAGCCGTGTGCTACTACGCCTACTGGGCGTCGACCGAGCTGGCAGAAGAGCGTGGCCGCTACAGCAGCTACAAGGGCTCGCTGTGGGATCGCGGCATCCTGCCGCAAGACTCGCTCAAGCTGCTGGCCGAAGAGCGCGGCGGCTACCTCGAAGCCGACATGTCGTCGACGATGGACTGGGACAGCCTGCGCGGCCGCATCAAGCAGTACGGCATGCGCAACTCGAACTGCGTGGCGATCGCCCCGACGGCGACGATCTCCAACATCATCGGCGTGTCTGCTTGCATCGAGCCGACGTACCAGAACCTGTACGTCAAGTCGAACCTGTCGGGCGAGTTCACGGTGGTCAACGACTACCTGGTGCGCGACCTGAAGGCACGCGGCCTGTGGGACGAAGTGATGGTCGCCGACCTGAAGTACTTCGACGGCTCGCTGGCCCGCATCGACCGCATCCCGCAAGACCTGCGCGACCTGTACGCAACGGCCTTCGAAGTGGAACCGCAATGGCTGGTGGAAGCTGCATCGCGCCGCCAGAAGTGGATCGACCAGGCGCAATCGCTGAACATCTACATGGCCGGCGCGTCGGGCAAGAAGCTGGACGACACGTACAAGCTGGCGTGGCTGCGTGGCCTGAAGACCACGTATTACCTGCGCACGATCGGCGCCACGCACGTCGAGAAGTCGACCGTGTCGCGCGGCACGCTCAATGCGGTGTCGTCGGGTAGCGATGTAGGCGGTGTATCGGCTGCGGGTGCGTCCGGCGTGACATCGGCCGCGCCGACGAGCGCGCTAGATGCCGCTGCCGCCACCGCCCAGGCGATGCCGGAAGCCGAAGGCGCCGTGTGCACGATGCGTCCGGGCGACCCCGGTTTCGAGGAATGCGAAGCCTGCCAATAAGTCAAAACAGTGTCTGAGGTTGCTCCCGCGCAAGCGGGGGCGCCGGGATCTGCACGACACTGGACTCGCGCTCCGAAAGAGCGGGAGCGACGCGCAAAGAATTAGGAGAAACACATATGCTGAGCTGGGACGACGACGTCAAACCTGCCGCACAACCCTCGGCTGCGCCGCAGCCGGTGTACCAACCGCAGCCGCAGCTGCAAACGGCCACCGCCGATCAGGGCGGCGTGCTGCCCCCGTCGGCCACGCAGGCCGCCGGCACGGGCATCCTCGGCAACAATCCGAACGCCGCTGCCGCACAGAGCAACCGCCGTGTGAACGCTGCCGACAAGCGCGTCATCAATGGCGCGACCGACGTCAACCAGTTGGTGCCGTTCAAGTACAAGTGGGCCTGGGAAAAGTACCTGGCCGGCTGCGCGAACCACTGGATGCCGCAGGAAATCAACATGTCCCGCGACATCGCCCTGTGGAAAGACCCGAACGGTCTGACCGAAGACGAGCGCCGCATCATCAAGCGCAACCTGGGCTTTTTCGTGACGGCCGACTCGCTGGCCGCCAACAACATCGTGCTGGGAACGTACCGCCAGATCACCGCGCCGGAATGCCGCCAGTACCTGCTGCGCCAGGCGTTTGAAGAGGCGATCCACACGCACGCGTACCAGTACATCGTTGAATCGCTGGGCCTGAACGAGGCCGAGATCTTCAACGCGTACCACGAGGTGCAGTCGATCCGCGACAAGGACGAGTTCCTGATCCCGTTCATCGACACGCTGACCGATCCGTCGTTCAAGACCGGCACGCCCGAGAACGACCAGAAGCTGCTGAAGTCGCTCATCGTCTTCGCCTGCATCATGGAAGGCCTGTTCTTCTACGTCGGCTTCACGCAGATCCTGGCGATGGGCCGTCAGAACAAGATGACCGGCGCTGCCGAGCAGTACCAGTACATCCTGCGCGACGAGTCGCTGCACTGCAATTTCGGTATCGACCTCATCAACCAGATCAAGCTGGAGAACCCGCACCTCTGGACGGCCGAGTTCAAGGCCGAGATCACGGAGCTGTTCAAGAAGGCCGTCGACCTGGAATACCGCTACGCAGAAGACACCATGCCGCGCGGTGTGCTGGGCCTGAACGCACCGATGTTCAAGGGCTACCTGCGCTTCATCTGCAACCGCCGCTGCCAGCAGATCGGCCTGGACGCGCTGTTCCCGAACGAAGAAAACCCGTTCCCGTGGATGAGCGAAATGATCGACCTGAAGAAGGAGCGCAACTTCTTCGAGACGCGCGTGATCGAGTACCAGACCGGCGGCGCGCTGTCCTGGGAGTGATCTGAGCTAGCCGCTCGACACTCGTTCGACCCGGCATCAACGTAGACAGGCGACGCACCACGCGTCGCCTGTTTGCATTTGGGGCGATCGATTCACGTGCGTGCGATTGCGCCGCGCCTGTCAGACATGGCAGGCTGCGGCAATCACTGCACCGGATCCCGCCATGACGGTCGAAGCCTTCTTCTCGCAGACCTACGATGAAGCTCGCGGCAAGTTCCTCGCTGCTGCGCAGGCCCGGGGGCTCCGCATCGAGCGCCATCTGCATCCGGATGCGGTCGGGCCATCCGGCGAGCAGCTTTCCATCGACACTGCGCTGCTTGCGCCCGCGCAGGCTGAAGCGCTGCTGATCGTCACATCCGGCGTCCATGGCGTGGAGGGGTTCTGTGGCTCCGGTTGCCAGACCGGCTTGCTGCAAGACGATGAACTCTTCGCGCGGCTGGCATCTGCCAAGGTCGCGCTGCTGCTGGTGCACGCGGTCAATCCGTATGGGTTTGCGCACTTGCGGCGCGTGAATGAAGACAACGTTGATCTGAACCGCAACAGCGTCGACTTTGCGGAGGCCGCTTCCGCCAATCCGGCCTACCTGGAAGTCGATCCGCTCCTGCTGCCGCACACATGGCCGCCCAGCCAGGCCGACCAGGCAGCGTTGCAGCACTACATGGTCACCCGCGGCGAGAAAGCCCTGCAAGACGCCGCAACGAGCGGCCAATACCGCGTGCCGGACGGCATGTTCTACGGCGGCCGCGCGCCGTGCTGGAGCACGCTGCAGATGCGCGGGATCGTGTCGCGGCATGCGGCAGCCATGTCGCAGCTGGTGTGGATCGATCTGCATACCGGGCTCGGCCACTACGGCCACGGCGAGAAGATCTTCAACAGCCCTGATCCCGCCGAACTTGAACGCGCCATGCGCACGTGGGGCGCCGATGTCCGGCCGATTGCCGCCGCCGGTTCGGTCTCTTCGGTGGTCAAGGGCGATCTCGTGGGCATCGCCTACGAACTGCTGCCCGGCATCGAAAAGACCTGCGTCACGCTGGAGTTCGGCACGCTCGCGCCGCTGGCAGTGCTGCAGGCGCTGCGGGCGGACCACTGGCTGCATCGCCATCCGGAGCAGGGCGCCGCGCAGCGGGCCGGCATCCGCCAAGCGCTACGTGATGCCTTCTATTGCGACGTGCCGGAATGGAAGGGGATGGTCTACGCGCAGACGCGCATGGCTGTATTGCAAGCCGTGGCGCGGTGTTCCGGCTAGCCTTGGACGGGCTTGGGAGCCCGCACCGTCAGCGCGCATCCGGCCGACGCAGCGATGATGGCCAGGATCGCCACCCACTGGCGCCCGGTGAGTTGCTCCTGCAGCACGATCGCCCCTGCCAGGGCGCCGATGGCGGGCTCCAGGCTCAGCAGCACGGAAAACGTCTTGCCCGGCAGATGCTTGAGCGCCACCATCTCGAGCGAATACGGAATCGCGCTTGAGAGCAGCCCGATCCCGAGTCCCGCCAGAATGAGCGAGGGTGCGAGCAACGCCGACCCCGCCTGCGCCACGCCAAACGGAATCGCAAACAGCGCACCGACCACCATGCCGATCGACGTCGCCTGGCCCGCATGCAGGCCACCGAGGTTCTTGCCCGTCAGGATGTAGAGCGCCCAGCACACGCCGGCGGCCAGCGCATAAATAGCGCCCAGGTGGTCGACCTGTCCGACCGACTTGTCGGCCACCGTCAGCATCAGCAGGCCAGCCACCGCTAGCCCGATCCACACGAAATCCAGCGCCCGGCGCGACAGCAGCACGGCCAGCACCAGCGGCCCCGTGAACTCGATGGCGATTGCAATGCCGATCGGCAGCCGCTGCAGCGACAGGTAGAACAGCAGGTTCATGCTCGCCAGCGTGACGCCGTACAGCGCGATGCTGCCCGCATCTGCGCGGCTCAGGTGCAGGCGCCATGGCCGCCAGAACGCCAGCAGGATCACCGCGCCGATCGTCACCCGATACGTGACCGTGCCCGCGGCGCCCAGCACCGGAAACAGCGTCTTGGCAAACGAGTTGCCGAGGCACACGGAGGCCATCGAGCCCATCAGCGCGAGGATGGGCATCCAGGGGGAGGTCGTCGTCGTGGAAGTGGCGGAGGCGGAAGCAGCGGAAGACATGAGCGACAGCGGAGGCGCAGCAGAGAACGCCACAGCATAGCCGCGCACCGCCGAGAAATCGTTGCGTTCTCGGCGGCGTGGGCGTCGCTTTTTATCGAATTGGCAGGCTTACAGGGCGGCTGCGCTGGGGCGGATCACGTCGATCAGCAGCACGCGCTGGCCTTCGCGTTCGCCATCGGGGCGCGGGGTCACGCCACGCTGCGGGCGCGGTGCAGCGAGCGGTGCCGGATCTTCGGCGCTCATGCCGAAGACGGCCAGCTTGGACGCCGCAATACGCTGCAGCGTGCCGCGCACGCCGGGCACGTCGAGGTCTTCGGGGTCGAAGCCGGTGGTGGCCGTCCAGTCGTCGCGGGCGATGTCCTGCAGGCCGTTGGCCATCTCGAACTGCAACGACGCGCCAAAGCCTTTCTGCAGCGAGTGCGAGCCGAGCAGGTATTCCGCCGTCAGGAAGCCGCGCAGCCGCGTCCAGAACGCCAGCGAACTGATGTTGCCGCTCTTGAGCGCGTGGCTCGGGGCGACTTCCCAGCTGTGGTCGAGCAGCTTGTTGATGAGGCGGCCCCACGTCGGGACGTCGGTGCCGGCGGAACAGTCTTCGCCGGGGCCTTCCGGCCGTGCGAGCTGACGCAGCAGGCCGGTGAACGAACCAGAGGTGGGAGCGCCAGCCGCTTGCGGGCCGGAAGGCCAGCGCCATTGCAGCGGCGAAGCCGGGCGTGCGCCCGGCCATTGCGCATGCTGTTGCAGGCCCGTGCAGGGCGTCAGGTAGCGCCATTGGCGCTGGTCGCGGCCGACGCGGCGCAGCGGGTCCAACTCGGCCGACAAATCGAACTTGCCCAGGAAGGTGGCGTTGCGCGACTTGATCGGCGAGCGCGCATAGACGTTGAAATCGGGCCAGCCTTCGTACAGGTTGATCTGCGGCAGGGCGTGGTGTTTGTCGAGCGCATCGTCGGGCTGGTCGATGCGGCGGCTGGTGAGAAACAGCGCGCGGCAATCGAGCGTCGGCACCGCGCCGCGCACGCGCATCAGGACGAGCAGATCGCCGAATTCCGCTGGGCGCGATTCTGCGCGCGCGGGATACGCATGCGGTTGCTCTTCAGGCCAGAAAGTGGTGAGGCGCAGGGCCGATCCCGGGAACGCACCGCGCAGTCCTTGCCGGAGCAAGCGTAGGCCGTCGGGGTGGCGCAGGATGCGCAGGACGGACAGGTCGTCGCGCAACGTGGCGTCGGGGTGGGGCGCGCGGCCGCCGTGCTCTGCGGCCAGCGCAAAACGCCACAGCGCGGTATCGCTGGCCAGATCGTGTGCAGCGACATCGCGCACCGCAGTGGAGCGGCCGCCGGACATCGGCTCATGGGCGCCGCCGGCGGGGTCTCCTGCTCCGGCATAGACGCTGGTGGTCGACCCGGCAATCGCGCCAAAAAGGCCCCTCAATGGCGGCCGGTTGCGCTCGGGCATGGCTATTCCAACTTGGTTTTATCGGTTCTCTGGCGCGCAGCATAGCACCATGCGACACGTCAGAGAACGGCACGGCGCCCCTCCCCTCGTTGGGGAATCAGGCGTGCAATCTCGGCGGTCAGGGCCGCGCGGGTTCGCGACGCCACACCGGTGTAACGGCGATGGAGAGGGCTTCTTTAATGGCGATGCCGTGCGCGCGCTGTGCAGATTTCCGTAAAAAAGAAGGCGCCGGCTTGCACCGGCGCCTGAAGAGACGGCGCCCGCCCAGAGGGAGGGCACCGCCGCGCGTTGGGATGTCTTGCTAGCTTTCGCTATCGGCGGGCGATCACTGCTCGCGAATCCAGGTCTGCGTACGGCCCAGCAGGCTGATGCCCAGGAAGCCGCGCACGTTCAGTTTCTGACCGTCTTCCGACAGCGACATCTTCGCGCTGTAGACCTTGCCGTTTTCCGGATCCAGGATCTGACCGCCATCCCAGTTGTTGTTGCCGTTCGCCTTCAGGCCCGTCAGGATCGTCAGGCCTTTGATCGGCTGGTCCTTGCGGTCGTCCGTGCACTTGGTGCAGGTCTTGTTCTCGTCGCCAGGCACCAGGATCTTGGTGACCTTGCCCGTGAACGTGCCGCCGTTGTCGACGATCGTCACTTCGCCTTTTTGTTTGCCCGTGTTGTCGTCGATGGTCTTCCAGGTACCGGCGGGGGTGGCTTGCGCGAAGGTGCTGCCAGCTGCCAGTGCGAGGGCCAGTGCGCCAGCCAGGCGCGCGAGAGTGTGGGGGGTATGTTGCATCGTGGAGTCTCCTTGTTGTCAGGCAAAAAAATTGGTGAGGGCTGATCGGTGATGCCAGCGCAGGGATCAATGCGCGCTCAACGCACCGGTCAGGGGTGACAGCGGATTGCTGCCGGAGCCGCCGGCGGCGTTCGTGACGCCACCCAGCGCATTAGTGATCGGGGCGAGCGGGTTGCCGCTGCCGGCGGCGCCGGTCAGTGCGCTCGTGACCGGCGCCAGCGGATTGCTGCCGCCACCCGACAGCGCACCCGTCACCGGGGCGAGCGGATTGCTGCCACCGCCGAGGCCGCCGCCCAGCGCGCCGGTGATCGGCGCCAGCGGATTCGTCGAGCCGCCGCCGCTGCCGCCGTTGACCAGGCCGCCGGCACTCGCCACCGTGCCGCCAACAGCGCCGACCACACCGCCCACGTCACGCGTGAGCGGGTTGCCGCCGGCTGCGCCGACTTGCGCGCCGGCACTCTGCAGGCCGCCGCCCACTGTATTCAGCGCACCGGCCAGCGGGCCGCCGAGCATCGTCGCGCTGCCGACCGTCTGCGTGCCGTTCACGAGCTGCGACGACAGCGGCACGATCGCGTTGCTGGTCTGCTGCGTGATCTGCTGCACCGGGCCGCTCGACGTGCCAATCGTGACGAGCCCGCCAGCACCCTGCATCACCTGGCCCAGCGCGGACACACCGCTGCCCACCGGCGACGTCACCGGATTCAGCGGCGCCAGCGGGCTGCCGGCGGCACCCAGATCCGAGACGGTCTGCCCCGCGTTGCCGACCGTCACCCCGGCGGAGCGGATCACGTCACCCGAGCTTTGCACCGTGGTGCCGACCGGGTCCGGTGTCGAGCCGATCTTGCCGAGCCCATTGCTGATGCCGCCGCCCAATGTCTGCACCGTGTTGCCGGCCGAGGTGACGGTCGCACCCAGATCCTTCTGCGCCGCCGTGCCGCCGATGACGGGCACCGACGCCGTGCCGATGGTCGTGCCGAGATCGCTGACCGTCTTGCCGGTCTGCGTGACGACGTTGCCACCGCCGCCGGCGACGTTGCCGACCGGTACCGCGCCGGGATCGTTGTTGGCGGACGACGACGGTGTCGTATCGCCGTTCGGGTTGCCTCCCGAAGCGCAACCGGCCAGCGTCAGCACGGCCACTGCAGCTGCCGCCAGCAGCGTGCGCGATGCTGAAACCATCGACAGCGAATCGGAGGAAGAAGCGTGGAGCGGGTTCTGAATCTTCATGGTGAGTCTCCTTGTAAGCGCGGCCCGTACCGCGTGTCACCGCCGGGTCAGAAGAACGCGCATCTGGCGTCCAGCGGGTTGCATCCGCCTGCGTTTGCCGTCGAATGCAAAGAAAGTTCTACCGAGCGGTGGCTAGTGATGCGCGCCGGATGTCACACCCGACAGCACACCGCCAACCAAACCGCCCACCGTTGTACTGACGCCGCTCAATCCGCCCAGCGGACCTGCCGCGGCGCCGCCGCTGCCGACTGCGCCAACCGAGCCGAGCGCGCCAGCACCAGGCAACCCCGCCGTCAACGAACTGACGGCCGTCGTGACCGGCGCCAGCGCACCACCGAGCGCACCGTTCAACGCACCTGCCGGAGCACTGCCCGTTGCCGATGGCGTCGCCGGTGCGACCACCGTCGATAGCCCACTGGTGAGCGATCCGAGCGCGCCCACCGTGTTGCCCAGCGTCGACACCAGCGCATCGCCCTTGCCGGCCGTCGTGATCGTGCGTCCCTCGCTGCCGAGCGCACCACCCAGCGTCGCCAGCACGTTGCTCACCGGAGCGCCCAATCCTGTTGCGGCCCCCACGGCTTGCGTGGTGGAAGTCAACGCGCTGGTGAGCGGCACGATGGCGGTGATGGTGGTGGTCGTCAGTTGTTCGACAGGGCCGGTCAGCGTCGCGATGGGCGTGTTGCCGGTCGAGCCGGTGCCACCCGTTGCATTGCTGCCGTTGCTGCTGCCGTTCGACCACGTGGGCGAACTCGATGCCGCGATCGCCGGCTTGGATTGCGAATCGCTGCCGCCGCCAAGCGAGGCGCCCATGTCGCCGCTGCCCGAATTCGCGCAACCGGCCAACATGGCGAGCGATGCCGTCGCCAGCATGCACTGCATGAACAGTCCGCACTTCGGCGGATTCGATTTCGACAAGAACGCTCGATCGCGCATCTTGTGCCTCCACTACTCAGAACAGAACGCTTGTTGGCCCCCTTCTGTCTTGCGCTCTTTGCTCGTCGGGTTTGTCGTCGTCAGCCATGTGGGGTTGGCGACGACCTCCCTGTCTTGTCACGGGCCACGCGCAGGCCCGTGCCACACCGCGCGATCGATGCCGTGCTGATGTGGTGAGCGGATCGTGAAGTGAAACCGAATGGCATGACAATCAGCGCCAACCTGACACCCGGATTTGCGGTCGCAGCAATTTGGGAGATCGATCCCGAATAAAACGTCGCTGCAAGCCATTCTTCGGACGGCAGGGGCGCAGCAAAAATGGCCCGTGGATTGCCGTAGAACAATCCTTCTATCGTCGTAAAACAGCGTCGTTTCAAACGCGATTGCGTGAAGTTTTCAGCGGTTGCTGAGCAGGGTTTTCCCGCGATCGACGCTCGGATGAGCACGTGCGGGTCGCGCTATCGACGTCGTGCGCGCATGCAGTTCGGCATCGTCACGATCCGATGTCAGCGTCGCATGCATCGGCATCCATCCCGCGTGCGCGGATCGATGTCGCGCTCATGCACGCGTCGATGCTTCGGCCCATCGCGGCGACCTCGCGCATCGGATGCGCGGCACGCGATTTGCGGGTGCTGCACGCATGCAGTCGGTCTTCGCAATCGCATCGACATCGCGCGGTGGCGATCGAAGGTGAGCGCGATGTGTCAGCAGCGTCGATCGACATCCTTCGCACGTCGATATGCACGCGTCGATCGCACTGATCGCCCGCGTATCGACGTGTTCAGTGCGAAAAATTCGCGCGCGTTGTCGCATCTACGCATCGTTTTTTTCGACGCGCATCGCGCAGCTCGCGCGTCGTCGCGCACGACGATGCCGAATACGCACGAGCCGCGCGCACGAGTTCGTGATGCACACGCGCACAACGTCGCGTGTTGCTGTAAACCGGCATGAACACTGGGTTTGCGGGACGCGTGTGTCAACACGGAGCAACGTCGCAACGTGATGTCACGACGCAAGAAAATGCGCATTCGCGACAGCGATCTGCGCGCATGCGCGATGCGAATCGCAGCGACGCACAGACGCAGCGCAATCCTTCACCAAAACTCGCCGCGCTTTTTGCATAAATCTCTTAACATCACCGCGCAAACGAATTATGATTCGCCTTGACAAGACGTTGACTTCGATGCAAGGGACCTTCGCGCGATCAACGACGATGAAGTTCCAAGCGGCAAGTGAAAGGTAGTCGAGGAGCGTAACCACTTTGATGCACGCCACGCCGACAGGGCTGTTTGAACTCGGTGCCGTCTCTGCGATCCCCCCGTCGGGATGGGCGTACTACCCCCAAAAGAAAACGCGCGCTCTCCAGTTTTTCGCTGTCCGCAAAGTCACGCTGCAAGCGGCTTTGCGGTCTACGCAGCGATTCGCGCAAGATCAGATTTCGACCGGTGTGGCCACGATGCCCCGGTCCTCTCAATTGATGAAGACTCGCCGGATGCATTCTGTCCGGCCGACTGCGGCTGCGCTCGTGCGCGCAACCGGGGCGTGCAACTTGCTGCGTGTGTGCACCGCGCAAGTCGCAGATCTTCCTACCGAATTCATTAGCGTGCGACTGCCGTTTGGTGGCGCGCCGATGAATCGCTCGCTCGGTTGGTCTGGCGGTGCCAATGCATCGTGGGATCGGGCCGGTCGGGTTGCTCAATCTCGATAGTTCGATACCCAATCTTGAAGGAGTTTCCCATGGCAACTGCTGCTAAGAAGAAACCGGCCGCCAAGGCCCCGGCCAAGAAGGCCGCTGCAAAGAAGGCTCCGGCCGCCAAGAAGGCTGCTGCAAAGAAGGCTGCTCCGGCCGCTAAGAAGGCCCCGGCCAAGAAGGTTGCAGCTAAGAAGGTCGCTGCCAAGAAGGCTCCGGCCAAGAAAGCTGCAGTGAAGAAGGTTGCAGCCAAGAAGGCTCCGGCCAAGAAAGCTGCAGTGAAGAAGGTTGCAGCGAAGAAGGCCCCGGCCAAGAAAGCTGCAGTGAAGAAGGTTGCAGCCAAGAAGGCTCCGGCCAAGAAAGCCGCAGTGAAGAAGGTTGCGGCCAAGAAGGCCCCGGCTGCCAAGAAGGCTGCTGCCAAGCCTGCTGCGAAGAAGGCTGCTGCGAAGAAGGCCCCGGCTGCCAAGAAGGCTGCCGCCAAGCCTGCTGCGAAGAAGGCTCCGGCCAAGAAGGCCGTCGCCAAGCCCGCTGCTGCTCCGGCCGCTGCACCTGCTGCACCCGCTGCCAAGACCGCGCTGAACCCGGCTGCGGCATGGCCGTTCCCGACCGGCAACCGTCCGTAAGTCATTCTGACGACGGTGATCCTCCGGGACCACAGCGGCGCGCAAGTCGCGCCCACCTGATCGGATACTGCGTATCCGGTCCGCAAGGCCTTGGTGTCTTGCACCGCCCGCCGATCGGCTCACGCCCCGGCGGGCTTTTTCTTGCTCGCGCGTGCGCATACGTTTCTCGCGAGCATAAAAAAACCGCACCGGCGCGATGCCTATGCGGTATTTCCGATGAACCCTCGGCCTATCAGCCGAGTGCGCTCGATCAGTGCGTGACGCGCGTCACGCCGCCCGATGACAGCAGGCGCACGCGCTCGCCAGGGCGGAACGCCTCGTCCGCGTCTTGCGTGATGGCGCGGTACTCGCCGTTGTCGAGCTTGACGGTGATTTCGAGGCCAGGCCGCTTGTTCATCTGACCTTCGAGCGCGCTGCCTGCAACGCCGCCGAGAATCGCACCGAGCACACCCGCCGCCACCGAGCCGTTGCCGCGCCCGATGGCTGCAGCCGAACCGATGCCGCCGATCGCGCCGCCGGCAATGGTGCCAACGCCGGTCTGCTCACGATCGATCACGACATTGCGCACGGAATCTACCGTACCGAAGCGCACGGTCTGCTCGCGCTGCGCCTGCCCCGAGGTGTAGGCGCTGTTGGAGTTGGTGCCCATGGCGCAGCCTTGCAGGCCAAGGGCGGCGACCAGCAGAGTCGCGGCGCCGATGCGATAGATGGGTTTCATGTTCGTTCCTTATTGATACCGATACCCGAAAGCGGATTCAAAGCGTCGCGCAATCTCGTCGACGGGCAGGCCGTGATTCTGCGGGCCTTGGCAAGCGATCTTGAGTGAGCCCATCAGGCTGGCGAGGCGGCCGGTGGTATCCCAGTCCAGGCCATTCTCGATGCCGTAGAGCAGGCCGCCGCGGAAGGCGTCGCCGCATCCGGTCGGGTCGACCACACGTTCGGCCGGCACGACCGGAATAGTGTACTGCTTGCCGCCGGCGTAAATCTCCGCCCCTTCTTCCCCGCGCGTGACGATGTAAGCTTCGACGCGCTGCGCAAGTTCTGCCGCACTGTAGCCCGTGCGTGACAGCATGACCTGCGCTTCGTAGTCATTGACCACCACGTAGCTGGCGAGTTCAACGAAGTGGCGCAGGTCGGCGCCGTCAAACAGCGGCATTGCCTGGCCCAAATCGAAGATGAAAGGCACGCCCGATTCGGCAAATTGGGTGGCGTGGTGGAGCATGCCTTCGCGGCTGTCGGGGCCCACCAGGCCGAGCCTTGCCGGCAGTGCATTCTTGACCGAATTGATGCTCGAATGGCTCATCGCGCCTGGGTGGAAGGCGGTGATCTGGTTGTTGTCGCGGTCGGTCGTGATCATCGCCTGCGCGGTGAACGTGTCCGGAACCTCCGTGATATGCGCCGTCGAGATGCCGAGCTTTTTCAGGTAGTCCAGATACGGGCCCGCATCCTGGCCGACCGTGCCCATGATGATGGGCTCGCCGCCGAGCATCTTCAGCGTGTAGGCGATGTTGCCTGCGCAGCCACCGAACTCGCGGCGCATGGTCGGCACCAGAAACGAGACGTTCAGGATGTGGATTTTGTCGGGCAGGATGTGTTCGCGGAAGTGTCCGTCGAACGTCATGATGGTGTCGTAGGCAACCGAGCCGCAGATCACGCTGGCCATATTCAAGCACTCCAGATATGACGCGGCCGCCCAGTGGACGGCCGTGTGATGAACGAGAGACCGAAAGCCGGTCTCGATGCAGTCAGTTCAGCTTACTTCAGCGCAGCCAGGGCGGCGTCGTAGTTCGGCTCGTCCTTGATCTCGGGCACGAGTTGCGAGTACAGGACGGTGTCGTTGGCGTCGAGCACGACCACGGCGCGGGCGGTCACGCCAGCCAGCGGGCCCGACGTGATGTCGACGCCGTAGGCTTGCTTGAAACCCTTGTCGCGGAAGGTCGACAGCGGCTTCACGTTTGCGATGCCTTCGGTGGTGCAGAAGCGGCCGGCTGCGAACGGCAGGTCGGCGGAGATGGACAGCACGACCGTGTTATCCAGCTTGGCGGCGGCTTCGTTGAACTTGCGCGTGGAGGTGGCGCACACCGGGGTGTCCAGGCTCGGCACGATGTTCAGAACCTTGCGCTTGCCGGCAAAGTCAGCGAGCGAGACGTCCTTCAGGTCTGCGCCGACCAGCGTGAATGCCGGAGCCTTCGAGCCTGCGGTCGGGAATTGGCCGCCGACTTCGATCGGGTTGCCGCCAAGGGTCACGTTTGCCATGGTGTTACTCCTTCCTTTGATGCGTGTTGGGGAAAAGCCGCTAACAAGATCCTCGTGGGCATCTGCGTCGGCATGCCGGGCCGGCAGAATCTTGTTAGCGGCTCTAAGCCAGGATGAAAACTCAGGGGTAAAAAATCAGGACCCGGTAGTTGGCCGTCGGGCGCTGGGACTGGAATCGTACCCGAATCGGTAGTTCAGCGCGGGCGGGCAGCCCTGACTTGCTGTATGCACTGTCGCTCGGGTTGAGGTAGTCGCTGGGCAGCAGGGCGCGGCGCGAGAGCAGCTGGTCCTGCAGATCGGTCGTGACCAGTTCGATGGCCGGCAGGGCGATGGGGCCGCCGGCGCGGTTGCGCAGCGTCGCCGTCAGCACGTACTGGTCGGCCGCGTCGCCTTCCTGCCGCTGCAGTTGCGACGATTCGATCTGCAGCGCATCGAGGTCACGCGGTGGCGCAATCGTGCAATGCAACGGCTGGCACAGGGCTTCCAACATCGGGCGTGTGGACGGCGCCCGTCGGGCGATCTCGGCCCGTGCCAGGAAGAGCAGTTGCAGCACGGCCGCCACCGCCAGCAGGCCGATCGCAACGCGCGCCAGTGCGCGGCGTCCCGTCGTTTTGCGTGTTTGCTCGCGGGCTTGCGCGGCGCGCAAGAAGTCCAGCGTCGCGGCAGAGACACCGTGGTTCGGCCCCCGCACCTTGCGCGGACGCGGCGCGCCGGTCAGCGTGCGCTGCGGCGTCGGGCCCGCCGGCTCGGCTTGCGTGCGGCGTGCGAGGCCATGACGGCGCGGCACCGGCGCAAAAAGCGTATGCGGATCGGTTTCGTGACGCATCCAGACCGAATCGTGCTTCTCCGCCTCAAGCTTTGCAGGGGCCGAGACCGCTGCAGCCGCGACCGTCGCCACTGCCGGAGCCGGCGCGGGCGTGATGGCCGGTTCCACCGGCAAGTCAGCTGACGGCTGCTTGGGTACGGCTGCCGCGAACGCGTCTTCCTCGTCGTCGAGGTCGCGAATGGGCGGCAGGCCGTGGAATGGATCGGCGGGCGGCGCTGGCGGTTCCGGCGGTCGTGTTTCCTGCGTCGGTTCAGCGGCTGGCTCTAACTCGGGCTCGATGGGTACTTCGTCGGGGAGTGGACGCGTGTCGGGTGCGGTGGATGGCACGTCAGGCACCGGTGTTGCGCCTTCAACTTCCCCCAGATGGACTTCCGCGACGCCTTCTTCAGGAACGTCTTCTTCCCAGATCAGCGTCATGCCGAAGCCGTGATCGTCCTCTGCGGCAGATGGCACTGCGGGCGCTTCGGGTTCAGGAGCGGCTGACGGGGCGAGTGGCGCAACGCGGGCGGCGGGTTCCGGCGATTGCGGAGGCTGCGGTGCCTCGGCCGCCGGCGCCGCAGGCGTGGCTACGGCGCCCAGTTCGATCAGATGATCGCGGCCATCGAAGACGTGATTGCAGCGCCCGCAACGGACGAGCCCGCCGCGCAGCCGCAGTTGATCGGCGACAACGCGGAATGCGGTTTGACAGTTGGGACAGCGGGCGGCCAAACGTGGCGCAGCTTGTGGCGCAGTTGCCATGCGGGACGAGAAGAAAAAAGCCGACCGCGCGAGTATTGCAGACAGCGGCGCCAGCGTCGACCTTTGCAGGTGGCGCTGGCGCGCAATACCGTGGAATTACGCGGGCTTCACACCATGCAGGCAGACCCAGCCGTCACGTGCGCGCCACACCTTGAGCGGAATGGCGGAGGCATACGCGGCCGCCACTTCTTCGGCTTGGCGCTCGAGCACGCCAGACAGGATCAACCGGCCGCCCGGGCGCACGCGTGCACATAGCATGGCTGACATCAGCTTGAGCGGGTTCGACAGGATGTTGGCGACGACCAGATCGAACGTGCCTTCCGGTGCGTCGTCGGGCAGGGCAAACGTGGCTTCGACGTGGTTGCGCTCGGCGTTGTAGCGCGAGGCTTCGACGGCGTTCGGATCGATGTCGACACCGACGGTTTCTCCGGCGCCGAGCTTCTTGGCGACGATGGCCAGAATGCCGGAGCCGCAACCGTAGTCGAGCGTGCGTTCGCCGGGTTGCACGTGCTGTTCCAGCCATTCCATGCACAGGCGCGTGGTCGGGTGGCTGCCGGTGCCGAACGCGAGGCCGGGGTCCAGTTCCAGCACCACGGCGTCGGGTTCCGGCGCGTCGTGCCAGGACGGCACGACCCAGATGTGCTCACCAATATGGATCGGCTCGAACTGCGATTGCGTCACGCGCACCCAGTCCTGCTCTTCGACTTCGCGCACGGTGTACGCAGGCAGCGGCGAGAGGTTGATCTCGTTGGCTGCGGCTGCCACCAGCAACGCCGGATCGGCATCGTCGGCGAGCAGCGCAACCACGCGCGAGCGGTTCCACGCCAGGCGTGTCGGTTCGTGGCCGGGCTCGCCAAAGAGCGGTTGCTCTTCAGGCGTGTCGGCATCGGCGTCTTCCACCGAGACCGACAGCGCGCCGAGATCAAACAGGGCTTCGGACAACGCTTCAGCGTCGTCACGCGCCACTTCGAGCACGCATTCGCGGTACGTCACTTGCCGCCACCCTTGGCCACTTCCTGTTGCGCCAGACGGTGCTCCAGGTAGTGGATGTCGGTGCCGCCCTCAACGAAGTTGGCGTCGAGCATCAGGTCGCGGTGCAGCGGCACGTTGGTCTGGATGCCTTCCACCACCATTTCCGACAGGGCGATGCGCATGCGGGCGATGGCCTGCTCGCGCGTGGCGCCGTACGTGATGACCTTGCCGATCATCGAGTCGTAATTGGGCGGCACGAAGTAGCCGTTGTAGGCGTGCGAATCCACGCGGACGCCCGGGCCACCCGGCACGTGCCACGACGTGATGCGGCCCGGCGACGGCGTGAACTTGAACGGATCTTCCGCGTTGATGCGGCACTCGATGGCGTGGCCCTTGAGCGTGATGTCCTTCTGGCGGAAGCGCAGCTTTTCGCCGGCCGCCACGCGAATCTGCTCCTGCACGATGTCGACGCCCGTGATCATTTCCGTGACCGGGTGTTCGACCTGCACGCGCGTGTTCATTTCGATGAAGTAGAACTCGCCGTTCTCATACAGGAACTCGAACGTGCCGGCGCCGCGGTAGCCGATCTTCTTGCAGGCCTCGGCGCAGCGGTCGCCAATGCGTTCGATCAGGCGGCGCGGAATGTGCGGTGCCGGCGCTTCCTCGATCACCTTCTGGTGGCGGCGCTGCATGGAGCAATCGCGCTCGCCCAGCCAGATGGCGTTGCGGTGCTGGTCGGCCAGAACCTGGATTTCCACGTGGCGCGGATGCTCCAGGAACTTCTCCATATAGACTTCCGGATTGCCGAAGGCGCGGCCGGCTTCTTCGCGGGTCATGTTGACGGCGTTGATCAGCGCGGCCTCGGTGTGCACCACGCGCATGCCACGGCCACCGCCGCCGCCAGCTGCCTTGATGATCACCGGATAGCCGACTTTCTTGGCCGTTGCCAGGATTTCCTTCGGATCTTCCGAGAGAGCGCCTTCCGAGCCCGGCACGCACGGCACGCCGGACTTGATCATCGCCTGCTTGGCCGAGACCTTGTCGCCCATCAGGCGGATCGATTCGGGCGTCGGGCCGATGAAGGTGAAGCCGGATTGCTCCACACGCTCGGCAAAGTCGGCGTTTTCCGAAAGGAAGCCGTAGCCGGGGTGGATGGCCTGTGCGTCGGTCACCTCGGCGGCCGAGATGATGGCCGGCATGTTGAGGTACGACAGCGGCGACGGTGCCGGGCCGATACAAACGGCTTCGTCGGCCAGCTTGACGTATTTGGCTTCCTTGTCCGCCTCGGAATAGACCACCACGGTCTTGATGCCGAGTTCGCGGCAGGCGCGCTGGATGCGAAGAGCGATCTCGCCGCGATTCGCGATCAGGATCTTGTCGAACATCGTGTTCTCGCTACAAAAAGGAGAGGCGAGGGCGCTGTGGCCGGGCTGCGCTCAGTGGCAGCCCTTGTGCGCCGGCTCGCGCTCGGATGCGGCACGCTGCGCGCCGCACGATGAGGGTCGGATGCCGGGAGATCAGCCGATCACGAACAGCGGTTGGCCGTATTCCACAGCCTGGCCGTTTTCGATCAGGATTTCCTTGATGACGCCGGCCTTGTCCGCTTCGATCTCGTTGAGCAGCTTCATCGCTTCGATGATGCAGATCGTCTGGCCTTCCTTGACGGTGTCGCCCACCTTGACGAACTCTGCTGCGCCCGGCGACGGGGAGCGGTAGAACGTACCGACCATCGGCGACGTCACGATGTGGCCAGCCGGCAGGGCAGGCGAGGCTGCCTCGGCGCCGACGGCGGCGGGCGCTGCTGCTGCGGGCGCGCTGACAGCCGGTGCGGCCTGCATCTGCATCGGCGCATATTGCATCGGGGCCACCACTTGCGGTGCCGACTTGACGATGCGGACCTTGCCTTCGCCCTCGGTCACTTCGAGTTCCGAAATGCCCGATTCGGCCACCAGGTCGATCAGCGTTTTCAGCTTGCGCAAATCCATGAGCGTTCTCCTGCAGCGTCGGCGGTCTGGGCGGTCGATGCGCGCGAATGGCTCTTCAGCCGCGCATCGGTCAAAGGCGCTCCAGGCGCTGGCGTCGTTGCGTTGGTTAAGTGGTTGAAATAAAAGGAAGAAGACGGCTGATCAGCCGCCGTGTTGATCGATTGCGAAGTCCAGCGCGGCCAGATAGCCGCGCCAGCCCAGCCCGCAAATCACGCCCACGGCCTGGTCCGCCAAGTACGAATGGTGGCGGAACGGCTCGCGGCGATGCACGTTGGACAGATGGACTTCGATATACGGGATCACCACGCCGGCCAGCGCATCGCGCAGCGCCACACTCGTGTGGGTATAGGCGGCCGGATTGATGATGATGAATTCAACGCCTTCGCTCTTGGCGGCATGGATGCGATCCACCAGCGCCCCTTCGTGGTTCGACTGGAAGTGCGCCAGCGTCACGCCGCGCGCTGCGGCGCGCTCGACCAAGGCTGCATTGATGTCGGCGAGGGTCGTTGCACCATAGACTTCCGGCTCGCGCGTCCCCAGCAAATTGAGGTTCGGGCCGTGCAGCACGAGCACGTTGCGAAGCGCTTTGGCGATGGGTTTATCAGCCACGGTTTGACCGGTTGAGCGAAGTTGGGCGCAATTTACAGCAACTTAGAATGCTTTGTCTAGTTTTTGCTGAAAAACTCTCAACAAATCGGTGTTTTCACCGATCTTGGGCGTCCAGTCTGTGCTTTTGCCGAAGAAGAAGGGGAGTTGCGTGCACATGAACGTCATATGACGTTTTTCCATATTCACGTGCGCTGCAGGGCTGCTCGCAGTTCATCTGCGTGCACCCGGCCCATCTTCCGGAAAGTGATTTCGCCTTGTGAGTTAAGAATCACAGTAAACGGCAGGCCGCCGACGTCGTTGCCGAACTGCCGGCCCAGTTCCGTCCCGCCAAAGCCTGCCACGGCGACCGGGTATGTGACGTGGACCTTGCCCAGAAACGTCTGGATATTGGCGGCCGAGTCAATGCCGATGCCGACGAACTTTGCCTTGGACTTCTGTTCCTGCGCCAGCGCAGACAGTTCAGGCATCTCCTCCACGCAAGGACCGCACCACGGCGCCCAGAAATTGATCACCACCGGCTGGCCGCGAAACGCTGCCAGATCCAACGGCGCCCCATTGGCGTCGGGCAGCTTGCTGTCGTAAAACGCAGCCACGGCGCTGCTTGCGGGGGTTTTTGGCTCGGTGGCGCGATGTCCGAAATAGACGCCCGCCGCCGCGGCAATCAGGCCGGCGATCAACAGGGCAATCAAAGTGGTGCGGCGCGACATGGTTGGCGAGGGTCTCTATATATAGACAGAGGCGAAGCGTGGCGGATTGTACTCCTGTCGGCCGATCATCCCTGCGACAGGAGGGCACGCACGGCGGCGGCGTCGCCCCGCTGCGTCTTGCCGGTGGCGTCGGCGCGCCGCGCACCGCGCACATCGTTCATGTCATACAGGGCGATATGGACGCCGACCGGCGTGCCGGTTTCAGCGCGCAGTTCGCGCGCAAGTTCGCGGGATTCGGGCCCGGCGGGCCATTGGCCCCGCCACAGGAAGCTGAGCGTCTCCACCTCGTCGCGGCCGGCGAAGTGGGCGCTTTCCGTGGTGTCGAACTCCACGCCGGCGTTGAGCAGGAAGATCGCCACATCCTTGGGGCTGTCGCAGAAGACCTGCAGGTGGATGTCGGAGTGCTCGCTCGCGGTGCCATTGAAGACGGCGCCCGCCAGATATGGATTGTGGACGGCCAGCCCTTCCATCAACAGCAGCGCAATGCGGCGCAGCAACGCCAGCACGCGCGGCTGGGATTCGGCCTGGAACAGCGCCTGATATTCGCGGACTTCCGTTTCGACCTGTTCGTTGTCCGGCAGCCATTCCCCCGGCGCGCGGGATTCCGTGCCAAGCACCTGGCGCGCGGCCTTGCGTTTGGCGGTGGCGTAATCGGCACCGTCTTCCGCGATCATGCGGGCGGCGGTGACGGCAATTTCTTCCCGCACGCGGGCGGGATCGAGGGTGGGGCGTTTTGACATGGCTCTATTTTACTGAAGCGCGCGGGCCGGCCTGAAGCCGCAGGTACAATGCGGCGCTACGAAGTTGAGACGGCACCCATGCATATCCACATCCTTGGAATCTGCGGCACCTTCATGGGCGGTATTGCCCTGATCGCACGCCAGGCGGGTCACCGCGTCACCGGTTGCGACGCCAACGTCTACCCGCCGATGAGCACCCAGCTCGAAGCGCAGGGCATCGAACTGATTGAAGGCTTCGACCCGGAACAACTCTCCATCGGCGCCGATCTCTACGTGATCGGCAACGTGATCTCCCGTGGCAATCCGCTGATGGAAGCGATCCTGGATCGCAATCTGCCCTACATTTCCGGCCCCCAATGGCTGGGCGACAACGTATTGCGCCAGAAATGGGTGCTTGCCGTCGCCGGCACGCACGGCAAGACGACAACCACGTCGATGCTCGCCTGGATTCTGGAGGACGCCGGCTACAACCCGGGCTTCCTGGTGGGTGGCGTGCCGCGCAATTTCGGGCTGTCGGCGCGGCTGACCGAATCCGACTTCTTCGTCATCGAGGCCGACGAGTACGACACCGCCTTCTTCGACAAGCGCAGCAAGTTCGTCCATTACCGTCCCCGCACGGCTATATTGAACAACCTGGAATTCGATCACGCCGACATCTTCCCAGATCTCGCTGCGATCGAAACCCAATTTCACCATTTGGTGCGTACCGTCCCCGGCCAAGGGCGGTTGCTCGTCAATGGTCGCGAAGACAGCCTCACCCGCGTACTTGAGCGCGGATGCTGGTCGGAGGTCGAGCGATTCGGCGCAGAAGACGGCGAGGGCTGGAAAATAGCCCATCTTGGCGAGGACGACAGCTTCGACGTTGTTTTCAACGGGCAAGCGCAGGGTCGCGTCCGCTGGGCGCTGCAGGGCGACCACAACCGTATGAACGCCGTCGCCGCCATTGCCGCTGCACGCCACGTTGGTGTGCCACCCGCCCAAGCCATTGAAAGCCTGGCCCGTTTCGAAAATGTGAAACGCCGGATGGAAGTGCGCGGCACGGTCAACGGCGTCACCGTCTACGACGATTTTGCGCACCACCCCACGGCCATTCGGACCACGATCAAGGGGCTGCGCCGCCGCGTCGGTCAAGGCCGCATTCTGGCTGTGCTGGAGCCGCGTTCCAACACCATGAAGCTCGGTGTGATGAAGCAAGCGCTTCCCGAGAGTCTGTCCGGCGCGGACCAAGTCTTCGCTTACGGCGCCGCCAATGGCCGCGATGCCATCGGCTGGGACTTGGCGGGCGCGTTGGCGCCTTTGGGCGCGCGTGCGAACACGTTCTCTGACTTGGCCGCTTTGGTCGGCGCTGTCACCGCTATGGCTCGGCCCGGCGACCATGTGCTTGTCATGAGCAACGGCGGCTTCGGGGGCGTTCACCAGAAGCTGCTCGACGCGTTGGCAGAGCAGGTCAACGCGGCAAACTGATCCGATATGTCGGCATCCATCGTTTATCTGCACGGATTCCGTTCGTCGCCGCGCTCGTTCAAAGCCCAGTTGCTGGGCAAGCGGATGGCGTCCGTGGGGCTGGCGGATCAGTACGTGTGCCCGGCATTGCCCGTCTCGCCGCGCGAGGCAATGGCCGAAACCGAGGCGCTGATTGCCGGGTTGAGCGAGCGCAACGGCACGCGACCGGTGCTCATTGGCTCCTCGTTGGGCGGTTTTTATGCGACCTGGCTGGCAGAGCGCCACGGGCTCCGCGCGGCCATGCTCAATCCAGCCACCCGTCCGGAGCGGGATCTCGCCAAGTATGTCGGGGAGCAGCCGCTGTGGCATGGCGGCGGCACGATCCGCGTCGAGCCGCACCATCTGGACGAGCTGCGCTCGCTCGCCGTGCCCGCTATCACGCAACCCGAGCGTTATTACCTGCTCGCGGCGACGGGTGACGACGTGTTGGACTACCGCGAAATGCTCGCTCATTTCCCGGGAGCCGCCACACGCGTCATCGACGGCAGTGACCACGGCATCAGCGATTTTGCGCAGTACATGGACGAAGTGCTCGTCTTTTGCGGTATTCCCGCGGATTTGCTCGCCGCACATCCGTTCGACGCCGCATGACCGATTCGCCGTCGTATCCGCGCAGCCTGTGGCGCAGCGCGCTGCCCCCGGCTGTCGTTTATGACCGGCATTGGGCGCGTTGGGCGCTCGGCCCAGATTCGCTGACGGCACGTCTTCGTGCGGCATCGTCGCGCTTTCGCGTCCAATTGCTCGGCCAGCAGCGCGCGATACCGTTGCGCGACGAGTGGCGTTGCCTCGGCATGTCGCGGGCCGCCGAGACGCTCGTCCGCGAAGTTTTGCTGATTTGCGACGAGATTCCGGTGGTGTATGCCCACACCATCGTCCACCCGCGCAGCGTGGCGCTCGACTGGCCGTTCCTCAAAGCGCTGGGGACGCAGCCGCTGGGGCATTCTTTGTTTGCCGATCCGCGTGTGCAGCGCGGGGACTTCGAATTCGCCTTGCTGGACGCGCGCCACCCGCTGGTGCGCCGCGCGCACGACGCGCTGGGCGATGCGCCTGTCTCCGGCACGTCACGGCTGCCGGCCCGCCGGTCGGTGTTCCGGCGCGGTGCAAGCGCGATGCTGGTGACGGAGGTTTTCCTGCCCGCGCTGGCGGGTTTCCATCCGCCGCGCTAAGCGTATTTTCGCGGGCCGGGCGGCGGGCCAGTGCGGTATCATCGCCCCCAACTTTTGATCGCCGCGCGTGACGTTGTAACGTCGGGCGGCGCGGCCATTCCACCTCATTCAAAGTGACACTCGCTCGTGCGAGTGCCGCAATCCATACAAATCCATGCAGTTGCTGTTTGAAGAAGGCGGCGAGATCCGCGCGGGCACCGTCTTGTCCCAACAGGGCGAGGCCTATCAGGTCGAGTTGCCGAGCGCCAAGCGCACCAAGGTCAAGTCGCGCGATGTGTTGCTGCAATTCGCGCGGCCGTCCGCCGGCGAGTTGTCGCAGGCCGCCCAGGCGCTGTCGGCAGAGATCGACCTGGACTTCCTCTGGGAATGCGCTTCGGCCGAAGAATTCGGCTTTACCGATCTGGCCGGTGAATATTTTGGCGCCGGCGCCAATGCCACGCAGCAGGCCGCGCTGGCCATCGCGCTGCATGGCTCGCCGATCTACTTCCGCCGCAAGGGCCGCGGCCGCTATCAGCGCGCGCCCGAAGACCAGCTGAAGGCCGCGCTTGCAGGTTTGGAGCGCAAGAAGCAGCAAGCCGCCCTGCAGGCCGAATACGAAGCCGAGCTGAAGGCGATGCGCCTGCCCGAGGCCTTCCGCGGCAAGACGCTGCAGCTGCTGTTCAAGCCGGACAAGAACAGCCTCGAATACAAGGCGCTCGATGCGGCTTGCACCGCGCTGGGCCTGTCGCCGATGCGCCTGATGGTGGCGGTCGGCGGCATCGCCAACGCCCGCGCGCTGCACGAGGCCCGCTTCCTCTCGGAATGTTTCCCGAAGGGCACCGGCTTCCCGGACGTGACCGTGCCGGAACCGGCGATGGAGCTGCCGGCCGCCGACGTGCGCGCTTTCTCGATCGACGACGTGACCACCACGGAAATCGACGACGCCATCTCGGTCACACCCATTGATGACGCCACCGTGCGCATCGGCATCCATATTGCCGCGCCGGGCTTCGGCATCCAGCGCGGCGAACCGCTGGACGTGATTGCGCGTCAGCGTTTGTCCACCGTGTATTTCCCCGGCGACAAGATCACGATGCTGCCGGAGTCGGTAGTGGATCGTTACACGCTGCAGGAAGGGCGCGCATGCCCGGCGCTGTCGCTGTATGTGACGGTCGACCGCGCCACGTGGGCGGTCACCGCCAGCGAAACGCGCTGCGAATCCGTGACCGTGGCGGCCAACCTGCGCCACAACCTGCTCGACGATGTGATCACCGCCGACGCGCTCGCCGATGGCTCGGGCGACTATCCGTTCAAGGCCGAGTTGGCGGTGCTGTGGCCCTTTGTGTGCGCGTTGTATGACGGCCGCCAGCAGGCCCGCATCGCCAGCGGCCTGAAGCCGGAGGGCGCGCAGAAGGGCGATTACTCGTTCTACATCGACCCGATTCCCGAGGCGGAAGGCGGTGGTGAGCGCGTGCGGATCGAACAGCGCAAGCGCGGCTCGCCGCTGGACAAGATCGTGGCCGAGCTGATGATCCTGGCCAACAGCACGTGGGGCCGCATGCTGGCCGACGCCGGTGTGCCGGGCATCTACCGCACGCAGAAGGCGTGGGGCATGCATCGCACGCGCATGCAGACGTATCCGGCGCCGCATGAGGGTCTGGGGGTGGCGCAGTACGCGTGGAGCACCTCGCCGCTGCGCCGCTATGTCGATCTGGTCAATCAATGGCAGATCGCAGCGGTGGCACAGCACGGCGTGACGGCCAAGCTGATCGCACCGTTCAAGCCAAAAGATGCCGACCTGCTGGCCGCCGTGGCCGACTTCGAAGCCACTTACGCCGCCTACGCCGACCACCAGTCGACCATGGAGCGCTACTGGTGCCTGCGCTGGCTCAAGCAGGAAAACCGCACGCGCATGCAGGCCGTGGTGCTCAAGGAAGGCGCCGTGCGCTTCGCCGACATTCCGCTGGTGACGAAGGTGCCCGAGCTGGCGCAAACGGCGCGCGGCACGCATGTCGTGCTCGATATCCTAGAGACCGACGAGATCAGCCTGGAAGTGTCGTGCCGCGTGGTCGAGATCCTCGCTCCGGCTGCGGACGCGCAAGCTGAAGCGGAGGCCATCGAAGAAGAACTGGCCGAGGCAGAGACCGAAGCCGATGTGCCCGCTGAACCACAACCGGCCGCGGATGGGGAAGAGGCGCGCGCCGAAGCCGACGCTGCTGTGGCGCCGCCGCCGCAGGACGGCGGGACCGGTGGAACGCCTACCGCTGCCTAACTACAATCGCAGTCTGACCTTCACTCTTCGCGCATCGACCAGGAATCGCCCCATGGCCGCCCTCGCAAACCGTCCGGACTGGTCCGGCAGCAGCACGCTTACCAAGGCTCTGGTGGTGTCGTTGGCCGTGCATGTCTTGCTGCTGTTCGTGCGCGTGGTGGCCCCCGAGGCCTTCGATATCAAGCGCGAAGATCCGGGCCTCGATGTGGTGCTCGTCAATGCCAAGTCGTCGACGGCGCCATCGAAGGCGACGGCCGTGGCGCAGGTCAACCTGAACGGCGGCGGCGAATACGACCAGCAGCGCGCCACCACGCCGCTGCCCGCCGACACCAATGAGCAGACCGGCGACGCCATCAAGCTCACGCAGCGCCGCGTCGAATATCTCGAGCAGGAGCAGCGCCGCCTGCTCACGCAATCCACCGAGCGTGCGCCGCTGGTCAACGATCGTCAGGTCAAGCCGGGCGAGCGCCCGCAGCCGTCGCCCACCAACGGCACCGACGACCGCACCACGCAAGACGAAATCGCCCGCCTGCAAGCCGAGATCGACCGCAACCTCGAGAACTACGCCAAGCGCCCGCGCCGCAATGTGCTGACGGCCGCCAGCGCGCGTCAGGTCGATTACGCCCGCTACTACGATGCCGTGCGCCGCAAGATCGAAGCCCGCGGCACCGCAAACTTCCCCAGCCAGAACGGCCGCCCGCTGTATGGCGAGTTGATCGTCGTGATCAGCATCAACCGCGATGGCCAGCTCGGCTACAACCAGGACGGCTACAAGATCGAAGGCATCGAGATCGCCAAAAGCTCGGGCAATCCCGCGCTGGATCGCCAGGCCGTGGCCATCGTGCGTTCGTCTTCACCGTTTGGCGGCTTCCCGGCCGAGATGCGCAAGCGCGTCGACATCCAGGATGTGGTCGCCACGTTCAAGTTCACCCGCGCAGGTCTGGAAACCCACCTGCAGACCCGCTGATTTCGTCGCCCCATGCCGTCGTCGTTTCAAGAGGCCATCCTCGCAGCTGCGAGCGCGCCGCCCACAGATCGCTATGGCGTGATCGGCAACCCGATCGCGCACAGCAAGTCGCCCACCATTCATGCCGCGTTTGCGCAGCAGACAGGGCAGCTTATCCGCTACGACCGCATCTACGCCGAGCTGATCGCGTTTGACGAAACCGTGATGACGTTCGTGCGCGAAGGCGGACGCGGGCTCAACGTGACCGTGCCGTTCAAGCTCGATGCGTATGCCATGTCGACGTCGTTGTCGTTGCGGGCGGAATCGGCCGGTGCGGTCAACACGCTCAAGTTCGACGGCGAAGAGATCTTCGGCGACAACACCGACGGCGTTGGCCTGATGCGCGACATCACCCACAACATCGGCAACGCGCTCGCAGGCGAACGCGTGCTGCTGCTGGGCGCCGGCGGTGCTGCGCGCGGCGTGCTGCTGCCGTTGCTGGAGCACAAGCCGGCGCGCGTGTTCCTCGCCAACCGCACGGCGGATCGCGCCAACAAGCTCGTCGATCGCTTCGAGGTCTCGGCCAAACTGCACGAGGTCGAACTCGTGGGCGGCGGCTATGAAGAGCTTGCCGCGGACGATGTTTTCGACGTCATCATCAACGCCACGGCGAGCAGCCTGCAGGCCGAAGTGCCGCCAATCCCGACCACCGTGTTCGGCCCCAACGCGCTGGCCTACGACATGATGTACGGCCAGCGGCCGACGGTATTCATGGAGTTTGCCCGGCGCAACGGCGCCCGCGCGTGGGACGGCCTGGGCATGCTGGTGGAGCAGGCGGCGGAATCGTTCTTCGTCTGGCGCGACGTGCGCCCGGACACCGCTCCGGTGCTGCTGGCCATGCGCGAGGCGCTGCAGGGCGAAGCCGCAGTCGCGGCACGCGCAGCCCGCTGAACCGGAGCGCGCCCCGCGATGATGCGTTGGTTCGGCTACGTGATCGGCTGCTTCGTTGCGGGCGTGGTCGCGCTCAACCTGTACTTCTTCGCTGCCATCGCCAGCTGGCAAGTGTTCGATCCGTCGTCTACGAGTTTCATGCGCGCCGAGCGCATGCGCCTGTGCGGCGCCAATGTCTTCACCTGCAAGATCGACCGCCGCTGGGTCAATTACGACCAGATCTCGCGCAACCTCAAACGCGCGGTCATCGCCAGCGAAGACGCCGACTTCGTCTCGCACAGCGGCTGGGAAGTCGACGCTATGCTCGACGCGTGGGAGAAGAACAAGCGGCGCGGCCACGTGGTCGCGGGCGGTTCGACCATCACGCAGCAATTGGCCAAGAACCTGTTCCTCTCGGGCGAACGCCACTACCTGCGCAAGGGCGAAGAACTGGTCATCACTTGGATGCTCGAGTTCTGGCTCGACAAGGAGCGCATTCTCGAGATCTATCTGAACTCGGTGGAGTGGGGCGAGGGCGTGTTCGGCGCGGAAGCGGCGGCGCAGCATTACTTCAAACGCCCGGCCTCGCAACTCACGGTCGGTCAGGCAGCGCGACTGGCGGCGGCGCTACCCGCACCGAAGTGCTTCGACAAGAAGAGCTATTGCGCCAACGTGCACGTCAACTTCACGCGCAAGGCCACCGTGATTGCCAACCGCATGGGCTCGGCCACGCTGCCGGATTGACCTCGCGCAGGGCTACTTCAGCCAGCCCTTGCGGCGGAAGTACACCAGCGGAATCGCCGCCGACACGACCATCATCACGATCGCGTACGGGTAGCCCTCGGCCCAGTCCAGCTCCGGCATCACCTTGAAGTTCATGCCGTAGATCGAGGCGATCAGCGTGGGCGGCATCAGCGCCACCGACACCACCGAGAACAGCTTGATGATCTTGTTCTGGTTGATGTTGATGAAACCGACGGTGGCATCCATCAGGAAGTTGACCTTGTCCGACAGAAACGCCGTGTGGTTCTCGATGGAGTCGATGTCGCGCAGCACCTGGCGCGCTTCGTCCTGCTGATCGGCCGAGAGCAACTGGCTGCGCAGCAGGAACGACACGGCGCGGCGCGTATCCATCACGTTGCGGCGGATCCGGCCGTTCAAGTCTTCCACGCGCGCGATGATCTCCAGCACGTCTGCGGCGGCGGCATCGGTCACCTCGTCGGCCAGCACGCGCTTGCTGGCATCTTCGAGGCGTTCGTAGACTTCTTCGATGGAGTCCGCCGAGTATTCCGCGTCGGTGGCGTACAGATCCATCAGCACATCCTTGGCGTTGCGCACCGAGCCCGGGCGCAGCCGCGCACGCATGCGCACCAGCCGGAACGCGGGGAGGTCTTCGTCGTGGATGGAGAAAAGCACATCCTTGGTCAGCACGAAGGCCACGCGTACGTTGCGCGAGGTGGTTTCTTCGTCGAGCAGGAAATCGGTGCGGATGTGGATGTGGCCGTCTTCGCCTTCGAAGTAGCGGGCGGAGGCTTCCAGATCCCCCAATTGCTCGAGTTCGGGAAGGACCACGCCGTAGGCTTCCTTGATCCACGCCAGTTCTTCGTCGTCGGGGTCGATCACGTCGATCCAGATCGGCTTGTGCTGCAGCAGTTCGCTGCGTTCTTCGACCTGTTCCTGCGCGAGACGACCTTTTTGCACGACGAACAGGTTGATCATTGGTGTTTCCTTGAAGCAGGCGTTGAACGGGCGGCGAAAAATCGCGCCGAGTGTAGCCTAAAGAGGCGGCGGGTTCAGCCACAAGCGATGGCTTGGTGCGCACGCGTGGGGTCGGCGCCACGTCCGGAAGATGCCGCAACCGGGCCGCCCGACGGGTAAAATGCAGACAAGTCATGCGGCCATCCGGTCGCCCTCACATTCCCGACACCATGCGATTTACCGAACAACTCGCTGCCGCCTGGCAACGCAACAATTCCCTGCTGTGCGTTGGCCTCGATCCTGACCCGGCACGCCTGCCGGCATCGCTGACCGGCACGGGCGGAGCAATCTTCTCGTTCTGCCGCGCCATTGTGGACGCCACCGCCGATCTGGTCTGCGCCTTCAAGCCGCAGATCGCCTACTTCGCCTCGCAGCGCGCCGAAGACCAGCTCGAGCAGCTCATCAGCTACATCCACGAAGCCTATCCGGGCATCCCCGTCATTCTCGATGCCAAGCGCGGCGACATCGGCTCGACCGCCGAGCACTACGCCAAGGAAGCTTTCGAGCGCTACCAGGCCGATGGCATCACCGTCAGCCCGTACATGGGTTTCGACTCGATGCAGCCGTATCTGGCGCATGCCGACAAGGGCGTGATTGTGCTGTGCCGCACCTCCAACGCCGGCGGCAGCGATGTGCAGTTTCTGGAAACCGACGGCCGGCCGGTCTACCAAGTCGTGGCAGAACGTGCGCGCGACGTGTGGAACACGAGCGGCCAGATGGGCCTGGTGGTGGGCGCGACGTTCCCGGAAGAGATTGCCAAGGTGCGCGAGATTGTCGGCGACATGCCGCTGCTGATTCCGGGCGTTGGCGCCCAGGGTGGCGACGTTGAAGCCACGGTCCGCGCAGGCCGAACGGCCGACGGCACGGGCATGATGATCAACTCGTCGCGGGCCATTCTCTACGCCAGCACCGACAGCGATTTCGCCGATGCGGCCCGCCGCGTGGCCGAGGCCACACGCAACCAGATCAACCAGTTCCGCAACTGATCGGCTCGGTCGGTCCGGTTGCGGCGAGAGCGAGGACGCCATGACCACGCATCCGCACCGCCCCGTCGCCAGCACGCATCGGGAAGAGACCGGCAAGGATCCGGACCGCAAGCTCGAGAAAGAGCGCGACGACACCCACCAGCACGAGACGACGCGCCGCGATCATGACCGCGACCGTCGCCACGAGCACGACCACGAGCACCAGCCGGAACACGATCACGGAGATCGTCGCCGGCCGGATCATCCCAGCGAAATCTAAGTCAAGACTCTGCTGAGTCGAGGAAGTCGAGCAGGCCGCGCAGTGCGTGCTCGGCAGCCTGCAGGCGGACCTGTTTGCGGTCGCCTTTGAAGTGGCGCGTTTCCACGCGGGTTTGCAGGCGGTTGCTCCACCCAAAGCAGACCATGCCGACGGGCTTGTCGGGCGTGCCGCCGGTCGGGCCCGCCACGCCGGTAATCGCCACCGCCACCTGCGCGCGGCTGTTGAGCACCGCGCCCTCGGCCATGGCGTGCGCCACCGGTTCGCTGACGGCGCCATGTTCGCGGATCAGCGCTGCCGGCACGCCCAACATCTGCGATTTGGCTTCGTTGGAATAGACGACGAAGCCGCGTTCAAACCAGGCGGACGACCCCGATACATCGGTGATGGCGGCGGACACCAGCCCGCCTGTGCACGATTCAGCGGACGCCATCATCAGGCTGCGCTTGTGCAGCGTGTCAGCGACGAGTTCGGCCAGTTGGGCCAGGGCGCGGGATTCAGCCATTGCGATACCTTTGAAGCTTCGGTCGTCAAACGTCAAAACGAGCGCCACAGCGCGAACACCAGCAGCGTGTAGAACGCCGCCAGAATGTCATCGACCATCACGCCGTAGCCGCCGCGCACGCCAAAGCCCTTGAGCGTGCGGTCGTAATAGCGGATGGGTGCCGGCTTGACCATGTCGAAGAAGCGGAACCACAGGAAGGCGGCGAACTGCCCGCCCAACGTGGTGGGCGTGACAAACGCCAGCACGATCCAGAACGCCACCATTTCGTCCCACACCATGGCGCCGTGGTCTGCCACGCCCAAGTCGCGCGCGGTGCGGGCGCATGCCCAGATACCGATCACGAAACCAACCGCCGCGATCAGCAACCAAATCGGCCCTGAAATCCAGGGAGCCAGCACCACATAGATCAGCCACGCGTAGAGCGTGCCGACCGTGCCCGGCAGGATAGGCGACAGGCCCGAGCCGAAGCCCAACGCGAGGATGCGTGCCGGATGCGCGAACATGAACCGCGCGGTCGGGCGCCGCACCTGCGCGGTCTGGCCCGCCTCGAGGACGACGGTTTCAGCTTGGCCCGGCGGGTTGGAAGGCGGGAAGGGAGTGGAAGACATCATGAGGCGGAAGAGAAATGATCGAAGCTGCCATGCGTGAAGGTGACCGGCGCGCCGTGTGCGTCGACGAGCCGCAAGCCGGTTTCGGCGTCGATGCGGCCAACACGCGTCACAGCAACCCCGGCGCGCTGCCCTGCGGCGATAACGGCGTCGCGGGCGTCGGCAGGTGCGGTGAAGCAAAGTTCGTAGTCGTCGCCGCCGGCCAGCGTGCATTGCAGCTGGAGCGCCGGCGACTGTGCGGCCAGCGTCGCCGAGCGCGGGACATCGTCCACCACGATCGTCGCTCCAACGCGGGATTGCGCGAGGATGTGGCCAAGATCGCCCAATAAGCCGTCGGATACATCAAGTGCTGCGCGGGCGATGCCGCGCAATGCTAGGCCGAGCGCGACGCGCGGCGAGGGCATGTCCATGCGCGGCTGCACCTGAGCGAGCGCCTGGGGCGTCAGCGGCCACTCGCCGCGCAAGGCGCCCAGCGCGAGTCGTGCGTCGCCCACGGAGCCCGAGAGCCAGATGTCATCTCGCGGGCGGGCCGCGTCGCGGCGTAGTGCCGCAGTGGCGGGGACGTCCCCGAAGACGGTCAGGCTGAGTGTGAGCGGCCCCCGTGTGGTGTCGCCGCCGATCAGTTCGCAGTGAAATGCATCGGCCAAGGCGAGCAAGCCCTCGGAAAACGGTTTGAGCCACGCCGCATCGGCCTGGGGCAGCGCCACGGCGAGCGTAAAGGCGCGGGGCTCGGCGCCCATCGCCGCCAGGTCAGAGAGGTTGACAGCGAGCGCCTTGTGTCCAAGTGCACGCGGCTCCGCATGTGGAAAGAAGTGACGGCCGGCGACCAGCATGTCGGTGGAGATAGCCAATTCGTGCCCCGGGCGCGGTGAAAGCAGGGCGCAGTCGTCGCCCACGCCCAACGTCGCTTTCGGGGTCGGTCGCGTGAAATAGCGGCGGATCAGCCCAAATTCGGACAGATTTTCCGCCGGATCGGGGGAGTTTGAGGGGTGGGCGGGCTTGGACACGGCAGCGGCGATGGAAGAATATGGGGCAAGCCCGATGGTGCCGTGACAGGACGGTGGAATATTGTAGCGAATGCGCATAGCACTCCCACCCAAAATCCCGTTGTGAGATCGCTTTTCACTATATAAAATGACGGGCCCAAGGAGGCGGACCGTATTCCCGTGGCGCTCGTGAGGGTATCCCGGTGGCCCGCTAGATGCGACGGCCGGCGCGCGCGCTGGCCACCCGATACGAGAGACCCATGACCACGGTGGATACCCAGCCTCAGCAGCCCGCCCGCACGGATGAAGAACTCAAGGCGCAGCAGCGCGCCGCCTTGCGCAAGGCCGCGCTGGAGTACCACGAGTTTCCCACCCCGGGCAAAATTTCGGTCACGCCGACCAAGCCGCTGTCGAACCAGCGCGACTTGGCCCTGGCGTATTCGCCCGGCGTTGCCGCCGCCTGCGAAGAGATCGTCGAAGACGTCGCCAACTCGTTCCGCTACACCGCCCGCGGCAACCTCGTCGGCGTGGTGACCAATGGCACGGCCGTGCTCGGCCTGGGCGATATCGGCCCGGAAGCCTCGAAGCCGGTCATGGAAGGCAAGGCAGGGCTCTTCAAGAAATTTGCCGGTATCGATGTGTTTGACATCGAGATCAACGAAAAAGACCCCCAGAAGCTGGTCGATATCATCGCCTCGCTGGAGCCGACCTTCGGCGGCATCAACCTGGAAGACATCAAGGCGCCGGAATGCTTCTTCGTCGAGCGGGAACTGCGCAAGCGCATGAAGATCCCCGTCTTCCACGATGACCAGCACGGTACCGCCATCGTCGTGGGCGCAGGCATCACGAACGCACTGAAGGTCGTCGGCAAGGACATCAAGAAGGTCAAGCTGGTGGCTTCGGGCGCGGGCGCTGCGGCGCTGGCCTGCCTCGACCTGCTGGTCGATCTGGGCCTGCCGCGCGAAAACATCTGGGTGACGGACCTGGCGGGCGTTGTCTACGAAGGCCGTACCGAACTGATGGATCCGGACAAGGCGCACTTCGCACAGAAAACCGATCTGCGTACGCTGGCTGAAGTCATCGACGGCGCCGACATTTTCCTCGGCCTGTCCGCTGCTGGCGTGCTCAAGCAGGACATGGTCAAGCGCATGGCCGACAAGCCGATCATCTTCGCGCTGGCCAACCCGAACCCGGAAATCCTGCCGGAGCTGGCCAAGGAAGTGCGCCCCGACGTCATCATGGGCACCGGCCGTACGGATTACCCGAACCAGGTCAACAACGTCCTGTGCTTCCCGTTCATCTTCCGCGGCGCGCTGGACGTGGGCGCGACCACCATCACGCGTGAGATGGAAGTTGCCGCCGTGCACGCCGTGGCTGAACTGGCGCGCCAGGAGCAAAGCGACATCGTGGCTTCCGCCTACGGCATTCAAGACCTGTCGTTCGGCCCGGAATACCTGATCCCGAAGCCCTTCGACCCGCGCCTGATCGTCAAGATCGCGCCGGCCGTGGCGCAAGCGGCCATGCTCTCGGGCGTGGCGCAGCGTCCGATCGAAGACATGGACGCCTACCGCCAGCATCTGCAGCAGTTCGTCTACCACTCCGGCACGCTGATGAAGCCGATCTTCTCGGCCGCCCGCAAGGTGCCGATGGAGAACAAGCGCATCGTTTTTGCCGAGGGCGAAGAAGAGCGCGTCCTGCGTGCCGTGCAGATTGTCGTGGACGAAAAGCTCGCCAGCCCGATCCTGATCGGCCGCCCGAGCGTGATCGCCCACCGCATCGAGCGTTTCGGCCTGCGCCTGCGTGAAGGCGTGGACTTCACGGTGGTCAACCCCGAGCACGACGAGCGCTTCCGCGATTACTGGGAGACGTATTACAAGCTGATGGCGCGCAAGGGCGTGACGCCGCAGTACGCCAAGCTGGAAATGCGTCGCCGCAACACGCTGATCGGCGCGCTCATGATCCACAAGGGCGAAGCGGACGGCATGATCTGCGGCACCATCAGCAATACGGCTGCGCATCTGCGCTACATCGACCAGATCCTGGGCGGCACGAACTGTGTGTACGCGGCCATGAACGGTCTGGTTCTGCCGGGTCGCCAAGTCTTCCTCACGGATACGCACGTCAACGTCGACCCGACCGCCGAGCAGTTGGCCGAGATCACCATCATGGCCGCCGAGGAGCTGTGCCGCTTCGGCATCAAGCCGAAGGTTGCGCTGATGTCGCATTCGAACTTCGGCTCTTCGGAGGCGCCTTCGGCCGTCAAGATGCGCGAAACGCTGGCCATCCTGCGCGAACGTGCGCCGAATCTGGAGGTTGACGGTGAAATGCACGGCGACGCGGCGCTCGACGAGAAGCTGCGCGCATCGCTGGTGCCGGACTCGACCCTGAAGGGCGAGGCGAACCTGTTGGTCATGCCCAACATCGACGCCGCGAACATCGCTTACAACCTCCTGAAAGCGGCTGCCGGCAACAACATCGCCATCGGCCCGATCCTGCTGGGCGCCAAGAAGCCGGTGCACATCCTGACGCCATCGGCCACGGTGCGACGCATCCTCAACATGACGGCGCTGACCGTTGTGGATGCCGCCGCACAAGCGCAACGCTGATCGCCACTGCACCACGAAAGGGAGCGCACGATGCTGCGCTCCCTTTTTTTGTTCACTAAGTTTGCGTGCGCTTACATTTAAGCAAACTTAATGGCTGCATGGAAAAACCCTTCAGACTTTTACCGTCGGTTGATTGTTGTCATCGATGAGCGTACCCTTACGGGCTGAAGGGGTGCTTCTGAGCACATGAGGTCTGGACCGGGCCGACGGCGTCGAAAAATGCGGTTTTCCGTGACGCGTCTGACGGGTTCGCCTGATTCAGTGCGCGCAATGGGTTGGTTTTTGCAGGCGGAAGGATTCCCCAAGTCTTCGGCAGTCGCCCGACTTGTCATTCCCTGCCAAGCCTCTCAGGCATTGAGCCGCTTCGCTTTCAGCTGCAAACGGCTGTCCGGATCGTTATTGGACGGCCACCTGCGCTTGTGACCTGCGCCGGGCTCCGGTCGGCGCGATTCTCCCGTTAGGGCCTGCTGATGACAAAGCGACTTGGAGCGTGGATCGGCCGCTCCGTATCTCAGGCGATGGCACGTGGCGCGCTGGCGGCGACGCTTGTGGTGTCAGTGGCTGGCTTGCCGGCGAATGCGGTCGCCCGGGACACCTCCGGCATGAATGCCGCGGTGGGAACCATTCGCGCGGCAGACTTGCCCAACGAGGCGCAGCGCACGCTGGCACTGATCGAGCAGGGCGGCCCGTTCCCCTATGCAAAAGATGGCACCACGTTCGGCAACTATGAACGACGTTTGCCTGCGCAGCGGCGTGGCTATTACCACGAGTACACCGTGAAGACGCGGGGCGCTCGTAACCGCGGTGCCCGGCGCATCATTTGCGGCGGCGATCAGCAAGCAGCCAACGACTGCTACTACACGGAAGATCACTACAACAGTTTTCAACGGATACAGCGATGACGACCAACATGTTTGGGCTGGACGACTCGCTCACCGCACGCGATGAGCGCGTGGCCCGCGAGGCGTGGCACAAGGCGCAAAATCTGTACGACGGTGTGGTCGGGATGCAAGCCCTGGGCGCACGCGTCGGGGGGGCGGCCAAGTTGCCTCAAAGCGCACCGCAGAACATCATGACGCAGGACAACACCCAGACGGACGACGACGGAGGCCGCGAAGACGCCATGAACCTCTTCAAGACGGTGCGTCCGAATATCGTGCAGTCGATCCGCGCGTTTCGCGTGGCGGATCTGGCCGAATCGGCGGCCAGCCTCGGCCAGCATTTCCTGTACGCCAACTGCGCGGCCGCGACCACCAAGAGCGAAGTGCTCGACGTGATTGCGCGTGAGTTCCTGTTCCCGAAGCATTTCGGCAAGAACTTCGATGCCCTGGCCGACTGCCTGACCGACATGATCTACAAGGCCGGCCCGCAACCCGGTTTTGTCATCGTGCTGGAGGGCCTGCCGTGCCAGCCGAAGTTCGACAAGGAAGCGCGTGAAGTGCTGCTGGACGTGTTCCGCGACGCGGCCGAATTCTGGGCCGAGCGCAAAGTTCAGTTCCGCGTGTTCTATTCGTTCGCTTGAAGGTGCTCCGGCGCCGATCATCGATCTTCGGCATTGAAATGGAAAAGCCCGCACATGCGGGCTTTTTTGTTGCCGTGTGAAAGGCGGCTGGCGTGTCAGCTTGCCCGCTTGTTGCGGCGAATCCGGTCAAACCACACCGCCAGCAGAAGAATGCCGCCGCGGATCAGGTACTGATAGAACGTCGGCACGTTCATCAGGCTCATTGCGTTCTGCACCGAGCCCATGATGAGAACGCCGACCAGCACACCGGACACGGTCGCCACCCCGCCCGTGAGCGACACCCCGCCCAGCACGCAGGCCGAGATCACGCCCAGCTCAAGCCCGACCGACGTTTTGGGATCGCCCAGGCTCATGCGCGAGGCCAGCATCACGCCGGCAAAGCCCGTCACCAGGCCCTGCAGGACGAACACGGCGATCTTGATGCGCGTGACGGGCAGGCCGGCAAGCAGTGCGGCTTCTTCGTTGCCGCCGACGGCGAGCACGTTCTTGCCGAACACCGTCTTCTTGAGCAGGAAGCCGAACAGGGCGAAACCAACGATGTTGCTCCAGATCGGGTAGGAAATGCCGAGGAAGGATCCGCCGCCCAGGTCGAAGAAGCTCTCTTCGGAAATCATCACCGCGTCGCCGTTGGAGGTGATGAAGGCGAGGCCGCGCACGACTTCCATCATGGCCAGCGTGACGATCAGCGAGTTGATCTGGTAGCGCGCCACCAGCACGCCGTTGACGAGCCCGACCAGGCCGCCCGCCAGCACGCCGGCTCCGACGCCAAGCACCACGCTATGGGTTGCGGTGATGAGCGTCGATGCCACCACGCCCGCGAACGCGACGATGGAGGCGACGGACAAGTCCACTTCGCCGAGTGCGAGGACGAACATCATCGTGACCGAGATGGAGCCGATCAAGGTGACGGAGAGCAGCAGGCCCTGGATGTTGCGGCTGCTGACGAAGCCCGGCACTGCGAAGGCCAGCGCGGTGAACAGCAGGAGGAACACCACGACGATGCCGGAACGGTTGACCAGTTCCCACGTGAGCGCGGCGCGGCTCGGTATGCCCGGGGCAGCCAACGGCGCGCCGCCCGGCACGGATTCGGTGGATGGCGTTTGCATAGGGTCGGTTTCCATGAAGGCGTGAAGCGCGCGCTAGCGCGGCAGCGCAAGTTTGATGAGGGTGTCGGGCGAGGCGTGTTCTCTGGGCAGATCGCCGACGATGCGGCCTTGCTTCATCACGAGCACGCGGTCGGCCACGCCGATGACTTCGGCCAGGTCGCTCGACACGACGATGACGGTGCGGCCCGCCTCGGCCAGGCCGTAGAGCAGGCTGTAGATTTCGCTGCGGGCACCGACGTCGATGCCGCGCGTGGGCTCGTCCATCAGGAAGACGTCGATGTCTTCGGCCAGCCAGCGCGAGAGAATCACCTTCTGCTGATTGCCGCCCGACAGCTTGCCGATGGGTGTTTCACCGTTGCGCGTCTTGATGGCGAGCTTGTCGATGAACGACTGGGTGGTCCGCGCTTCCTGCCGGTTGTTCAGCACGCTGAAGCGGCTGAAGTGGCGCCGGCAACTGATGTTCAGGTTGTCCGAGACCGAAGCGATGGCGACGATGCCTTCCTGCTTGCGGTCTTCCGGGCAGAGCGCGACACCCGCGCGGACCGCATCGCGTGGCGTGTTGAACTGGACGCGCTTGCCGTTCAGGCGAATCTCGCCTGCTGTGCGTTTGACCGCGCCATAGAGCAGCTTCATCAGCTCCGAGCGCCCTGCGCCCACCAGCCCGAAGAAGCCGACGATTTCGCCTGCATGCGCCCGGAACGATGCGGGTTCGCTCAAGCCGGGCCCCATCAGGCCGCGCACGTCGACCTTCACGCCGCCGAGCCGGCGCGGCTTGTAGCCGTACACGTCCTGGATCGAGCGGCCGACCATGCAGCGGATGAGCCGTTCGCGATCGAGGTTCGCGCCGGCGTTGAACGTGTCGATGTGCCGGCCGTCGCGGAACACGGTCACGCGATCGCACAGTTCGTACACCTCTTCCATGCGGTGCGTGACGTAGATGACCGCGCGGCCCTCGGCCTTGAGCGCGCGAATGATGCGGAACAACTGCGTCGTCTCGCGCGAGGAGAGCGAACTCGTGGGTTCATCGAAGGCGATCACGCGCGCGTCGCGCATCAGCGCCTTGCCGATTTCGATCATCTGGCGCTGGCCGATCGACAGATGCTTGACGGCCTGGGCCGGATCGAGCTTTTCGCCCAGCCGTTCAAGCTCGCGCAGCGCGCGGGCGATCAGCGTCTTCTCGTCGAGCACGCCAAAGCGGTTGGGCAGCGCGCCGAGCATCAGGTTTTCTGCCACCGTCAGTTCAGGCACCAGGTGCAGTTCCTGATAGATGATCGCAATGCCCGCCGCAATGGCCGCGCGCGTGTTCGTGAAATGCTGCGGCACGCCGTCGAGCGACAGCGTGCCGTCCTCCGGTTGGTTGACGCCCGACAGCACCTTGAGCAGCGTCGACTTGCCCGCGCCGTTCTCGCCCATCAGGCCGTGCACCTCGCCGCGGCGGATGTCGAGCGAGACGTGGTCGAGCGCCAGCACGCCAGGAAAGCGCACGGTGATGCCGTCGAGCTTCAGATAGGCGCCAGCGGAAGCGTCGGGCGGGCCGCTCGCATCAAGTGATTGGACTGTCATCGATTGCCTTTTTTCCCTGGCCTTGGCGTTGAAGCGGTTCACGATCCGTAGCGAGCGGCCCGAGGTTGGCCTGAGAAGCGCAGTCGTACATGGGTACGGCGAGCATCGCAAGGTCAAGTTCGGGCCGCGCAGTAGGATCGTGAGCCGGTTCTCAAATGCCCAGTTCCTTGCGCACTTCCTGCCAATTGCTGCGCACCATCAGCTTGCCGGTGGTCTGCGTATCGGCCGGGGGCTGCTTGCCGGTCTTGATCCAATTGACGAGGTTTGCAGCACTCTCCTTGCCGTGGCTGGTGGAGCTGACGGCAATCGTGCCGAAGAAGCCCGTCTGCTCCTTCTTCTGGAATTCGGCGAACGCCTCGCCGGCACCGTTGATGCCGACGCCGATCACGTCGGCTGCCGGAATGTGCAGTTGCTCGGTGGCGCGCACGCCGCCCAGCACGCTCTCTTCATTGAGCGCAAAGATGACCCACTTCTTGATGTTGGCATGCTGCGCCAGCACCGGCGATGCCGCATTGAAGCCGCCTGCGTCGTCGGTCGTCTTTTGCGGCGCGTCGAAGATGTTCTCCTTCTTGAAGCCGCCGCCCAGCAGCGTCTGCGTGGCGCCGTCGGTGCGCAGCTTGGCAGTCGGCAACTCGTAGTTGGTGATGCGCAGCGCGCCCACTTCCTCGGGCTTCCAGCCGCGGCGCTTCATCTCGTCGGAGATGGCCTGGCCGACCTGGTTGCCGATCTTGAAGGCCGACATGCCGAGGTGCGGCACGTTGGCCAGCGGCTTGCCGGACGAGTCGACGAGCTGATCGTCGACCGTGACGAACTTCATGTTGTAGTGCTTGGCGCGTGCCGAGATGGCCGGGCCCAGGCGCACGTCGGGTGCGCAGATGACAAAGCCCTTGGCACCTTGCGCGCCCAGGTTGTCGATGGCGGATAGCACTTTTTCGCCATCGGGCGTGCCGATGTTCACCACCGAAAAGCCGTTCTTCTGACCAAGTTCGGTGGCGGCTTTCTGCTCGTTGATGAACCACGCCTGCTCCGGCATCTTGACCAGGAAGCCGATCTTGAGCGGCTCGTCGGCGTGGGCGGGCAGGCTGGCGGCCAGCGGCGCCAGGCACAGGGTGGCTGCCAGGGCGGACAGGGTCAGCCGGCGAAGTTTGCGTTGCATGGTTGTCTCCTCGTTGGAATGGCTCTGATGGCACTACGTAAGTCGGGCGCGTTTCATGGCACGAACGGTTCAATCAGATGGCGCCGGCCGAGCAGCATGGCGTCGGCGACGTGCTGCAGCGGGCGGACATCCACATCGCTTTCACCACGGGCGATCAGCTCGAGAAAGCGCGCGTAGAGACTCGGGTATTCGCGTTCGGGGCCGACGTCGATTTCTGCGCCGTCGATGGTCAACTGCTTGCCGCCCTGGGCGAGCCGCAGGGTGCCGTCGCGCGTGGTCACGTCGATCTGCCAGAGTTCGCCCGCGTCATGGCGCCAGTCGAATTCCGCCGCGATGGCCGTGCCGCGTTCATCGGTGAAGGCGAGGTGGGCGGCAATCGGCGTCTGCTGATTGGCGGGCACCCACAGGTCGGCGGACGTCAGAAAGAACGCATGCGGCAGCACGCGGGTCAGGATCGACAGCGCGTTGATGCCCGGGTCGAATACGCCCAGGCCGCCGGGTTCCCAGATCCATGCCTGGTTCGGGTGCCAGCGGCGCACGTCTTCTTTCCATTGCACGTTGACGGAGACAATCGCCCGGCTTGCAAGCCACTCCCGAGCGGCCTCGACACCGGGCGCGTGGCGCGAGTGCCAGGAGGCAAACAACGTGCAGCGGTTTTGCCGCGCCAGATCAGCGAGGAGCGTCACTTCCGACACGCTTGCGCCGGGAGGCTTCTCCAGCATGACGTGCTTGCCTGCGGCGAGCGCCGCACGGGCCTGGGCAAACCGCACCTGCGGCGGCGTGCACAGCGACACTGCCTGCAGTGGGCGTTCGTCTGCCAGCATGGCCTCGAGCGTCGTGTAATGCGGCAGGCCCTCAACGCGCGAATGCGGGCTCGCGCAGGCCGCAAGCGTAAAGCCCGGCTGCGCAGCAAGCGCAGGCAGATGCTGGTCACGCGCGATCTTGCCAACGCCGACGATCCCGATCGAAACCGGATGGAGTTCACCGTGCATGGCTATCGCCCCCACCGCAAGACGAGCGGGTCAAGCCGCCGGGCAATGTCGATCAGGCCCCGGCGCGTATCGGGATGCATGGCCGGCAACGGATGCCGCGATGCCTCGCAGGCAATCACGCCGCCTTCCTTCATCAACGCCTTGGCGGCCAGGATGCCGGCCTGCCGATTCTCGTGATTGATGAGCGGCAGCCAGCGTTGATACAAATCGAACGCCAGATCGTGCTGCCCTTGGGCGTGCGCCTCGATGATCGGCCGGATGCCGTCGGGATACGCGCCGCCAGTCATGCTGCCCGTGGCGCCGGCATCGAGATCGGCCAGCAGCGTGATGGCTTCTTCGCCGTCCCAGGGGCCTTCGATGGCGTCGCCGCCGAGGCGGATCAGTTCGCGCAGCTTGGCCGCCGCCCCGGGCGTTTCGATCTTGAAGTAGGCCACTTGCTCGATCTCGCGGGCCATGCGCGCGAGGAACGCCGCGGACAGCACCGTGCCGCTGGCCGGCGCATCCTGAATCATGATCGGAATACCCACCGCATCGGACACGCGCGCAAAGAATTCGTAGATCTGCGTTTCGGGCACGCGGAAGGTGGCGCCGTGGTAGGGCGGCATCACCATCAGCATGGCGGCGCCCATGTCCTGCGCGCGGCGGCTGCGTTGTGCGCAGACGTGTGTGCTGTAGTGCGACGTGGTGACGATCACCGGTACGCGGCCTGCCACGTGTTCCAGCGCGGTGCGGGTGAGCACTTCGCGTTCGTCGTCCGACAGCGAGAACTGCTCGGAGAAATTCGCCAGGATGCACAGGCCATCGGAGCCGGCGTCGATCATGAAATCGATGGCCCGCTTCTGGCTGGCCAGGTCGAGTTCGCCAGTTTCCGTGAACGTGGTGGGCACCACCGGAAAGATGCCTCGGTAGCGCGGCTTGCTGTTGCGGGTCATGAAGTCGTGACGTCGGGAACGGGTGTCAGGAGAGGTGCTGGCGTGCGCCCAGCACGGCGCGAACGATGAACGTCATCACCACGGCAAATGCCAGCGCGGCGGCAAGGAAGTACAGGCCGGCAGACAGGCTGCCAGTGGCGTTCTTGATGATGCCCATGCCATAGGGACCGAGGTAACCGCCCAGGTTGGACAGCGAGTTGATGGTGGCGATGCCAACGGCGGCGCTCGTGCCGGTCAGGAAGTGTCCCGGCAGCGTCCACAGCACGGCCTGGATTGCATAGGCGCAAAACGCGAACACGCAGAGGCAGGCCAGTTGCAGCGCGGGCGCTTGAACCCACGCGCTGGCCGCCATGCCGAGCGCGGCCAGCGCCGACAGAATGGCGATGTGCCAGTAGCGCTCGCCCGTGCGATCCGAATGACGCGGCACCAGGTACAAGCCCAGCACGGCAAACAGATAGGGCACCGCCGACAGCAGACCGGTGGCGACATCGCTCACGCCGAACTGCTTGATGATCGTCGGCAGCCACAGCGAGAGGCCGTAGATGCTCAGCGGAAACGGCAGAAACAGCAGCGCCAGCATCAGCACGCGCACATCCTTGAGCGCGTTGAGCGGGCTGCCGTGCGACTTCAGCGCATAGGCGGCCTGATCTGCGGCCAGTTCACGTTCGATCCACGCGCGGTCTGCAGCGGGCAGCCAGCGCGCATGCGCGGGGGATTCCGGCAGGATACGCAGCGTCGGCAAGCACAACAGCGTGGCCGGCAGGCCGCTGACCACGAACAGCGTTTGCCAGCTCGACATGCCAAAGAGCCCCGGCACCGACAGCAGCCACCCCGCCATCGGCCCGGTGATGATGAGCGCGATGGGCTGGGCCAGCACCAGCAAGCCGACGATGCGCGCACGATGGCGCATCGGAAACCACTTGGTCAGGAAATACAGAATGCCGGGGTACAGGCCCGCCTCGGCCGCACCGAGCAGGAAGCGCAGCACATAGAAACTGACCGGGCCGCTGACCAGCGCCATGGCCATGGTGATGACGCCCCACGTGAACAGAATGCGCGCGAACCAGCGGCGTGCGCCAAAGCGTTCGAGTGCCAGGTTGCTCGGCACCTCGCATAGGAAATAGCCGATGAAGAACAGGCCCGCCCCAAGCCCGTAGGCAGCATCGCCGATGCCCACTGCCGCGTTCATGTGCAGCTTGGCGAAGCCGACTACGGAGCGATCGATATACGCCACCACGTAGATCAGCGCCAGAAACGGCATCAGCTTGCGCGCGAGCAGGCGGATGATGCGCTGCTCCTCCGATGCATCGGCCGAAGCCGGAACGGCGCCTGCGGTTTGAGAGATGTCCATCGGTCTTTCCCCCGCTCAGTGCGAGTGGCGCGGCACGGCGGCGCCACGGCAGCCGACCAGGAAATCGAGGTCGCAGCCCTCGTCGGCCTGGAGCACGTGATTGACGTACAGGCGCTGGTAGCCGCCGCCTTCACCATGGGAGCGCGGCGCCTGATAAGCCGCCATGCGGCGTGCAAGTTCGGCGTCGTCGATGTCCAGGTGCAGCGTGCCGGCCTCGCAGTCGAGTTCGATCCAGTCGCCGTCCTGCACCGCGGCCAGCGGCCCGCCAGCGGCAGCTTCGGGCGCCACGTGCAGCACGACGGTTCCGTAGGCGGTGCCGCTCATGCGCGCGTCGGAAATGCGGACCATGTCCTTCACACCCTGGCGCAGCAGCTTGGGCGGCAGGCCCATGTTGCCGACCTCGGCCATGCCCGGATAGCCCTTCGGCCCGCAGTTCTTCATCACCAGCACGGAGCTGGCGTCCACCTCCAAGGTCTCGTCGACGATGCGTTCCTTGTAGTGTTCAAGGTTCTCGAACACGACCGCGCGGCCGCGATGCCTTAGCAATTCCGGACTGGCCGCCGACGGCTTAAGCACCGCACCGCGCGGCGCGAGATTGCCGCGCAGCACGCGAATGCCGCCATCGTCGATCAGCGGATTCGTGAGCGGCCGGATGACTTCGTCGTCGGTGATGGGCGCGTTTTTGACGTTCTCCCACAGCGTCTTGCCGTTGACCGTCAACGCATCGGGGTGCGGCAGAAGCTTGGCCTCGCCAAGGCGGCGCAGCACGGCGGGCAGGCCGCCGGCGTAATAGAACTCCTCCATCAGGAAGCGCCCCGAGGGCATCAGGTCGACGATGGTCGGGGTGTCCCGGCCGATGCGCGACCAGTCTTCCAGCTCAAGCGGCACGCCGATGCGCCCCGCAATCGCCTTGAGGTGGATCACCGCGTTGGTCGAGCCGCCAATGGCCGCGTTGACGCGGATGGCGTTCTCGAATGCAGCGCGCGTGAGGATCTTGGACAGCGTCAGCCCTTGCAGCGCCATCTCGACGATGCGGATGCCTGACATGTGCGCAAGCACGTAGCGCCGCGCATCCACCGCGGGAATGGCTGCGTTGTGCGGCAGCGATGTGCCGAGCGCTTCGGCCATGCACGCCATGGTGGACGCCGTGCCCATCGTGTTGCACGTGCCGGCCGAGCGCGACATCCCCGCCTCGGCGGACAGGAAGTGATGCAGGTCGATCTCGCCGGCCTTGAGCGATTCGTGCAGCTGCCACACCGCCGTGCCCGAGCCGATGTTCTTGCCGTCGAGCTTGCCGTTGAGCATCGGCCCGCCCGTCACGACGATGGCCGGCACGTCGCAGCTTGCCGCGCCCATCAGCAGGGCGGGTGTGGTCTTGTCGCAGCCGGTGAGCAGCACCACCGCGTCGATCGGGTTGCCGCGAATCGCCTCTTCCACATCCATGGCTGCGAGGTTGCGCGTGAGCATGGCGGTGGGGCGCAGGTTCGATTCGCCGTTGGAGAACACCGGAAACTCCACCGGAAAGCCGCCCGCCTCGTAAATGCCGCGCTTGACGTGTTCGGCCAGCTTGCGGAAATGCGCGTTGCACGGCGTCAGTTCCGACCAGGTATTGCAGATGCCGATGATCGGGCGGCCGTCGAATTCGTGGTCGGGGATGCCCTGGTTCTTCATCCAGCTTCGATACATGAAGCCGTTCTTATCGGCAGTGCCGAACCATTGGGCCGAGCGCAACTTGGGTTTCGATTCCGACATGGGTGCGTGTGTCACGGACGGCTTGTCGAGGCGCGCGCGTCGACCGGCAGCGCGGCACTTGCGGGGCGCGCGGCACGTCCGTTGTCTCCGGTGTGGTTGTGGTTTTTTGATCGGACCGAGTGTACGGAGCGCCCTGATATCCTTCCAATGAAATATTGGCCGTGACCGATATCCGATTTGATATCTCGAGGAAGACCCGATGTCGAACAGCCCCTGGTATGTCCGTGCGCGCCTGAAGACGCGACAACTGCTGCTGCTGATCGCCCTGGCCGAGGAGGGCAACATCCACCGCGCGGCCGCTGCGCTCAACATGACGCAGCCCGCCGCCTCCAAGCTGCTGCGCGAACTGGAGGCCATGCTGGATGTGCAGCTGTTCGAACGCATGCCGCGCGGCATGCGGCCCACGCGCTATGGCGATGCGCTGATCCGGCACGCGCGCGCCGTCGTCGGCAGCCTGGACCAGGCGCAGGAGGAGGTGCTCGGCCTCAAGGCCGGCCACCTGGGGCACGTGGCGGTGGGCACCATCACCTCGCCGGGCGTGCGGCTGTTGCCGCCGGTGGTGGCGCAGATCACGCGCGAGCATCCGGGGCTGCGGGTGTCGCTTGAAATCGAAAGCAGCAACGTGCTGCTCGAACGCCTTGCGCAGGACAAGCTCGACCTGGTGGTCGGCAGGCTGTTTGCCGAGCATGACAAACTGCACCTGCGCTACGAGCCGCTGGCCGACGAACCGGTGGTTGCGGTGGCGCGGCCGGGGCATCCGCTGCTGGCAGAACCGTCGCTGACCTTGGCCGATGTGCAGCCCGCCACCTGGGTGGTGCCGCCCATCGGCAGCGTGCTGCGTCACCGGTTCGATCTGATGTTCCAGCGGGAGAGCCTGACAGCGCCGTCCAGCGTAGTCGAAACCTCTGCGCTGCTTTTCCTGACGCGCATCCTGGAGCAGAGCGACATGCTGGCCGTGATCGGCACCGATGTCGCGCAGTACTACGCGTCGTACCGCATGCTGGCGATTCTTCCGCTGGCCATGCCGTGCCAGATGGACGATTTCGGCATCATCACGCGCACGGACCGTTTGTTGTCGCCGGCGGCGCTGCATGTGGTGCAGGCGCTGCGCGACGCGGGTCGAACAGCCTACGGCGCGGCTTGATGGCCCTCGAAAAAAAAGCCCGCAATTGCGGGCTTTTCTCTGTGCAGCGATGGCGTTCAGGCTGCCGGTACAACGCCCTGCGGCGTGAGGTGATTGACCGCTTCGGGCAGGCCTTCGGCAAGCTGGTTGGCGAGATCGCCTTCGTTGATGCCGAAGTTGGCCGCCAGTTTCGACACCTCCTCCAGCGCGCCCGTGCCGCTCAGTGCCTGCGTGATCTGCTCGCCCGACACCGGCAGGTTCTGACCATTGCCGATCCACGATTTGACCTGTTCGCCCAGACCGGCTTGTTCCAGGATTTGCTGCAGCGGCCCAAGGCCACTGACCGCCGCCTGATCCGCATTGCCGCTGCCGCCGCCCAGCAAACCGCCGAGCAGACCGCCAAGACCGCCGGCTCCGCCTGCACCGCCGAGCAGGCTGCCCAGCGCGCCTGCACCGCCTGCCGCACCAAGCAAGCCACCCAGCGAGCCGAACAGGCCGCCGCCCTGATCTTCCTGCCCCTGCGGCGCGGCTGCATCGCCCGCGCCCTGCGACTTGTGCTTCATTGCCAGGTAGGCCAGCACGCCCACGGCCAGCAGCACCTTCTTGTTGCCCAGCAAGGACGATTGCGCGCCACTGGCGTCATTGCCGCCGCCGAGAATCGAATCGAGTAGACCCATGATGAAGCTCCTTTGGTCAATGGCGGGCACGGGGGATGAGGCCCGCCGGGGGATCAAACGGTCAGTGTTTCGTCGTCAGAACTTAGAACTCGCCGAGCACGGCGTGCAGCGCGGAGACGGCAACAAGCGCCGCCGATTCCGTTCTCAGAATACGTCGCCCAAGTGTCAGTGGTAAGAAACCGGCAGCCTCGGCAAGCGCTTCTTCGTCGGGGGAGAGGCCACCCTCGGGGCCGATCAGCAGGACGATGCCGTTGCCTTCGATGTGCGTGCGCGACTGCACCGCCCACTGCGTGAGCGACTGCGTGCCGCGCGGTGACAGCAACACGCGCGGCGCGTCGGTCGACTTGGCGGTGGCAAGCCATTCGCGCAGCGGGGCGACCGGCGCCACCACCGGCACGCGGGCGCGGCCGCATTGCTCGCAGGCGGCCTGCACCAGTGCTTGCCAGTGCTGCACGCGCTTGGCGGCACGCTCGCCGGAGAGTCGCACCACGCCGCGTTCGGTCTGCAGCGGCGCGACGGCATTGACGCCCAGTTCGACGGCCTTCTCGATCAGCCAATCCATCTTGTCGCCACCGGCAATGCCTTGCGCGAGCGTGATGGCGTAGCGCGCTTCGGTGTCGGGCTGCGTGGCGTCTGCAAGGCTGGCAGTGGCATCGCGCTTGTTGATGGCGTCGAGCCGCGCACGGAATTCGTGGCCGGAGCCATCGAACAGGCAGACGTCATCGCCGGCGGCCAGGCGCAGCACGTGGATGTGGCGCGTAACGGCCTCGGGCAGCGTGACGGTAGTGTTGGGGGCGAGCGGCGTGTCGACGAAAAAACGGGGAAGCCCCATTACAGCAATCCTTGTGGTGAATCGGTCAGGCGAGCAGACGATGGCGCGATCAGGCCGCGGCGGGCCGGCAGGCGAGGCCCCAGCGGTAGCCATCGGGGTCGCGCACGGCGGCGTAGCGTTCGCCCCAGAAAGCATCGTGCGGCGCCATGATGGACGCGGCGCCCTGGTCGAGCGCGTGCTGGTACACGGTGTCGACGTCGTCGCAATACAGATGGAAACTCTGCGGGCATTCAAAGCCGGCGCCCGCGGGGGCTTTGGCGGTGGAGCCGAAGGCGCCTTCGGGCGCAAACATCAGCATGAGCTGGCCCTGGTACGTCATCTCGACGTGGATCGGGCGGCCATGGTCGTGCACCTCATCCTGCACACCGAAACCGAACGCGTTGCGATAGAAGGCGATGGCGGCCGAGGCGTCGCGCACGGTCAGGTACGGGACGAGCCACGGCGTGTTGGCGGGGCGGGGGAAGCTCATGGCGGGCTCCTTCTTCGGCGCGATGCAACCAGGGACGAGTAGTGTAGAGCGCCGGCCGCACCACAATCAAAAAGAAATCAAAACACCTCGCCTGCCGCCGACTGGTTGCGCGGTCGCCCGCCGCTGCGCGCCACTTCATCGACGAGCCATTGGCGGAACAGTGCAAAGCCCGCGTGCTCGGCCGCCTGGTGCGGGTGGATCAGGTAGTACGACAGGCGCAGCGAGGCCTCAGTCGCCAGCGGCCGCATCAGGCGCCCGGCGGCGATGTCGTATTCGACGAGGATGCCCTGGCCGAGCGCCACGCCTTGGCCGTCAATGGCGGCCTGCAGGGCCATCAGCGCCTCGGAAAACGCGGGCCCGCGCGTGGCGTCGATGTGCGCGACGCCGACTTCGTCGAGCCATTGCCGCCACGTCGGATGGTGCGCGAGATGGCGTCCGCCGCGCTCGTGCAGCAGCGTTTGTGTGGCCAGGTCCTGCGGCATCCGGATCGCGGCCTGCAGCGTGGCGTTGCATACCGGAAAGAAGTCGGTGGAGGTGAACCACTCGACGCGCAGGTTGGGTGCGTTGACTTGCCGGTCGTCGATGCACAGATCGAACTGGCCGTGGTCCTGCACGTCAGCGGTCGACACCTCGACGCGCACGTGCGGGTGCTGGTTGAAGAAGCGGTACAGCCGCGGCACCAGCCACTTGGCGCCGAAGGTTGGCGGCACGGCCACGCGCAGGGGCGCATCGGCGGTGTCCATCAACAGGTCGGTGGCTTGTTCGAGCGCACGCAGCGCGTCGCGCACGCGGGGCAGGTAGTTCTCGCCGGCGTCTGTGAGCGTGAGCTGGTTGTTGCGGCGCGCGAAGAGCTTTTTCCCCAGATGATCTTCGAGCTGCTTGATCTGGTGGCTGACGGCGGCATTGGTGACGCAAAGCTCGTCTGCGGCCCGGCTGAAACTCAGGTGGCGGCCCGCGACTTCAAAGACGCGCAATGCATTAAGGGGAGGGAGGCGCCGTGGCATGCGTTCTCGTTAAGAAAAATTTAACGTCTCGCGAAGAATTTGTAGTTTGCCACGTTAAGGCGGCCCCGACTACAAATGCGCCTGGGGACGGTGACGATGCCTGGTGTGTGCCTCCAGCGATCTCAAACCACGCGACGCACCGGACCCCGCCTACAAAAACATTTCAGGAGACGTCATGAATCGAACCACCGCTGTTCGCGGGATGTCGGCGTGCGCGCTTGGGCTCACCTTCGCGCTCGCCGGCTGGACCGCTCCCGCCCTCGCACAAACCAACGTCACGCTGTACGGCCGCGTTGCCAGCGGCATCGACTACCAGAACAACGTCGCCCCCACCGCGACCTCGCCGGGCGGCAGCCTCTGGCGCGCCGCGGACAACCAGTGGGGGACCAGCATGTTCGGGTTCATGGGCAAGGAGGATCTCGGCGGTGGCCTGCAGGCAGTGTTCCGGCTTGAATCCGGCTTCGGTGCAGCCCAGGGCAAAACCAATGGCGATGCGCTCTTCAACCGCCGTTCGTACGTCGGCCTGTCCAGCCCGACCTGGGGCACGTTGACGGCCGGCAAGAACCTCTTCATCAGCAACGACGTCTGGTTCCTCGACCCGACCGGACAGCAGTTCATCGGCTCGGCCACGCTCGTGCGCGGGCGCAACTGGCCGGGCGCGAACAACATCGTCGAATATCAAAGCCCGACCTGGGGCGGCTTCCAGATCGGCTTGCAGACGGGCCTGGGCGAACAACCGGGTTCGTTCACGAACAGCCGCCGCGATGGCGTGTCCGCCGTCTACACGGCCGGCCCGCTGGAAGTGCGCGCGATCTACGACGTGATCCGCGACGGCAACGGCAAGTTCAGCGACATCTTCAACTTCTCGAAGGAAGCGACGATCGGCGGCACGTACACCATCGGCAAGGCGAAGCTGTTTGCGGCGTATGAAAACCTGTCGGCGCCGGATGCCGCAGCGGGCGCGCCGACCAAGGCGAACCACTACTGGCTGGGCATCAACTACGAAGTCACGCCGGCGCTGACGCTGATCGGCGCGGCCTACCGCGTCAATGTGAACCACGGCGGCGGCAACGCCAACCTGTTCATGGCCGGCGCGAACTACAACCTGTCCAAGCGCACGATGCTGTACGCGAGCGTGGGCACGGTGCAGAACAGCTCCACCGCCAACTTCTCGGTGGAAGCGACCAACAACAACCCGGCCCCGGGCAAGAACCAGCTGGGTGCCTATACGGGTATCGTTCACTCGTTCTAAAAACCGCTCATGATCGTGGTGCGCACCCCCAAGATTGACCCCGCGATGCTGCCGTTTCCGGACGACGTCCTCATGAGCGGCGGCAGCTCTCAAGTCAACCTGGGGCCGCCCGCGGCGCATGGATGGTTTAACCCGGGCCGTGTCCCAAGTCACACCAAGCAATGCCACGCATGAACATCCTCACCATCGATACCGGTACCACCAACACACGCGTTACGGTCTGGCGCGACGACGTTGCGCTTTGCCAGGCTGCGCGCCAGGTTGGCGTGCGCGACACCGCCATCACCGGCAACCGGACGACGCTGCAGCGCGGCGTGCAAGACACGATTGAAGCTGCGCTGCAGAAGGCCGGGTTCGGCATGAGCCAGGTCGACTTGGTGCTGGCGTCCGGCATGATCACCTCCAACGTCGGCCTGCACGAAGTCCCGCACCTGATGGCGCCGGCCGGCCTGCGCGACCTGGCGGCCGGGATGGTGCAGGCGAGCATCCCCGAGGTGTGCGCCCAGCCGATCTGGTTTGTGCCGGGCGTGCGCAATCCGGTGGACAACCTCGGCCTGCACAACATCGAGTCGATGGACATGATGCGCGGCGAAGAGGTCGAGACCATGGGTTTGGTTTCGCGTCTGGGCATCACGGAGCCGGCGGTGATCGTGCTGCCCGGGTCGCACTCGAAGTTTGTGCACCTGGACGCCGACCAGCGCATCACCGGCTGTGTGACGACGCTGGCCGGCGAGCTGCTCCACGTGATCACGCACAACACCATCCTGGCCGACGCGCTCGACTCCGACTTTGCCACCGAGGTCGATCCGGAAATGTTGCTCTCCGGCGCGCGCAGCGCCAGCAGCATCGGGCTGGGGCGTGCCTGCTTCATGGTGCGCACGCTGGGCCAGTTCACGATCTACGAGCGCAATGCGCGGGCCAACTTCCTGCTGGGCGCGGTGTTGGGCGCGGATCTGCTCACGCTCAAGAACAGCAGCGCGATCCGCATGAATCCGGGCACGCAGTTCGTCATCACGGGCAAGCCGCTGCTGCGCGAAGCGCTGGCCGTGCTGGTATCGGACGACGATTTCTTCTCGGGCAAGGTCACCGTCACCAGCAGTGAACAGCAGGAACACCTGGCCGGCAGCGGCGCGATCGCCATCGCACGCGAGCGCGGCCTGGTCAAAACCTTGAAGGTGGCGTAAGGCCGGCGCGTACGCCATCCCTCTTTCATCCAACGCAGAACAGATGCCGCAATGACGGCATCGCAAGGAGACAACATGCAACAACAACGACGCGGGACATTCAAGGCCATTGCGGCCGCCACGCTGTTCGCCATGGCCGGCGGCCTCTCGGTGTTTGCCCATGCAGCCGATGACGTGAAGATCGGCTTCCTGGTCAAGCAGCCCGAAGAGCCGTGGTTCCAGGACGAATGGAAGTTCGCAGACCAGGCGGCCAAGGAGAAAGGCTTCAAGCTGGTGAAGATCGGCGTGCCCAGCGGCGGCGAAGTGCTGACCGCCATCGACAACCTGGGCGCGCAGCACGCGCAGGGTTTCGTGATCTGCGTGCCCGACGTGAAGCTCGGACCGGCGGTCGTCGCCAAGGCCAAGCAGAACAACCTCAAGCTGATGACGGTGGATGACCGGTTGGTCGACGGCGCAGGCAAGCCGATCGAAGCCGTGCCGCACATGGGCATCTCGGCCACGAAGATCGGCGAACAGGTGGGCGATGCCATCGCGCAGGAGATGAAGAAGCGCGGCTGGAACCTGTCGGAAGTCGGTGCTATCCGCATCGCCTATGACCAGCTGCCGACCGCCAAGGAACGCACCGACGGCGCCGTCGCCGCGCTCACCAAGGCGGGCTTCCCGGCCGCCAACGTACTGACCAGCCCGCAGGCCAAGACGGATACCGAAGCTGCGTTCAACGCCGCCAACATCACCCTGACCAAGAACCCCAAGTTCAAGCACTGGATTGCCTTCGGCTTGAATGACGAAGCCGTGCTGGGCGCCGTGCGTGCGGCGGAAGGCCACGGCGTGAAGCCGGCCGACATCATCGGGGTGGGCATCGGCGGCAGCCAGTCGGCGCTCAACGAGTTCGCCAAGCCCGAGAAGACCGGCTTCTTCGGCACCGTGCTGATCAGCCCGAAGCGTCACGGCTACGAGACCTCGGTGAACATGTACGAGTGGATCAAGAACAACAAGGCGCCGGACCCGCTCATCCTGACCAGCGGCCGCCTGATGACGCGCGACAACGAAAAGGCCGTCCGCCAAGAGATGGGTCTGTGATCTTGCGGATGACGTTGTTGAAGGAGACTTGCCATGTCGGCGTTTCTTGAGTTTCGTGGCATCAGCAAGGTGTTTCCGGGTGTGCGGGCGCTGTCCGATGTGTCGTTCGGCATCGAATGCGGTCGCGTGCACGGCTTGCTGGGCGAGAACGGCGCGGGCAAGTCGACGCTGCTGAAGATCCTGGGCGGCGACTATCAGCCCGATGGCGGGCAGATCGTCGTCGAGGGAACGCCGACCGCGTTCCCGACCACGCGCGCGGCGCTGGATGCCGGCATTGCGGTCATCCATCAGGAGCTGCAGACGGTGCCCGAGCTGACGGTGATGGACAACCTGCTGCTCGGCCACCTGCCGGCCAGCGGCGGGTTTATCCGTCAGCGCGAGGCGATGGCGTGGACGCGCGAGCAGCTCGGCCGCATCGGCGTCGACCTGGACCCGCGCGCCAAGCTGAAGCACCTGTCGATCGGCCAGCGCCAGATGGTCGAGATCTGCAAGGCGATCCTGCGCGATGCGCGCGTGATTGCGCTGGACGAGCCGACGAGTTCGCTGTCGATCCGCGAGACCGACATCCTGTTCCGCCTCGTGAAAGACCTGCGCGCGCAGGGCCGCGCGCTGATCTACATCTCGCACCGGCTCGATGAGATTTTCGAACTGTGCGATGGCTGCACGATCTTCCGCGACGGCCGCAAGGTGGCGGATTTCCCGTCGATGGCCAACGTCACGCGCGACGAGCTGGTGGCGCAGATGGTCGGCCGCCAGATCGACGACATCTTCGATTACCGCGCGCGGCCGCTGGGCGAGGTGCGCTTGCAGGTGGATGGCCTGATGGGCCCGAAGCTGGCTGAGCCGGCAAGCCTGTCCGTACGCCGCGGCGAGATTGTCGGCCTCTTCGGGCTGGTGGGCGCAGGGCGCTCGGAACTGGCGCGATTGATCTACGGGGCCGATCGCAAGACGGCGGGCAGCATCACGCTCGATGGCGCGCCGATCCGCATCCGGGATGTGGCCGATGCCATTCGCCAAGGCATCGTGCTGTGCCCGGAAGACCGCAAGGAAGAGGGCATCATCGGCTGCCGCTCGGTGTCGGAGAACATCAACATCAGCTGCCGGCGCAACCAGCGCCGCTTCGGCCTGTTCGTCAACGACCGGCAGGAAGCGAAGACGGCCGATCACTACATCAACCGGCTGCGCATCAAGACGCCTAACCGCGAGCAGCCGATCCGCCTGCTGTCGGGCGGCAATCAGCAGAAGGCGATTCTGGCGCGCTGGCTGGCCGAAGACGACATGCGCGTGCTGATCATCGACGAGCCCACGCGCGGTATCGACGTTGGTGCCAAGAACGAGATCTACCAGGTGCTGTACGAGCTGGCCGAACGCGGCGTGGCCGTGCTGATGATTTCCAGCGAGCTGCCGGAAATCCTCGGTGTGGCCGACCGCGTGCTCGTGATGAGCGAAGGCCGCATCGCCGGCGAATTGCCGCGCGAACAGGCCAACGAGCAAGCCGTGCTCAAGCTCGCGCTGCGGCCAGAGTCCGCGCCGTTGCCGTCCGCACCTTTGCCGCCGCTGGCGGCATGAGAACCCCGGAGTCCAAGATGTCCCAGTCTCAACCCCTGCAACATTCCGATGCGCTCGCCGCATCGGCACGCTCTGCCATGAACAAGACGCGCCTGCTTCGCCTGCTGGACGATTTCAGCCTGCCGCTGATCTTCGCCATTCTGTTTGCCGCGCTGTCGTTCTCCGTCGAGTATTTCTTCTCGTGGCAGAACATGGTCGGCCTTGCGTTGTCCGTCTCGCAGATCGGCATGGTCGCCTGCACGATGATGTTCTGTCTGGCATCGCGTGATTTCGATCTGTCGATCGGCTCCACGGTGGCGTTTGCCGGCGTGCTGTGCGCCATGATCATCAACGCCACCGGCAGCATTGCACTCGGCATTGGCGCGAGCCTGGTGGCGGGGGCGATCATCGGCGGCATCAATGGTTTCGTGATCGCCAAGCTGAAGATCAATGCGCTGATCACAACGCTGGCCACGATGGAAATCGTGCGCGGCCTCGCTTTCATCGCCTCGCATGGGCAGGCGGTGGGCGTGTCCGACATGGATTTCTTCGACCTCGGAAACACGATCTTTTTTGGTGTGCCGACGCCGGTGTGGGTCGCGGCGCTGTGCTTTGTCGTGTTTGGCGTGCTGCTCAACAAGACGATCTACGGCCGCAATACGCTGGCGATTGGCGGCAACCCGGAAGCCGCGCGGCTGGCCGGCGTGAACGTCAACATGACGCGCATCGTGATCTTCCTGATCCAGGGCGTGATTGCCGCGCTGGCGGGCGTGATCCTGGCCGCGCGCATCACCAGCGGCCAGCCGAATGCGGCGCAAGGCTTTGAGCTGAACGTGATTTCGGCTTGCGTGCTGGGCGGCGTGTCGCTGCTCGGCGGTCGCGCGACCATCAGCGGGGTGCTGGTCGGCGTGCTGATCATGGGCACCGTGCAGAACGCGATGAACCTGCTGAACATCGACGCGTTTTACCAGTACCTCGTGCGCGGCGCGATTCTGCTGGCGGCGGTGCTGGTCGACCAGTTGAAGAACCGCGGCGGCCGTGAGTGAGGCCGTGCAGATGACATCCGCAACCACGCTGTCCGATCTGCGCTGCACGCTGGGCGAAGGCATCGTTTGGGACGACGCCCTGCGCGTGCTCTGGTGGACCGACATCCAGGAATCGCTGCTGTGGCAGCACGATCCGGCGACGGGGCAGGAGCGCCAATGGCCGCTGCCGCAACGCGTCGGCTCTTTCGTGCTGACGGACGAGCCAAGCGTGCTGATCCTCGGCCTCGCCAAGAACATTGCCCGCTTCGACACGCGCACCGGCTCGCTCACGCTGCTGGCTGACGTCGAATCCGACAACCCGACCACGCGCGTCAATGACGGTCGCGCAGACCGCTCCGGCAACTACGTCTTCGGCACGCTGCACGAGGGCGGCCCCGAAGCCACCGGCAGCTTCTATCGCTTCACGCCGATGGGCACGTTGCAACGCCTGGCGCTGCCGCACATTGCCATCGCCAACAGCATCGCCTTCAGCCCCGACGGCGAGACCAGGTATTGGTGCGATACCAACAGCCGGCGCATCCACGCGTGCGACTACGACGGGCAGACCGGCGCAGTCGCCAATATTCGCGCCTTCGCCGATCTGCGTGACCGGGATGCCGATGGCGCCCACAAGGGCTCGCCGGATGGCTCCACCGTCGACGCAGACGGCTGCCTGTGGAATGCCGAGTGGGGCGGCAACCGACTGACGCGCTACGCACCGGACGGCCGCGTGCTGGCGCGCGTGTCCGTGCCGGCATCGCAGCCCACCTGCCCGGCATTTGGCGGCGAGGCGCTCGACACGCTGTATCTGACGACGGCGCGCGACGGCTTGTCGGCGCGCCGCCTGGCAGAAGACGTGCATGCCGGCGCGACGTTGCAGCTTGCCGTGCCGGACGTACGCGGATTGCCGGAGGGCCGGTTCGGCCATGCCTACGTTGCAGCTTGAAAACGGCACGCTACGCGCCGAGGTATTGCCCGAAGCCGGTGGCGGCTTGCTGCGTTTCGATCTGCTGCGTGACGGCGATGTCGCGCCGATCTTCCGGCCGGGGACAGCAGAAGCCGCGCTGCACGATCCGAGAGCGCTCGCCTGTTTTCCGCTCGTGCCGTGGTCCAACCGCATCGGCGGTGGGCGCTTCCAGTTCGAGGGGCGGACCATCGACGTGCCGGGCACGCGTGACGACGAAGCGTATCCGCTGCACGGCCACGGCTGGCTGATGCCGTGGGAGGTGGTCTCACAAACGGACACGTCAGTCGAACTCGCCGCAACGGTCGACCACGGCCGCCCCTTTTGCTACCTGACGACGCAGCGCTACACGCTCGCGGGCAACACGCTGGAAATCTCGCTGACGGTACGCAACGAAGGCGCGCCGCTGCCGTTCGGGCTGGGCGTGCATCCGTTCTTTCCGCGCACGCCCGATGTTCGGTTGCTCGCCAGCGCAACGGCCATGTGGCAATCCGCATCGGACCATCTGCCGACGGTTCTGCAGGCGCCACATGCAGATGCAGACTTTCGCAAGCTCCGGAAGCTCGAAGCCAACGCCGCCATCAATCACAGCTTTGAAGGCTGGGATGGCCACGCCGAGATCGTCTGGCCCAGCCGCCGCCTGTCCGTGCAGATCACGGCCGACACGGCGCGCTATGTGCTGTACACCCCAGCCGGGTACGACTTCTTCTGCTTCGAGCCGGTCGACCACGCCATCAACGCGCACAACTTACCTGGCCTGCCGCAAGACCACGGGCTGACGGTTCTCGGCACGGGTCAGAGCCTGCAGCGCAGCTATCAATTCACCGTGAACCGAACTGACGCATGACTGTTTCTCCGATGTCTTTTCCGCCGCGTCTTGCCGGCAAGGTCGCCTTGGTGACAGGCGCCACGCAAGGCATTGGCGGCGCGATTGCCAAGCTGTTCGCGCAGCACGGCGCGCGCGTGATCGTCAACGCGCTGGTGCGTGACGCGCGCGCCGAAGCCTTTGCCGCCGAAATTGGCAACAGCGTTGGCAACGACAACATCCTCCTCGTGCAAGCCGACGTGCGCGAGCGCGCCCAGATCGACGCAATGGTCGCTGCCGGCGTCGAGCGCTTTGGCGGCATCGATGTGCTGGTCAACAACGCCGGCATCAACGTGTTTTCCGATCCGCTCGCGTTGAGCGAGGACGACTGGGCGCGCTGCCTTTCCGTCGATCTGGAAGGCGCGTGGCATTGCGCGCGTGCCGTGCTGCCGCACATGCTGGCGCGCGGGGCAGGCAGCATCGTCAACATCGCGTCGGTGCACGGGCACAAGATCATTCCCGGCGCGTTTCCGTATCCGGTGGCCAAGCACGGGCTGATCGGGCTCACGCGTGCGCTGGGTATCGAATATGCAGCGCGCGGTATCCGCGTCAATTCGATTTCGCCGGGACTGATCCTCACGCCGATTGCCGAGGCCGGCTTTACCGCGGCTCCCGATCCGGAAGCCGAACGCCGCCGCCAGGCCGAACTGCTGCCGTGCAAGCGCATCGGCGAGCCCGAAGAAGTGGCCTACACCGCGCTGTTCCTCGCCTCCGACGAGGCGCGCTTCATCAACGCGACCGACATCCTCATCGATGGCGGCCGCTCGCAGCTCTATCACGAATGACCTGGACAACCCACCTTCCGCTGATCGCCATCCTGCGCGGCATCCGGCCTGACGAGGTGCTTGCGCACACGCAGGCGCTGGTCGATGCCGGTTTCGACGCCATCGAAATTCCGCTGAACTCGCCCGACTGGGCGCAGAGCGTGCAACTCGCCGCGCGTGCCTTTGGCGACCGCGCGCTGATCGGCGCGGGCACCGTGCTGCGCCCCGAAGACGTTGACCTGATGGTCGCGGCCGGCGGCAAACTCGTCGTGACGCCCAATACGAATGCAGACGTGATCCGCGCCGCCGCTGCACGCAAGCTCGTCACCTGCATCGGCTGCATGACCGCCACCGAAGCTTTTGCCGCGCTCGACGCAGGCGCGCAGGCGCTGAAGATCTTCCCGGCCGGCAATCTCGGGACCGGTTATGTCCGGGCGCTCAAGGCCGTGCTGCCCGCTGACGTGCCGGTATTTGCCGTCGGCGGCATCACGCCGGAGAACCTTGCCGATTACCTTGCCGCCGGCTGCATCGGCGCCGGGCTCGGCAGCGACCTGTATCGCCCGGGCCAGCCCGTGGAGCGCACCGCCGAACGCGCGCGCGCCTTTGTCGCGGCCTACCGCGCCGTCCAATCTGTCCGCACCTGAACGCACCTTCGATTCGATCCATGAAAATCACCCGCCTGACCACCTACCGCCTGCCTCCGCGCTGGATGTTCCTGAAAGTCGAGACCGACGAGGGCGTCACCGGCTGGGGCGAACCCGTCATCGAAGGCCGTGCGCGGACGGTGGAGGCGGCGGTGCACGAGCTGTCCGACTACCTCGTCGGCCAGGACCCGAGCCGCATCAACGACCTGTGGCAGACCATGTACCGCGCCGGCTTCTATCGCGGCGGGCCGATCCTGATGAGCGCCATCGCCGGCATCGACCAGGCGCTGTGGGACATCAAGGGCAAGGTGCTGGGCGTGCCGGTGTACGAACTGCTCGGCGGCCTCGTGCGCGACAAGATGCGCACCTACAGCTGGGTCGGCGGCGACCGCCCGGCCGACGTGATTGCCGGCATGAAGGCGCTGCAGGCCGGCGGCTTCGATCACTTCAAACTCAACGGCTGCGAAGAGATGGGCATCATCGACACGTCCCGCGCGGTGGACGCGGCGGTCGCCAAGGTTGCCGAGATTCGCTCGGCGTTTGGCAACACCGTCGAATTCGGGCTGGATTTTCACGGTCGCGTGTCTGCGCCGATGGCCAAGGTGCTGATCAAGGAGCTGGAGCCGTATCGCCCGCTCTTTATCGAAGAGCCCGTGCTGGCCGAGCAGGCCGAAACCTATGCCCGCCTGGCCGCCCACACCCATCTGCCCATCGCTGCCGGCGAGCGCATGTTCTCGCGCTTCGACTTCAAGCGGGTGCTGGAGGCAGGCGGGGTGTCGATCCTGCAGCCGGACCTGTCTCACGCGGGCGGCATTACCGAATGCGTGAAGATCGCCGCCATGGCCGAGGCTTACGATGTGGCGTTGGCGCCGCATTGCCCACTTGGCCCCATCGCGCTGGCGGCCTGCCTGCACGTGGATTTCGTCAGTTGGAACGCCACGTTGCAGGAACAGAGCATGGGCATCCATTACAACCAGGGCGCCGAACTGCTCGATTACGTGCGAAACAAGGCCGATTTTGCGCTGGAGGGCGGCTATATCCGCCCGCCGCGCCTGCCCGGTCTGGGCGTGGACATCGACGAGGCGCTGGTCATCGAACGGAGCAAGGAGGCACCCGACTGGCGCAACCCGGTGTGGCGCCACGCCGACGGTTCCGTCGCCGAGTGGTAAGCCGGGCGGGGGAGGGGACGTCGTAGCACGTTTTACTGACCGCGATCACCCCAGCCGGGTCATTCCCGTCTGGTAAAATCGCGGTTTTCCCGCCTATCTCCTGCCGCAGGTTCGCATGACCGCCCCCGCCCTCCACTCGAATACCACCCAGCCTACCCAGTTGATGGCCAGCGCCATTCGCGTGCTTGCCATGGACGCCGTCCAGCAAGCCAACTCCGGCCACCCCGGCGCGCCGATGGGCATGGCGGATATCGCCGTGGCACTGTGGAGCCGCCACCTGCGTCACAACCCGCTCAACCCGCGCTGGCCCGACCGCGACCGCTTCGTGCTGTCCAACGGGCACGGCTCGATGCTGATCTACGCGCTGCTGCACCTGACCGGCTATGACCTGCCGATGTCGGAACTGAAGAACTTCCGCCAGCTGCACAGCAAGACCGCCGGCCACCCGGAATACGGCATCACCCCGGGCGTGGAAACCACCACCGGCCCGCTGGGCCAGGGCATCACCAACGCCGTCGGCATGGCCCTTGCTGAGCGTCTGCTGGGCCAGGAATTCAATCGCCCGGGCTTTGACATCGTCAATCATCACACCTACGTCTTCCTGGGCGACGGCTGCCTGATGGAAGGCATCAGCCACGAAGCGTGCTCGCTGGCCGGCACGCTGGGCCTGAACAAGCTGATCGCGCTGTGGGACGACAACGGTATCTCGATCGACGGCGACGTCGTTCACTGGTTCAACGACGACACCCCGAAGCGCTTCGAAGCCTACGGCTGGAACGTGATCCGCGCCGTCGACGGCCATAACGTTGCCGCCGTGGAAGCTGCGATTGCCGAAGCCAAGAAGTCGGACAAGCCGACGCTGATCTGCTGCCGCACGCTCATCGGCAAGGGTGCGCCCAACAAGGAAGGCGGTCACGACGTGCACGGCGCCCCGCTGGGCGGCGTGGAAATCGCTGCCGCGCGCGAAGCGCTGGCGTGGCCGCACGCACCGTTTGAAATTCCGCAAGCCGTGTACGACGCTTGGGATGCCAAGGGTCAGGGCCAGGCGCTGGAAGAGGCCTGGAACGCGCTGTTCGACGCGTATTCCGAGCGTTACCCGGCCGAGGCCGCGCAGTTCGAGCGCCGCATGCGCGGCGAACTGCCGGAAGCCTTCGACAAGGCCGTCGCCGAGTTCATCGAGAAGTGCGAGCAAAAGGCTGAGACCATTGCCACGCGCAAGGCCAGCCAGAACACGCTCGAAGCCTACGGTCCGGTGCTGGGCGAGCTGCTGGGCGGCTCGGCCGACCTGACCGGCTCGAACCTGACCAACTGGAGCGGCAGCAAGGCCGTGCGTGTGGATGCCTGGGGCAATCACATCAACTACGGCGTGCGCGAGTTCGGCATGAGCGCCATCATGAACGGCATCGCGCTGCACGGCGGCTACATTCCGTACGGCGGCACGTTCCTGACGTTCTCCGACTACAGCCGCAACGCGCTGCGCATGGCCGCGCTGATGAAGATCCGCTCGATCTTCGTCTTCACGCACGATTCCATCGGCCTGGGCGAAGACGGCCCGACGCACCAGTCGATCGAGCACGTTGCCAGCCTGCGCCTGATTCCGAACATGGATGTCTGGCGCACCGCCGACACCACCGAAACCGCCGTCGCCTGGGCCGCCGCCATCGAGCGCCAGAACGGCCCGAGCTGCCTGATCTTCAGCCGCCAGAACCTGCCGTTCCAGGCGCGCAATCCGGACACGCGCGAAGCCATTGCGCGCGGCGGCTATGTGCTCCGCGATGCCGCCAACGGCAAGCCGGACGTGGTCATCATCGCCACCGGCTCGGAAGTTGGCCTGGCGGTCGGTGCAGCAGACCAGCTCGCCGCCGAGGGCATCCACGCGCGCGTGGTTTCGGTGCCCGCCACGACCGTGTTCGACAAGCAGGACTCGGCCTACAAGGCGAGCGTGCTGCCGGCCGGCGTGCCGCGCATCGCCGTGGAAGCGGGCGTGACCGATTTCTGGTGGAAGTACCAGGTGCAAGCCGTGGTCGGTATCGACACCTTCGGTGAATCCGCCCCGGCGGGCGTGCTGTTCAAGCACTTCGGCTTCACCGTCGAGAACGTGGTGAACACCGCCAAGAGCGTCATTGCTTAACTGAATTTGCGTACGCGGCACCCACGAGGTGCCGCGCTGGTTTTAACGCATCGTCGATTTCTTTTCTGCTATCAGGAGACTGACCATGACCATCAAGATCGGCATCAACGGCTTCGGCCGCATCGGACGCATGGTGTTCCGCGCCGCCGCCGCCAACTTCAAGGACATCGAAGTTGTTGCCATCAACGACCTGCTCGAGCCCGACTACCTGGCGTACATGCTGAAGTACGACTCGGTGCACGGCCGCTTCGACGGTGAAGTGTCGGTCGACGGCAACACGCTCGTCGTCAACGGCAAGAAGATCCGCCTGACCGCCGTGAAGGACCCGTCCGAACTGAAGTGGGGCGAAGTCGGCGCCGACGTGGTGATCGAATCGACCGGCATCTTCCTGACCAAGGAAGGCGCGCAAAAGCACATCGACGCGGGCGCCAAGAAGGTCATCATGTCGGCTCCGTCGAAGGACGACACCCCGATGTTCGTGTACGGCGTGAACCACGAAACGTACAAGGGCGAGGCGATCATCTCCAACGCTTCGTGCACGACCAACTGCCTGGCACCGGTTGCCAAGGTGCTGAACGACAAGTGGGGCATCAAGCGCGGCCTGATGACGACCGTGCACGCTGCCACCGCCACGCAGAAGACCGTTGACGGCCCGTCCAACAAGGACTGGCGCGGCGGCCGCGGCATCCTGGAAAACATCATCCCGTCGTCGACCGGCGCCGCCAAGGCCGTGGGCGTGGTGATTCCGCAGCTGAACAAGAAGCTGACCGGCATGTCGTTCCGCGTGCCGACCTCGGATGTGTCGGTCGTCGACCTGACCGTCGAGCTGGAAAGCGCCGCCACGTACGCTGAAATCTGCGCCGAAATGAAGGCACAGAGCGAAGGCGCGCTGAAGGGCGTGCTCGGCTACACCGAAGACAAGGTCGTCGCTACGGATTTCCGCGGCGATGCGCGCACCTCGATCTTCGACGCCGAAGCCGGCATCGCACTGGATGGCACCTTCATCAAGGTCGTGAGCTGGTACGACAACGAGTGGGGCTACTCGAACAAGTGCCTGGAAATGGCACGTGTGGTGGGCAAGTAATCCACCTTGCTGCAAAGAGAACGCGCCTTCGGGCGCGTTTTTTCATGGGCACGCCGGTCTAAGGCGAGCCCACCTCACTGAAACGCTGCCGGTTGGGCGCAGATCGGCGTTTGTTATGGACTGAAACGAAAACGTTTGCGGATTAGCAAATTTCGAATTCGGGCTACAGGAATTCGCTTTGAAAATTGGGTTGCAGTCCGTACACTGAACAAATACTACATTGTGATGTGGCGGGCTTTTACGTCGCATCCGGCCCATTGCCTCGGCAATGGTTGCCTTTCCAGTTTTCCAACGTGTTCGAGCCAAGGCGTCCCATGGTCAACGTCGATACCAAGCTGCTGGTGATTTTTGTTGAGCTGCTCAGCAAGCGCAACGCCACCTACGTGGCCGAAAAGATGCACATGACCGCACCGGCTGTCTCGCATTCGCTGGGCCGTCTGCGTGAGATCTTTGACGATCCCCTCTTCATTCGCGTGCCGCACGGCTTGACGCCTACGCCCAAGGCGCTTGAGCTGGGCCCGAAGGTGCGCGAGATGCTCGACCTGTGGGCGGCCATCAACGAGGGCGACATCGCCACGTTCGACCCGGCCGAAGCCACCGGCACGTTCAACGTCAGCTTTGCCGGCACGCTGGGCGATGCGCTGTTCGATCGCTTCCTGCTGCGCATCAAGCGCCTGGCGCCGGCATTGCAGGTGCGCCTGACTGAGTCGTCTTCGTGGGAAGCCGACGTGGCCGCCATGCGCGCGAACGAGCTGGATCTGGCGTTCTCGCCGTTCCCCACGCGCCACCCCGAGATCATGGAAGAGGTCGTGACCTCCTTCAACATGTGGGTCTGCGCGCGCAAGGACCACCCGATCCTCGGCGATCGCTGCACGCTCGAGCAATACCTCGACTGCGAGCACATCTTCATCGCGCAGGGCAGCCCCGGCAGCCGTGTCGCGCCGTCGCTCATTCCGCTGGACTACGCCTTGCAGCAGCGCGGCCTGAAACGCAATTCGACCATGACGGTGCATAGCTGGCGCACCCAGGGAGAAGTCGCCGCCCAGACCGACATGATCTTCACGGTCAATTCGCTGATGAAGGATATGGTCTGCAAGATGTACGACCTCAACGCGTTCCCGCTGCCGACCGAGCTGGAAACCGTGCTGGGCCTGAACATGCTCTGGCACCGCAGCCGCAATACGCACCCGATGCTGGTGTGGGCGCGTCAGCTCTTCAAGCAGGTCGTGGCTGAGTACACGGGGCAGGCGTCGGGCGCACCGGCGCATTCGCCCGTGCAGGCCAATGAACATGGCAAGGCCGAGAAGGGCGGCCAGGGCGACGCAGAAAAGGAGGACGAGACGCGGCTGTCCGCCTGACATCCGCCCTCTCGCCGCTCCAATGAAAAACGGCCGCAGACGATGCGGCCGTTTCCTTTTGGCGACGACGCTTCAGCGCTTTGGCCGATGTGGGCAGGCTTCCTTCGTGCAATTGCCATAGAGCGACAGCGCGTGCTCCTGCAGCGCAAAGCCGCGCGCACGTGCAATGCTTTGCTGGCGCTGTTCGATCTCGGCATCGAAAAATTCTTCCACGCGGCCGCAATCGAGGCACACCAGGTGATCGTGGTGCTTGCCCTCGTTGAGTTCGTAGATGGCCTTGCCGGATTCGAAGTTGTTGCGTGACAGCAGTCCCGCCTGTTCGAACTGCGTCAGCACGCGATAGACGGTGGCCAGGCCAATGTCCATGTGCTCGGCGAGCAGGATGCGGTACACGTCTTCGGCGCTCATGTGGCGCTCTTCGCTGGTCTGAAAGATCTCGAGGATCTTCAACCGCGGCACCGTGGCTTTCAGACCGATGTTCTTGAGGTCTGCAGGACTCGGCATGCGCCAGGCTCCCTAGAGTACAATGTTCGGATATTCCAATCATAAGGGTTTTGGCGGCAAAAGTCCTATTGACGGGCCTGCACGATGTGCCTGGGCCGTCGCCGATTCCTCCCGTACCGGTATGTCCGGAACCGTTTGAAGGCCGATCGCTCATGACCTTTTCTTTTGCGCGCAGTCCTGTCCGTTTTGCCCACGTCGCCCGTCGCGGCGGCCTGTTGGTGGGTGCCATGCTCGCCGCGTCGGCGTTGCTGGCCGGATGCGGCACCTATGACAGCACCACGCGCAAGATCGCCAATGCCATCACGCCGTATCGCATCGATATCGTGCAGGGCAACTTCGTGTCGCGCGAACAGGCGGCGCAGCTCAAGGAAGGCATGACGCGCGACCAGGTCCGCTTCGTACTCGGCACGCCGCTGCTGACGGACATGTTCCACGCCAACCGCTGGGACTACATCTTCTCGTTCAAGCGTGGCAACACGTCGGTTGTGCAGGAGCGCAGGCTGACGGTGTGGTTTGATGGCGACCGCCTTGCCAAGTGGGTCGGCGCCGATGAGCTGCCGTCCGAGTCGGAACTGATCTCCGAGATCGACGGCATCAAGCGTCCGAAAAAGGATGCCGCGCAGGCCGCCGCCGCTGCGGGCGCCGCGCCGGCAGCGCGTGCACCGTCGATTCCGTCGGCTGAGGTAACGGACCGCGTGCAGTCGACCGCAGGCTCCAAAAACAACGTTGACGTGACGCTGCCGGAGCGCCGCACTGGCGGCGGTGGTACTGACACCAGCGTTCCGCCGCCGGCCACCCAATCGCAGTGAACCCCGTGAAGCGCGCATAGCCAGCGCGCCGGCATCACGACTTCGAGCGAGCGGCGGACGGGTTCCGCCGCTTGTGCGTTTTACAGACCGTTTTTCTTTTGCAGCTTTTCGCTTCCACCGACATGAAAATCGCGATTGCAGGCGCCTCGGGCCGCATGGGCCAGATGCTGATCGACACCGTACTGCGCACGCCGGGCGTGACGCTGGGCGCTGCGCTGGACCGCCCAGGCAGCGATGCCGTGGGCCAGGACGCCGGCATCAAGCTGGGCAAGACGACCGGCGTGATTGTGACCGACGACGTGCGCGCGGGTCTCTCGCAAGCCGACGTGCTCATCGACTTCACGCGCCCTGACGCAACGCTGAATCACCTGAACGTCGCCCGTGAGCTGGGCACTGCGGTGGTCATCGGTACGACCGGTTTCACGGCTGAGCAGAAAGCCAGCTTCAAGACCTACGGCGAGTCGATCGGCGTGGTCTGGGCGCCCAACATGAGCGTAGGCGTCAACGCGACCTTCAAGCTGATCGAAGTCGCCGCCAAGATCCTGGCGCAGGGTTACGACGTCGAGATCATCGAGGCGCATCACAAGCACAAGATCGACGCCCCGTCGGGCACCGCGCTCAAGATGGGCGAGATCGTGGCCGAGGCGCAGGGCACCAAGCTGGCCGATCGTGCGGTCTATGCGCGCGAAGGCGAGACCGGCCCGCGCGAGCTTGGCACCATCGGCTTTGCCACCGTGCGCGGGGGCGACATTGTCGGCGACCACACCGTGCTGTTTGCTGGCGACGGCGAGCGCATCGAAATCACGCATCGCTCCAACACCCGCCAGTCGTATGCCGAAGGCGCCGTGCGCGCTGCGGTCTACGTGGCCGGCAAGAAGGGTTTGTACGACATGAACGACGTGCTCGGCCTGTAATCAGGCTGGCGGCAGAAGGCGCTGGCAGGCCTGTCCGGCGCCTTTTTCCACTGCTCGCGATCGCCCGGATGGGGCGGGTGGCGACGGTATAATCGGGCCTTTTCCGTTATTCAATCCGGCTGCGCGCGTTGGCTGCGCGGCTGCAATCGCCGGGGCATCCGGGCGACCCATCACCATGCAAGACAAATACTCCCCGTCCGACGTCGAACAGCAAGCGCAGCAACACTGGCAGGCCCTGGATGCCTACCGCGTGACCGAACACGCGCGCGCTGCTGACGGCTCGGACAAGCCCAAGTTCTACGCGTGCTCGATGCTGCCGTATCCGTCGGGCAAGCTGCACATGGGCCACGTGCGCAACTACACGATCAACGACGTGATGACGCGTCAGCTGCGCATGAAGGGATACAACGTGCTGATGCCGATGGGCTGGGACGCCTTCGGCATGCCGGCGGAAAACGCGGCGCTCAACAACGGCGTGGCACCCGCTGCATGGACCTACGACAACATCGCTTACATGAAGAAGCAGATGCAGTCGATGGGCCTGGCGATCGACTGGTCGCGCGAAGTGGCGACCTGCAGCCCCGATTACTACCGCTGGAACCAGTGGCTGTTCCTGAAGATGCTCGAAAAGGGCATCGCCTACCGCAAGACCGGTACCGTGAACTGGGACCCGGTCGACCAGACCGTGCTCGCCAACGAGCAGGTGATCGACGGGCGCGGCTGGCGTTCGGGCGCGGTGGTGGAAAAGCGCGAGATCCCGATGTACTACCTGGGCATCACCAAGTATGCGCAGGAGCTGCTCTCCGACCTTGACTCGCTGGGCTGGCCCGAGCGCGTCAAGCTGATGCAGCAGAACTGGATCGGCAAGAGCGAGGGTGTGCGCTTTGCATTCCCGCACAACATTGCCGGTGACGACGGCAAGCTGATCAACGACGGCAAGCTGTACGTCTTCACCACGCGTGCCGACACGATCATGGGCGTGACGTTCTGCGCCGTGGCCGCCGAGCATCCCATCGCCGCGCATGCCGCGCAGAGCAACCCGGCGCTCGCCGCGTTCATCGAAGAGTGCAAGCACGGCAGCGTCATGGAAGCCGACATGGCCACCATGGAAAAGAAGGGCATGCCGACCGGCCTGACCGTCACGCATCCGCTCACGGGCGAATCCGTGCCGGTGTGGGTCGGCAACTACGTGCTGATGACCTACGGCGACGGCGCCGTGATGGGCGTGCCCGCGCACGACGAGCGCGACTTTGCCTTTGCCAACAAGTACCACCTGCCCATCAAGCAGGTGATCGACGTGAAGGGCCAGCCGTACGACACGACCACCTGGGCCGACTGGTACGGCGACAAGGAACACGGCGTGCTGTTCCACAGCGGCAAGTACGATGGCCTGAACTATCAACAGGCCGTCGACGCCGTGGCTGCCGATCTGGCCGCACAAGGCCTGGGCGAGAAAAAGACCACCTGGCGCCTGCGCGACTGGGGCATTTCGCGCCAGCGCTACTGGGGCACGCCGATCCCGCTGATCCATTGCGAGAGCTGTGGCGTCGTGCCCGTGCCCGAGCAGGACCTGCCGGTGCGCCTGCCCGAAGACCTCGTTCCGGACGGCACGGGCAACCCGCTCGCCAAGGATCCGCGCTTCCTGAATTGCACGTGCCCGTCGTGCGGCAAGCCCGCGCGCCGCGAGACCGACACGATGGATACCTTCATCGATTCGTGCTGGTACTACATGCGCTATACGTGCCCGGACGGCGAGACCATGGTCGATGCCCGCAACGATTACTGGATGCCGATGGACCAGTACATCGGCGGCATCGAGCACGCGATCCTGCACCTGCTGTACGCACGCTTCTGGACCAAGGTCATGCGTGACCTGGGCCTCGTCAAATTCGATGAGCCGTTCACCAACCTGCTCACGCAGGGCATGGTGCTCAACGAGACGTACTACCGGGAAGATGCCGCAGGCAAGAAGCAGTGGATCAACCCGGCCGAGGTCGACGTGCAGACCGACGAACGCGGCCGCCCGGTGGGTGCTACGCTCAAGGCCGACGGCCAGCCGGTGGTGATCGGCGGCGTGGAAAAGATGTCGAAGTCGAAGAACAACGGCATCGACCCGCAAGCGCTGATCGACCAGTACGGTGCCGACACGGCGCGCCTATTCACGATGTTCGCCGCGCCGCCCGAGCAACAGCTCGAGTGGAACGACGCCGGTGTGGAGGGCGCGTCGCGTTTCCTGCGCCGTCTGTGGAACTTTGGCGTGGCGCACGCCGACGCCATTCGCGGCGGTCACGGCAATGGCGTTGTGGCGGGTGCAACGGATGCTGATCGCGCGCTGCGCCGCGAGCTGTACACCGTGCTCAAGCAAGCGAACTACGACTACGAGCGCCTGCAGTACAACACCGTCGTCTCGGCGACGATGAAGATGCTCAACGCGCTGGAAGGCGCCAAGGACGCCGGTGCCGATGCGCGCCGCGAAGGCTTGGGGTTGCTGCTGCGCGTGCTGTACCCGGTCGTGCCGCACATCACGCACGTACTCTGGACGGAGCTTGGCTACGCCGGTGCATATGGCGACCTGCTCGACGCCCCGTGGCCGCAGGTCGACGAAGGCGCGCTGGTGCAGAGCGAGATCGAACTCGTGCTGCAGGTCAACGGTAAGGTGCGCGGCAGCATCGTCGTGCCGGCCGACGCCGATCGCGCCGCCATCGAAGCGATTGCCGCCAAGGATGAAGCGGTCCAGAAATTTGCTGAAGGCAAGCCGCCCAAGAAGATCATCGTGGTGCCGGGCCGTCTGGTGAACGTGGTGGCCTGATCGGCCATCCCACTCAAGGAACGCATGGTTATGTCGTTGTCCCGAGGTTTGTCCCGCCGTCGCTTTGGCCGCTCTGTCCTTGCGCTTGCGATTGCGCTGCCGGCGCTGTCCGCTTGCGGTTTCCACATGCGGGGCAATACCGACTTCGCGTTCAAGCGGCTGTACATCAACTTGCCGCAGAACTCGCAAATGCGCGCGCAGTTGCGCCGGCTGATCGACAACGGCTCCGACACCGTCATCGTGTCGGATAAGAAGGACGCCGATGCGCTGCTCGACGTGCTGGCTGAAGACCGCGTGAAAACCATCTCGTCGCTCACGCCGCAGGGTGTGGTGCGCGAGTACCGCATCACGTATCGCTTCCGCTTCCAGCTGCGCGATGCGCACGACAACCTGCTGATCCCGCCGTCGGAAATCACGCAGTTCCGCGATCTCTCGTACAACGAGACGCAGGTGCTCGCCAAGGACTACGAAGAAGCGGCGCTCTACCGAGACATGCAGGGCGATACGATCAATCAGCTCGTGCGGCGCCTGGGTGCCGTGAAGCTGCCGTCGTAAGCGGCGGATCAGGGCAAGGTTTGCCATGCAATTGCGGCTCGATGCGCTCGAAGGTCATCTGAAGCAGGCCACTGCCAAGGGGCTCGCGCCGCTGTACGTGGTGCATGGCGACGAGCACCTGCTCGCACTTGAGGCGGTCGATGCGCTGCGGCAGGCCGCGCGCGCGCAGGGCTTTACCGAGCGCGAGGTGATGAGCGTCGAGCGGGGTTTCTCGTGGTCGCGCGTGACCGAGGCGCAGCAGTCGATGTCGCTGTTTGGAGATCGCAAGATCGTCGAGCTGCGCATTCCGTCGGGCAAGCCCGGCAAGGATGGTGGCGAAGCACTGCGCGCATTGGCTGCGGGCACGCCGTCCGGGCCGGCCACCGATACCGTCACGCTGATCACGCTGCCGCGTCTGGATTTTGCGACGGCCAAGTCGGCGTGGTTTGCGGCGCTGGAAGGGGCGGGCGTGTCGATCAAGGTCGATTCGGTGGACCGCACCAAGCTGCCCGGCTGGATTGGTGAGCGTCTCGCGCGCCAGCAGCAACGTGTGGAGCCCGGTGAGCCTGGCCGCCGCGCCCTGCAGTTCATTGCCGACCGTGTGGAGGGCAATCTGCTGGCCGCGCATCAGGAAATCCAGAAACTCGGCTTGCTGCATCCGCCCGGTGTGCTGACGTTCGACGATGTGCACGATGCGGTGCTCAACGTGGCGCGCTACGACGTGTTCAAGCTGTCCGAAGCCATGTTGGCCGGCGATGTGCCGCGTCTGGTGCGCATGCTCGAAGGCCTGCGCGGCGAGGGCGAGGCCACGGTCCTGGTGCTCTGGACGTTGACCGAAGAAATTCGCGTATTATCAAAAATCGCCTCGGGCGCGGCCCAAGGCAAGCCGGTGGCGTCCATGCTGCGAGAACTGCGGGTGTGGGGCCCACGCGAGCGGCTGGTGCCGCAGGCAGCGCAGCGGCTGTCACAGCGCGAGCTGGAGGGTGCGCTCTCCATGGCCGCCAAGCTGGATCGGCAGGTCAAGGGCTTGCGCGAGCCGTCGCTGCCCGCCGAGCCATGGGATGGCCTGCTGCAACTGGCGATGCGCATTGCGCGGCCGGGCAGTCTTCCGGTGCCGGCCTGATCCACACCATCGGCCGCAAGCCTCCGAATGTCCTCACACTGAATTTGCCGGCAGCCCGCCGGTCGCGATCATCATGAAGCAGCTCGACGTGAACGAATACATGGCCCTGGTCGGCCGTCAGGCGCGCACCGCCTCGCGTGGCATGGCCCGGGCCGGCACCGCGCAGAAGAACCGCGCGTTGTTGCACATTGCCGCCGCCGTCCGTCGCGATGCCGCCAAGCTCAAAGAGGTCAATGCCCGCGACGTCGAACGCGCTCGCGCCAACGGCCAGGACGCCGCCTTCATCGACCGCCTCACGCTGACCGATCGTGCCATCGAGACCATGGCCGCTGGCCTGGAGCAGATCGCCGCGCTGCCCGACCCGATCGGCGAGATCAGCAACATGAAGTTCCGTCCCACCGGCATCCAGGTCGGCCAGATGCGCGTGCCGCTTGGCGTGATCGGCATCATCTATGAGTCGCGGCCGAACGTGACGGTGGATGCCGCGGCGCTGTGCATCAAGTCGGGTAACGCGACCATTCTGCGCGGCGGCTCCGAAGCGATCGAATCGAACGGCGCGCTGGCGGCGCTCATCGAGGAAGGGCTGGCCGATGCTGGCCTGCCCGCCAACGCCGTGCAGGTGGTGGCCACCACGGATCGCGCGGCGGTCGGCAAGCTCATCACCATGACGGAGTACGTCGATGTGATCGTGCCTCGCGGCGGCAAGAGCCTGATCGCGCGACTGATCGAAGAAGCGCGGGTGCCGATGATCAAGCACCTGGACGGCATCTGCCACGTCTACATCGACGTCGATGCCGACATCGAGAAGGCCGTGCGCGTGTGCGACAACGCCAAGACGCAGCGCTACGCACCGTGCAACACGATGGAAACGCTGCTCGTGTCGCGCGATGTGGCTGCGCGCGCGCTGCCGCCGCTGGCAAAGATCTACCAGGACAAGGGCGTGGAACTGCGCGTGTGCCCGGCCACGCGCGCCACGCTGGAAGCGGCTGGCTTCGGCAATCTGAAAGACGCCGTCGAGGCCGACTGGCACACCGAATATCTCGCCCCGATCCTGTCGATCCGCACCGTCGACGGCCTAGACGACGCCATCGAGCACATCAACACCTACGGCTCGGCGCACACCGATTCGATCATCACCGAGAACTACTCGACCGGCATGCGCTTCCTGCGCGAGGTCGATTCGGCCAGCGTGATGATCAACGCGTCTACGCGCTTTGCCGATGGTTTCGAGTACGGCCTGGGCGCCGAAATTGGCATCTCCAACGACAAGCTGCATGCGCGTGGCCCGGTCGGGCTGGAGGGCCTGACCTCGCTGAAATACGTCGTGTTCGGGCACGGCGAGATCCGCACCTGATATCGCTTGCTGCACATTGAGCGCCGCCATGAGCGGCGCGCTGTTTTTACCGATCGCGCTTCACACCATTCACGGGACGCTTCGCATGCTCTGGGTCAAAGCCTTTCACATCGTCTTCATTGCGTCGTGGTTTGCGGGGCTGTTCTATCTGCCGCGCATCTTCGTCAACCTGGCAATGGAAACCGAGCGCGCGGCCATCACGCGCCTGCTGATCATGGCCCGCAAGCTGTTCCGCTTCACGACGATGCTGGCGATTGTCGCGATCCTGCTGGGGCTGTGGCTGTTCCTGGGATATCGCATCGGGCTGTATCCGCCCAATGGCTGGATGCATGCGAAGCTCGCGCTGGTGCTTGTGACGATCGGTTATCACCATGGCTGCGGCGTGCTGCTGCGCAAGTTCGAGGCGGGCGCCAACAAGCGCTCGCACAAGTTCTACCGTTGGTTCAATGAACTGCCGGTGCTGTTGTTGCTGGCGATCACGATCCTGGTGGTCGTCAAGCCATTCTGATTTTTTCTGGTTTTCCGATGGCAACTGCTTACTTCGCGCCATGCCCCCGAGGGCTGGAACAGGCGCTGGCCGATGAACTGGCCGAAATCGCCATTCGCCCCGAGGTCGATGAGCTGGCGGCGTTCGAGGTGGGCCGCACCGTGCCGGGCGGCGTGCATTTCTTCGGCACGCAGGGTGCGGCGTATGCGGTCAACCTGCACAGCCGCATTGCCAGCCGGGTGCTGATGCGCCTGGCTTCGCGCGGGTATCGCTCGGAAGACGACATCTACGCGCTGGCCGCTGCGCAGCGCTGGGAAGACTATTTCACGCCCGACGAGATGATCCGCGTGGACGTGACTGCGCACAAATCGCCGTTGCAGAGCCTGAAGTTTGTCGGCCTGCGCGTGAAGGACGGGGTGTGTGACCGCTTCCGCCAGCGCATGGGCGCGCGGCCCAGCGTCGATACGGTCTCGCCGGACGTGCGCATCTACGCATACCTGACCGAGACCGACTGCACGATCTATCTCGACACCACCGGCGAGCCGCTCTTCAAGCGCGGCTGGCGGCAGGAAAAGGGCGAGGCGCCGCTGAAGGAGAACCTCGCCGCCGGCATCTTGCGCCTGACGGGCTGGACGGGCGCACACGGCATGCCGTTCTACGATCCGATGTGCGGCAGCGGCACGTTCCTTGTTGAAGCCGCGCAACGTGCGCTGGGTATTGCGCCGGGCGGACAGCGCGCCTTCGCTTGCGAGTGGTTGCAGGACCACGATGCCAAGTGCTTCAAGCGCCTGCGCGAAGCCGCTGCCGATGCGGCGGCCGCATCCATGCGCCGGGCGCCGCCGCTGGTGGCCGGCTCCGACATTTCCACCGACATGCTGGCCTATGCCGCCGCCAACTGGCAGCGTGCCGGTCTGCCGGGCGAGCCCGTGCTCAAGCAGGTCGATGCGCGCTTCGGCAAGCCGCCATTCGAGGCCGCCGGCGTGTTGTTGATGAACCCGCCGTACGGCGAGCGTATCGCCGTGCGCGGTGCACATGGTTCGCGCCGCCGCCGGCCGGAAGGCGAGGGCGACGAGGATGGCACCGTGTTCGAGCGCGCCAGCCGCGCCATGGGTGCCCCGCGCGACGATGGCCGCCGTCCGATGCGCGAACTGCGTCAGCCGGAGCCGCCGCTCCCGATCGACCCCGAGGAAGAGGCCGCCGCCAACGAATTTGCACAGGCCTTTGCGGGCACGCTCAAGCGTGAATTCGCTGGCTGGAAGGCGTTCGTTTTCACGGGCGATCTCTCGATGCCGCGTCGGATGCGGCTGAAGGAATCGCAGCGCACACCGCTCTACAACGGCAACATCGAATGCCGTCTGTTCCGCTTCGACATGGTGAAGGGCGGCATGCGCGATCGGCCCGAGCGACCCGCGAAGGGCGATGCCTCAAACGACAACGCCGACGCGTAAGCATCGGCGTTGTGTGCCAACGGCGGGCTCCGTTCAGGCGGCCTGCTGACCTTGGAAATGCTCCATCCACGCCGCGAGTTGATCCGGCGTGAGCTGCGTCTGGTTGTCGACAAGGCGCAGCTTGATGGTTGCGCCATCGCGCTCGGCCGTGAGCGACCAGCCCTTTCCGTCGAGCCACAGCAGGAACGCCAGCCACTTGGCATGCGCGTCCGACACCTTGTGCGTGGACGCGGCTTCCAGGAATTCCGTCAGGGTCGTGAGATCCACCACCGCGGCAGCATCGCTGCCCGACGGCGAGACCTTGCCGTGCAGCACCTCGGCGAGCACCTCCAACGCCTGGGCTGCCGGCTTGCTGTCAAAGCGCGACGACAAGTCGAGATAGGCCTGCCGCACTGCGTGGCTGAACTCGCCGGTGCGCAGGCTTTCTTCGCCGACCAGCTCGGTGTAGTCCTTCATCGCCCAGTCCGGCTGCGCCAGCGATTGCAGCCCGACGGCGGCGGCCGCACGGAGGTAATCGTTGACGGCGCTGAACGACGACAGCCCGGATACCGACAGGTACAGCGTCTGCAGCGCCCCGATGCGGTGGGTGAGCGTCTGGCTCTGGCGCACGGTCATCTTCTCGCGCAGCAGCGCGTCGCGCTCGCGGCGCAGGTCCGAGAACTCCAGCGCCTGCTTCAGCTCCACCCGCAGCGCCGTGATGTCCCACGGCTTCTTGATGTAGCGGTGAATCTGGCCCTGGTTGACGGCCTCCACCGTGTCTTCGATTTCGGAATAGGCGGTCGTCAGGATGCGCACGAGGTGCGGATAGCGCTCGCGCGCATAGCGCAGCAGCTCGTTGCCGAGTTCGCCGGGCATGCGCTGGTCCGACACGAGCACGCCCAGTGTGGCGGCGTGCTGGTCGAGCATGCGCTTGCCTTCTTCGACCGAAGTGGCGGTGACGACCGGCGCCAGTGACCCGATGGCACGGCCGAAGTAAGTCAGCGCCAATGTCTCATCGTCCACGTACAGGATCTTGGGCTCATTGCCCCCGGGATTGGTCATCCGTCACTCCTCATAGCAAATGCAGCCGATACGGCAAACGCGCGGAACACGTGCGGCTTGGTTCGTAAGTCTTGTGGTCTTGTCATGGGAACGTCAGAGTCACGCGCGTGCCTGCGCTGGGTGCAGAATCAATCGCAATCGCTCCCCCGAACGATTGCATGATCCGCGTACAAAAAATCATGCCCATGCCGCTGCCGCCTTCTTCGGCGCGCGTCGTCACGGGGTCGATGGTCAGCCGCGCGAGAACGTCCGGCGCGATGCCGGGGCCGTTGTCTTCGATGCGGATCATGTGTTGTGCGCCGTCGGCATCCGGCGCACGGCCGGCGACAATTTCGAGCTTTGGAGCCTGTGTTTGCCGCAGCGCCTGCAGGGCGTTGCTCGTCAGCGACGAGAGCACGAGCATCACGCAGTTGGGCAGCGTCAGGATCGGGAAATCCTCTTCCACGCGGTACGACACCCATTCGCGCTGCGCGTTCGTGAACGGATACGTGTCAAACAACGAGCGGATGAGCCCGCCCGCGCTGTTGGGCGTGACGGCCGTGGCAGGCTTGCCGTAGGTGTTGCGCACGGAGTTCAGGAACGTGGCGATCACCGAGAGGCAGTAGCGCGCGTTGTCCTGCACGCGATCGGCAGCGCGGCCGATCTCGGGCAGCGCGCCGGGCGTGGGCTCGGTCTGGTCCACGCGCATGCGGATGCCGCGCGCAAAGTTGGAGATGGCAGCCAGCGGCGTGTTCAGCTCATGCGCAAGAAAGGCCAGCGTTTCGTCGATTGCCATGAGGCGCTGGGTACGCAAGAGGCGATCCTGGCGCAGGGCCAGCGCCTCCTGCAGCGAGCGCCGAACGTCTTCGGGCTGATAGGGCTTCTCGAGGATCTTGAACACGCGCCCGGTGTTGACGGCCTGGATCAGCAGGTCCTTGTCGGCATACGCGGTAACGAGGATGGTGGCAATGTCGCCGTATTCCGCATCGATGAAGCGCAGCAGTTCGGTGCCGTCGCCGCCCGGCATGCGGAAGTCGGTCAACACCACGCTGATGCGCTCGTGCGAATCGCGCAGCACGGCCTTGGCCTCTTCGACGCTGTTGGCCGTGAGCACCTCGTAGCCGACGCCGATCGTGCGTGCAAACCACTTGCAGGCCTGCACTTCGTCGTCGACGTAGAGGATGGTGACCGTGTCCGGCGTGGTGTCCATGATGCGTCTACTCCGAGCGCGGCAGATCGAACGTGAAGCGCGCCCATTCGCCTTCCTTGCTCGTCACCGCCAGGGTGCCGCCGTGGCGCTGGATCACGCTGTAGCTGATCGACAGGCCGAGTCCCAGGCCCTTGCCGACGTCGCGCGTGGTGAAGAACGGCTCGAACACGCGTGTCAGGTTCTTCTCGGAGATGCCGGGGCCGTTGTCGGTCACCACCACATGCAGGCGGTTGTCGATCCACTCGCCGGCAATTTCGATGCGCGGGTTCTCGCGCTGCACCTTTTGCATGGCAAGCGCAGCGTTCGACAGCAGGTTGATCAGTACGCCAATGATGGCCGCCTCGTCACCGCGCACGAGCGTGTCGGCCGGCAGCTTGCGTTCGAGCGCCACGCCGCGCAACTCGTGGCTGGTCAGGCGGATGGCCGAGTCGATGGCCTTCTCGGCCAGGAACGGCGCATCGGCTTCACCTTTCTCGGGGCTGCGGTAGGCGAAGGTCTTCAGGTCCGACACGATGTGCTGCACGCGCTGCATGCCTTCCTTGGCATCGGTCAGGCATTCGAGCAGCATCGGGCTGCTCTTGGCGGTCGGGTCTTCCTGCGCCACGGCAATCGCCATCAGGCAAAAGTTAACCGGGTTGTTGATCTCATGGAGCAGGCCGGCCGACAGCGTGCCGATGGCCGCCATCTTTTCCTGCTGCAGAAGCTGGCCCTTGATGTCGGTGAGGTTCTGATTGGTCTGCGCCAACTGCTCGTTCTTCTGCGCCACTTCTTCTTTGAGCCGGAAGAGTTGGAAGCGCCCGCGCTCATTGAAGTACGTGTACAGCGTGCTCGTCGCAATCGAGAACAGGATGAACAGCGAATGCACGATGAAGATCTCGCGCGACTGGATGCCGCCCGGGTGCAGCGTGCAGGCGATCACCCAGAAGATGTACGTGCAGGTGCCGAACAGCACGGCCTGCAGAAAGCCGATCGGCATGACCATGCCCACCGCATAGATCGCCAGGTTCAGCCCCGAGTAATACGGTGAACTGGCGCCCTCGGTGTCGTAGATCATCCACGAGATCATGATCTGCGGGCAGATCAGCCAGAAGAACGTCAGGCTTTGGACGTGGTCTTCGCCCCAGCGGGTGTACAGCACAAGCAGCGCGCCCAGCATGATGAGCGACGTGATGACCCGCAGCGAAGCGAACAGCCAGAGCCTGTCCACGTACATGCCGTAGTCCAGCCCGACGCCCGCCAGCACCAGCACGATGCCGGTAATGGCGGCCATGCGGCTGAAGACGAGCCGGAACTGCTTCAGCTCGGCTTGGTATCCGCGATGTGTAATGGGCTCCATGGTGTTCCTGGGCAGCGGATTAGGCGGCGGATGCGGCGGGCCCGGCCACGCTGGCCTGGGCGAATACGTTGACGCCGGTCACGTCGGTATAGACACGCACGTCGTGCGAGCCTTCGGGCAGCAGTTCGGCCATCAGCGGTTCATCGCGATAGACGAGATACCACTCCAGCACGTGCTCCATCACAAAGCGCATCGGGTTGTTGCCGTGCACGTTGGTCGCAAGAATGGCGCCGCCCCGGCGCGTGCGCGCAGCAAAGTAGGAGAGCAGGCGCTGGCAGACCTTGTTGGACAGATAGTCGAACAGGCCGGCGCAATACACCGCATCGCAATCGCCGGCTTGCGGGCTGTCCGCCGTGATGCGGCGCTTGAGCAGCTGGTGCACCGATTCGTGCACGAAATCGACGGTGACGGTCTTGCGCGCGCGGTCCATCGCACGGCGCATCTGCTCACGGGTGTAGTCGAGCGTCTCCTCGCTGAAGTCCACCAGCTCGAACGACAGCAGCGACGGCTCTGGATGCTGCTGAATGAAGCGCTGGATTTCCACTGCCGGCCCGCACCCCACGTTCAGCACCTTGAACGTTCGGCCTGCCGCCTTCGCCTGTGCAGCCAGGTCGCTCAGATACTGCACAAGAATGTCGATGCGGTTGCGGTGCGCCTCGGCCACGTCGGTGCGAAGGAAAGCGGCGTTGACGATCTGGAAATAGGTGTTCGGGCCCTCGCGCGGGTCGGAGAGGATCTGGTTGACCATTTCATAATCGCCTGCATAGCCGAGCGGCTTGGTGTACGTGCGATAGATGAACGGCGCGCGCAGCAGCAGCGGATGCAGCGCCGCCTGCGCGAACGTGCGGTGCGCGGGTGCAAGCTCCGCCTCGACCTTGCCGGCTTCCGATTCCAGCCCGTCCATGTAGCCCTTGAGCTTGAGCATGATCGGCTCGGCCAGCTCCTGGAAGACATCCATGCGCAGCTTGTTGTCCTCGCGCGGCAATGTCTTCGACAGATCCACCTGTTCCACCCAGCGCGACACTTCGGCCAGGAACGCGCGCATCTCGTTGACGACGATCTGATAGTCACGATGGATGCGGAAACGCTCCTGCCATTCCTGCACGAACGTTCGCGCTTCTTCGCCCACCGAGGCAGGCGTGTCGGCCACTTCCGACAGCTCGCGCCATTCGTCGATCAGCGTCAGTGAGACAACGGCGGTCAGGCCCGTGTTCACCAGGCTGATCACCACCGCCTTGCCGAGATAGGCCTGCCGCGTCCCCATCTTGATCGCGAGTTCGGACAGCACCTCGCTCACCTGCACGATCGAGTAGGGGTTGTAGATCTCCATCACCAGGGCACGCCGCTGCAGCGTGATGATGGTGCCGCGGACCTGCTGACCCTGTGAGTTGCGGAAGCTGACCGCGGGATCGATTTGGTTGGGTGAGTACACGGTGCGAATTTGCCGGAGACTTCAGGGAAAACGTCTGCCAAGCGGGACGCTCACTCCAACAACCGCGCACCCGGGGTCGCACCGCGAATCCGGGCACCGCGAACACGGCGCGCCCCGCCGACACTGCCGGGCATGCCGCCGCATCAGTCGTGAAAGCGTGCTTGAAGCCGTCCGCTGGCCATGCGCAATACGCGCCAGCCCGGGCGTCTCTCGCCCAAACCCGCTTCGAGAAGATCGGGGAAGACGATCGACTGCAGCCGGTGCCTTCAGTACAACAACAGCACCTTTACTGCCTGCCGATCAACAGCGTGGCAACGGGAATCGTGCAACCGTGAACCATGACCAGACTGGAACGATGCACTCCCCTGACATCCGCAACGCGCGCTGCTTGAACGCGCGGCCCGCTGCTGCATCCCAAATCGTCTCTCAAGGAGAATCCCGCACAGTAATGAACTCGGGGCGCCGTATCGAATGTTGCGTGCCGGCGCCCGTGTTCGCCATGATGCCGCAGCTATGCCACGCATGCATCAGGGCGATTCAACCGGGCCATGCTCTGACGTCATGGCTGCCGAATGACCAATCGATTGTACTTGCCGAATGTGACCCACACAATGCGGAAACCCGCAGTGCAGAGCAAAGCCGAATCACCATCTCAGCGTGATTTGCGGCCGGTGAGCGCGTCCGGATCCTGCTTGTAGTTGGTGAGGAACTGGGTGTAGCTGTAGACCTGTGCCGGCAGCAGGTGGCTGGGCATGTCGAACAGTGCGTAGTAGTACGGCTCGCGCCCCTGACACACCTCTGCGGGCAGGCAATATTGTTCCCACTCCACACAGGCCGGGGTGTACATGCCGTCGCCGGGCCAGAAGAACGGGACGATCTGCTTGTCGTGCAGCCCCTTGAGCAGCGCGTCGGGCGCGTTGTAGGCCTCGGCGTTTTCCAGGTGCGTCAGCATGCTTGCGTTGGTCTCGATGACCATGAGGGTCGCCCGACCATCAGCCGTGAGCAGCAGCACGCCGGCGGGGTGCGGATACAGGTAGTACTCGATGAAGCGGTACCGCGTGGACAGCTCGCGCACGAGCCGTGTGATCGCCGGGTCTGAGAGAAAGCTGAACGAGTGGCGCGACAGCAGATCGCGCAGTGTGCTCGACAGGTTGCTGAAGTAGCGCACCTGCAGCGCTTCGATCTCCGCGCTGAGCCGCTCGGCCATCGCCGGATTGTCTTTCTTGATGTAACGGTCGATCAGGCCGTCGTTGAAACCCTGCACGGCGATGTTCTCGTCGGCCATGCCGGTGAGCAGGATCGTCATGCACGGCAAATCTTTGAGCTTGGCGCAGAATTCCAGCCCGTTCATGCGCGGCATGGAGTAATCCACCACGATGACGGACGGCTGCAGGAAGCGGTTGACCTCGTGGATCTGGCGGTAGACGCGGTCGACGTCGAGCTGGATCGTGCGGCGTTCGGTCGAGAACGTCAGATCGTCGTGGGTGACGCGCACCGGCAGAAAGCCCGGCATGCGCAGCGAATGCCACTGGCGCAGCCACGCCAGCGCCTCTTCCGGGTCATTGAAGGCCAACAGCGCACGCGATGGGTCCATCTGGAACCCGAGGCTTTCCACAAACGATTGGCTGTCGTCGACCACCACCGTCAGGGTCGGGTGGAAATAGACCGGCAGGGCGCTGTCCTGTTGCATACGTCGGGAAGAGTCGGAAGAGGGCTGGGTGCAGCGCACGGCCGGTGTGGCCGGCGCTGCCCGTTTCCACTACGTTACTGTCTGCCGCCGCCGGGAGCAAGCGGAACCCGTCTGACCCTGACGGACCGTTGACGGCCGTCAGTGGGGCTGTCAGTGCGCCGCTTTACTCGACGGATTTCACCATGTCCTCGACGACCTTCTTGGCGTCGCCAAACACCATCATCGTCTTGTCCATGTAGAACAGCTCGTTGTCGAGCCCGGCATAGCCGGCGTTCATCGAGCGCTTGTTCACAATGATCGTCTTGGCCTTGTAGGCCTCCAGGATCGGCATGCCGGCAATGGGCGACTTCGGATCGTTCTTGGCGGCCGGGTTGACCACGTCGTTGGCGCCCAGCACCAGCACCACGTCGGCCTGGCCGAACTCGCCGTTGATGTCTTCCATCTCGAAGACCTGGTCGTAAGGCACTTCGGCTTCGGCCAGCAGCACGTTCATGTGGCCCGGCATGCGGCCTGCGACCGGGTGGATCGCGTATTTGACCGTCACGCCCTTGTCCGACAGCTTTTCGGTCAGCTCCTTCAGGGCGTGCTGCGCGCGCGCCACTGCCAGACCGTAGCCCGGGACGATGATGACGGTTTCGGCGTTGCCCATGAGGAAGGCCGCATCATCGGGCGAACCCGATTTGACCGGGCGCTGCTGCCCGCCGCCACCCGCTGCCGCTCCGGCGGACGCTTCGGAACCAAAGCCGCCCAGGATCACGTTGAAGAACGACCGGTTCATCGCCTTGCACATGATGTAAGACAGAATTGCACCGGATGAACCGACCAGCGAACCGGCGATGATCAGCATCGGGTTGTTGAGCGAAAAGCCGATGCCGGCCGCCGCCCAACCCGAGTACGAGTTCAGCATCGACACCACCACAGGCATGTCTGCGCCGCCGATCGGGATGATGATCAGCACGCCCAGCACAAAGGCGATGGCCGTCATGATGATGAACGGCAGCCAGCTCTGGCTCAGGAAGAACAGGATGCCGAAGCCGAGCATGGCCACCGCCAGCAGCAGGTTCAGCATGTGTTGACCGGCAAACTGCACCGGCGCGCCCTGGAACAGGCGGAACTTGTATTTGCCCGACAGCTTGCCGAAGGCGATCACCGAGCCCGAGAACGTGATGGCGCCGACGAAGGTGCCGATGAACAGCTCCACCCGGTTGCCCAGCGGCAGCACGTTGTCGCCCGCCACGGTGATGCCGAAGGCCGACGGTTCTGCCACCGCAGCAACGGCAATACACACTGCAGCCAGACCGATCAGCGAGTGCATGGCAGCCACCAGCTCCGGCATCTTGGTCATCTCGACCGTGCGCGCCACGTAGGCGCCGATGCCGCCGCCGACCACCAGGCCCGCGAAGATCAGGATGAAACCCGTGGAGGCGCCGCTCTCGGTGCCCGCAAACATCTCGGCCTTGAGCTTGTAGATGAGCGCGACGGTCGTGACGGCGGCGATCGCCATGCCCGTCATGCCGAACGCGTTGCCGCGCCGCGCCGTGGTCGGGTGCGAAAGCCCCTTGAGCGCCTGGATGAAGCAGACCGAAGCCAGCAGATACAGCAGGGTGACGAGGTTCATGCTCATTGCTTGGCTCCCTCGCTCTGACCGCCCTTGGCCTTCGGCTCTTTCTTCTTGAACATCTCGAGCATGCGCTGGGTGACCAGGAAGCCGCCAAACACATTCACCGCCGCCAGTGCCACCGCCACCACGCCCATCGTGCGGCCCAGGCCCGTTTCCGTGAGGCCCGCCGCCAGCATGGCGCCGACGATGATGATGGCCGAGATGGCATTCGTCACGGCCATCAGCGGCGTATGCAGCGCCGGCGTGACCGTCCAGACCACGTGGTAGCCGACGTAGATCGCCAGCACGAAGATGATCAGATTGATCACCGTGTGATTGACCAGCTCCATTTGCTCCTCCTCGCTTCTTGGTCGATGTGCGGAGCGGCCAGACCGTTCAGGCCCGGCCGCCCGGCGCGTCAGGTTTCCTTGATGGCCTTGATCTTGTTGCCCTCGCCCAGCAGCACGACCTTGGGCTTGTAGCTGGCGACTTCTTCTTCGTTCATCGGTGCGTAGGTGCAGATGATCAGCAGATCACCCACGTGCGCCCGGCGCGCTGCGGCACCGTTGAGCGAGATTTCGCCCGAGCCGCGCTTGCCCTTGATGATGTAGGTGGAGAAACGCTCGCCGTTGTTGACGTTGTACAGCTCGATCTTTTCGTATTCGCGCATGTCGGCGGCGTCGAGGAGGTCCTCGTCGATGCCGCACGAACCTTCGTAGTCCAGATCGGCCTGGGTGACCGTCGCGCGGTGCAGCTTGGCGCGAAGCATGTTGCGTTGCATGAAGCTTTCCTTGAAACAGAAATGAAATCGCCACTGGCGACCGCGCCGGGTTGTGACGCCCGGCAGGCCGCCGTCTCCGTTCTTATTTGGCGGCGCTCGTGGCTGCGGGAGCGCGCACCACCTGGCCGGCCTGACTGAGCAGGCAGGCGGCCACGATGTCGTCTTCGCGGTTGATGTTCAGGCTGCCATCCTTGTCGATGATCAGCTTGAGGAAATCGAGCACGTTACGGGCGTAGAGGGCAGAGGCGTCGGCCGCCACCATCGACGCGAGGTTGGTGTAGCCCACCAGCGTGACGCCGTGTTTGACGACCACGCGGTCGGCTTCGGTCAGTGGGCAGTTGCCGCCTTGCGCTGCCGCCAGATCGACGACAACCGAGCCGGGCTTCATGGCCTGCACGGTGGCTTCCGACAACAGCGTCGGCGCGCGGCGGCCGGGGATCAGCGCCGTCGTGATGACGATGTCGGCCTGGGTTGCGCGCGTGTGCACCAGTTCCGCTTGGCGGCGCATCCAGTCGGGCGGCATCGGGCGGGCATAGCCGCCGACGCCCTGGGCGATTTCGCGCTCTTCGTCGGTCAGGAACGGCACGTCCAGGAACTTGGCGCCCAGCGATTCGATTTGCTCTTTCACCGCAGGCCGCACATCGGATGCCTCAATGACGGCACCCAGACGCTTGGCCGTGGCGATGGCCTGCAGGCCGGCCACACCAGCGCCGAGGATGAGCACGCGCGCGGCTTTCACGGTGCCGGCCGCGGTCATCAGCATCGGCATGAAACGCTGGTAATGGTTGGCAGCGACCATCACCGCCTTATAGCCGGCGATGTTGGCCTGGGAGGACAGCACGTCCATGCTTTGCGCGCGCGTGGTGCGCGGCGCGGCTTCCAGCGCAAACGCGGTGACGTTGGCGGCGGCGAGGCGGGCCGTGTTCTCGTCATCGAACGGGTTGAGCATGCCGACCAGCACGGCGCCCGGCTGCATCTGCGCCAGTTCGGACGCTTCCGGCGAGCGCACCTTGAGCACGATCTGCGCGCCCAGCGCCTCGGCGGCGGTGCCGATCTTGGCGCCGGCCGCCACGTAGGCGTCGTCGGGCTGGGCAGCGGCGACACCGGCACCCGATTGCACCGTCACCTGATGGCCAAGCGCCACGTACTTTTTCACCGTTTCCGGGGTCGCGGCAACGCGCGTCTCGTCCGCCCGCGTCTCCTGCGGGATGCCGATGTGCATCGTGTTCTCTCCTCGCTGATTATGGTTAGGATGCGCGCGAAGTGAACGAAGGCGCGCTGGATCAGGATCGACGTGCAGCTTACCCGAACTTTTTGGCGCACGGACGCCCGTCGAGTGCCATGTCGAATATCCGAACCGACATGGAATGCGGGCCGATTCTGCGCAAACGTGTGCTCAATTGCTCACACCTCTGCGCCGGCGCGGCATGCTCCTGTTCCGGTGTCCCATGCAAGCGGGGAGGGCAGCCTCCAGCTACAATAACGCCTTGTTTTTGTTGCCTTTTTGCCATGAACCAAGCTGTCCGCTGGAAACCCAGCGTTACCGTTGCCGCCGTCATTGAACAGGACGGGCGCTTTCTGCTGGTCGAGGAGCACACCGATGTCGGCTTGCGCCTGAACCAGCCCGCCGGCCATCTCGACCCGGACGAAAGCCTGGTCGACGCGGTCGCGCGCGAGGCACTGGAAGAAACCGCGCACAGCTTTGTGCCGACCGCGTTTCTGGGCTGCTACATGGCACAGTTCCAGCCGCCGCAAGGGGATCCGGTCACCTACGTGCGGATGGCCTTTACTGGCGAGTTGGGCCCCCAAGACCCGCGCCGCACGCTGGACGACGGCATCGTTCGCACCGTGTGGATGACGGCGGATGAAATCCGCGCCAGCCGCGAGCGCCATCGCAGCCCGCTGCTGCTCGCCTGCGTGGAGGACTACCTGGCCGGCAAGCGCTATCCGCTTGACGTTATCCACACACACGCGAGCGTGTACGGCCTGGGAGCGCAGTCATGAGCAAGAAGCGGATCGTCGTCGGGATGTCCGGCGGCGTGGACTCGTCCGTCACTGCGTGGCTGCTCAAACAGCAAGGCTATGACGTCGTCGGCCTGTTCATGAAGAACTGGGAAGACGATGACGACAGCGAATACTGCTCGACCCGGCAGGACTGGATCGACGTGGTCTCGGTGGCAGACCTCATCGGCGTCGACGTGGAAGCTGTCAACTTTGCCGCCGAGTACAAAGACCGCGTGTTTGCAGACTTCCTGCGCGAATACTCCGCCGGCCGCACGCCCAATCCTGACGTGCTCTGCAACGCCGAGATCAAGTTCAAGGCCTTCCTCGACCACGCGATGGCGCTTGGCGCCGACACGATTGCGACCGGGCACTACGCCCGCGTGCGCGAGGTCGACGGCCGCTTCGAACTGCTCAAGGCGTTCGATCACACGAAGGATCAGAGCTACTTCCTGCACCGCCTGAATCAGGCGCAGCTCTCGCGCACGCTCTTCCCGCTGGGCGAGATCCCGAAGACGAAGGTGCGGGAAATCGCCGCCGAGATCGGTCTGCCCAACGCCAAGAAGAAGGACTCCACCGGCATCTGCTTTATCGGCGAGCGGCCGTTTCGCGATTTCCTGAATCGCTACCTGCCGACCAAGCCCGGCCCGATCAAGACGCCGGACGGCAAGACCATCGGCGAGCACATCGGCCTGGCGTTCTACACGCTGGGGCAGCGCAAGGGCATCGGCATCGGCGGCAGCCGCGATGGCAACGGCGATGCCTGGTACGTGGCCCGCAAGGACATGGCGGCCAACACGTTGTACGTGGTGCAGGGTCACGACCACCCGTGGCTGCTGGCGCATACCGTGCACGCCGACGATCTGAGCTGGGTTGCCGGCCACGCGCCCACCGAAGGCACGCACCTTGGTGCCAAGACGCGTTACCGCCAGGCGGATGCGCCTTGCACGGTCGCACGCGGGGCCGAGGGCGCACTGACGTTGGCCTTTCCAGAGGCGCAGTGGGCCGTCACGCCGGGCCAATCTGCCGTGCTGTACGACGGTGAAATCTGCCTGGGCGGCGGCATTATTTCGGCAGCCGAGCCTGCAGTCGTTGAAAAGGCAGTCGCTTAAGCGGTTTCTGCAACACTACGTTGTGACGGCTGCGGCTGTTGCGGCACTCGTTTAAGCTTGCGCCCTGATTTGTCTTCACACAGGGTTGGTCATGCTGCCACGTCGTTACTGGGCCTTTGCGGGCGTTGTGCTGTTGTTTGCCGTCACCGCCGGGTTTGCGGTAGCGGGGCGCCTGCATTGGGTGTGCGCGGTCATTCCGGGCATGTTCGTCATCCTGGGCGTGCACGACATCACGCAGACGCGCCACTCGGTGCTGCGCAACTACCCGCTCTGGGGCCATTTCCGCTTCCTGTTCGAGTTCATTCGTCCGGAAATCCGCCAGTATTTCGTTGAAGACGACACCGACGAAAAGCCGTTCTCGCGCGCCCAGCGCAGCATCGTTTATCAGCGTGCCAAAGGTGAGGTCGATAGCCGTCCGTTCGGCACGGAAGTCGACGTGAAGGTGGCCGGTCACGAATGGATCGGCCATTCGCTGGCGCCAACGCGCATTGCCTCGTCGGACTTCCGCGTGATGGTCGGCGAGGGCCGCGCCAAGCCGTATTCGATGTCGGTGTTCAACATCTCGGCGATGAGCTTCGGGGCGCTGTCGGGCAATGCCATTCGCGCGCTCAACCGCGGTGCCAAACTCGGCAACTTCATCCACGACACCGGCGAGGGTTCGATCTCGCCTTACCACCGCGAAGAGGGCGGCGACCTGATCTGGGAAGTCGCCTCCGGCTACTTCGGCTGCCGCGATGCCAACGGCCGCTTTGATCCGGACCGCTTTGCCGAACAGGCGCGCAGCCCGCAGGTGAAGATGATCGAGGTGAAGCTGTCGCAGGGTGCCAAGCCGGGTCACGGTGGCGTCTTGCCTGCGGCCAAGGTGACACCCGAGATTGCCGCCACGCGCGGCATCCAGATCGGCAAGGATTGCATCTCGCCGGCCGCGCATTCGGAGTTCAACTCGCCGCTGGGTTTGCTGCAGTTTGTGGATCGCCTGCGTACGCTGTCGGGCGGCAAGCCGACCGGCTTCAAGCTGTGCATCGGGCATCCGTGGGAGTTCTTCGGCATCGTCAAGGCGATGCTGGAGTCCGGCATCCTCCCGGACTTCATCGTCGTTGACGGCGCGGAAGGCGGCACGGGCGCGGCGCCGCTGGAATTTACCGACCACGTTGGCACGCCGCTGCAGGAAGGGCTGCTGCTGGTGCACAACACGCTGGTCGGGACCAACCTGCGCGACAAGATCAAGATTGGCGCGTCGGGCAAGATCGTCACGGCGTTCGATGTGGCTCGCACGCTGGCAATGGGTGCCGACTGGTGCAACGCTGCGCGTGGCTTCATGTTCGCGCTGGGCTGCATCCAGGCGCAGAAGTGCCACACCGACCGCTGCCCGACCGGCGTGGCAACCCAGGACCCGTCTCGTCAGAAGGCGCTGGTGGTGCCGGACAAGGCCGAGCGCGTGCATCAATATCACGCGCATACCCTGCATGCGCTGCTGGAGCTGACGCAGGCGGCCGGCCTGCAGCATCCGGCGGATTTTCGTGCGCACCACATCGTGCGACGCGTGTCGGGCAACGAGGTGCAGTTGCTCTCGACGCTGCTAAAGTACCTGGAACCCGGCGATCTGCTGGCCGGGCGGTACCGTTATCAACTGTATGAGCGCTACTGGCCGATGGCCCAGGCCGAACGGTTTGATCCGGTGGCCGTGTAACGCTCGGCAGTTGCCCTGGATTACTGCGGCTGGGTTTCCATGAAACTCGGCCGCTTTTCAATGCGCGCGTAGAACGTGGCGAGGTTCGCGTGACGCTCGCGCCAGTCGATCTGCGGCTGGCGGAAATCCAGGTAGGCAAGTGCGCAGCCGACGGCGATGTCGGCCAGCGTCAGGTGGTTGCCGTTGCACCAGGTCTTGTCGGCCAGGCCTTGCGACATGGCTTGCAGGGCCTGATCGATCTTGTGGCTCTGGCGCGCGAGCCACGTTTCGCTGCGCTGCTCCGGTGTGCGCTGCGTATGTTCGATGCGCAGCATGAGTGCTGCGTCGAGCAGGCCGTCTGCCAGCGCTTCCCAGCAGCGCACTTCCACGCGTTCCCGGCTTGATGGCGGAATGAGGCGCGCCACCGGCGACAGCGTGTCGGCGTATTCCGCAATGACGCGCGAGTCGAACAGGGCGCCGCCGTCGTCCATTACCAGGCAGGGCACCTTGCCCAGCGGGTTGAACTGGTGGATCTGCGTACCTGCGCTCCACACGTCTTCCAGCACGAACTGGTAGTCGATTTTCTTTTCAGCCAGGACCACGCGCACCTTGCGGGTGTACGGGCTGGCGTGCGATCCGATCAGTTTCATAGGCATGTCATGTTGGAGGCGGAAGTATAGCCGCGCACTTTCCCGAGTGCGCTGGGCGGCGCCTGAACCCAACTCAACCAAACGGAGGCTTGCTTTAGGCCGGATTGGCCGTGAAAGGCAGGTGCCGGATGGTAAAATCGCGGGCTCGCTGGGGTGCGCGTATGCACCTTGGTTCAACGCGCAACGCCGCGTCCGGGTTGTCCGGATTGAGATTCCCTTCACATTTTTCCCCGCCTGCCATGTCGTCGCTTTCTGCCCTGACCGCTCTGTCTCCCATCGATGGCCGCTACGCTGCCAAGGCCGATCCGCTGCGCGAGTGGCTGTCGGAAGCCGCTTTCATGCGCAACCGCGTGAAGGTGGAGGTGCATTGGCTGATCGCCCTGTCGCAGGCCGGGCTGGCCGAGATCCCGCGTTTCTCGGCCGCCGCCGAGGGCGCACTGCTGGCGCTGGTCGAGAACTTTGCCGAGGCAGACGCCGCCCGCATCAAAGAGATCGAAGCCGTCACCAACCATGACGTGAAGGCCGTCGAATACTGGATGAAGGAGCGCGTGAAGGGTAACGCCGAGCTGGAAGCCGCCAGCGAATTCATTCACTTCGCCTGCACGTCGGAAGACATCAACAACACCTCGCACGGGATGATGCTCAAGGGCGCGCGCGACACGGTCATCGTGCCGACGCTGCGCCGCGTTCAGGCTCGCCTGGTGGAGCTGGCTCATGCCAACGCCGACGTGCCGATGCTCTCGCGCACGCACGGCCAGCCGGCCAGCCCGACCACGCTGGGCAAGGAAATGGCCAACGTGGCCGCCCGCCTGGACCGTGCCATCCGCCGCATCGAAGCGGTTGAACTGCTGGGCAAGATGAACGGCGCGGTGGGTAACTACAACGCGCACCTGTCGGCGTATCCGTCGCTGGACTGGGAGGCCTTCTCGAAGAACGTGATCGAGACGCGCCTGGGCCTGACGTTCAACCCGTACACCATCCAGATCGAGCCGCACGACTACATGGCGGAGCTGTTCGACGCCGTGGCGCGCGCCAACACGATCATCCTGGATCTGGACCGCGACGTCTGGGGCTACATCTCGCAGGGCTACTTCAAGCAGAAGACCAAGGCTGGCGAAATCGGCTCGTCGACCATGCCGCACAAGGTCAACCCGATCGACTTTGAAAATTCTGAAGGCAACGTCGGCCTGGCCAACGCGGTGCTGCGCCATCTGTCGGAAAAGCTCCCGGTCTCGCGCTGGCAGCGTGACCTGACCGATTCGACCGTGCTGCGCAATATCGGCGTGGCGTTCGGCTACAGCCTGCTGGCGTACGACGCCTGCCTGCGCGGCTTGGGCAAGCTGGAAACCAACCCCGCCCGCCTGGCCGAAGACCTGGACAACTGCTGGGAAGTGCTGGCCGAGCCGGTGCAGACCGTGATGCGCCGCTATGGCATCGCCAACCCGTACGAGCAGTTGAAGGAACTGACGCGCGGCAAGGGCATTTCGCGCGAGGCGCTGCGTGAATTCATCGCCACGCTGGCCATTCCCGAAGACGCCCGCAAGCTGCTGCTGGACATGACGCCCGGCAGCTACATCGGCAAGGCGGAAGAACTGGCGCGCCGTATCGCCTGATTGTTGCAAAAATTTGGTGGTACCGTCTTGAAGAACGGCCCGCTCTCGAATTCGAGGCGGGCCGTTTTGTTTGGTGCGCTCCGTAGAACGGGCTCTCGCGCCACGTCTATAAAACTGCCTGGTCAATCAAAAAATTTGAATCGCTTCGTGAACTTCGCGCCGACTTGACGGGTCGGATCGCGCAAATAATGCACAATCGTTTGGCGCCGTGGTCTGACCCACAGGCGCCGCCAACTGAGCGCTTCAAAATACCGAGGGAACCGATGTCTCAAGCTGCCCACTCGAATCCGGCCATGCGCGGCGCCGCTGACCACGGCGTCTATACCAAGCCGGCGATCGCGATGCACTGGATCATCGCGCTGCTGATCTTCGCGGCCTTCGGGCTGGGTCTGTACATGACCGATATCCCGGGCTTTACGCCCACCAAGCTGAAGCTGTTCTCGTATCACAAATGGATCGGCATCACGGTGCTGATCTTTGCGGTGCTGCGCGTGCTGTGGCGCCTGACGCATCCGGCGCCGGCGCCCGTGCCCGGTATGCCGAAGTGGCAACACGCCGCCGCCGAAGCCGCGCACGTCGGCTTGTATCTGTTGATCTTGGCGGTGCCGCTGACCGGCTATCTGCTCAGCGTCGCGGCCGGCGTCAAGGTTGTCTACCTTGGCCTGTGGGAACTGCCGATGCCGTTCGACAAGAGCGACGCGCTGAAAGACATCTTCGGCATGGCGCACGAATGGCTGAACTGGACCATGGCGGCCATCGTCGTGGTGCACATCCTGGCTGCGCTCAAGCACCACGTTGTCGATCGTGACGGCACGCTGCGCCGCATGATGCCTTTCCTCCGCTGATTTCCAAATGCGCCGGCGCACGGTGTGTGCCGGTGCTTCTGCCTTTCCATCCTGACCAAGACTGCCGGCATGATCCGGCCTGACTGAAGGAGTCTGATGATGAAACGTGTTGTGCGCCCCCGCGCCATCGCCCTGGTTGCCGTCGGCGCGCTGTCGATCGCTGCCGTATCGGTATCGGCCATCGCCCAGGTGGATGCCGCCAAGAGCAGCGTCACCGCCACCGGCAAGCAGCTCGGCGTGCCGATGGACATCAAGTTCGGCAAGTTCGATGCCGCCGTCAACTACAACCCGGCCAACGTGGCCGCCTCGACGGCGAAGGTCGACATCGATGTCACCAGCGTCGACGTTGGCAGCAAGGAATACAACGACGAACTGAAGAAGAAGGACTGGTTCGACACCGCCAAGTACCCGAAGGCAACGTTCGTCTCGTCGGCGTTCAAGCCGGGCGCGGGCGGCAAGGTGGACGTGGTCGGCAAGCTGACCATCAAGGGCATCACGCAGGATGTGACTGCACCCGTCACGTTCAAGCAGGAAGGCGCCAATCAGGTCTTTGAAGGCGCATTCCCGGTCAAGCGCAACGCATTCAAGGTGGGTGACGGTGAGTGGAAGGATACTTCGGTCGTCTCGGATGACGTGACGATCAAGTTCCGCGTCGTCATTGCCAAGAAGTAATCGGAAGTCTCACCCCATCGTTTTTCCGGCCCTCGTGTGCCGCTTTTATCCGCAGGAGTTCTCATGAAATTGCGTACCCTCGTTGCCGCACTGTCGGCCGTTGCTGCCACCGCCGCATTTGCCGCCCCCGCTACGTACCAGCTCGACCCGAGCCATACGTACCCGAGCTTTGAAGCCGACCACATGGGCGGTCTGTCGAAGTGGCGCGGCAAGTTCGAAAAGTCCAGCGGCACCGTGACGCTCGATCGCGCCGCCAAGACCGGCAGCATCGACGTGACCGTGCAGACCGACAGCATCGACTTCGGTCACGCCAAGATGAACGAGCACGCCAGGAGCGCCGAGATTTTCGACGTGGCCAAGTACCCGACCGCCACGTTCAAGGGCAACTTCACGAAGTTCAAGGGCGACGTGCCGACCGAAGCCGAAGGCCAACTGACGCTGCACGGCGTCACCAAGCCGGCCAAGCTCGAAATCGACGCGTTCAAGTGCATGCAGCACCCGATGCTCAAGCGTGAAGTCTGCGGCGCTGATGCCGAGATGAAGTTCAAGCGCGACGACTTCGGTGTCGACTACGGCAAGGCCTACGGTTTCAACATGGAAACCAAGCTGAAGATTCAGGTGGAAGGCATCAAGCAAGACGCCAACGTTGCACAGCAGTAAGCCTGGCAACACGCCTCAGCCAAAGAAAAAGCCCCGCAATCGCGGGGCTTTTTTGTTGCCCGAGGAATGCGTCCTCTGGGCATTGGAACGACCGAGCCTTCAGACTTGCGCGCCGAAGTTCGGATCGTCTTCCTTCGGGCCACCGGCCTTTTTGTCGGCCTTGACCAGATCTTCGCGCTTGACGCCCAGCCACATGCACAGCGCAGCGGCCACGAACACCGACGAGTAGATGCCGAACAGAATACCGATCGTCAGGGCCAGGGCAAAGTAGTGCAGCGTCGGGCCGCCGAACACCAGCATCGACACCACCATCATTTCGGTCGAGCCGTGGGTGATGATCGTGCGCGAGATGGTGCTGGTAATCGCGTGGTCGATCACCTCGTGCGTGTTCATCTTGCGGTACTTGCGGAACGCTTCGCGGATCCGGTCGAAAATCACCACGGATTCGTTGACCGAATACCCCAGCACGGCCAGTACCCCCGCCAGCACCGACAGCGAGAACTCCCACTGGAAGAAGGCGAAGAAGCCCAGGATGATCACGACGTCGTGCAGGTTGGCGATCACGCCCGCCACGGCAAACTTCCATTCGAAGCGGATCGACAGGTAGATCACGATGCCGACCACCACGAACAGCAGCGCCAGCAGGCCGTCGGTGGCCAGTTCCTTGCCAACCTGCGGCCCGACGAATTCGACGCGCTGCAGCTTGGCGTCGGGGTTGGCGGCGTTCAGGGCTGTCATCACCTGCTCGCTTTGCACCGCCGAGGCGATGGGCTTGCCGTCCGGGCCGGTCTTGAGCGGCAGGCGGATCATCACGTCGCGCGAGGTGCCGAAATTCTGCACCTGGGCGTCGGCGTAGCCGAGCTTCTCAACGTCGCCGCGGATCTTCGGCAGATCGGCGGCCTGGGTATAAGCGACTTCCATCACCGTACCGCCGGTGAACTCCACCGACAGGTGCAGCCCCTTGTGGAACAGGAAGAAGACGGCGGCGATAAACGTCAGGAACGACAGCGCGTTGAGGATCAACGCGTGCTTCATGAACGGAATGTCGCGGCGGATGCGGAAAAACTCCATGGTCTGCCCTTTGTGGCGACCGCCCCTTCATATCGGGGGCGGTGCCGGTTATGCGAGATTCGTGGTGGGTGGCGTGATTACTTGGCGGGCGATTCCGTGTTCGTATTGCCCGGCTTCCACACCTGCCCGATGGCGACGCTCTGCAGCTTCTTCTTGCGGCCGTACCAGAGGTTCACGAGACCGCGGTTGAAGAACACCGCCGAGAACATGGACGTGCCGATCCCCAGGCAGTGCACGATCGCGAAGCCGCGTACCGGGCCCGAACCGAAGGCGATCAGCGCCAGGCCGGCGATGAGCGTCGTCACGTTCGAATCGAGGATGGTCGCCCAGGCGCGGTCAAAGCCGGCGGCGATGGCCATCTGTGCCGATGCGCCGTTGCGCAGCTCTTCACGCACGCGCTCGTTGATCAGCACGTTCGCGTCAATGGCCATACCGAGCGCCAGTGCGATAGCTGCAATACCCGGCAGCGTGAGCGTGGCTTGCAGCATGGAGAGCAGCGCGATCAGCAGGAACACGTTGACGCCGAGGGCCGCCACCGAGAATGCGCCGAACAGCATGTAGTACAGCACCATGAACACCGAGATGGCGAGGAAGCCGTACAGCGCAGAATCGAAGCCCTTCTTGATGTTGTCGGCACCCAGCGACGGGCCGATGGTGCGTTCTTCGATGATCTCCATCGGCGCGGCCAGCGAGCCTGCACGCAGCAACAGCGCCAGGTCGGAAGCCGCCTCGGTCGAGCCCATGCCGGTGATCTGGAAGCGCGAGCCCAGTTCGGACTGGATGGTCGCCACCGTCAGCACTTCGCCCTTGCCCTTTTCAAAGAGCACGATGCCCATGCGCTTGCCGATGTTGTCACGCGAGACATCGCGCAGCATGCGGCCACCCTGGCCGTCGAGCGTGATGTCGACCGACGAATTGTGGTTTTGGTCGAAACCCGCAGAGGCGCTCGTGATGCGGTCGCCCGTGAAGATCACCTGCTTCTGCAGCAGGACGGGAGCGCTGCGTCCTTGCGTGAACAGCTCGTCGCCCAGCGGTACCGGATCGCCGGCACGCGGCACGAGCGGCGCGTTCGGATCGGCCAGGCGCGCTTCCAGCGTGGCCGTGCGGCCGATGATGTCCTTGGCCTTGGCGGTGTCCTGCACACCGGGCAGTTGCACGACGATGCGGTCCGGGCCCTGTTGCTGGATCACCGGCTCAGCCACGCCGAGTTCGTTCACGCGGTTGTGCAGCGTAACGATGTTCTGCTTCACCGCGTTGTCCTGCACTTCCTTCATCGCGGCAGCGGTGAAGGTGCCGGTGAGCGTGGCGCCGTCGGCGCTCTTGTCCACGGTGTAGGCCAGTTCGCGGGTCGAGTCGGCCAGCAGTCCGCGGGCGCGGTCGGCCTCGTCCGGGTTGCTGAACTTGATCGTGATCGTGTTGTTGTTGCGGTCGATGCCGCTGTGGCGGATGCCCTTGTCACGCAGCTGCGTGCGGATGTCACCAGCCAGCGAGTCGAGCTTCTTCGTCACAGCGCCGTTCATGTCGACCTGCAGCAGGAAGTGCACGCCACCGCGCAAGTCCAGGCCGAGGAACATCGGCTTGGCGAAGAACGGTGCGCCGCTGAGCCACTGCGGGGAGCCCGGCAGCAGGTTCAACGCCACGATGTAGGTCGGGTCGGCTTGATCGGTGTTCAGGCCGCGGGCCAGGACGTCCTTGGCCTTGAGCTGCGTGTCGGTGTCGGCAAAGCGCACGCGCACGCTGGCGGAGGTGCCGTTGTTGTCGAAGAACACGCCGTCGGGCCGAATGCTGGCTGCAGCCAGCAGGCTCTCGACCTGCTTTTGCACGTTCAGATCGACCTTGACGGTGGCCTTGCCAGAAGACACCTGCACGGCAGGCGCTTCACCGAAGAAGTTCGGCAGCGTATAGAGGAACCCAATGGCAAGCGCCACCAGGATCACAATGTATTTCCAGAGCGGATAGCGATTCATCTTGGAATGCAGAGAGGCGACGCCGAGGGGCGCGGGCGCGGATTCTTAGAATAGGCGCTGCCTGGGGTTCCGGCGCCGGCGCAATCGTGCGCGGCGCCTGGATGGGGCGATTACAGCGCCTTGAGCGTGCCCTTGGGGAGCACGGTCGTCACGGCGCTCTTCTGGACAGTGATTTCGGTGTTGGCAGCGATTTCCACGGTGACGTACTGCTCGGCCACCTTGCTGACCTTACCGAGGATGCCGCCGGCGGTGACCACTTCGTCGCCCTTGGCCAGGGCTTCGAGCATCGCCTTGGTTTCCTTCTGGCGCTTCATTTGCGGGCGGATCATGATGAACCACAGCACCACGAACATCAGGATGATGGGCAGGAAGCTCATCAGGCCACCCGCGGCACCACCGGCTGCCGGTGCGGTTTGCGCGTAAGCGTCGGAAATCAGGAACACGTCAGAACTCCGTAATGGTTCGTCAATCGGTCAAAAATCGGACCGGACATTCTACCATTGCGATGCTGCGGCAAATGGGCGCGCCCGGCGCCCTGCGGAGGCGGCTTACAGGGCCCCGCGCGCGCGGTCTGCGGCAAAGCGCGCCTGGAAGGCGGCAAAGCCGTGGGATTCAATGGCGGCGCGCATTTCGGCCATCAATTCCAGGTAGTAATAGAGATTGTGGATGGTGTTCAGGCGGGCGCCCAGGATTTCGCCGACGCGCTGCAGGTGGTGCAGGTAGGCGCGCGAGAAATTGCTGCAGGTGTAGCAGCCGCAGGTTTCGTCCAGCGGGCGCGGATCGTTGCGGTGTACCGCGTTCTTGATCTTGATGTCGCCAAAGCGGGTGAAGAGCCAGCCGTTGCGCGCGTTGCGGGTCGGCATCACGCAGTCAAACATGTCGACGCCGCTGGCGACGCCCGCCAACAGGTCTTCTGGCGTACCGACGCCCATCAGGTAATGCGGCTTGTCGGCCGGCAGACGCGGCGCCACGTGCTGCAGCACGCGCATCATGTCTTCCTTGGGCTCGCCGACCGACAGGCCGCCGATGGCATAGCCGCCGAAACCTTCGCCGCCCGCGTCGGCGTCAATGGCCTGCAAACCGGCCAGCGACTCATCGCGCAGGTGCTCGAACATGCCGCCCTGGACGATGCCGAACAGCGCGTTCGGGTTGTTCTCGCGCGCGAATTCGTTGCGGGAGCGCTGTGCCCAGCGCAGGCTCATGCGCATGGAGGCCGCGGCTTCGGCCTCGGTGGCCGGGCGATCGCCGATCTTGTACGGCGTGCATTCGTCGAACTGCATGACGATGTCGGAATTCAGCCGGCGCTGGATCTGCATCGAGATCTCGGGCGAGAGGAACAGCTTGTCGCCATTGATGGGCGATGCAAAGGTCACGCCTTCTTCGGTGATCTTGCGCAGATCGCCCAAGGAAAAGACCTGAAAACCGCCGGAATCGGTCAGGATGGGCTTATCCCAGCCATTGAAACCGTGCAGGCCTTTGTGCGCGTCCATCACTTCCAGACCCGGGCGCAGCCACAGGTGGAACGTGTTACCAAGGATGATCTGTGCGCCGATGTCCTTCAACTCCGCCGGCGACATCGCCTTGACCGCGCCATAGGTGCCCACCGGCATGAAGATGGGCGTTTCGACCACGCCGTGGTTCAGGGTCATGCGGCCGCGTCGGGCGAGGCCATCGGTGGTGAGCAGTTCGTACTTGAGCATGGTCAGAGCGATTGGGTTTCGCTGGGTTCGGCGGGAGCGCGCGTGAGCAGCATGGCGTCGCCGTAACTGAAGAAGCGGTAGCGCTGGGCGATGGCGTGCTGATACGCCTCACGGATGGCGCTCATGCCGGCAAACGCCGATACCAGCATCAGCAAGGTCGACTTGGGCAGGTGGAAGTTCGTCACCAGCAGGTCGACGGCGCGGAAACGGTAGCCGGGGGTGATGAAGATGTCGGTCTCGCCGCTGCAGGCGTTGAGCGTGCCGTCCGGCTGCGCGGCCGACTCCAGCGCCCGCATCGACGTGGTGCCGACCGCGATGATGCGACCGCCGGCAGCTCGCGTGGCGCGGATGGCTTCAGCGAGTTCAGCCGTAATTTCGTACCACTCGCTGTGCATGCGGTGTTCGGCGATGTTTTCCACACGCACCGGCTGGAACGTGCCCGCACCGACGTGCAGCGTGAGAAAACCGCGCCGGATGCCCATGGCGTCCAGCTTGGCGAACAGCGCATCGTCGAAATGCAGGCCCGCCGTGGGTGCCGCCACGGCGCCCGGGTTGCGCGCATAGACGGTCTGGTAGCGCGTTTCGTCAAAGCTGTCCGGGTCGTGCTCGATGTAGGGCGGCAGCGGCAGGCGGCCGTATTGCTCGATCAAGTCCAGCGCCGGCTGCGGGAAACGCAGCGTGAAGAACGGCTCGGCGCGCGGTCCGACCGTCACGTCAAAGGCGTCGGCCAGGCGCAGCGTGGTGCCCTCGACGGGCGACTTGCTGGAGCGGATCTGCGCCAGCACCGTGTGCTCGTCCAGCAGGCGCTCGACGAGCACTTCCACCTTGCCGCCGCTGGCTTTGTGGCCAAAAAAGCGTGCCTTGATGACGCGCGTGTCGTTAAAGATCAGCAGGTCGCCGGGGCGCAGGTAGTCGACCAGATCGGCAAACTGGCGGTCTTCAAAGTGCACGGCGTCATCCGCGGGGCGTACGGCCAGCAGGCGGCTCGCGGTGCGGTCGGGCAGGGCGGTTTGCGCGATCAGCTCGGGCGGCAGATCGAAATCGAAATCGGACAGCGTCAGCATGAAAAGTGGCGCAGACGTGGATTGCGCCAAGTGATGGTGGCGGGCGCCGGTACAATCGGGCGACTCGCAAAGTTCGCCATTGTAAACGCCCTGTGCCGTCTCGCGCCCGTTCCGCCACTGATGCTGCTCCTATGCCCGACGCTGATACTGCGCCGGCGCCGAAGCCAAAACGCGCGGCCACGGCGGATAAGGCGGCCAAGGCAACGGCCAAAACCGCCCGCCCGGCAGACAAGCTCGCCAAGCTCGGCCTGCACCGCGACGTCGATCTCGTCCTGCATCTGCCGATGCGCTACGAGGATGAAACCACGCTGCTGACCATTGCCGAGGCCACGGCCCGCGCCAACACCGGCTGGGCTGCGCAGGTCGAAGGCACGGTCACGCGCAACGAAGTGGCGTTCTGGCCGCGCCGGCAGCTGGTCGTGCATATCGCCGATGACTCGGGCGAACTGGTCCTGCGTTTTCTCAATTTCTACGGCAGCCAAGTCAAGCAGATGGCCGAAGGCGTGCGCCTGCGCGTGCGCGGCGAAGTGCGCGGCGGCTTCTTCGGCGCTGAGATGGTGCACCCGACCGTGCGCGCGGTGGCGGACGATGAACCGCTGCCCGATCGCCTGACGCCGGTGTATCCGAGCACGGCTGGCGTGGCGCAGGCCTATCTGCGCAAGGCGATCCTGAACGCGCTTACGCGCACGCCGCTGCCGGAAACGCTGCCGAACAGCCTCATCACCGGCCCACTCGCGCCGCTCAAGCTGATGACGCCGGCCGATGCCGTGCGCCTGCTGCATCAACCGACGCCCGATGTCGATGAGCACAGCCTCGTCGAGCGCACGCACCCGGCGTGGCTTCGCATCAAGTTTGATGAACTGCTCTCCCAGCAGCTCTCGCTCAAGCGTGCGCAGGCCGCGCGCCGTATGCGCAACGCGCCCGTCCTGCGCGACAGCGGCAAGGAGGGGCTGCTCGCCCGCTTCATGAACGCGCTGCCGTTCAAGCTGACCGGCGCGCAGGCCCGCGTGTGGGAAGAGATCCGCGCCGACCTCGCGCACCCGTACCCGATGCAGCGGTTGCTGCAGGGCGATGTGGGCAGCGGCAAGACCGTCATTGCTGCGCTGGCCGCCTGCCAGGCCATCGATGCGGGGTGGCAGGCTGCGCTGATGGCGCCGACCGAATTGCTGGCCGAGCAGCACTACCGGAAGCTTTCCGCCTGGCTGGAGCCGCTGGGCGTGGACATCGTCTGGCTGGCCGGCAGCCTCAAGCGCAAGCAGAAAGACGAGGCGGCCGCGCGCGTGTCCGCTGGCACGGCGCAACTCGTGATCGGTACGCACGCGCTGATCCAGGACGCGGTCACGTTCGCGCGGCTCGGCCTGGCGGTGGTGGACGAGCAGCATCGCTTTGGCGTGGCGCAGCGGCTGGCCCTGCGCGGCAAGGCAAGCAACGGCGATGCACCTGCCGCCAACGCCCAGGTGCCGCACCAGCTGATGATGTCCGCCACGCCGATCCCGCGCACGCTCGCGATGACGTACTACGCCGACCTCGACGTTTCCGCCATCGACGAGTTGCCGCCCGGCCGCACCCCAATCGTGACGCGCCTGGTCAACGATGCGCGGCGCGACGAAGTGATTGAACGCATCTACGCCGCCGCACGCGAAGGGCGACAGGTCTACTGGGTGTGCCCGCTGATCGAGGAAAGCGAAGCGCTGCAATTGCAGACCGCCGTTGAAACCTTCGAGACGCTTTCGCAAAGTCTGGAGGGCCTGAAAGTGGGCCTTGTGCACGGACGCCTGCCATCCGCCGAGAAGGCCGCCGTGATGAGCGCCTTCGCCGGCGGCGAGCTGCACGTGCTGGTCGCCACGACGGTCATCGAAGTGGGTGTCGATGTGCCCAATGCCTCGTTGATGGTGATTGAGCACGCCGAGCGCTTTGGCCTTGCGCAGTTGCATCAGTTGCGTGGGCGAGTGGGGCGCGGCACGGCGGAATCGGTGTGCGTGCTGCTGTATCAGGCGCCGCTGTCGCCGACGGCCAAGCAGCGCCTGCAGACCATGCGCGAGACCACCGATGGTTTCGAAATCGCCCGGCGCGATCTGGAGATCCGCGGGCCTGGTGAATTTCTCGGCGCGCGGCAATCAGGCGAAGCGATGCTGCGTTTTGCCGATCTGAACCACGATGCGTGGCTCGTTGAGTTCGCGCAGGGCGCGGCGGACGCGATGCTCGCGCGCTTTCCTGAAGCGGTGGACACGCACCTCAAGCGCTGGCTGGGCGAGCGCGAGCACTACCTGCGGGTTTAAAGGCCACAGCGCAAGCTTCAGTGCGCCGGCTGTACCTGCTTGCGCAAGCGCTTGACGGTGTACATCTCGCGATCGGCCTGATCGAGCAGGGCGGTGATCTCCGTGCCGTCTTCGGGCATGACTGCCATGCCGATGCTGACGCGAAGGTCCAGCGGCTGTCCTTCGAACACGTACGGCTGCTGCACTTCTTCCATCAACCGCTCGCTTTGCGCCTGCGCATCGGCCCGCGCGCCGATGCCGGGCAGGATGACAGCAAACTCATCGCCGCCCACGCGCGCGACCGTGTCGGAGCGCCGCGCCGTGCGGCCCATGCGCTGGGCGGTCTCGCGAATGGCTGCATCGCCGGCGCGGTGGCCATGCCGATCATTGATCAGCTTGAGGTTGTCCATGTCGACGTTGAGCACACCCAGACCGCCACGCGCACGTTGTGCCAGATGGATCGACTGGCGCAGGCGGTCATAGAACAGCGCGCGGTTAGGCAAGTCGGTTAATGCGTCGTGCGTGGCGCGCAGGTACAGCTGATCGCGCTCGGCGTTGGCGGCGTGGAACATGGCCGCGGCAATCAGCTCAGACATCAACGCCAACACGCCGATGTCGCTTTCGCCGAAGGCGTCGACTTCCGGCGCCACCAGCTTGAGCACGCCGACCGTGGTGTCGAGATGACGCAGCGGCGTGACCACCATCGAGCGCAAACCCACGCGGCGGCAGGCTTCGCGGTCGACGCGTGCGTCGGTTTCGGAATCCGTGCACTGCAGGATCTCGCCGGTCTGCACACACAGGCCTGACAGGCTGCCCTTGCGCGCAAGGCGCAGGCCCAGCAGCGTTTCGGTGAGGCCCGAGGTGGCGCGGTAGACCATCTCATCGCCTTCGGCCAATTCGATCACGGCGCCCGTCGCGCATGTCAGATGCTGTGCCCGTTCGGTGACCAGCGCCATGATCGCGCCGAGATCCGTGCCCAGCTTGGCGATCTCCGACTGCGCTCGCACGATTTCGAGCAGCGTGGCGGGGTTTTGCAGAGGTGGGTGAGCGAACGACATGGGGGCGCGGTGCGGGTGTGGCTGTGGTTTCGGGCGATTCTAGCCCGTCAACCGAATGACATAGATCGAAATGTCGCCGGTGTGAGGCGGCGTTACAACTTTCGTATGCACCACAGCGGTGCCGGAGGCGTTCGCAGCGCGCTCGACGTCGAAGCGGTAAGGCTTTCCGGCCGATGCGTCCCTTTGGCGGTTCAGTTCCCCGCTGGCTCCAGGCGCAGTAGCGTGATCTCCGATGGCGCACCGAATCGCTTGGGCGGACCCCAATATCCGGTGCCGCGGCTGGTGTAGATCCACAGGCGTCCCAGCCTGTGCAATCCCGCCGTAAAAGGCTGCTGCAGCGGGACAAAGAGGCTCCACGGCCAGAACTGGCCGCCATGCGTGTGCCCAGAAAGCTGCAGGTCGAAGCCGGCCTCGGCAGCGGCGGGAGCGGTGCGGGGTTGGTGCGCGAGCAGGACGGTCGGCGTCACCCCGGGCGGCGACCCGGCGAGCGCCCGGGCCGGATCGCTGGTGTGCGCCGCGTCGAATTTGCCCGCACTGAAATCAGTCACGCCCGCAATCACCAGCGGCGCGCCGTCGTGTTCGAGCACCGCATGCTCGTTCATCAAGACCCGCATGCCAAGCCGCTCGAACTCCGAGACCCAGGGGCCAACGCCCGAGTAGTACTCGTGATTGCCCGTCACCGCAAAAACGCCGTGTCTTGCCGACATGCCGGCCAGCGGCGCGATGTGTGGACGCAGCACCTCCACCTCGCCGTCCACCAGATCGCCCGTCACGGCAATCACATCGGGTCGCAGTGCATTGAGCCGTTCGACCACGCCGGCCACATAGGCGCGCTTGATGGTGGGGCCGACATGCAGATCGGTGATCTGCGCGATGGTGAAACCGTGCAGCGCCGCCGGCAGGCCCGCAATGGGTACCGTCACCCGCGCCACGCGCGGAATGCGACGCGCATTGATGTAGCCGATCAACGTGACCAGCACGGCGAGGGCGACGACAAGCAGCGCCGAATCATGGCGGTAGGCGTCTGGAAGCACGATCAGCGCGATGTCGCGCAGCACCGTCAGCACCAGCAGCGACGAGAACAGGCCCATCAGCAACGCGCCAAACCACGTCACGCGATCCGCCAGCGAGATGGGCCGGATCACAAAGCGCGCCGCCATCCCCGTGGGGATCATCACCGTCGATACGAGCAGGAAGACGATGCCCGCGGCCCAGCCGGCGCCATTCCAGCCCAGGTCGGGCAGCAGCCGCCATCCGATATAGAGATGCAGCGCCGCGATGAGCGCCACGGCCGTCGTCAGAAAGCGGCGCCTGCCGCGGGGCAGGGATCGGCTGCCGTTAGGTTCGTCATCACGCATGCTGGGGCGGCTCCTTTGGGTCTCGGTGGGCGTGTCCACGGAAGATGGGGCGATTGGCAGCGTTGTCAATGCCGGGCACCCGTTCGAACGGCAAGCAACATCGCACGTCCCTTGGTAAAATCTATCGATATCCTCAAGCCGATTGATCGTCATGACGCTCACCGAACTCAAATACATCGTCGCCGTCGCGCGGGAACGCCACTTTGGGCGTGCTGCCGAGGCCTGCTTCGTCTCGCAACCGACGCTGTCGGTCGCCATCAAGAAGCTGGAAGACGAACTGGCCGTGCAGATCTTCGAGCGCGGTGCGTCGGAAGTGAGCGTCACGCCCGTCGGCGAGCAGATCGTCACCCAGGCGCAGCGCGTGCTCGAGCAGACGATGGCGATCCGCGAGATCGCCAAGCAGGGGATGGACCCGCTGGCCGGGCCGCTGCGGCTCGGCGTGATTTATACGATCGGCCCGTACCTGCTACCTGCGCTGGTCAAGCAGATGATCGACACCGTCCCGCAGATGCCGCTGATGCTGCAGGAAAACTTCACCGTGCGGCTGGTGGAGCTGCTCAAGCAGGGCGAGATCGACTGCGCCATCATGGCCGAGCCGTTTCCCGAAGCCGGCCTGATGACGGTGCCGCTGTATGACGAGCCCTTTGTGGTGGCGGTGCCGCGCGGCCACGAACTGGCGAAGGCGTCGTCGGTGGACCCGGAGGCGCTCAAGCAGCAGACCATGCTGCTGCTCGGCAACGGCCATTGCTTCCGCGACCATGTGCTGGGCGTGTGCCCGGAGCTGTCGCGCTTCTCGCAGAACGCAGACGGCATCCAGAAGACTTTCGAAGGTTCGTCGCTCGAAACGATCCGACATATGGTGGCCAGCGGCGTGGGCATTACCGTGCTGCCGCGTACGTCGGTGCCGAACATGCAGCCCGCCGCCAATGATCTGCTGACCTACGTGCCATTCCAGGAGCCCGTGCCCGACCGCCGCGTTGTGCTGGCCTGGCGCAAGAGCTTCACCCGCATCGCCGCAATCGAGGCGGTGGCCAAGGCGGTCGCGCAATGCGATCTGCCTGGCATCAAGCTGCTGCCGCCCACGCCGCTGATTCATTGATTCACTGATCCGCTGAGTTGTCAGTTGGCCGTCACTGCATGACGGCCATAGCGCACGCCTAATTGATAGATAAAAACAATCAAATATACGCATCAATAGCGTAAAGATAGACTTCGTTCCATGGTGAGTGCATCGCTCACCGCCCGATCCCCGTGGAGCCCGTCATGTCCTTGCCGCTTGCCTCGAACACCGTTGCGACCGTGCTGGAATGGCTTGCTGCCTATGGTGAATCGCACTGACCTGACGGATGCACGAAGTTGCTCGCGCGAGTGGTGCGGGCATCAGGAAGGCGCAGGGTCGCAAGGAGAAGAAAACATGGCAATGGTGCGGATGTTCGTTTCGGAGTGGCAGGGGTTTGCGGGCACAGTGCGCGCCTCGCACGCAGAGGTACCGACGTTGTCCGGCATGCCGGGCAGTGCAGCCGGTGGCCGCGGCCCACGCGCGGCTGAATCCGCCCGCCTGCAACGCAAGTGGGTGCGCAAGCAGATCGGTCTATCCATCGTGGCTGCCGGCGCTATGATCGTGCTCCTGCACGGTATGGTGCAGCTCACGGTCTGATGACCGGCCGATGCTCGGTTGCCAGCCGCTCTGCGTTTCGTCATAGGACGATGCGACGATCGGAACTTGCTGCGCGAGCGGCAACCGAAAGAAGGCTCCAAGCACGCGTGGCCCGACGCTGAATCCAGCGGACGGCATCGCGTTTTTGCACACCACTTCATAGGGGAATCCAGATGGCAAAGAAGAACAGCGGCGCGCCTGCCGCAGCCCAGATCAACATCGGCATTGCTGACAAGGATCGCAAGAAGATCGCAGAAGGCCTGTCGCGCCTGCTGGCCGATACCTACTCGCTCTATCTGAAGACGCATTACTTCCACTGGAACGTCACCGGGCCGATGTTCAACACGCTGCATCTGATGTTCGAGACGCAGTACAACGAACTGTGGAATGCCGTCGACCCGGTGGCTGAGCGCATCCGCGCCCTGGGCTATCCGGCGCCGGGTTCGTATTCGGAGTTCGCCAAGCTGTCGTCGATTCCGGAATCGAAGGGCATTCCCGAGGCGATGGACATGGTGCGTGAACTGGTGGCCGGCCACGAAGCCGTGACGCGCACCGCCCGCAGCCTGTTCCCCGACGTCGACAAGGCCGCCGACGAACCGACCGCCGACCTGCTGACACAACGCATGGACATTCACGAAAAGACCGCGTGGATGCTGCGTTCGCTCCTGGCTTAAGGCTGACCGGACGGCCGTTCGCCACGTTTGCGACAGGCGTTTCGACAGCAGCGAATTGCGCCCCACCCGCGAGCCCGTTGTGTTGCGGGTGGGGCGGCATCAACCCCATGACCTAGACGAGAGAATCATGACGACTGAAGCCAAATGCCCGTTTTCCGGCCATGCTCCCGCTGCTTCGCACACCTTCGGTGGCGGTACGGCCAACAAGGATTGGTGGCCCAATCAGCTGCGTGTTGACCTGCTGAACCAGCATTCCGAGAAGTCCGATCCGCTCGGGTCGAGCTTCAACTACCGCAAGTCGTTCAATGCGATCGACTACGACGCGCTCAAGGCCGATCTGCGCCGCCTGATGACGGACTCGCAAGACTGGTGGCCGGCAGACTTCGGGCACTATGGCCCCCAGTTCATCCGCATGGCGTGGCACGCCGCCGGCACATACCGCACCGGCGATGGCCGTGGTGGCGCAGGGCGCGGCCAGCAACGTTTTGCACCGCTGAACTCCTGGCCGGACAACGTCAACATCGACAAGTCGCGCCGCCTGCTGTGGCCGATCAAGCAGAAATACGGCCAGGCCATCTCGTGGGCCGACCTGCTGATCCTGACCGGCAACGTTGCGCTTGAAACCATGGGCTTCCGCACGTTCGGCTTTGCCGCCGGCCGTGAAGACACGTGGGAACCGGACAACGACGTCTACTGGGGCAACGAGACCAAGTGGCTGGAAGCCACGCGCTATTCGGGCGAACGCAACCTCGCGAACCCGCTCGCCGCCGTACAGATGGGCTTGATCTACGTGAACCCGGAAGGCCCGGAACACGCCCATGGCGATCCGCTGGCCGCTGCCAAGGACATCCGCGAGACCTTCGCCCGCATGGCGATGGACGACGAAGAAACCGTCGCGCTGATCGCCGGTGGTCACACCTTCGGCAAGACTCACGGCGCGGGCCCGGCGAGCCACGTTGGCGCCGATGTCGAAGCCGCGCCGCTGGAAGCGCAAGGCCTGGGCTGGGCCAGCACCTTTGGCACAGGCAAGGGCGCGGATGCGATCACCAGCGGGCTTGAAGTCACCTGGACGCAGACGCCCGCGCAATGGAGCAACTACTTCTTCGAGAACCTGTTCAAGTACGAATGGGTACAGGAAAAGAGCCCCGCCGGCGCCCTGCAATGGGTGGCCAAAGACGCCGAGGCGATCATTCCAGGCCCGACGCCCGACTCGCCCAAGCGCAAGCCCACGATGCTGACGACCGACCTGTCGCTGCGTTTCGATCCGGCATACGAAAAGATTTCGCGCCGCTTCCTGGACAACCCGCAGGCGTTTGCCGAGGCCTTTGCGCGCGCCTGGTTCAAGCTCACGCACCGTGACCTCGGCCCGAAGTCGCGTTACCTCGGCCCCGAAGTGCCGCGTGAAGACCTGATCTGGCAAGACCCGCTGCCGGCCGCTACACACAAGCCGACCGAGGCCGATATCGCCGACCTCAAGGCGAAGATTGCCGCTTCCGGCCTGTCGGCATCCGAACTGGTTGCCGTGGCGTGGGCGTCTGCCTCGACCTTCCGCGGGTCCGACAAGCGCGGCGGTGCCAACGGCGCGCGCATTCGCCTGGCGCCGCAGAACGATTGGGCGGTCAACCAGCCGGTGGCCGGCACGCTGGCCAAGCTGGAGGAAATTCAACGCGCCTCGGGCAAGGCTTCGCTGGCGGATGTGATTGTGCTGGCAGGCAGCGTTGGTATCGAGCTGGCCGCCAAGGCAGCCGGCACGACGATCACCGTGCCGTTCACGCCGGGCCGCGTCGATGCGACGGCCGAGCAGACCGATGCCGCGTCCTTCTCGGTGCTCGAGCCCGTGGCGGACGGTTTCCGGAATTACCAGAAGACGCAGTTTGCGGTGCCGGCCGAAGTGCTGCTCCTGGACAAGGCTCAACTGCTGACGCTGACAGCGCCGGAGCTGACCGTGCTGATCGGTGGCCTGCGCGCCATCAACATCAACGCGGATGGCAGCCAGCACGGCGTCTTTACCAGCACGCCGGGCGCGCTGACGAACGACTTCTTCGTCAACCTGCTCGACATGAACACCGAGTGGAAGCCTGCCGGCGACATCTACGAGGGCTATGACCGCAAGACGGGCGAGCGCAAGTGGACGGGCACGCGCGTCGATCTGGTGTTCGGTTCGAACTCGATCCTGCGTGCGCTGGCCGAGGTGTTCGGCAGCGCCGACGGTAAGGAGCGCTTCATCAGCGAGTTCGTGGCCGCATGGGTCAAGGTGATGAATCTCGACCGCTTCGATCTGGCCGCCGCCTAAGCTGCTTTCGGCGGGACTAAAATGGCGCCTTGCCTCGTGCAGGCGCCATTTTTTTTTGGTGATTTCCATGCAATCGTCCGCTGCCCAACCCAGCCGCCTCGTGCTCTATGCGCGCCTGATGCGGATGGACAAACCGATCGGCACGCTGCTGCTGCTGTGGCCGACGCTGTGGGCGCTATGGATGGCGGCTGATGGTCATCCGCCGCTCTCGCTGGTGGTGATTTTTACCGTCGGCACGTTCCTGATGCGCTCGGCCGGCTGCGCGGTCAACGACTGGGCCGATCGCGACTTTGACAAGCACGTCAAACGCACCAAGGAGCGGCCGATCACCGCGGGACTGATCGCCCCGTGGGAAGCGCTGGCGGTCGCGGCGGTGCTCTCGCTCATCGCCTTCGCGCTGATCCTGCCGCTCAATGCGCTGACGAAGTGGATGTCGGTTGCCGCCATCGTGATTGCCGGCACATATCCGTTCTTCAAGCGGTTCTTCGCGATTCCGCAGGCGTACCTCGGTATTGCGTTCGGGTTTGGGATTCCGATGGCGTACGCGGCGGTGCAGGATCAAGTGCCGATGCTGGCGTGGCTGATGCTCGCCGGCAATGTGTTCTGGGCCGTCGCCTACGACACCGCGTATGCGATGGTGGACCGCGATGACGATTTGCTCATCGGCATCAAAACGTCGGCCATTACGTTCGGACGCTACGACGTGGCGGCGATCATGCTGTGCTACGTCGGCTTCTTCGGGATCATGGCCTGGGCTGGCCATGTGATGGCGCTAGGCGTGGCGTACTGGATTGGATCTGCCGCCGCCGTGGCGTTGTCGCTTTGGTATTACCCGATGCTGCAGACGCGGGATCGGATGAAGTGTTTTTTTGTTTTTCGGCATAACAATTGGCTGGGGGCTTGTTTGTTTGCTGGGGTGGTGGGGGGGTATTTGCTGCGCTAAGGGCTTGGTGGTGCATCCCTTGTTTCGCCCCCGGCAGGGTACGAAACAGGGATGGACCACCAAGGCTTCAATCCCTCCCAAACTCCTCCCCCATCTCCTTCCCCCGAGCCGCCGCAGCATGCATCGCCCGCACAAAAGCAGCCTTGATATCAGCCCCTTCCATTGAAGTCAGCGCTGCATAGGTCGTCCCCCCCTTGGACGTCACACGCTCGCGCAGCACCTCAACCGGCTCGGTCGATTGGCCCGCCAGCGTGGCCGCGCCAATAAACGTCTCGACCGCCAGCGTGCGCCCATCCTCCGCCGACAGCCCCAGCTCCTGCGCCGCCTGCTGCATCGCTTCGATGAAATAGAACACGTACGCGGGGCCGCTGCCCGAGATGGCGGTCACTGCATCAATCTGCGCTTCGGCGGGCACCCAAACGCTCTTGCCGACGGCATTGGCGATGGCGCTGGCGGTCGCGCGGTCGGCGTCGGACAAGCCAGCGTTGGCGGCCAGGCCGGTCATACCCAGACCGGAGAGCGCAGGCGTATTCGGCATCGCCCGCACCACACGTGCATGGCCATTCAGCCAGCGCGACAGATCCTGGATCCGGATGCCCGCCGCCACCGACAGCACCAGGCTGTCGCACAGATGCGGTGCCAGTTGCGCACAGACCTCGCGCATCTGCTGCGGCTTGACTGCCAGCACGATCACGTCGCGGTCGGCCAGGTCGGCGCCCGGAGCGGCGGCTGTGCGGGCGCCCCAGGTCTGCTCAGCGCGGCTGCGGGCGGGTTCAGTCGGGTCTACCACCACGATGTTGCCGCCGTGCGCGCCCTTGGCGATCAGGCCGCCGATGAGGGCCGCCGCCATGTTGCCGCCGCCGATGAAGCCGAGTTTCAGAGTGTCGAGCATGAGAGTGGTGGTGTGAGAGGAAACAGGAATTCAGGCGTTGGCGTAATGCCGCGCGCCGAAGATGGCGCTGCCGACGCGCACGATCGTGGCGCCTTCGGCAATCGCGTCTTCCAGGTCGGCGGACATGCCCATCGAGAGGGTATCGAGCGGGATGCCGGCCTCGCGCAGCCGGCCTGCCAAGGCACGCAGATCAGCAAACGGCTTGCGCTGCGCCACGGGGTCATCGCTGGGCTCGGGCACGGCCATCAGGCCGCGCAACTGCAAGCGGGGCAGGGACGAGACGGCCCGTGCCACGGCAAGCACCTCGTCGAAATCGGGCAGCAGGCCATACTTGCTGGCCTGCCGGCTGATGTTGATCTCGAGACAGACTTGCAGCGGCGGCAGGGTGTCCGGGCGCTGGGCCGACAGGCGCTCGGCGATCTTCAGGCGATCGACGCTGTGCACCCAGTCGAATTGTTCGGCCACGGCGCGCGTCTTGTTGCTCTGCAGGGGGCCGATGAAGTGCCACCGGATCGGGTCGGGGCCCGTGCGCAGGTCGGCTAGCGCGTCGATCTTGGCGATGCCTTCCTGCACGTAGTTTTCGCCGAAGAGGCGTTGCCCGGCGGCATGCGCGGTGCGTACGGCATCGGCGTCGAACGTCTTGGAAACCGCCAGCAATGTGACACCCGCAGCATCGCGCGAAGCCAGTGTGCAGGCCGTTGTGATCCGTTGACGCACGGCTTGCAAGTTGGCGGCGATTACAGACATAATCCGGCGACGTTTGTTACAAATAAACAAGGTTCCGGCACGTCAAAACAACGGCTCGGAGCGCGTCTGGAGGCGCCATTGCGACGCCCGGGCGACATAAAAAAGTCGGGGGTCATTATAAGATGGACATCGCGCAGCTTCTGGCGTTTTCCGCCAAGAACAAGGCGTCGGACTTGCACCTGTCGGCCGGACTGCCGCCGATGATCCGGATCCACGGCGACATGCGCCGGATCAACGTGCCCCCGCTCACGCACCAGGATGTGCACTCGATGGTGTACGACATCATGAGCGACGGCCAGCGCAAGGTCTACGAAGAAAACCTGGAAGTCGACTTCTCGTTTGAGATCCCCGGCCTCTCGCGTTTCCGGGTCAACGCGTTCAACCAGAACCGCGGCGCTTCGGCGGTGTTCCGGACGATTCCGTCGAAGGTGCTTTCCCTGGATGACCTGAAGGCGCCGGCCGTGTTTGCCGATCTGGCGATGAAGCCGCGCGGCCTGGTGCTCGTCACGGGCCCGACCGGCTCGGGCAAGTCGACCACGCTTGCCGCGATGGTCAACCACCGCAACGAAAACGACATGGGCCACATCCTCACGGTGGAGGACCCGATCGAATTCGTGCACGAATCGAAGAAGAGCCTGATCAACCAGCGTGAACTCGGGCCCCATACACACTCGTTCGCCAATGCGCTGAAGTCGGCACTGCGTGAAGACCCGGACGTGGTGCTGGTCGGTGAATTGCGTGATCTTGAAACCATTCGCCTGGCGCTCACCGCAGCAGAAACCGGCCACTTGGTGTTCGGCACGCTGCACACCAGCTCGGCAGCCAAGACCATCGACCGGGTCGTCGACGTGTTTCCGTCGGACGAAAAGGAGATGGTCCGGACCATGCTTTCCGAATCGCTGGAGGCGGTGATCTCGCAGACGCTGCTCAAGACGCGCGACGGGTCGGGCCGGATTGCGGCGCACGAAATCATGATCGCCACGCCGGCCATCCGTCACTTGATCCGCGAGAACAAGATCTCGCAGATGTACTCGATGATGCAGACGAGCAGCGGCATGGGCATGCAGACGCTCGACCAGTGCCTGTCGGAGCTGATCAAGCGCTCGGCGATCAACTACGCAGACGCCCGCGCCATCGCCAAGAACCCGGACGCGTTCGTGAACTGATTCGCGAACTGATACGCTGACCGATACGTCAGCGCGCTTTCCAATTCTTTCCAGGAGGGGCACGCCATGCTGGACCGCGAAGCCGCCACCAAATACATCCACGAACTCTTGCAGTTGATGGTGAACAGCCGTGGCTCGGACTTGTTCATCACGGCAGAATTTCCGCCCGCGATCAAAGTGGACGGCAAGGTCACGCCGATCTCTCAGCAGCCGCTGAATGCCCAGCAGGCCCTCGGTCTGGTCAAGTCGATCATGAACGAGAAGCAGCTGCGCGAGTACGAAGACAGCTCGGAATGCAACTTCGCCATCTCGGCGCCGGGTGCCGGGCGTTTCCGCGTGTCGGCGTTCATGCAGCAGGGCCGCGCCGGCATGGTGCTGCGGACCATCAATACGAAGATCCCGACGCTGGGCGAGTTGGACCTGCCGCCGATCCTGAACGAGATCGTGATGAGCAAGCGCGGCCTCGTGATCGTCGTGGGCGCCACGGGCTCGGGCAAGTCGACCTCGCTGGCGGCGATGGTGGGCTATCGCAATGCGAATTCGTACGGCCACATCATCACCATTGAAGACCCGGTGGAATACGTGCACGCGCACCAGAACTGCGTGGTGACGCAGCGCGAGGTGGGCGTGGATACCGAGTCGTGGCATGTGGCGCTGAAGAACACGCTGCGCCAGGCGCCGGATGTGATTCTGATCGGCGAAATCCGGGATCGCGACACGATGGAATACGCCATCCAGTACGCGGAAACCGGCCACCTGTGCCTCGCCACGCTGCACGCCAACAGCTCGAACCAGGCGATCGACCGCATCATCAACTTTTTCCCGGAAGAGAAGCGTCAGCAGCTGCTGATCGACCTGTCGCTGAACCTTCGCGCGATGATCGCGCAGCGCCTGCTGCCGCGTCAGGGCAAGAAGGGGCGCGTACCGGCCGTCGAGATCATGCTGGCGACCCCGCTCGTGCAAGACCTCATCTTCAAGGGCGAGGTGCACGAGCTGAAGGAAGTCATGAAGAAATCCCGCGAGCAGGGAATGATCTCGTTCGACCAGGCGCTGTTCGAGCTGTACGAACAGAACAAGATCACCTACGAGGATGCGCTGCGCAATGCGGACTCGCTCAACGATCTGCGCTTGCAGATCAAGCTGCACAGCAAGCGGGGCGGCCAGACCGACCTGTCGGCCGGCACCGAGCATCTGAATGTCGTCTGATGTGGCGCAGGCGCTACATCGTTTGAGGTGAATTGCAGCCCGCAAGGCTTGCCCGGTCTCGGCGGTCACCGTTTTCAACCATCAGGAGAGCAGCCATGACTGACGTGTATGCATTCGAGGCCGATTCGCTGACCGGCCAGCGCGTGCCGCTGTCGCAGTACAAGGGCAAGGTCCTGCTGATCGTGAACACGGCCAGCAAGTGCGGATTCACGCCGCAATACGCGGGGCTGGAGGCGGTGTACAAGCGGCTGCACGACAAGGGGCTGGAAGTGCTCGGCTTTCCGTGCAACCAGTTCGGCAAGCAGGAACCGGGCGGCGAAGATGAAATCGGCGCCTTCTGCGAGAAGAACTACGGCGTCTCGTTCCCCATGTTCGGCAAGATCGACGTGAACGGGTCGAGCGCGCATCCGCTCTACAAGTGGCTGACCTCGGAAAAGCCCGGCGTGCTCGGCATCGGAGCCATCAAATGGAACTTCACCAAGTTCCTGCTGCGCCGCGACGGCACGGTCTACAAGCGCTATGCGCCGATGACCAAGCCGGAAGAGATTGCCGGCGATATCGAGCGGCTGCTGGCGGAGCCCGATCCCGCCTGACGTTGGGTTCGTCGGTTACGGTCGTTAATCCGACGAGCCTCGCACCTTGCGCATGAAGTCCGCCAGGGAGCGCTCGGCGGATTCGGCAAAGTGGCGCTCCAGAATGTCCACTTTGACGCAGCGGTCGAGGCGGAAGGTGCGGTAGTCCTGACGGTGTTCGCACCAGGCGGCCACCAGCCAGACTTGCCCCCAGAAGAACAGGCCGAGCGGCTGGATGCAGCGTTCGGTCAACTGGCCCTGCGCGTCGCGGTAGGACAGCCGCGCAACGGCGTGGCGGCCCAGCGCGGCATGCAGCGTATCGAACACCTGCTTGACCTCGCTGCCCATGCCGTAGCCCGGCGCGAAGATGCGTGTGGTCTCGGCTTCGGCGCGGCGTTCGGCGGGCAGGGCGCCCATCAGCTTTTCCAGCGCCGCTTCCACCGAGTCGGCCATGGTGCCGCCGCTCCACGCCTTGATCATCCGCGCGCCGGCCACCAGCGCTTCGACTTCGTCGGCGGTGAACATGAGCGGCGCGAGGTCGTAGCCGGCACGCATGCGGTAGCCGATGCCGGCTTCGCCTTCGATCGGCACGCCCGAGACAGACAGATCGCGGATATCCCGATACACCGTGCGCTCCGATACGCCGAGGCGGTCGGCCAGCATCGCCGCCGTGGTCAAACGGCGGCCTCGCAGGATCTGGGCAATCTGGAACAGGCGGTCGGCGCGGCGGGTCATGCGCGGCATTGTAGTGGGCTTCTTGCCGTGCGCAATCCGCATAGGACGACAGGCCCTGCCCCTACGCGCCGAAGGGCGTCAGCTCGCGCTGCGGGTGGATGTCGACGATGTCGACCTGCTCGCCACGGCGCAGCATGCGCTTGCCCAGTCGTGGGAAATCGGCAATCTCGATGTTGAGATGTTCGCCGCCGCACAGGTAGACGAGATCTTCCTTGCCGCAGTTGCGCAGGTGGTGCGCGACGCCTGTGGGGAAGGCCATGAAATCGCCGCTGCGCACGGTGAAGATGTTGTCGTCGATCTCGGCTTGCGCTTCGCCGGAAAGGATGTAGATCCATTCCTCTTCCCGCTGGTGCGAGTGATAGACGAACGACTCCTTGCCCGGCGGCACGCGCGCGAAGTTCACGCCGGTGCGCTTGAGCCCGAGCAGCCGGCCCATCATCGTGCCGTGAATTTCCGACAGGCTGTTCCAGGGGTGCGAAAACGACTGCGTGCGCGCGGTGACATCGGCGGCACGCATCAGATACGGGGATTGGCTCGGCATGGTGTTCTTCTCTGTCTCATGGTGAAGGCCGGCGCCCGCGCACCGGCCTTGGGGGGCGTTACTGCCGTTACTGCTGCAGCAGGTACGCCTGCGTCTTGGCATCCGGCTCGTGCAGGCCGACGCGGTTGCCTTCGGTGTCGACGATGTGGGCGATGCGGCCCATGTGGTCGGGCAGCGTCATGGGGCCGAACACGCATTGGCCACCGCTGCCGTTCACGCGCTCGAGCACGGCATCCAGGTTGGGCGCGTTCAGGTAGACCACGCTGCCCTTGTCGGACGGTGCAAAGCCCTCGCCCTTCACCAGCGCGCCGTGGATGGTCGTCTCACCCGCCGGAAACACGCCCATGGTCAGGTCGCCCATGTCTTCCTGCTTGAGCTGCGTGTCGAAGACGTTCTCGTAAAACTTCACCGCGCGCGGGAAATCGTTGGCGGGGATTTCAAACCAGTTGATGACGCTTGCCATGGTGTTCGCTCCGGTAGGTGGCTCAGGCGGTTCGGAGTGCCGTTGCCGGTTAAGGTGGAGCGATTCTGGCGGGGGGCTCCTGACAGCGTTCTGTCAGGAGCATTCAGGAGGATTGAGGATCGTATTGCAGGTTGCCCAGGCAGTGAATGCCGGGCGGAGGGGGAAGGCGGCTCAGTGGGGAATCCAGCCCGCCAGCAGCGGCACCAGCACCGCTGTCAGCACGCCGTTCAGGCCCATGCCCAGCGCCGAGAACGCACCGGCTTCCGGATTGACCTGAAATGCGCGCGCGGTGCCAATGCCATGCGCCGCAATGCCGGTGGCAAAGCCCCGCACGCTGTACTCACGCACGCGCAGCAGGTTCAGCAGCCGCGTCGTGGTTGTCGCGCCGACAATGCCGGTAATGAGCACCAGTACTGCCGTGATGGTCGGCGCGCCGCCGATCTTCTCCGAGATGCCCATGGCGATCGGGATCGTCACCGATTTCGGCGCCATCGAGCGCAGCGTTTCCGGCGATGCGCCCAACAGCCACGCGATGCCCACGGCAGACACCACCGCCACGACCGACCCCGCAAGCAGCCCGGCCATGAGCGGCAACGCGTGGCGGCGCAGCTTCGCCCATTGCTGAAACAGCGGCACCGCCAGCGCCACCGTGGCGGGCCCCAGCAGGAAGTGCACGAACTGCGCGCCGTCAAAGTAGGTCTTGTAAGGCGTGCCCGTGAGTGTCAGGAGCGTGCCGAGGATGACGACCGCAATCAGCAGCGGATTGACCATCGGATTGAAGCGGCTGCGCTCATGCAGACGCACGCCGATCAGGTAGGCGATGAGCGTGGCGGTCAGGCCCAGCAGCGGGCTGGCGGCCAGGTAGACCCAGAGTTGATGCAGGTTCGGAGCCATCGCGTTCATGGGGCCAGCTCCTCGTGGGCTTCGCCGTGGTCACCCATGCGGCGCATCAGCGCGCGAGTGACGAGCGCACCCGCGGCAATCGACAGCCACGTCGATACGACAGTCGCCACCACGATCGGCAGCCATTCCTGCCCAATGCGGTTCAGTTGCGTCATGACACCCACGCCGGCCGGCACGAACAGGATGGTCAGGTGCCGGAGCAGTTCACTCACGGTGCCCTGCATGACTTCGAGCACGCGGCCCTTGTCCACCAGCAGGTAGATGACCAGCAGCACCATGCCGATCACCGGGCCGGGCACCGGCAGGTGCATCGAATACGTCAACAGCTCACCCACTGACTGGAACGTCAACAGGATCGCGAAGGTTTGCAGCATGGGGCCTCCGGGCAAAACGAAGCGCCAAGTATAGAACTCGGGGTGCGATCGTTTCAGACCAGCATGCGGTCGACCAGCTCGATCCAGTGTTCGACCGGCGTGTCGGTGCCGCTTTGCAGATGCGTGACGCAGCCGATGTTCGCGGTGACGATGCGCTCGGGCTGCGTCGCTTGCAGCTTGGCGAGCTTGTCGTCGCGCAGCCGGTAGGCGAGCTCCGGTTGCAGCACCGAATACGTCCCCGCCGAGCCGCAGCACAGGTGGCTGTCGGCGCAGAGCTTGACGTCCACACCCAGCGAGCCGAGCAGTGTTTCCACCGCGCCGCGGATCTGCTGGCCATGCTGCAGCGTGCACGGCGGGTGCCACGCCACGCGCGGGCGTTGCGCTTCGGGTTTGGCCTTCTGCAGAAGCTGCTGCGAAAACGCCGGCAGCACCTCGCACAGATCGCGCGTCATGGCGGACACGCGTGCCGCGCGCTCGGCATAGGCCGGGTCGTCGCGCAGCAGGTGGCCGTATTCCTTGACCATCGCGCCGCAGCCGGAGGCCGTCATGACGATGGCCTCGGCGCCCGCCTCGATGTGCGGCCACCACGCGTCGATGTTGGCGCGCATGTTGCCGAGGCCGCCCGCATGGTCGTTCATGTGATAGCGGATCGCTCCGCAGCAGCCCGCACGGTCTGCACTGATGAGCTGCACGCCCAGCTTGTCGAAGACGCGCGCCGTGGCGGCATTGATATTGGGCGACATGGCGGGTTGTACGCAGCCTTCCAGCAGCAGCATCTTGCGTGCGTGCGCCGTGCTTGGCCGCACGCCGGCGTGGGGTTGCTTCGCCGGAACCTTGTTGCGCAGCACCGGCGGCAACATCGGCCGCACCGCCTGTCCGAGCTTGAGCGCGGAGCCGAACAGCGCCGGCCGCGTCAGGCCCTCGCGCAGCGCCCAGCGTATGGCGCGTTCGCCGAGGGGGCGTGATTCGCCTTTCGCGTCGAGCTGGTCGTCTACGATCTTGCGACCGATCTCGACCAGGCGCCCGTAGGTCACGCCGGACGGACACGTCGATTCGCAGTTGCGGCAGGTCAGGCAGCGGTCCAGGTGCAGGCGCGTCGCGGTGCCGGCGGGCTGGCCCTCCAGCACCTGCTTCATCAGGTAGATGCGCCCGCGCGGGCCGTCCAGTTCGTCGCCGAGCAGTTGGTAGGTCGGGCAGGTGGCGGTGCAGAAACCGCAGTGCACGCACTTCTGCACGATGCTTTGGGCTTCTTCGCCGTCGGGGGTGTTGCGCAGGAACGCCGCGAGCGTGATTTGCATGATGGGCTTGCGTTAGAAGTCGGCAGTCAGAACGCTGAATACAGGCGGCCCGGGTTGAAGATGCCGTGCGGATCGAAGCTGTCTTTCAGGCGCTTGTGCACGGCCATCAACGGCGCGGCGACGGGCGTGAAGATGTCGCTGGTGCGGTCGCCGTTGCGGAACAGCGTGGCGTGGCCGCCGGCCTTGCGTGCTGCATCGCGGATGACGTCCGCGGAGGTGTTGGCGGTGTCGATCCACCAGCGCTGGCCGCCGCCCCATTCGACGAGTTGCTCATCGGCCGACGCATGGCCCAGCGCCAGCGGCGGCGTGCCAGGGGGCAGGGCGATGCGCCACAGCGGGAGGCCGCCTTGCACGGCGCGCGCGAAGAACGCATGCGATTGCTCGCGCAGGTCGCGCCAGAACGCCGCCGCTTCTGCGTCGTCAACACGCTCGCCGCCAAGCTTGGCGATGGCTGCGCGCACCGCCGCATCGGCACCGCTCAGGCGCACCCACAGCGCACCGTCGATCCACGCAGACGCCGCAATCGGCAGCGGCTGGCCGCCCCAGCGGTTCAGGGTGTCGATGGCCTCGCCTTGCGCCATGGCAAAGCGCAGCGTTGCATCGCAGAACGGCATCGGCAGCACCTTGAGCGACACCTGCACGATCAGGCCCAGCGTGCCGAGCGCGCCCGCCATCAGGCGCGAGACGTCGTAGCCGGCCACGTTCTTCATGACCTGGCCCCCGAAGTTCAGCACGTCGCCGCGGCCATCCATGACGACGGCGCCGAGCACGAAGTCGCGTAATGCGCCCACCGACTGCCGGCGCGGCCCGGACAGGCCCGATGCAAACGCGCCGCCCACGGTGGCCTGTTGGCCATTCGCAGCAAAGTGCGGCGGCTCGAACGCCAGCATCTGCTTGTGCTCGGCCAGCGCAGCTTCAATCTCGACGAGCGGCGTGCCGCTGCGCGCGGTGACGACGAGTTCGGCGCAGTCGTAGTCGACGATGCCGGACCATTCGCGTGTGTCGAGCACCGTGCCGTTGGACTGCGGGGCGCGGCCGTAGAAATCTTTCGTGCCGCCGCCGCGCAAGGTCAGCGGCGTGTGGCTGTCGGCCGCGTGCGCAATGGCGTCGCGAAAACGTGCGAGCGTTGGCGAAAGGGCGGTGTCTGGCGTGCTTGGCATGGCGAACCTTCGGGTGCGCAGCTCACTGGCTGGGCGCGGTCTCGGTGGGGTGAAGCGGAAGCCTGGTGCCGCAGCGCTTGCAGAATGCGGCGTCGATGTCGTGACGGTCGAACGTGCACGCGGTGCAGGCGCGCGTCGACGGCGAGGGTGGGGTCGGGCTCGGGGTTGAGGACGAACCGTCGCGCATGGTGTTCACCAGTTCCGCGCCGATGATGCCGGTGGGGAACGCGATGATGCTGTAGCCGAGCAGGATGGTCATCGACGTGATGAACTGGCCCAGCGGAGTTTTTGGCACGAGGTCGCCGAAGCCCGTGGTGGTGAGCGTGACCACCGCCCAGTACATGCTGACCGGAATGCTGGTGAAGCCATGCTGCGGCCCCTCCACGACGTACATCACCGTGCCCAGGATGATGGTGATGATGAACACCGTGCCCAGGAACACGAAGATCTTGCGCCGGGCGTTGACCAGCGCGCGCAGCAGGATCTGGGCTTCTTCAAAGTAGATCGTGAGCTTGAGCACACGGAACACGCGCAGCAAACGCAGCAGTCGTACGTCGATCAGATATGCCATTTCAGGCGCAAAGATCGCCAGCCATGTCGGCAGGATCGAGACGAAATCGATGATGCCGTAGAAGCTCAGCACATAACGCCACGGCTTGCGTACCACCAGGATGCGCATGGCGTATTCCGCCGTGAACAGCAGCGTGGCCAGCCATTCGACAACGGTGAAGAGCGTGCCCATGCGTTCGTGCACGCTGGGCAGGCTGTCGAGCATCACCACCAGGACGCTGGCGAGAATGGCGATCAGCAGCGTGACGTCAAACTGCCGGCCTGCGCGCGTTTCGGCTTCGAAGATGATGACGTACCAACGCCCGCGCCAGCCGTCCTCTTCAGGCTTGCCGAGGTACGCCGCCAGCCGCGTGTTATGCGCATGCCATCGGCTGGTACGGGCGGGGTTCTGACTCATGACAACGTTGAGCGGCTTCAGAAGCGCGGCAGGTCGGGATGCGGCAGCAGGCCGTTGCGCACGTGCAGCTTGCCGTATTCGGCGCAGCGCGCGAGCGTGGGGATGGCCTTGTCGGGGTTCAGCAAACGCGCCGGGTCGAACGCCGCCTTCACGCGCAGGAAGGCGTCACGCTCTTCGGTCGAGAACTGCACGCACATCGAACTGAGCTTTTCCACGCCCACACCGTGTTCGCCCGTCACGGTGCCGCCCAATTCCACGCACGTCTCGAGGATGTCGGAGCCGAACAGTTCGGCGCGATGCCATTCGTCCTGGTCTTCGCCGTTGAAGAGGATGAGCGGATGCATGTTGCCGTCGCCGGCGTGGAACACGTTGATGCAGCGCAGGGCGTACTTCTGCTCCATCGCCTGGATGCGTCGCAGCAGCGTGCCGATGTGCTTGCGCGGGATGGTGCCGTCCATGCAGTAGTAGTCCGGCGAGATGCGCCCGGCTGCCGGGAAGGCGTTCTTGCGTCCGCTCCAGAACTTCAGGCGCTCGGCTTCGGTTTGCGAGACCTGGATCCGCGTAGCACCCGAGGCGCGCAGCACTTCGCTCATGCGCGCGATTTCTTCGGCCACTTCTTCGGGCGTGCCGTCGGATTCGCACAGCAGGATGGCGGCGGCGTCCAGGTCGTAGCCGGCGCAGACGAATTCCTCCACGGCGGCGGTGGCCGGCTTGTCCATCATCTCCAGCCCGGCCGGGATGATGCCCGCGGCAATCACGTCGGCCACGGCGTTGCCGCCCGATTCCACATCGTCGAAGCTCGCCATGATCACCTGCGCCAGTTGCGGCTTGGGGATCAGGCGCACGGTCACTTCGGTCACCACGGCCAGCATGCCTTCTGAGCCGATCACCGTGGCCAGCAGGTCGAGGCCGGGGGCGTCGGGCGCTTCGCTGCCGAATTCGACGACCTCGCCGTCCATCATCACGGCGCGCACGCGCAGCACGTTGTGCACGGTCAGGCCGTATTTCAGGCAGTGCACGCCGCCCGAGTTTTCATTCACGTTGCCGCCGATGGTGCAGGCGATCTGCGACGACGGATCGGGCGCGTAGTACAGCCCGTGCGGGTTGGCGGCTTCCGAGATGGCAAGGTTGCGCACGCCAGGCTGGACCACCGCCGTGCGCGTGTAGGGGTCGACTTTCAGGATGCGCTTGAACTTGGCCAGCGAGAGGACCAGCCCGCCCGGGGTGGGCATCGCGCCGCCCGACAAGCTTGTTCCTGCGCCGCGCGGCACCACGGGCACGCCCATGCGGTGGCACACGCGCAGGATTTCGACGACCTGCGCTTCGGTATCCGGCAGCACCACGGCCAGCGGCACCTGCCGGTAGGCGGCGAGGCCATCGCATTCATACGGCGTGGTGTCTTCGCGCTCCCAGAGCAGCGCGTCGTCGGACACGATCTGGGACAGCGCGGCGGTCAGCTCGGCCTGCAGGGCGGTCAGATCGCGGGCGGTGGCGGACGACGACGATGGCGCATTCATGGGGTGTCTCTCATGGTTCTGCCCGCCAGCGGTGGCCGGGGTGGGAGGCACTATAGCCCGGCCGCCGCGCCGCGCGGCGTGTTAAGGACTTTTGCGGCGATGAATTTGGCTCGCCGGGGCGGCCAATGCGGTTCATCGCGGTGCAGCAGGGTTTCGCCGCCCGTTGGTGGAGGTCCGACGTTCACGATCGAGCCTTTGACTACCAGCGGCGGGGTTCAAAACACCGACCTTCACACTAAAAGTTTCGAATCTGAGGTTCGGATACCTCACGCGTGAGGCAAATACAGTCAGCGTTGATGAAAAAAACAGCAACGATGACGTTCGGAACGTCGACTTCGAGGCTCAGAGGGTCGACCCATGACGCTTTTTGCTCCGACGTTGCTGCTTTTTTCATCAACGCTGGGGTTCCGACCGTCAAGGTCGATACTAAAAGTTTCGAATCCGGTGGTTTGAGGCCCGGCGACGCGCCTCCACTGCCCACAGCTGGCGGCCGACGGCTTACCAATCCAGCCCGAGCAACCAGTCCACAAAATGCTGCGCCTCGGGCTTCATCGGTGCCTGCTCGCGCTGCACGATGTAATAAGCATGTGGCGACGTCGATTCGATGTCCAGCAGCCGCACGATCTGCCCCGAGGCCAGCCAGTTGCGCGCCATCGCCTGCCGCACCAGCGCCACGCCCTGGTTGGAGGCGACGGCTTCGAGCATCAGCCCGATGTCGTTGAAGAGCGAACCCGTGGCAGGCTCCGGCGCATCGAGCCCCGCTGCCTCGAACCACGGGCGCCACGGCTCCAGCGGGCTGCGCAGCAGCGTGAGGTTCAGCAGTTGCGATGCCTCGGTGATGGTGCTGCCGCTGATCTGCTCGAAGTAGCCGCGCCCGCATGCGGGAAACACCGGCTCGTTGAGCAGGAGCGTGGTCTTCAGGTCGGGGTAGCGGCCGGTGCCGTAGCGGATCTCGACGTCGGTGTCTTCGGCCTTCACGTCGAGGAACGGGATGGCGAGGTGCAGCTCCACGTCGATGTGCGGATACAGCGCGTTGAACTCCGGAATGCGCGGCACCAGGTGCTGACGCCCGAACGTGGGCGGGATTGCCACACGCAGCCGCGCGCGCTGCTTGCTGAATTCCGGGCGGGCCAGCTCATGCAGGCTCTTGAGCGCGTCCTGCACGCTGCGCAGGTAGCGCGTGCCGGCGGCGGTGAGCCGCAATGCCGTGCCGGTGCGCACGAACAGGTCTTCGCCCCACAGCTCTTCGAGGTTCTTGATGCGGTGCGAGACCGCGCTGGGCGTAACGGACAGCTCCTCGGCCGCGCGCGCGAAGCTCGCATGGCGTGCGCCCGCTTCAAAGGCAATCAGCAGGTGCAGCGGAGGAACGCGCTTGAAGACGGAGGCCATTACAGGTGGAAGATCTTGCCGGGGTTGAGGATGTGCTTCGGGTCCAGCGCCTGCTTGACGCTGCGCATCAGGTCGATCGCATCGTTGCCGTGTTCGGCGATGAGGAAGTCCATCTTGTGCAGGCCCACGCCATGTTCGCCCGTGCAGGTGCCGTCCATGGCAATCGCCCGCGCGACGATGCGCTGGTTGATGCGCTCGGCTTCTTCCAGTTCTTCCGGCTTGTTCGGGTCGATCAGCAGCGCGACGTGGAAGTTGCCGTCGCCCACGTGGCCGACGATGGGGGCGGGCAGTTGCAGCGCGCTGGCGAGCAGGTCCTTTTCCGTTTCCACCACGCACTCGGCCAGGCGCGAGATCGGCACGCACACGTCGGTGGTGACGGCGCGACAGCCCGGCTTGAGTTGCAGGAACGCGAAATACGCGTTGTGTCGGGCGTTCCACAGGCGGCTGCGGTCTTCGGGGCGTGTCGCCCATTCGAAGCCCTGGCCTTGATGTTCAGCGGCGATCTGCTGGACGGTCTCGGCCTGCTCCTGCACGCCATGCTCCGAGCCGTGAAACTCGAAGAACAGCGTCGGCATCTCGGGCAGCGTCAGCTTGTCGTATTGGTTGATCGCCCGGATGGCCAGCGCATCGACAAACTCCACGCGCGCAATCTGCACGCCCATCTGGATGGTGTCGATCACGGCCGACACCGCATCGCCCATGCTCGGGAAGGCGCACACCGCCGCGGACACGGCTTCCGGCTGCGGATACAGCTTCAGCGTGATCTCGGTGATGATGCCGAGCGTCCCCTCGCTGCCGATGAAGAGCCGCGTCAGGTCATACCCCGCCGACGATTTGCGCGCCCGGTTGGCCGTCTTGATGATGCGGCCGTCTGCCGTGACGACCGTCAGGTTCAGCACGTTCTCGCGCATCGTGCCGTAGCGCACGGCGTTCGTGCCGGACGCGCGCGTCGCACACATGCCGCCGACGGACGCATCCGCGCCCGGATCGATCGGGAAGAACAAACCGGTATCGCGAATCTCGGTATTGAGCTGCTTGCGCGTGACGCCCGGTTCGACCGTCACCGTCAGGTCTTCCGGGTGCACCGACAGCACGTGGTTCATCTGCGAGAGATCGAGGCTCACGCCGCCAGCCACCGCCAGCAGATGGCCTTCGAGCGACGAGCCGGCGCCATACGGGATCAGCGGAATCTCGTGCTCGAAGCACAGCTTGGCGACGGCAGCGACTTCCTCGGTGGTCTGCGCGAAGACGACGGCGTCGGGCAGCATCGGGTCGTAGGCGGATTCATCGCGGCCGTGGTGGGCGCGCACGGCTTCGGTGGTGGAGACGCGGTCGCCGAAGCGGGCACGCAGCGCGTCGAGCATGACCGGGGGGATCGGCTTGCGCACCAATCCGGGATGGGGAATCGGGTGGTTCATGGGGGTCTCGCAAGGTTGTGCGGCTCTCGGCGGGCCAATGGACCATTCTAACGCCGGGGTTGCACGCCGCTTGCGATAATGGCGGCTTGCAACGCGCCAATACAGCAACAGGAGACGCACCTTGGGCAACCGCCTATCCAAAATCGCCACCCGCACCGGCGACGACGGCACCACCGGCCTCGGCGACGGCAGCCGCACGGCCAAGGACAGTCTGCGCATCGCCGCCATCGGCGACGTCGACGAGTTGAACTCGCACATCGGCGTGCTGCTGACGGAATCGCTGCCCGACGGCGTGCGCGCGGCGCTCACTGCCATCCAGCACGACCTGTTCGATCTGGGTGGCGAACTCTGCATTCCCGGCTACACGATGGTGACGACCGCGCACGTGCTGCGGCTCGACCAATGGCTGGCCGATTACAACGCCGATCTTCCGCGGCTGGCCGAATTCATCCTGCCCGGCGGCAGCCGCGCGGCGGCACAGGCGCATGTGTGCCGCACCGTCGCGCGCCGCGCGGAGCGCAGCATCGTCGCACTCGGCCGCGCGGAGGCCATTGGCGAGGCGCCGCGTCAATACGTCAACCGCCTGTCGGACCTGCTGTTCGTGCTGGCGCGCGTGCTGAATCGCGCAGACGGCGGCACGGACGTCCTCTGGAAGCGCGACGAGCACAAGCCGGCGTAATCGCGGTCCGCATCAAACAAAACGGCCCGGCGAGGTGACGTTGCCTCGCCGGGCCGTTTGCTTTTGCTTCTGCGGTGCGCTGAATCAGTTCACGCTTGTCGGCGTCGTCGTGCTTTGCGCCACGGCGGCCAGCCCCGCCAATTGCCCCGGCGTGGTGATGGTCAGCGCCTGCGATGGCGTCGGCGCCGGGAAGCCGGCTTCGGCCAGCGCTTCCTTGATGGTGCGGTTGGTGTCGAAATAGACCTGCCAGTAGTTGTCGTTGTGCGTGTACGGGCGCACGGCCAGCACAGGCCCGACCAGGTTGAACTCCAGGATCTCAACATCGACCGCCGGATCGGTCAGCACGTTCGGAATGGCGGCCACCTTTTCCTTGAGCAGCGCGATGGCGGCGCGGTGATCGGCGCTGCCGGCCAGTTGCGCCTTCAGCTCGACGCGGCGGAACGGGTTGGAGGTGTAGTTCTGGATCGTGTCGGCGAAGATCTTGCCGTTGCCGACAATCGTGACCACGTTGTCCGGCGTGTTGATGGTTGTGGCAAACAGGCCGATCTCCTTGATCGTGCCCGTCACGCCACCGGCCGTCACGAAGTCGCCCACCTTGAACGGCCGCAGCACGATCAGGAACGCGCCCGCCGCAAAGTTGGACAGCAGGCCCGACCACGCCATGCCGATCGCCACACCGGCTGCGGCAATCAGCGCCGCGAACGTCGTCGTCTGGATGCCGAAATAGCCGAGGATGCCGATCACCAGCAGCACATTCAGCGTGACGGTGATGATGGAGCCGACATACCGCAGCACGGTCGGATCGACCTTCTGTCGACTCAGTGACCCTTCCACCATGCGCACCGCCAGGTTGATCAGCCAGCGGCCGACCACCCAGAAGACGATGGCGGCGAGGATCTTCATGCCGACGTCGGTGGCGTACTGCGCCACGATTGCCTGGTACTTGCTTGCGGTGTTGACGGCGGTGTCCGCCAGGTTGTCTGCCATGGTTGCCTCCGCGGGATGGGCAGGTGAACCCTCCTACGATATGTCAAAGGCAACGCACTTGTGTGACTTTGATACGTTTCGCTCACATTTGTTATAGATCTGCGCGTTGATGCGCGCGCAAAGAAAAAGGACGCCTGCAGGCGTCCTTCCCACATCACGCGGATGGCGTCTCAGTTGCCGCTGCCCGGCACGAGACGGCGCTTACGCACGGCGTCGGCCAGCGTTTCCAGCACCTTCACCGAATCGTCCCAGCCGATGCAGGCGTCGGTCACGCTCTGGCCGTAGGCCAGGTCGGACACCGGCGTGCCTTGCACGTGGTCCTGGCGCCCGGCGTTGATGTGCGATTCCACCATCACCCCGACGATGCGGTTGTCACCCGCAGCCATCTGGCGCGCGATGTCTTCGCACACCGGAATCTGGTTCTCGTGCTTCTTGCTGCTGTTGGCGTGCGAGGCGTCGATCATCAGGCGCGCGGCGAGGCCCGACTTGGAGATGGCGTCGCAGGCTTCCTGCACGCTGGCGGCGTCATAGTTGGGCGCCTTGCCGCCGCGCAGGATGATGTGGCAATCCTCGTTGCCGGCCGTCGACACGATGGCCGAGTGGCCGCCCTTGGTCACCGACAGGAAGTGGTGCGGCTGCGATGCGGCCTTGATGGCGTCCACGGCGATCTTCACGTTGCCGTCGGTGCCGTTCTTGAAACCGACCGGGCACGACAGGCCGGACGCCAGCTCGCGGTGCACCTGGCTTTCGGTGGTGCGCGCGCCGATGGCGCCCCAGCTCACCAGATCGGCGATGTACTGCGGGCTGATCACGTCGAGGTATTCGGTGCCGGCGGGCAGGCCCAGCTCGTTGATGTTCATCAGCAGCTCGCGTGCGGTGCGCAGGCCGTCGTTGATCTTGAAGCTGCCGTCCATGTGCGGGTCGTTGATCAGACCCTTCCAGCCGACCGTGGTGCGCGGCTTCTCGAAGTACACGCGCATCACGATTTCCAGCTCGTTCTTGAAGCGCTCGCGCTGCTCGACCAGGCGGCGGGCGTAGTCCATCGCTGCCTTGGTGTCGTGGATGGAGCAGGGGCCGATGATGACGATCAGGCGGTCGTCCATGCCGTGCAGGATGCGGTGCATCGCGTTCCGGCTCTGGTAGATCAGGTCGGACACGGTGTCGCTGCACGGGAATTCGCGGATCAGATGCGACGGCGGCGTCAGCTCTTTCAGTTCGCGAATGCGCAAATCGTCGGTGTTCTTCGGCATGGAAAGCTCCGGGGATGTGTCTTGAGTTCTATTGGAAACGTCTACTGTGTTCGGATCATGTTTCGCGTCGGTGCCGGGGTGGGGCAGGTGACAGGGCGAAAAAAAAAACCGCCAGGGTCGCTGGCGGTTTTCGGTATCTGCTGGGTGCTTTTATTTTTGCTGCAAGCGCCCCTCTCCTTCCGCCAGCGGTGCGAGATGCCAAAAGTAAAAGTAAAAAAACTTGGCGAAGGACATGAGAGGAAAACGAGGCAATGCAGGAAAAATTGTGGCGCTCAGTTGGCTTGAACCTACTGCGCCGCACCAATCGAACCGTCTTTATAAACCCTTTTTTTGAGGGCCGCAAGCGCGGATTTTCCGGGCCTGCGGCGTCAAAACGACGGTTTCAGGGCAATCAGGCGGTGCCGCCCACGGTCATGTTCTCCATGCGCAGGGTCGGCTGACCGACACCCACCGGCACGCTCTGACCTTCCTTGCCGCACACGCCGATCCCCGAATCGAGGCGCATGTCGTTGCCGATCATGGTCACGTGCTTGAGCGATTCCGGGCCGCTGCCGACCAGTGTCGCGCCCTTGACCGGGGCGGTGATCTTGCCATCTTCGATCAGGTAGGCCTCGCTGGCCGAGAACACGAACTTGCCGTTGGTGATGTCGACCTGGCCGCCGCCAAAGTTGACCGCATACAGGCCCTTCTTGACGCTGGCGATGATTTCTTGCGGGTCTTTGTCGCCGCCCAGCATGTAGGTGTTGGTCATGCGCGGCATGGGCAGGGCGGCGTAGCTCTCGCGGCGCGCGTTGCCGGTTACGGGCATCTTCATCAGGCGCGCGTTGAGCGTGTCCTGCATGTAGCCGGTCAGGATGCCGTCTTCGATGAGCGTGTTGCACTGCGTGGGGTTGCCCTCGTCGTCGAGGTTCAGCGAGCCCCGGCGGTTGGCCAGCGTGCCGTCGTCCACCACGGTGACGCCCTTGGCCGCCACGCGCTCGCCCATGCGGCCGGAAAACGCCGACGAGCCCTTGCGGTTGAAGTCGCCCTCCAGGCCGTGACCGATGGCCTCGTGCAGCAGCACGCCAGGCCAGCCCGGGCCGAGCACCACCGTCATCGTGCCGGCCGGTGCCGGCTTGGCTTCCAGGTTGACGAGCGCGGAAGAGACCGCCTCGTCCACGTATTCGCGCAACAGTTCGTCGGTGAAGTAGCCGTAGGCATAGCGGCCGCCGCCGCCGGAGCTGCCCATTTCGCGGCGACCGTTCTGCTCGGCAATGACGGTGACGGAGATCCGCACCAGCGGGCGCACATCGGCGGCGATCACGCCGTCGCTGCGCGCAACGAGCATCACGTCGTATTCACCGGCCAGGCCGGCCATCACCTGCACCACGCGCGGGTCTTTGGCGCGGGCGAGCTTTTCGATCCGCTCGAGCAGGGCAACCTTTTCGGAGGCCGTCATCGAATCGAGCGGGTCGTTCGGTGCATACAGCGAGTGGCTGCCCGGGGTGCTGGCCAGGCTGCTGGCGACCTTCACGCGGCCGGCGCCGGCTTTGCCGATCGTGCGCGTGGCACCGGCGGCCTGCATCAGCGCGGGCAGGCTGATGTCGTCGGAATACGCGAACGCCGTGCGGTCGCCCGACACGGCACGCACGCCCACGCCCTGGTCGATGCTGAAGCTGCCGGATTTGACGATGCCTTCTTCCAGGCTCCATGCCTCGTTGCGGGTGTACTGGAAGTAGAGGTCGGCGTAGTTCACGCGGTGCGTGAAGATGTCGGCCAGCGCGCGCTGCAGGTGCGCTTCATCAAGGCCGTACGGATCGAGCAGCACGCGGCGCGCGATGGACAGATTCTGGATGGCGATGTCGCCTGCGTTCATGATCGGTTCTCGTAAAAAAATTCGATTGGCTTACATCACGCGGTGCTTGAGCGCGGGCAGGTCCCGGCGCACTTGGGCGATGCGTGCGGGGTCCATGTCGCCGATGGCGACGCCTTCGCCCTCGGGCACGGAGGCAATGATCTCGCCCCACGGATCGACCAGCATGGAATGGCCCCACGTGCGGCGGCCGTTTTCATGGCGCCCGCCCTGCGCGGCGGCGAGCACATAACACTGGTTCTCGATGGCGCGGGCGCGCAGCAGGATTTCCCAGTGGGCGGCGCCCGTCACATAAGTGAAGGCCGCCGGCATCAGAATCAAGTTCAGGTTGCCCTGTGCCGCCAACGCCCGGTACAGCTCCGGAAAGCGCAGGTCGTAGCACACCGACATGCCCACGCGGCCGCACGGCGCATCGAAGGCAACCGGCGTGGCGCCGGGTTCGATGGTGCGAGCTTCGTCGTAGCGCTCTTCACCGCGCACGAAGTTGAACAGGTGGATCTTGTCGTAGCGTGCGACCCGCAATCCGGCCGGGTTGAATGCGAGCGACGTATTGCGCACGCGCTGTTCGTCTTCGCACCACATCGGCAACGTGCCGCCGACGAGCCACAGCTTGTGGCGGCGCGCGGCATCGGCGAGAAAGCTCTGGATCGGGCCGTCTTCGTCGGCTTCGCGGATGGCGACCTTGTCGGTGTCCTTGCGGCCCATCATGCAGAAGTACTCGGGCAGCAGTGCGAGTTGCGCACCTTGGGCGGCGGCCTCGGCGAGCAGGGCGTCTGCCCGCACCAGGTTGGCGTCCACGTCGATGGCCGTCACGGTCTGGATGGCGGCGACGCGAAAAGGTGCATCGAAAGGCGCATCCATACCGGATGCGACGGGGGCCGGAGCAACGGTGGTCGAGGTCATGGCGCCTATTTTGCCGAGGTTTGCGATTGGCTGCCCGAATTACCGTTGGAGGCCACTTTTTCGATCTTCGGATCGGCCCAACTGCCGGTCACGTGGTATTGCGTGACGAAGGCCTTCGACAACTGATCGCCCAGAACCAGCTGCGCGGCCAGCGTACCCAGCCCGATGGCCGGGTTGATGAACGCCGCCGCCAGCGAGGCCGATGTGGCGTCCACCTTGGGCGTGACCTTGACGCGGAGGTCCTGCGTTTCATCGAGGATGTTGGCCGAGCCCTGCATGGCCACCTGGAACTGCGGGCCCTTTACGGCAAAATCTTCGGTGTGGGCGATGCCGCTGGCGATGGTGCCGGTGGCTGCCACGCTCTCGAACGGCGTGCCGCGCCCGGTGGCGCTGCGCAGATCGGTCGCAAAATGCAGCAGCCCCTGCAGGCTCAGCACCCCGGCCAGCTTGGCCAGGCCCGGATCGACGGGCAGGAACTGGCCGCGCTCCAGGTTCAGCGCCATGCGGCCGTTAAGCGTCGGGTAGTCGATCGACATGGGCGAGCCGCGCCAGACCACGCGGCCTTCCAGCTTGCCCTTGGCACCGTCGATCACCTTGGCGAAGCCCATCTTCTGCAGCAGGTCGCCGGTGTCGCGCAGGTCGAGGTTGAAGTCGAGCAGCGTCCGGCGCTCCGGATCATCGCCGCCGCCGCGCAGGCGTCGCGGGATGCGCCACGTGCCGTGCGCTGTGAGCGTGGCGGCCGGCTGCTCGATCTTCAGCGTTTCCAGCGTCCACACCGGCGCGCCGTCGGTGATCTGGCTGCGCGCCTTGATCTCCAGCTTGCCGAGCGCCTTGCCGCGCAGGTCGAACTTGTCGGCGACGAGGTCGAGCGACGGAATTTCCTGCGAGCTGCTGGCCAGCGATTCGGTGAGCGCCGTCTCTTCCTTGGCGTCGGGGATGCTCATGCGCGACAGCCGCATCGTCAGCTCGCCGAAGGGCACGGCGGCGCTTTCGGCGTGCCAGCGCGCGCTGCCGGCAATTTCGCGCGATTCGATGGTCGATTGCCAGTTGGCACCGTCGCGCGTGGCGTCGATGCGCACGGCGTTGAAGTCGCGGCCCAGGATGCGCAGCGTTTGTGCGCGGGCGTTCAGGCGGCTGGGCAGATATGCGCTGTGGTTGCTGGAGGCGTTGGACGCATTGGCTGCGTTGGCGGCATGTTCGGCGGCAATCTGCGTGGCGCTCTTGTCAGGGGCGGGTGCAGCAAAGGCATGGCGCCAGGCGTCGACGTCCAACTGATCGAGCGCCAGATTTGCCTGCACGCCTTCTTGCGGCTGCGGCACCGGTTGCCGTACGCCGATGCCGCCGCGCAGCACCTCGACGCCGTTGCCTGTGTTGCGTTGCTCGTAGCGCGCGCTGACGATGTTGCCGACCTGCAGAACGATTTCGTCGACAGCGTTGTTGGACGCCAGCGGCTGCATCTCGAAACGCACCGGCAGCGGCTGCCCGGCCGCCTTGTTGAGCGGTGCCGGCAGACGCACCGTCATTGGCGTCAGATCAGACTGCACCTGGATGAGCGGTCGATGCTGTTTGACGCTGATGGTCGCGCTGTACGGTGCGCTGCCCTCCAGCGAGCGGGCGACGGCGGCCACGGGGCTGTTTTCGGGCGTCGTCTCGCGCAACCCTTGCGCGGAAGCGGTGCCCGCCACCTGGATGCGGATCGTGCCGTCGGGCGCGGTGCCGCCCGTGGGACGGATTTCGCCACCGGCAAAGCGTGCGCGCAGGTTGTCGAAACCGATGCCCTTTTGCGTGAAGGTCAGCGCCCCGGTCACATCGGTGAGCGGCGGCGCCTGCGGAACCAGCGTGATGTCATTGCGCAGGAACGTGACGCTGCCCTGGGCGCGCGTCGAATGCATCTCGTGCAGCGGCAGTTCCAGCTTGAGCGCCAGCGTAGCGTTGCCCTGGGCGCGCGCGTCCTTGGTGAAGTGGCCGATCCACTGGCTGATCGGGCTGGCCTCGATGTATTGCAGGAAGTTTTGCGTAGCCCCGTCGCCGCGGCCCTCGATGGTGAGCAGCGGGCTGTGGTCGCCCATGTCGGGCAGGCTGCCGTTCACGTCCTGCAGATTCACGCCCATCACCTTCGCGCGCGCCACCTTGAACGCGAGCGATGCGCGATCGAACGTCACCGTGCCATCGATGTTGGTGAACGCCGGCCAGCCGCCGGGGTGCGTCGGCGCCTGGCCGGGCGGGATGTGCGCGGCTTCGGCCGGCGCCGATTGGTACGTCACGTCCTGGATCGGCACTTCCACGCGGAAGACGCCCTTGTGCGGCGGACGGAACGGAAAGTCGTGCAGATCGCCCGCCAACGCGAAATTCACATTGTTGGCCGTGCCGGCCTGCAGTGCCCCGCCGAGGTAGTCGCGCAGATGCTGCCCAATCGATAGCGGCAGATAGCGCGGCACACGCGGCACGTTCGCGCGCTCGAGCGTGCCCTTCAGGTCGATGGTGCCGAGGTGGCTGGTGTCTGGCGCGTGACGATAGCTGCCCGTGATGCGCGCCGAGAGATCGTCGTTGGAGAACGCAAGGTTGTCGCTCGTGACGACCAGTTCCTGCTTGCGATACGTCCAGCTGAACGTGCCTTGCAGCCGGTCCAGCGGCACGCGGGCGTCGGCAAACGTGCCGGGCAGCAGCAGCGCGGTGTCGTTGGACTCGATGCGCAGCGTCCCCTTGTCGTCGGAGAAGACGGCGTTGCCGGAGAGGTTCTCAACGCCCGGCACGGCTGGCTCGGGATGCTGGCCCGGCGCCACCGCAGGCAACGCGCCAGGGCCGAACGACACCTGGCGCATCGTGGCGCGGCCAGTGAAGTGCACGGGCGCGGGTGTATTGGGCCGCCAGCGGGAGACATCGCGCTGCCAGTTGATGTCCAGATCGTCGATGCGGCCGGACGGTTGTTTTGTGCGCAGGGGTTCCAGCACGCCGCTGGGCAGCGGCAGCGCGGTGGCGATGTTGCGCAGGTCGGCCAAATCCAGTGTCGTGGCCTTGACCTGCAGGCTGCGCAGGGCGTCGCGCGAGTCCACAGCCCACCCCACGGTGACATTGCGCAAGCCGCGCGGCGTGCCCGCCGGGTTGGCCGGCGTCTGGATGCCGGGGCCTGCCAGCGCGGGGACCGACGGCGGCTGGGCGGGCAGGTTCAACGGTTGCCAGAGCAGCGTGTCGACGCGCAAGGTGTGCTCGCCGCGCGCATTGCGCTGATGGGTCGCCAGCGCCTGGAGGCTGCGCAGCTGCAGCGGGTCAAGATCCTTGCGGACCTGCAGATCGAGCTGCTGCCCTGTCAGGCGTGCCTGACTGCGCGTGAATACGCCGTCCGCAAACTCCACCGAACCATCGGACGTGAGCGTGCCGCTTTTGGCCGCGGCCAGCACGGGCACGTAGCGCTGCACGGACGCCAATTGCAGCGTATCGACCTGCCAGGACGCCTGGCCATGCCAGTGGTGCCAGTCGCCGGGGCGGGCGAGCAGGTCGTGGCGGAAATCGGCATGCAGCTTGATGGGGCCGCTGAACAGCGTGGGCGATGTGCCGCTGGCCTCCAGCCGGTGGCGCGTCGGTCCGCTGCGCAGCTGCACGCGCACGTTGCCCAGGGCGACTTCGGGCAGTTTCTGCTGTTCGTCGAGCCAGCGGACCTCGCCTTGCTGAAAGTCGATGTTGCCCTGGGAAAGCAGCTGGTCGAGGAAATTGCTGTCGCCGCCGGCGTCGGGGTTGAGCGGCATGCCGGCGACGGAGAGCGCGCCTTGCGGGTCGCGCCGTACCAGCACGTCGGCCTGGCTGGCGTGCAGCGCGGCAAAGGTGATCTGCACGCGCAGCAGTGAGCGCCAGGACAGCCGTGCCTGCACGTCCTGTACCGCGAAGGTGCGGCGGCCTGCGGTGTCGTGGGCATCGATGCGCTGGGCGCGGAAGGCCGGGTGCCAGCCTTCCCAGTAGGTTTCGAGCGAGCCGATTTCGACTTTGGCGTGCAGTGCGCTGGACGCCTCGCGCTCCATCCACTCGCGCGCCACGCTCGCGCGCGGCCACAGAATGAAGCGCACTGCCAGCATGCCCACGACGGCCAGAATGGCCAGCGCCACCGCCGTTTTCCACAGCACGCGCCACAGCTTTCGCCAGATCGGGGCGCGGAAAAAAGCCCCGATGCCCGCGCCGATGCGGCTGACTAGCCGGACCGACCGCGCCCAGGCCGAGGGCCGGCTCACCCCGCGTGTGGATAGGGTGCTGGCGTGTCCACCATCGGACTTCGGCGATTCTGGGGGCTGGGACGGGCGGGGCATGATGCGGATTATCCGATATTCAGGAGGCGGCGCCACATTTGGAGGCCGGGCGCCGCGCTTGCTGAGCGGCAAGCACGGGCAAGCACACCCGATGCCCGCGAAGCCGGAGACCGCTAGCCGGCTTTGCCTGCATTTCAGCGAGAATGGATGCTTCCGCCAATGCCCGATGGGTTCGCATGATCGATTCCGCCTTGTCCGCCCAGCCATTTCTGAAAGCCCCGGCCCGCCGGCCTGAGACGCCTGCGCCTGCACTGCCCTTTGCGCTGGCGTATTCCCGATACCTCCAGCGCCAGGCGCAAGCGCGCCAAGGTTGGGCCGAGCGCGTGCAGGCCAGCGCCGACCGTCCGGTTGACGCGGCGTGGCTGTCGGCGCGCTTTGCCGAGTTGTTCGACACGAAGGCCGTGGAGGTCGAGGTCGCGCTCAAGCGGGCGTTGCGCCTGCTGCGCAATGAAGTGTTCGGCGTACTGGTCGAGCGCGATTTGTCCGGCGCCGCGACGCTCGATGAGGTCACGGGCACGATGACCGACTTGGCCGAGTTTGCCGTGCGCACAGCCATTTCCGTGATCGGCCAGGAGCTGAGCGCACTGCACGGCAAGCCGATCGGGCAATCCACCGGCGAGGTGCAGGAGCTGGTGGTGGTCGGCATGGGCAAGCTGGGCGGGCGCGAGTTGAACGTCTCGTCAGACATCGACCTGATCTTTCTCTACGACGACGACGGCGACACCCAGGGTGGCCCGCGCCCGCTCTCCAATCATGAATATTTCACGAAGCTTGGCCGGCGGCTGATCAACGCGCTGGCCGATGTGACGGAGGACGGCTACGTCTTCCGCGTCGACATGCGCCTGCGCCCAAACGGCGATGCGGGGCCGCTCGCCTGCAGCCTGGGCATGCTGGAGGAGTACTTCGTCGTGCAGGGCCGGGAGTGGGAGCGCTACGCCTGGATCAAGGGCCGCGTCATCACCGACCCGACCAGCCCGTATGCCGGCCGCGTGATTCAGCAGTTGGAGCGCGTGACGGGGCCGTTCGTGTTCCGGCGCTATCTCGATTACGGCGTGATCTCGGCCATTCGCGCGCTGCATGCGCAGATCCGCAGCGAAGCGGCCAAGCGCAGCAACGGTGCCAATCAGCAGCGCGACGGCGAGGGCCACCTGCAGGCGCGCTCGCCCAACATCAAGCTCGGGCGCGGCGGCATTCGCGAGATCGAATTCGTGGCGCAGGTGTTTCAGCTCATTCGCGGCGGGCAGGACTTCGGCCTGCGTGTGCGGCCCACGCTGGAAGTGCTTCGGGCGGCGTCCGAGCGCGGCCTGATCGACGCCGAAGCCGTGGCGCGCCTGACCGAGGCCTACCGCTTCCTGCGCCAGCTGGAACATCGCCTGCAGTACATCGAAGATGCGCAGACGCACAACCTGCCGGGCTCGCCCGAAGATCAGCTGGGCGTGGCGCGCATGATGGGCTTTGACGACTACGCGGCGCTCGTCACCAAGCTCGAGGCGTATCAGGACGAAGTCGCCCAGCATTTCGAGCAGACCTTCTCCGACAAGCAGGACAGCCAGCCGCCGTGCGCCGCCGTCTGGCACGCCGATCTGCTCGACGACGAGCACACGGAAACCGCGCGCGCACAACTCGCTGAACTTGGCTATGCAAATCCGGAGAGCGTGCTGGAGCGCCTGCGTGCGACGCGCAATTCGCCGCGTTACCGCGCGTTGTCCGAAGTCAGCCGCCAGCGTTTCGACTTGCTGATCAACCGCGCGCTGGACCAGGCTTCGCGGCAGACCGATGCCGATGTCACCATCGCGCGCTTTCTCGATTTCTTTGATGCGATCAGCCGGCGATCCTCGTATCTCTCGCTGCTGAGCGAATACCCGCAGGCCATGGAGCGCGTGGCCCACACGCTGCACGCATCGCGCTGGGCGGCGGACTACCTCACGCGCCATCCGCAACTGCTCGATGAGCTGCTCGACGTGGAGGCGCTGTCAGCCGAGCCCGACTGGCCGGCGTTCAGGGCACGCGTGCGGGAACGCCTGGAGGCTGCGTCCGACCATGTCGAGATGCAGATGGACATCCTGCGCCAGGAGCACCATGCGGAAACCTTCCGCGTGCTGCTGCAGGACCTGCAGGGCATGCTGAGTGTCGAGCACATCAGCGACCGGCTTTCGGACCTGGCCGACGCCATGCTGGACCTCACGCTGGAAACGGTCTGGAAGCAGGTCGCCACGCGCCACCGGGAGGTGCCGCGCTTTGCCGTGGTTGCCTACGGGCGGCTGGGCGGCAAGGAACTCGGCTATGCGTCGGACCTCGACATCATCTTCCTCTACGACGACGATGACGAGCGCGCGCCGGACGTGTACGCGTCATTCGCACGCAAGCTCATTACGTGGCTGACCAGCCATACCGCCGCCGGCACGCTGTTCGACGTTGATACGCGCTTGCGGCCGAACGGTGCGGCAGGTCTGATGGTCACGCACTTCGAGGCCTTCCGCCGCTATCAGATGCGCGAGGGCGACAACGCTGCGTGGGTGTGGGAGCACCAGGCGCTCACGCGGGCACGCTTCTGCGCGGGCGATGCGGAAATCGGCGAGCGCTTTGAGGCACTGCGTACGGCCGTGTTGCGCCAGCAGCGCGAACGCGGCCCGCTGCGCGACGAGATCGTGGCGATGCGCGAGCGCGTGGCGGAAGGCCATGCGAATCCGACTGGGCTGTTTGATCTCAAGCACGACCGCGGCGGCATGGTCGATATCGAATTCACGGTGCAATTCCTGGTGCTTTTGCATAGCGCTGCGCACGCCGAGCTGACCCGCAACAAGGGCAACATCGCACTGCTGCACATGGCCGGCGAGTTGGGCCTGATCGATGCGACGGCGGCCGCGCAAGTGGCCGATGCCTACCGTGATTTCCGCGCGCGCCAGCACAAGTTGCGGCTCGATGGGCACTCGGCCGCGCGCGTTCCGGTTGATACCTGCGCGCACGAGGCCGCCCACGTGCGTGCGCTCTGGACGCAGGTGTTCGGGCCCGAGCAATGACGGCACAGCGGCACACGTTGCACACGTGGAGCGCGTGCGTTGGTGTGGCTGCGCTGGCAGCCGCTTTCTCGTTCGTGCCGTGGCTGTACGCGGTCGGGCTGTATCAACGCGACGCTGTGCGCGCAGGGCAGTGGTGGCGCATCGTGACCGCCATGTGGGTGCATCTGGACACGTGGCATTGGTTGGCCGATGCGATGGCGGCGGCAGGGCTCATCTTGCTGCTCGCGCGCGTGGTGCGGCCGCAGGTCATTGTTGGAGCGTTGGTGGTGTGCGGGGTGCTCGTGCAGGTGGCGCTGCTCAATCAGCCGGCGGTGCAGTGGTACGGCGGGCTGTCCGGTGCGCTCCATGGCCTGGCGGCATGGGGCGGGCTGCGGCTGCTGAAGCCGTCTGTGAGCGATGCCGAGGATCGCTTCTCACGCTGGATTGGCGTGGCGCTGTGCGTGGGCGTGCTGGTGAAGGTGTGGCTGGAGCAATCGTGGCTGTCGCCCATCGCCTTTGACCCGCACTGGGGGTTTGGCGTGGTACGCATTGCGCATGCGTTTGGTGCGGTGAGCGGATTGCTGATTTGGGTGCTGTGGGAGTGGCGCGCGCAAGGGAGCAGGCAGACCCCACACTGATCGGCAGCGAAGTCACGTGCCGATGCATGAAGAAAAACGGACACGCTGGCGGGGCCAGGGTGTCCGTTTTTTGCGTTGAGACGATCGCGAGAGTGCTCGATCAGCCCTTGCGACGGCGGGAGGTCAGCACACCGCTGATGAATAGCAGGGCCGCCAGTCCCAGGGGAAGGGCGCCACCGCCACCGCTCTGGTTCAGCGGGCCGGTGCCGCTGGTGCCGCCGCTGAAGGGCAGCGTGCCCGTGCCAGGCGTGGTCGTCGGCGGCGCCGTTGCGGTGACGGAAGTCGACGCCGAAGCCGTGCCGCCCAGATTGTTCGTCACTGTCACCGTGAAGCTGTAGGTGCCGGCGGCGCTGGGCGTGAAGGTGGCGGTGTAGTTGCCGTTGCTGTCCGGTCCTGCGGTAGTGGGGTTCACACCGGGGCCGGCAGTCTGTGCCCACTGGACGCCACCGCCAGACAGCGTGTTACCAAAACCCGCGCCGATCACGGCCGTCAGCGTGACTGCGTTATTGGCTACAACCGTGCTGGCCGAACTCGACACGGTGACCGTCGGGGTGCCGACCGACAGCGCGATGGCCGCGCCGGCATCCAGCATGCCGGCTCCGCAAGCGCCCGGATTCTGCGCGCAGAACGTACCGGCCGGGAACGCGCGTGCCGATTGCGTCAGGATCGCCTTGATGTCGTCCACGCTCAGCGTTGGCTTGTGGGACAGCAACAGGGCCGCAACCCCAGCCACGTGCGGCGTCGCCATCGAGGTGCCCATCTCGGTGGTGTAGTAGCTGGTGCCCGTGTCCGGGGTGGTCAAGCTGGCGTTGGACAGCGAGACGATCTTGTCGCCGGTGCCTGTGACGACCTGACCCGAGCCGCCGCCCGGTGCGCTGATCGTCGTGCCGGTACCGACGTTGGCGTAGAACGCGTTGTCGCCGTCGATCGTGTGGGCCGTCACGGCAATCACGCCGTTGCAGTTGGCTGGTGAACCAATGAACGGTGCGCCGTCGTTGCCGGTTGCCACCACGATGGTGGCGCCTCGTTTGCGGGCGGCGGTAATGACGGCCTGTTCCGCCGAGGAGCACGCGCCCGCGCCGCCCAGGCTCATGTTGACCACCTGCGCCATCGGCGAATTCACGGTCAAGGCAGTGCCGCCGGCACCGGGGACGCCGCTGGCGCCAGTGACCCAGGCCAGAGCGTCAATGATGTCCGATGTGGTGCCGCCGCATTTGCCCAGCGCGCGAGCCATCTGGATCGTCACGTTGGGCGCAATGCCCGCGACGCCGACCGAGTTGTGCTGCGCGACGATCTGGCCCGTGACGAAGGTGCCGTGCCAACTACTGTCTCTGTGAGTCCCTGCGGTGCCGCAGTAGCTGGGGTAGTTGGTGGTGTCTTGTGCCGACACCCAGTCACCCGGATCAGACGGGTTAGTGTCGCGGCCGGCGGGTGTGTCCAGCGGGTCGTTCTCGACAAAGCCCAACGGCACCGTTTTGTTGGTGGCGGGGTCGGGTGTGCCGTGGTACGCGTCGCTGCTGATGAAGTCGTAACCCGGGCGGATATTCGCGCCCACGAAATCCTCGTGATTGGTCAGCAGGCCCGTGTCGATGACAGCCACATTGACCGAGGGCGCCCCCTTGGTGCTATCCCAAGCGGTGGTGATATTGGCGCCACCTGCAGATGGGGTCGGAGGGCCGTTTGCAACCACGGTGCTCGGCCACAGGCTCCATTGCTGAGTGAACTTCGGATCGTTGGGCACGGCAGCCGGACGCATGATGCGGTCGGGCGACACATACTCGAACTGGCCACTGGCTTCCATCCGCTGCGCAACCGTTTGGGCATCGGCCAGCGACATCCCGTTAGGCAGGGTGACCACGTGGGCACCGCCCGACATGGCGCGCTTGTACATCACCGGCAATTGCGCCGCGACCGACCAACGTTGCACCTCCGCAACGTCAGCGCGCGCAATTGGGGTTCCCGGCGCAACCGATTGCGTCTTCAGGCTGCTGTTTTTCTCTTTAACGATGAGCTGCGTCACCCACTGCAAGTGCGGTGCCGGCGTGGTGGTTTTGCCCACTGCCAGCGCCGGCATTGCGTGATACGACAACAGCCCGAGCGCCACCAGCGCGCGAGCCACACCCCCTGAGACCCCTGTCTTCATGCGAATCGCCTCGATTGTTTTTGTGAGGATTGCGAAATTTGCCGAGGCATTTTCCTAAAGGATTTCCATGTCGCGAATGTTCGTTGGGTTTAAGTAGAAACCCTAGTATCGCGAGCCTGGGCAGCTATGGCCGGGCAACCCCCACTGAAAGGCCACGCACATTGTGTTAAGCCATAAAAAAACCGCCTCGCAGGGAGGCGGTTTCGTGCACCGTATGATGGTCTCAACGCGAAAGCGGACGTCGTTTGCGGCTGGCCAGCCCCAGCGCCAACAGCAACGCAGCCCCGATCAGCGGCACGGCCCCACCACCTCCGCCACCACCACTGCTGGTAGTCCCCCCGGTTGATCCGCCCGACCCCGTGCCGCTGCCCGCGCCTGCCGGCGCCGTGTTCTGCGCATAACTGACAGCACCGGCGGCGTCCAGCAGGCCCGCGCCGCAGACGCCTGTGTTCACAGCGCAAAACGTGCCGCCCGGATGCGGTCGCGCAGTCTGCTTCAGCCCGGCGAGCACCTGCGCGTTCGACAACTGTGGCTGCACGCTCAACATCAGCGCGATGGTGCCGGCTGTTTCCGGCGTCGAAAAACTTGTCCCCGCGACCGACTTGACCGTGGGGTTGCCGACACTCTGCGTACCGTCGTTGGAGTCGGCCTGGATGACCGACGTCGTGCCCGAGCAGCCGGCGGTGGTGGCCTGCGAGTTGCCGCAGCCACCGCCAGGCGCGGACAGTGCCACCTGCGGACCCACGTTCGCGTAGCTGGCGTTCTCGCCGCTGTCGACGTGCGCGGTGACGGCGATCGCGCCCGTGCAATTGGCCGGTGCGTCAACGGTTTGCGCGGCTTCATTGCCGGCGGCGGCCACCACGATGGCGCCGCGTGCGGCCAACTGGTTCACCGCGTCCTGTTCTGCCGCAGAGCACTGCGTGGTGCTGCCCAGGCTCACGTTCACCACACGCGCCGGATTGGCGTTGGCCGACACGCCAGACACGTTGATGCCGCCTGCCCACAGCATGCCGTCCACGGTGTCCGACAGCAGCGCGCCGCACTTGCCCGACACGCGGACCGGCACGATCGGCGTGTTCCAGCCTACCCCTGCGATATAGAGCCCGTTGTTCGTCTGCGCGGCGAGCACGCTGCTGACCTCGGTGCCGTGCCAGCTGCTGTTGCCGACGTCATTGCTGGTGCAGCCCGGAATGTTCTGCCATTGCGTGCTGGTCACGCCGTCGCCAAGGTCATGCGCATCCGTTCCCCGGCCGAAGGAATTACCCGCGCGCGCCGGGTCCGAAATGAAGTTGTAGCCCGGCAGGATCTTGCTCGACAGGTCGGGGTGATCCGTGTAGCCGGTATCGACCACCGCCACCACGATGCTCGTCGAGCCCTGCGTGATGTTCCAAGCCGCAGCCGCGTTGATGCCGCCCGGCACTAGCGACGGCGCGGCCAGATTGTTTTGTGTAGCGAATAGCGGGTCGTTCGGAACGGTGTTGGGCCGCAGGATGCGATCGGGTACCACATAGGCCACGCGGGCGTCCTGCGCGATCTTGTTGACGGTCGCCTGGATGCTGGCGGCATCGGTCAGGCCGGTGTGCAGGAGCTGCGCGTTCGTCGCCAGCGTGCGCTTGACCTGCAGCGTGCTGCCCGCAGCTTGCGCCACCGACAGCAAGCGGTTGTTTGCCTCGCTGGCCGAAAGCGTCTTGCGCGTGCCGCTCGTGTCGTCGCGCCATTTGATGATCAGGTCACCGGTGTACTGCGGTTGCGGCGCGGCTGCTGCGGCCGCTGTGGCGACTTGGCCGCCCACCATCCAGGCAAGACAGGCAAGGCTGGCGCCTGCGCGGCGCCAAGACTTCAACCGGAAGAGGGAGGGGGTCATCAGCGCGGGCTCCGTGGTGTCTCGTTGTGATGAGAAACGTCGTCAGGATGTGATCGTTGACAGACCGTTACACAAAAACAAAGGTAGCACGCGACTCGTCCGCCCGGTGTGGTGACAAATGCCGATGACGTTTACGTGGCGAAAGGCCTGCCAGTGCGCCGCCATCGCAGCAGAATACGGACCCGGCTGCGACGAGGAACCGGAAATCGGGCGCCACGCGGCACCCGATGATTCACAGTGTGGAGCGGTGTTGCGGGGTTCAGCGTTGGATCTTCACGACGCGATCCGGATCGGCCGAAGCAACGCCTGGCGTGTTGCGCAACGCGGTCACCGCGCCGTCCAGCGTGGCCGATGCATCGCCCGAGGTGGCGCGCACCAACCAGAATCCACCAGACATCGGGCGTACCACCGCAAAGGCCAGTCGCGGTGTTGCGCGCGCGCCAGCAGCATCCAACAGACCCTGCACGGTGGTCGATGACGTGGTCGGCGTGTTCAGCCCGATGATGACGTCGCCCACGCTGTGTGCGGCCGACACCGAAGCCGGCGGCTGGGTGTTGGTCGATGCAGGGTCCATGGCAGGCGGCTTGCCGGGATCAATGGCCGGCACGGACTTGCATGCGGCCAGCAGGCACAACCCAAGAGCCACCGCCAGCGCAGGTTTGGCAGACGACAACAGCGATCGGGGGCGGGCGGCCGATTGGATCATGCGGGCCATGAAGTTCTCCTTGGATTCGGTAGACGACGTTTGCGTCGGGTGCGGCCGGAACCTGCGTGCCAACGACGGCAGCCATGGTTCCGGTATAGGCGATCACTGCGCCACGCGGCGGGATTTCCGCGTGGAGGTTTCCGGCGCCGATTGCGCGCGGCCGGCAGCGAGCATTTCGTCCGCATGGCGGCGCGTGGTGTCGGTCAGCGACGCGCCGCCCAGCATGCGGGCGATTTCGTCGACGCGGCCCGTGGCGTCCAGCACCACGAGGTCGGAACGCGTGCTGCCGGCCACCGTTTGCTTGGCGACCTGAATGTGGTGATTGGCCAGCGCGGCTACTTGGGGCAGGTGCGTGACGCACAGCACCTGGCGGCGCATGCCGAGTTCGCGCAGGCGTCGTCCCACGACCTCCGCCACCGCACCGCCGATGCCGGAATCCACTTCGTCGAAGATCAGCGTGGGCGTCGGGCTGGCCTCGCTGGCAATCACCGAGATGGCCAGGCTGATGCGCGCCAGCTCGCCGCCCGAGGCGACCTTCGCCAACGGCCGCGGCGAAACACCCGCATGCCCGGCCACGAGGAATTCGACCTGTTCCAGCCCCGCCGCGCCGCCTTGGTCCAGCGCGTGCAGCGCGATGTCGAAGCGCCCGCCGGCCATCGACAGGCCTTGCATGGCGCCGGTCACGGCATCGGCCAGCTCGCGTGCGGCCTTGGCGCGGTCGCGCGACAGCGATTGCGCCACCGTCATATAGGCAGCGTGGGTTTGCGCTTCCTGAGCCTGCAGTGCGTCAAGGTCGGACTCGGCTTGCAGCGCCGCCAGTTGTGCCTGGCGTTCAGCCAGTTCGGCAGGCAGCGTTTCGGGGGCGACGCGGTATTTGCGCGCCATGGTGTGCAGCGCCTGCATGCGCGCATCGACTTCGGCCAGCCGATCCGGATCCAGCTCCGCGCGGTCGGCATAGCGCGCGAGCGTGTGCACGGCTTCCTGGATCTGCACTTCGGCCGGCTCGAGCGCGGCCAGCACATCGGCAAGCGCGGGGTCGATCTCGGCCAGTTCGCGCAGCGTATGGAGCGTCGCGCCCAGTTGCGTGAGCACCGCGCCTTCGGATTCGGACAAACCGTCCAGCGCCGCGCGGGTGCCTTCGATCAGGCTGGCCGCGTGCGACAGGCGGTGATGCTCGGCCTGTATCTCTTCCCACTCGCCGGGTTGGGGGCCAAGCTTCTGCAATTCGTTGACCTGCCATTCGATGCGCTCGCGTTCGAGCTGGGCTTCGCGCGACTGCTGCTCGGCAGCTTCGCGTGCGCGCACCACGGCGTGCCACTCGCGGTAGCGCTCGCCGACCACGCGCACGGCGCCTTCCAGGCCCGCGTGGGCATCGAGCAGGCTGCGCTGCGCGTCCGTCTTGAGCAGCAATTGATGCGCGTGCTGGCCGTGGATGTCGACCAGATGCTCACCCACTTCGCGCAGTTGCGCCAGCGTGACGGCCGCCCCGTTGATGAAGGCCTTGCTGCGGCCGGCGGCATCGACCGTGCGGCGCAGCAGGATGACCCCTTCGTCGTCGTGCAGTTCATGCGCTTCGAGCCATGCGGCCACGTGCGGATGCACGTCAAACTCGGCGGTGATGTCGGCGCGCGGCGCCCCTTCGCGGACGACGGCCGCATCGGCGCGCTCGCCCAGCGTCAGGGCAAGTGCATCGATCAGGATGGATTTGCCCGCGCCGGTTTCGCCCGTGAATACGGTAAAGCCGTCGGCCAGATCGAGATCCAGCGCGTGAACGATGACGAAATCGCGGATGGTGAGGCTGCGCAGCATGGAAACGGTGAGCGAAAAGTTTTTAGAACCTGCTCATGATTCGTAGCGAGCGGCCCGAGGTTGAAGCGAGAAGCGCAGCCGTACACGCGTACGGCGGGCATTGCAGGTTCAAGATCGGGCCGCGCAGCAGGATCATGGGCAGGTTCTTAGAGCCGGTTGTCTTCGGTCGGGTACTCGTGCCAGTGCAGCTTCTTGCGCAGCGTGGCGTAGTAGTTGTAGCCGATCGGGTGCAGCAGCCGCACCGTACGCTCGGAGCGGCGGACCACGATGCGGTCGCCGGGCAGCAGGGACGTGAGCGACTGCATGTCGAAGTTGACGCTGGCATCACGCCCGCTGGTGACCTGGATGACCACCTCGGCGTCGTGCGGAATGACGATCGGCCGGTTCGACAGCGAGTGCGGCGCGATGGGCACCAGCACCAGACCCGAGAGCGCCGGATGCAGGATCGGGCCGCCCGCAGACAGCGCATACGCCGTCGAGCCGGTCGGCGTGGAAACGATCAAGCCGTCCGAACGCTGGTTGTACATGAAGAAGCCGTCGACCGATACGGCCAGTTCCACCATCCCCGAGGTGCCGGAGCGGTTGACCACCACGTCGTTGAAGGCGAGGGCGGAGAAGATGACCTCGTCGTCGCGCACGACCTGGGCTTGCAGCAGCGTGCGGGTTTCGGCCTCGTAGCGGCCCGCCAACATGTCGGGCAGCACGCTGTGCACGTCGTCGAACGGGATGTCGGTCATGAAGCCGAGCCGCCCGTGGTTGACGCCGATCACGGGGACGCTGGCGCCGGCCAGGTGGCGCCCGATGCCGAGCAGCGTGCCGTCGCCGCCGAGCACGACGGCCACATCGGCGTGGCGCGCCATCTCTTCGGGCGGAAGGGCGGGGTAGTCCTGGACGCCGATGTTGAGCGCCGTTTCGCGCTCGAACACAATGTCATGCCCGCGCCCGGCGATGCAGGATGCCAGCTCCATGAGCGGGCCGGCAATGTTGGCGGCCGAATACCGGCCGACCAGCGCAACGGTCTTGAAAGGCGAGACAGGCGAGGCGGCGGGAGCTTGCGGGGCCACGGCGGACGGGGAAGTCGACATGCGCGCATTACACCATATCGATATGACCATCGCCACGTTAGCGCGAGTTTCGTGAAGAAACGCCGACATCACCCGCAGACGGGCGCCGATTTTGCGTAAAATTGAGGAATCATGGACAAGCGCGCCACCATCCTCCTCAAGACCCTGATCGAACGGTATATCGCCGAGGGCCAGCCCGTGGGCTCACGCACCTTGTCGAAATATTCGGGGCTTGATCTGTCGCCGGCCACCATCCGAAATGTGATGTCGGACCTGGAGGAAATGGGCTTCATTGCCAGCCCGCACACCTCCGCCGGCCGCGTGCCGACGCCGCGCGGCTACCGCCTCTTTGTCGACACGATGCTGACCGCCAGCCCGCTGGACGTGCTGAGCACGCAAGACCGCATGGCCCAGCAGATGGTTGGGGCGATTGCGGAGCAGGTCCGCACGCAGCTGGCCTCGCATGGGTCGGAATCGTCGCAGCGGGTGATTGCGGCGGCCGCGCAAACCTTGTCCAACCTCTCGCAGTTTGCCGGCATCGTGATGACGCCGCGCCGCACGCATGCGTTCCGGCAGATCGAATTCCTGCGGTTGTCGGAGTCGCGCATCCTGCTGATCGTCGTCACGCCCGAAGGCGACGTGCAGAACCGCATCATCCATACCGATACGCCCTACACCCCGTCGCAGCTGGTGGAAGCGGCCAACTACATCAATGCGCATTACGGCGGCCAGACGTTCGACGCGGTGCGCGAAAGCCTGCGGGGCGAACTCTCTGCGCTGCAGGCCGACATGACGGCGTTGATGCAGGCGGCCGTGGAGGCGGGCAGCAGCGCCGTGTCGGAAGAAGAACCGGTCGTCATCTCGGGCGAGCGCAAGCTGCTGGATGTGGAAGACCTGTCTTCGTCCATGGACAAGCTGCGCCGGCTCTTTGCCGTGTTCGAGCAGAAGACCGGCCTGCTGCAACTGCTCGACGTATCGAGCCGCGCCGAGGGCGTGCAGATCTTCATCGGCGGCGAAAGCAGCCTCGTGCCACACGAAGACATGGCGGTCATCACCGCACCGTACGAGGTGGACGGCAAGATCGTCGGCACGCTCGGCGTGATCGGGCCGATGCGCATGGCATATGAGCGCGTGATCCCGATCGTGGACATCACGGCCAAGCTGCTGTCCAGCACGCTCAGCCAATATTGATCTCACGGTTGTTCTGTCTGCGAGCTGCATAAGCTCAGCCGATTTTCTTCGACGACAGCCTACGCTGCCGTCTCTCACAATCGACTCCGGCGCATGTGCGCGATTCTTTTCTGCCGGAGTCTTTCATGGCTGGTTCTTCCTTCTCCCGTTTGCTGGCTGCAGCGATGTCTGCGGCCATTTCGTTCGCCTTGTTTGGCGCCGCTCCTGCACGCGCGGCCGACCGCGAGGTTGTGATCGCTTATCAGGACATGGTGCTGCCCTGGCGCTACGCCCAGGCCACGGGCGAGGTCGAGCGTGCCACCGGCTATAAGGTGACGTACCGCCAGCTCGCCAGCGGCGCCGACGTGGTGCGTGCCATCGCGTCGGGTTCCGTGCAGATCGGCGAAGCGGGCTCCAGCCCGATTGCGGCCGGCGTGTCGCAGGGCGTGGACCTGTCGCTGTTCTGGATTCTCGACAACATCAACGATGCAGAAGCGCTGGTTGCCCGCAACGGCAGCGGCGTGTCGCGCGTGGCTGATCTGAAGGGCAAGACCTTGGGCGTGCCGTATGTCTCGACCTCGCATTTCCATGCGCTGGTGGCGCTGCAGCAAGCCGGGCTCGAGCCGCGCGACGTGAAGGTCGTCAACCTGCGGCCGCAGGAGTTGTCGGCCGCGTGGGACCGGGGCGATGTCGATGCCGCCTTCATCTGGGATCCGGTGCTCGCCAAGGTGAAGAAGAACGGCACCGTGCTGACCACCTCCGGCAAGATCGCCGCCGCCACTGGCAAGTCGACCTTTGATGGCTTCGTGGCGGACCGCAAGTTTGCGCGCGACCATGCCGAGTTCATCGCCAAGTTTGTCGAAGTGCTGGCCAAGGCCGATGCGGCCTATCGCGACAACAAGGCCGCGTGGACGGCGACCTCGCCGCAGGTGGCAGCCGTGGCCAAGACGTCGGGCGCGACGGCGGCGGATGTGCCGGCAAGTCTTGCGCTGTATGCCTTCCCGGATGCGGCGGAGCAGGCTTCCAAGCGCTGGCTGGGCGGCGGCGCGCAGTCGGGCGCGGCGCAATCGCTGCTGGCCACGGCGCAGTTTCTGAAGACGCAGGGCACGATCCAGACGGTGCTGCCGGATTACGGTGCCACCATCGACTCGCGCTTTGTCCAGCGTGCGGCCAACGCGGGCAACAAGGCCGTCGCCACCGCAGCGCGATGAGCCGCATCGATGTGCGCGGCCTGGGCGTCGACTACATCGACGCGCACGGCCGCACCACCCGCGCCCTGGCCGGTGTGGATTTGTCGATCAACGCCGGCGAGTTCGTCGTGGCCCTGGGGGCTTCCGGCTGCGGCAAGACCACGCTGCTGAACTGCCTCGCGGGTTTTGTTGCGCCCACGTCGGGGCAGATTCTCCTGGACGGCCGCGAAATCGATGGGCCGGGCGCCGACCGCGGCGTGGTGTTCCAGCGCTATGGGCTCATGCCGTGGCTGAACGTGCGCGACAACGTGGCGCTTGGTCTCAAGCTGCGCGGTGTCGACCGCAAGACGCGGCATGCGCGTGCGCTGGAGTTGCTCCGGCTGGTCGGCCTTGAAGCGCATGCCGCTTCGCCCGTCTATGCCCTGTCCGGCGGCATGCAGCAACGCGTTGGCATTGCCCGTGCGCTGGCGACGGAGCCCCGCGTGCTGTTGATGGACGAACCGATGGGCGCGCTCGACGCGTTCACGCGCGAGACCATGCAGACGCTGGTGCTCGATGTCTGGCAGCGCACCGGCACGACCGTTTTCTTCATCACGCACGACGTGGAGGAGGCGCTGTTCCTGGCGACGCGCCTGATCGTGATGTCGCCATCGCCGGGGCGCATCGTGCAGACATTCGATCTGCCGTTCTCGCGGCAGGCGCTGGCAGGCGGCGACGCCCGCGCGGTGAAATCATCGCCGGACTTCATTGCCTGGCGCGAGCGTGTACTGGCGCTGATCCACCATGCCCCCGAGGAGCTGCTCGCATGAGCGCGCTCGAAACTCCCGTGCTGCAGCGCGCCTCCGTCGATGCAGCGCCGCCTTCCAGCAGGCCGGCGCGCAGGCTGCGCGGCTATCGTCTGCCGGGTGAGGGCAGCGCATTGGGGCTCAGCGTGTTGTCGGTGACGGCGCTGCTCGTGCTTTGGTGGGCGGCGACCACCTTCCATTGGGTGCCGCCGTTGTTCCTGCCTTCACCGCAGGCCGTCGGGCGCGCATTCATCGATGCGTGGCATGGCGATATTCAAGGCGGCCAGCCGCTGGCGTCGCATCTGGGCTGGAGCGCGTTGCGCGTGTTCGGTGCGTTTGCGCTGGCTGCCGTGACGGCCATACCCATCGGCCTCGCAATGGGCGTTTCCCGCACCGCGCGCGGCTTGCTGGACCCGCCCATCGAGTTCTATCGCCCGCTGCCGCCGCTGGCATACCTGCCGCTCGTGGTCATCTGGCTGGGCATTGATGAGCGCGCGAAGATTGTCGTCATCTATCTTGCCTGCTTCGCACCGATTGCCATGGCCGCGCGTGCCGGCGTGCGCAGCGCCACGCTTGAGCAGATCAACGCCGCGTATGCGCTTGGCGCGAGCTTCACGCAGGTGGTGCGACATGTGATCCTGCCGGCGGCGCTGCCCGAGATCCTGACCGGCTTGCGCATCGCCATCGGCTTCGGCTGGACCACGCTGGTGGCGGCGGAAATGGTGGCGGCCACCGTGGGCGTGGGGCAGATGGTGCTCAATGCGTCGAGCTTTCTGCGCACCGACCTCGTGGTGATGGGCATCGTGCTGATCGGTGCGATTGCATGGGCGTTCGACTTGGCCATGCGCGCCATCGAAGCGCGCGTGGTGCCCTGGAAGGGCCGCAGCTGACCGAGACTCAGAAGCTGCCCGTGAACTGATAACGCCCGCCCGGATGCCACATGGTCGCCACCGAGGCGACCTGACCCTGCGACAACGTTTTTCGCCGCAGCATCAGGCAGGGCTCGCGCACGTCCATGTGCAGCATTTCGGCGATCTCACGGGTGGGCAGGCGCGCCTCGATGCCGTAATCCACGCCCTGCAACGGGGCGGCACGCATCAAGTAGGCGTTGGGCGTGGTCTGCGTGAAATCCTGCTCCATGTATTCCGGCGCCAACGCCGCGTTGACCCAACGGTCTTCCACCTGGATCGGCAGGTCGTTTTCAAAGTGCACGATCAGTGAATGAAAGAGCACGCGGCCGGCGGGCACGCCAAACGAAGCTGCCATCGCTTCATTGGCACGGGCGCGCTCCAGCTTGTGCAGTTCGGCGCGGTGCCGATGGCCGCGCGCAGCAATTTCCTCGGCGATATTGCGGATCGCCACCAGCGTCGCCTGGTATTTCTGCTGCGCGACGAACGTTCCCAGCCCCTGCACGCGCGTGAGGATCTGCTCGGCGGTCAACTCACGCAGCGCGCGATTGACCGTCATGCGCGACACGCCAAAGGTCTGCGCGAGCGTCGTCTCCCCCGGAATCATTTCCCCTTCCTGCCACTCCCCGCTGCGAATGCGCGTGAGGATGTCTTCCTTGATGCGCTGGAAGGCGGGCGTGCTGGCGGACGGGTCGTGTGACATGGGCGTGGCTTGCAGTGCGGTGGTGGCCGCGGATGTGATGTGCGGATGGCGGTCATCATCAGGGTTTGCTCTTAGCTTGTAAAGTTTTCTTGCCTAAGTTGTATATACAACATAAGATGCGCTCCATGACAAAGGAGTTCGCAGGAGACCTCACATGAACGCCCCGACCAACGCTGCCCACCTGACCAACGATCCGCGCTACGACGCTTCGCGTGAAATCCGCGCCCCGCGCGGCACCGAGCTGCACTGCAAGAGCTGGCTGACCGAAGCGGCTTACCGGATGCTGCAGAACAACCTCGACCCGGATGTGGCCGAGAACCCCAAGCACCTCGTCGTGTATGGCGGCATCGGCCGCGCCGCGCGCGACTGGGCCTGCTTCGACAAGATCCTGGAAACGCTGCGCGAGCTGAACGACGACGAATCGCTGCTCGTGCAATCGGGCAAGCCGGTGGGCGTGTTCAAGACCCACCCCGATGCGCCGCGTGTCTTGATCGCCAACTCCAACCTCGTGCCCAAGTGGGCGAACTGGGAACACTTCAACGAGCTGGATCGCAAGGGCCTGTTCATGTATGGCCAGATGACTGCTGGCAGCTGGATCTACATCGGCAGCCAGGGCATCGTGCAGGGCACGTACGAGACGTTTGCCGAAGCCGGCCGCCAACATTACGACGGCAAGCTGGCCGGCAAGTGGATCCTGACCGCCGGCCTGGGCGGCATGGGCGGCGCCCAGCCGCTGGCTGCCACGCTGGCAGGCGCAGTGTCGCTGAACATCGAGTGCCAGCAATCGAGCATCGATTTCCGCCTGCGTACGCGCTACCTCGACAAGCAAGCCAAGGACATCGACGACGCATTCAACCTGATTCGCCACCATTGCGAGCGCGGCGAGGCCGTGTCCATCGGCCTGCTCGGCAATGCGGCGGAAATCCTGCCGGAGCTGGTCAAGCGCGCCCGCGCCGGTGGCCTGAAGCCGGATCTGGTGACCGACCAGACCTCGGCGCATGATCTAGTCAACGGCTATCTGCCGATTGGCTGGACGGTCGAGCAATGGCGTGCTGCGCAACGTGACCCGTCGCAGCACGCCCGCCTGACCGACGAGGCCGCCAAGTCCTGCGCCGTGCACGTGCAGGCAATGCTGGATTTCCAGGCCCTGGGCATCCCGACGGTCGACTACGGCAACAACATTCGCCAGGTCGCGTTCGACCAGGGCGTGAAGAACGCCTTCGATTTCCCGGGCTTCGTGCCGGCCTACATCCGTCCGCTGTTCTGCGAGGGCAAGGGCCCGTTCCGCTGGGTGGCGCTGTCGGGCGATCCGGAAGACATCTACAAGACCGACGCCAAGATCAAGGAACTCTTCCCGCACAACACGCACGTGCATCGCTGGCTCGACATGGCGCGTGATCGCATCGCCTTCCAGGGCCTGCCCGCGCGCATCTGCTGGCTGGGCCTGGGCGAGCGTCACCTGGCCGGTCTGGCTTTCAACGAGATGGTCAAGAATGGCGAGCTGAAGGCGCCGATCGTGATCGGCCGCGACCACCTCGACACGGGTTCGGTCGCCAGCCCCAACCGCGAAACCGAAGCCATGCGAGACGGCACCGACGCCGTGTCGGACTGGCCGCTGCTCAACGCGCTGCTCAACACGGCGGGCGGCGCGACGTGGGTGTCGCTGCACCATGGCGGCGGTGTCGGCATGGGCTATTCGCAGCACTCGGGCGTGGTGATCGTCGCCGACGGCACCGACGCTGCAGCCAAGCGCCTGGGCCGTGTGCTCGTCAACGATTCTGGCTCGGGCGTCATGCGCCATGCCGATGCCGGTTACGAAACCGCCATCGCCTGCGCCAAGCGCAACGGTTTGAACCTGCCGATGATCGGCTAAGTTAAAGACATCCTCTCGCATTGCTATGAACACCATGACCACGCCCCCCATCATCACGTTGCAGCCGGGCGAAATGTCCTTCGCCGACCTGCGCCGCGTCTGGCTCGCCCCGACGCCTGTTGCGCTGTCGGGCGATTGCGCGGCCGCCATCGAAGCGTCTGCGGCCACCGTGCAGGCCATCGTTGCCAAGGGCGACCCGGCCTACGGCATCAACACCGGGTTCGGCCTGCTGGCCAAGACGCAGATCCCCACGCACGAGCTGGAGCGCCTGCAACGCAACCTCATCCTCTCGCACGCCGTCGGCACGGGTGCAGACCTGAGCGACAACGTCGCGCGGCTGGTGCTGCTGATGAAGGCCGCCAGTCTGGCGCGCGGCTATTCGGGCGTGCGCCGTGTCGTGATCGACACGCTGCTGGCACTGCTGAACGCCGGCATCGTGCCGTGCATTCCGTCCAAGGGTTCCGTTGGCGCATCGGGCGATCTGGCGCCGCTCGCGCACATGACGCTCGCCCTGCTGGGCGAGGGCGACGTGCGTGTGAACGGCGTGCGCACGCCGGCGCGTGCCGCATTGGCCGCCGCCGGCATCGAGCCGATTGCGCTGGCCGCCAAGGAAGGCCTGGCACTCATCAATGGCACGCAGGTGTCGACCGCGCTGGCGCTCAACGGTCTGTTCTTGGCCGAGCGACTGCTGCAAGCCGCTACGGTGTCGGGTGCGTTGTCGGTGGATGCTGCCAAGGGCAGCGATGCGCCGTTCGACCCGCGCGTGCACACCGTGCGTGGCCAAGGCGGCCAGATCGCGACCGCGGCCGTGTACCGCAACCTGCTGGCCGGCAGCGCCATCCGCCAATCACACCTCGTGGGCGACAAGCGCGTGCAAGACCCCTACAGCCTGCGTTGCCAGCCGCAAGTCATGGGCGCATGCTTCGACCTGATCCGCCAGGCCGGCGCCACGCTGCTCACCGAAGCCAACGCCGTCACCGACAACCCGCTGGTCTACGCCGACGCCGGTGAAGTGATCTCGGGCGGCAACTTCCACGCCGAACCGGTGGCGTTTGCTGCCGACATGCTTGCGCTGGCGATTGCCGAGATCGGTGCGCTGTCGGAGCGCCGCATCGCGCTGCTGATCGACTCCACGCTGTCGGGCCTGCCGCCGTTCCTGGTCGAGCAGCCGGGCCTGAACTCGGGCTTCATGATCGCGCACGTCACGGCCGCGGCGCTGGCCTCGGAAAACAAGACGTTCGCCCACCCGGCCAGCGTCGACAGCCTGCCGACTTCGGCCAACCAGGAAGACCACGTCAGCATGGCGACCTTCGCGGGCCGCCGTTTGCAGGACATGGCTGAGAACACCGCCACCATCGTCGGCATCGAAGCGCTGGCGGCGGCGCAGGGCATCGACTTCCACAAGCCGCTGGCGACGTCCGACACGCTGCAGAAGGCACATGGCTGCATCCGCGCGCGTGTGGCGTACTACGGTGAAGATCGCCTGTTCGCCCCCGACATCGAAGCCGCCCGCCGCCTCGTGCTCGACGGTGCCCTCGGCGATTCGTGCCGCGCGCACGTCGGCGAACTCGCACTCGTCTGACCATGCTCGCCCAAGCCGAACCGAACGTCTGGCAAGGCCGTGTCGATGCGGAGGAAGGCCCGCTGGGCTTGCGTTGGCACCAGACGGTGCGCCGCATCGATGCATCGACGCCGCTGGCCAACACCGTCGCCCTGGCGGGCTTTGCCTGCGATGCCGGTGTCGCACGCAATCACGGGCGAACCGGTGCGCAGGCGGGCCCAGCCGCCATCCGCAAGATGCTCGCGAACTTGCCCGCGCGTGCCGGCCGTGTGGTCGTCGACGCGGGCGACGTGACATGCCAGGGCGATGCGCTGGAAGACGCGCAGAGCGCATTGTCCAGTGTGCTCCACGATCTGCTCGACCGCGGTGCGTTTCCGATCGCGCTCGGCGGCGGGCATGAGATCGCGTGGGCTTCGTTCGGTGGCTTGGCGCGGCATCTGGCGGCGAAATCCGACCAGCCCCCGCGTATCGGCATTCTCAATCTGGACGCGCATTTCGATTTGCGCGCCGGCGAGCGCGGCAGCTCCGGCACGCCATTCCGCCAGATCGCCGAAGACTGCGCGCGGCGCGGATGGCCGTTCCACTATGCTTGCCTCGGCGTGAGCACTTACGCCAACACTGAAGCGCTGTTCGCGCGTGCGCGCCAGCTCGGCGTGCGCTGGATGCACGACGACGAGATGGACGTCATGCAGCTCGCGCACGTGCTGAAGGTGGTGGAGGTGTTCCTGAGCCAGGTCGACCACGTCTATCTGACGATGTGCCTGGACGTGCTGCCGGCCGCGGTGGCTCCCGGCGTGAGCGCGCCGTCCGCACGCGGCGTGGGGATGGACGTGATCGAACCCATCGTCGATCTTGTGGTCAGCTCGGGCAAGCTGCGGCTGGCGGATGTGGCGGAACTGAACCCGTCGCTCGACATCGACAACCACACGGCGCGTGTCGCCGCCCGTCTCGTGGCGCGCGTGGCAGACGGCATTGGCCTGCAGGGAGCCGCACATGACTGATCCGGCCTACCCGCACTGGGACGCGCTCTGGACCAACGTCCACCTCGCCACGCTCGCCGCCGATGCCGACGGCTACGGCGAAATCCGCGACGGGGCCATCGCCGTCAAGGATGGCCGCATTGCTTGGCTTGGCTACCGCGCCGATCTGCCTGCGAACGCCCGCGCCACACGCGAACACGATGGCGGCGGCGCGTGGCTCACGCCCGGCCTGATCGATTGCCACACACACCTCGTCTACGCCGGCAACCGCAGCAATGAATTCGAAGCGCGCCTGAACGGCGTGCCATACGAAGAGATCGCGCGCGCGGGCGGCGGCATCCTCTCGACCGTTCGCGCCACGCGGGCCGCCAGCGAAGACGCGTTGGCCGACGCCAGTCTGCCGCGCCTGAATGCCCTGCGCGCCGAAGGTGTCACCACCGTCGAAATCAAGTCCGGCTACGGCCTGAACCTGGAAACCGAGCGCCGCATGCTGCGCGTTGCACGGCGCTTCGGCCAGTCATTGCCGGTGCGCGTGCGGACAACATTCCTCGGCGCGCATGCCGTGCCGCCCGAATTCGCCGGCCGTGCGGATGACTACATCGATCATCTCTGCGCCGATGTGCTGCCCGCGCTCGCTGCGGAAGGTCTGGTCGATGCCGTTGACGCTTTCTGCGAAACCATTGGCTTTACGCCCGCACAGACGGCGCGCATGTTCGACGCGGCGCAGCGCCACGGCTTGCCGGTCAAGCTGCACGCCGAGCAGCTCTCGGATCAGGGCGGCGCGGCGCTGGTGGCTCGCTACGGCGGCCTGTCAGCGGATCACCTCGAATGCCTGACCGAGGCCGGCATCGCAGCCATGGCGCAAGCCGGCACGGTGGCCGTGCTGCTGCCCGGCGCGTTCTACTGCCTGCGCGAAACGCGCCTCCCGCCGATGGCCGCGCTGCGCGCCGCCGGTGTGCCCATGGCCGTGTCGACCGACTGCAACCCTGGTACCTCGCCGTTGTCGTCACTGCTGCTGGCGATGAACATGGCGTGCACGCTGTTCCGCCTGACGCCCCTGGAAGCGCTGACCGGCGCCACGCGTCATGCTGCCGCAGCGCTGGGCCTGTCCGGCACGTGTGGCGTGCTGGCTCCGGGCTGCGCGGCCGATTTCGCTCTGTGGCGCATCGACCGGCCCGCCGATCTGGCGTACGCGATGGGGCTGAACCCGTGTGTGGGCGTGGTCAAGGACGGCACCGTGGTGGCGTAAGGAACACGCGATGACGCGGCTCGTATAATCGGCCGGTCTATCGCGAACCCGCGCCCATGCCCTTCTTGCCCGAACCCCTGTTCCAGCACGGCCAGCCCGATCGCACGGCGATCCTGCTCGTCAACCTCGGTACGCCTGACGGCACATCGCCGCGCGAGGTCGGCCGCTACCTGCGTCAGTTCCTGTCCGACCCCCGCGTTGTGGAAATTCCGCGCGCGGTGTGGTGGTTCATCCTCAACGGACTGATCGTGCCGCTGCGTTCGCGCACGTCGGCGCACAAATACGAAAGCATCTGGCTGCGCGAGGCCAACATGACCGGCTCGCCGCTGCTCGTCTACAGCGAGCGCCAGGCGCATGCGCTGCAGCAGCTGCTGAACGCGCAGGGCCACGATGTGGTGGTCGCCTGTGCGATGCGCTATGGCAATCCGTCGATTCCGTCCGTCATGCAGGCGCTGCGCAAGCAGGGCGTCGAGCGCATCCTCGTCTTGCCGATGTACCCGCAGTATTCCGGCACCACCACCGCGACGGCCTTCGACGAGGTCTTCCGTGTGCTGGGCGAGATGCGCAATCAGCCGGAGTTGCGGCTGGTCAAACATTTCCACGATGACCCTGCTTACATCAATGCGCTGCACCAGCAGGTGGGGGCGTATTGGGCGCAGCACGGCGCCCCCGACTTCGCGCATGGCGACAAGCTGGTGCTGTCCTTCCATGGTGTGCCGCGACGGACACTGGAATTGGGCGATCCGTATCACTGCGAGTGCCTGAAGACCGGCCGCTTGCTGGGCGAAGCGCTCGGCCTGCAGCCGGGTCAGTACCTGGTCACGTTCCAGTCACGCTTTGGCCGCGCCGAATGGTTGCAGCCGTACACCGCGCCCACGCTGGAAGAGCTGGGCCGCGTCGGCACCCATCGCGTCGACGTGTTCTGCCCGGGTTTTCCGGCCGATTGCCTGGAAACGCTGGAAGAGATCGCCATGGAAGGGCAGTCGACCTTCCGTGTCGCCGGCGGCAAGGAATTCCATTACATCCCGTGCCTGAACGACAGCGAAGCGTGGATTGCCGGCATTGCCGACATCGCGCTGGCGCATCTGCAGGGCTGGCCGCTCACGCTCACGCATCCGCATGTGCTGGAGGCCAGCCGCACGCGTGCGCAGAGCAAGGGAGCCGCCGCATGAAGGTGAGTACCGACGCGGCCGATCGCGTTCGCATCGACAAATGGCTGTGGGCGGCGCGCTTCTTCAAGACGCGCTCGCAGGCGACGGATGCAGTGGAGCGCGGTCGCGTGCAGATCAACGATCAGGCGGTTCGCCCCGCCAAGGACGTCAAAATCGGCGATCACGTGCGCGTGCACGCGCATGAACAGCAATGGGAAGTGGAGGTGTTGGCGCTGGCGGAAGTGCGCGGCCCAGCCTCGATCGCGCAAACCCTCTATGCCGAGACGGACATCAGCCGCTTAAAACGCGAAGAGAGTGCGGACAAGCGCCGGCTGTATCGGGAACCGGCCACACAAATCGCCGGCCGGCCGACCAAGCGGGACCGGCGGCGTATCGACAAACTCGGCGGAGAATGACGCACTCCGCGCGAGTGTGTGCTAACTTGATACGCTCATCAAGCCGCGCGGCAGCTGCTGCATCTGTGCCGGCTTGATGATGTAGTGCTTGAAGAATGCCTTGCCGCTGCCGTACTCCGTATAACGCGGCGTGACGGCGCCCGACAGGCAGATGAACGTTGTGGCTGCGGTCAGGGTCAACAGCAGGAGCACGGTCAGAACGGGCAATTTGTTGTGCATGGTACGAACCCTCAAAGAAGCTCGCGCCCCCCAATTTTTTCTTGCATCATAGGCGGCCAATTGGGTCGTCGCAATTGCTGTGCCGTTGCAGTCTGATGAAAGTTGTAACCCCATATTTCGTGATGCACGACGCACAGTTGTCGCGCATCCGGCGCCCTTGAAAAGCGCGCCAATTGCCCCATAACGGGGACAAATCGTTTGTAAAAATCCAGCGGATCGATTCCGGGCACATACCGTGCGTCGATCCCGTTTATCCAGCGCTATGAAACACACTTCGGACACCCAATCGAACTCGGACATGTCAGCGGACAGCCAAGCCACCCAGCCGAACGCATCGGCGACGGGCCAAGCGGCCCATGCCTATTCGAGCCAAGCGCAGCGCGCAAGTGCAGACGCCCAGGCTGTTGCCGGTGACGAAGCCGCCGTGGCGGAAGCCGTGGCTGACGTGGACGTCGCTGAACTGCGCCGTCAACTCGAAGCCGCAGAAGAAAAGGCACGCCAGAACTACGAGAACTGGGCCCGCGCCACGGCCGAAGGCGAGAACATCCGCCGCCGTGGTCAGGACGACGTGGCCAAGGCCCACAAATTCGCCATCGAAGGCTTTGCGGAATATCTGCTGCCCGTCGTGGACAGCCTGCAGGCCGCCTTGGCCGACACGTCGGGCGACGTCACCAAGCTGCGTGAGGGCGTTGAACTGACGCTCAAGCAGCTGTACGCCGCATTCGAAAAGGGCCGCGTCACCGAGCTGAACCCGGTGGGGGAAAAGTTCGACCCGCATCGCCATCAAGCCATTTCGATGGTGCCGGCCGATCAAGAGGCCAACACCGTGGTCGCCGTCCTGCAGCGCGGCTACACGCTAGCCGATCGCGTGCTGCGGCCGGCCCTGGTGACGGTGGCAGCGCCCAAGTAAGCTGACGCGCCCCATGATCCAAAGCACAGTCACTTCGCACGACGCCCACGGCGCGATCCCGGTCGACAAGACCGCGTTCGCGGCGTTCGGTATGCGCGAGGTGAACACCGAGACCTTCGACGCGGCCATTGCGGCCGCGGGCGATGCGCTCGTGTGCGTGTTCTTTTGGGGCGTCGATTGCTTCAACTGCGAGATGGCCAAGAAGGCCATGCTCGCGCAGCTGGCCGCCGTGCGTGAACTGGGACTGAGCTGGCTGCATGCCGACGTCTATGCCCACCCGGAGCTGGGCCAGCGCTTTGGCCTGCACGGTATTCCGGTGTTCATGTTCTTCCATCGTGGCAAGAAGCTTGGCCGGGCGACCGGCTGGCACGGCCATGCGCAGTTTGCCGCCGCCGTTGCCAATGCGCGCAACAAGCTGGCCGGCAAGCCGCTTGTCTGAGGCAGCGACCATGATGACGTCGACGCCCATGGCTGCGGCCTTCTTTCTTGCTTCGCCTTCCCGTGCTGTGCGCCCCAAGCGCATGGCGCGCACCTCGCCGCGCGCCGCTCAGGCGATGACCGCGGCCCTTGCCGCCGCCCGGCGGTCGTTCTAGTGCCCCTGCGGCACGTTGCCGCCGGGCTCGCTCTCTTTCACCAGCAGTTTTAGTGTGTATTACCGCCGGCCGGCCTGTGTGCCCGCCGGTTTCCTTGTCGCTGCTTTGCGTTGGCCTGCGGGGCCATCGGCAGCGGCTTTGCTTCGTGTTGAACACAGACTTGTAGGAGATCGTCATGTCCAAAGCAGCCGCCATCTACTTGACCGAGCTAGACCTCACCCGCTTGGAAAACGCTGCCACACGCGCGGGCAGCAATTCGCCGCTGGCCGATCTCGTCGATGACCTGATTGCCCGCGCCAACGTGGTCCCCGGCGACAAGATTCCCGCCGATGTGGTCACCATGAACTCCGTCGTCTGCGTGGTGGACGACGCCGGCGCGGAGGAGGAGTGGACGCTCGTCTACCCCGAGGAGGCCAACGTTGCGTCGGCCAAGCTGTCGGTGCTTTCGCCGATGGGCGCGGCGCTGCTTGGCGCGCGGGCAGGCAAGTCGGTCAAATACTCCGCGCCCAATGGTGCACAGCGTTCGTTGCGCATCGATCGCGTGGCGTTCCAGCCGGAGGCCGCCGGCCAGCATACGCTGTAAGCCGGCTGCGTCCTATCGCGAGAGGCTGTAACCGACGCGCAACTGCGAGCCCAGCTTGTGGTTGTAGTCGAGCAGGCTCTCGCCGTAGCCGGTGAAATACTGGATGAACAGATAGCCGGCCGTGCCAGTGAAGATCCGGCTCATCGGATACGTCAATTGCGCGTCGACGCTGCCATAGGCCTTGCGGGTGCCCTTGCGCAGCGTGGTGGCCAATTCCCAGCCATTGGGCGCGCCGTACGACACGCGGAAATCCCCAAAGCCGCGGTAGTGCGCGATATCGGTGTTGCCCGTGCGCGTGAGGTAGGCGTAGAGCTTCGGCTCGAACTTCCAGTGGTAATCGTTCAGGTCACCAAAGTGGAACGTGGGGCGTACGAAGACGGTGTTGATGGCGCGTGAGGCATCGCCGTCGCGGCCGTTCGATTCGTGCTCGATGCCGCCCGCGAACGACAGCCGGGTGAGCGCGCCACCGTGGATGCCCGTGTCGGGGCGGTAATAGAAGAGGCTGGGCCGGTAATTCGTATCGCGGAACGGCGCCGATTCCTTGCCCAGATCCCACAGCGAGAACTGCGTGTAACCGAAATACAGGTTATCGAGCAGCGCTGCCGATGCCGGATTCTCCGGTTGAAAAATCCGGAACTTGAAGCTCAACTGGAACTTGGCGTTCAGGCCTTCGTGCGCCCCGATGGCGGCGAACATGGGTTCGTGGAACGTCAGGCGCGCGGTTTCTTCGGGCGGGCGAACGGCTTCGCCGTTGCCGGCCACGGCGATGGGAACGGCAGGCGTCGCCGTTGCATTGGCCGCGGGGGCGCTCGGGTTGGCGCCCAGCGCGCCACCGGGCTTAGTCGCTTCCGCGGCGGCGTTGCGGACGGCGCCATTGGGCGCACCTTCCGCAGCGATCTGCGGGGCGTCGGGGCCGCGCACGAGCGTGACCAGGACGGGCGCCGCATCCAGATCGGGAACATCGATCCGGACCGTACCGCGCAGCACCTCGGGCAGCGTGCCCGTATAGGCGACGGTGCGGACCTGCCCCGGGCGCAGGTGCAGGGTTTCCGCCCCGGCGTTATGTCGATTGAGAATCACTTCCACCGCGCCTTGCAGATCGGCGGTGGCCGTTGCACGCAGCCTGGCCGGCACGGCATAGCTGCGCTGGGCGGCATCCCCAGAAATGACGAGGGTCAGGGTGAAAGGCTGGTTGGCATCGATGCGGCGGGAAGGCTGGAGCAGGGCCACAGCGGCATCGGCGGAGGGCACGGCGCATGCGGCAAGGAGCGCAGCGCCAAGAATGGATCGAAGCGGATGCAAAGGCATGGGCGCAAAAGCCGGGTTGGCGTCCGGCGAGTGGCAATGCGCGCAAGGGTAACACCCAGACCTTTTGTGCCCGGTTTGCCGCGGTGGGCGTTCGAAACGGACGTTTTTGCCTGGTAGCGCACGTTTTCGGGTGCTTTCCCAAGAAAAACCGGCCAAAATGCTCAACTTTTCAAAATTCGGCCTTGAAAAGCCGGACGGCACTCCCACATCCGATCCAAGTTTGTATTCAGTGCAGTCCTGACACCAGATTCGAGGAGCAAGAACATGGGCAAAATCATCGGTATCGACCTTGGTACCACCAACAGCTGCGTCTCCATCATGGAGGGCAACACCCCCAAGGTGATCGAGAACGCCGAAGGCGCTCGCACCACCCCGTCGATCATCGCCTACATGGAAGACGGCGAGATCCTGGTCGGTGCCCCGGCCAAGCGCCAGGCGGTGACCAACCCGAAGAACACGCTGTACGCCGTCAAGCGCCTGATCGGCCGCAAGTTTGAAGAGAAGGAAGTCCAGAAGGACATCGGCCTGATGCCGTACACCATCACCAAGGCCGACAATGGCGACGCCTGGGTGGAAGTGCGCGAAAAGAAGATGGCGCCGCCGCAGATTTCGGCAGAAGTCCTGCGCAAGATGAAGAAGACCGCCGAGGACTACCTGGGCGAGGAAGTGACCGAAGCCGTGATCACGGTGCCGGCCTACTTCAACGATTCGCAGCGCCAAGCCACCAAGGATGCCGGCCGCATTGCCGGTCTGGACGTCAAGCGCATCATCAACGAGCCGACCGCGGCTGCGCTGGCATTCGGCCTGGACAAGAACGAGAAGGGCGACCGCAAGATCGCCGTGTATGACCTCGGCGGCGGTACGTTCGACATCTCGATCATCGAGATTGCCGACGTGGACGGCGAGAAGCAGTTCGAAGTGCTGTCGACCAATGGCGATACGTTCCTGGGCGGCGAAGATTTCGACCAGCGCATCATCGATTACATCATCGGCGAGTTCAAGAAGGAGCAGGGCGTCGACCTGTCGAAGGACGTCCTCGCGCTGCAACGCCTGAAGGAAGCCGCTGAAAAGGCCAAGATCGAGCTGTCGAGCACGCAGCAGACCGAAATCAACCTGCCGTACATCACGGCGGATGCCTCGGGCCCGAAGCACTTGAACCTGAAGATCACGCGCGCCAAGTTGGAAGCGCTGGTCGAAGACCTGATCGCCCGTACGATCGATCCGTGCCGCACCGCCATCAAGGATGCTGGCGTGAAGGTGTCGGACATCCACGACGTGATCTTGGTCGGCGGCATGACGCGTATGCCGAAGGTGCAGGAGAAGGTGAAGGAGTTCTTCGGCAAGGAAGCCCGCAAGGACGTGAACCCGGACGAGGCCGTTGCCGTGGGCGCTGCCATCCAGGGTCAGGTGCTGGGCGGTGACCGTACCGACGTGCTGCTGCTGGACGTGACGCCGCTGTCGCTGGGCATCGAAACGCTGGGTGGCGTGATGACCAAGATGATCGGCAAGAACACGACCATCCCGACCAAGTTCTCGCAGACGTTCTCGACCGCGGACGACAATCAGCCGGCCGTGACGATCAAGGTCTACCAGGGCGAGCGCGAGATGGCGTCCGGCAACAAGCTGCTGGGCGAATTCAACCTCGAAGGCATTCCGCCGGCACCGCGCGGCACGCCGCAGATTGAAGTGTCGTTCGACATCGACGCCAACGGCATCCTGCACGTGGGCGCCAAGGACAAGGCGACCGGCAAGGAAAACAAGATCACGATCAAGGCAAGCTCCGGCCTGTCGGAAGCCGAGATCGAGCGCATGGTGAAGGACGCCGAGGCCAACGCCGAGGAAGACAAGAAGCTGCGCGAACTGGTCGACTCCCGTAACCAGGGTGAAGCGCTGGTGCACTCGACCAAGAAGGCACTGGGCGAGTACGGCGACAAGCTGGAAGCTGGCGAGAAGGACAAGATCGAAGCCGCGATCAAGGAACTTGAAGAGACCCTGAAGGGCACCGACAAGGCCGCGATCGACGCCAAGACCGAAGCGCTGGCTACCGCCTCGCAGAAGCTGGGCGAGAAGGTCTATGCCGATATGCAGGCCAAGGGCGAGGCGGGTGGCGCTGAACACCCTGCCGGTGCCCAGGCAGGCGCGCAAGCCGGACAAGGCGCTCCGCACGACGATAACGTCGTCGACGCCGAGTTCAAGGAAGTGAACGACAAGAAGTAAGCCAGATCGTCCGCCAGGCGGACGTTACGGTACGCCGGGCAGTGGTCATCGGGTTGTGCGGGACGCACCTGATGTCACGCTCGGCTTTTTTGCTATTCGACACGCAGTAAAAACAGGCGACGACTGAAGCCACCATGGCAAAACGTGATTACTACGAAGTGCTCGGGGTGGGCAAAAACGCGAGCGACGACGAGATCAAGAAGGCGTATCGCAAGCTCGCGATGAAGTACCACCCGGACCGCAATCCGGACAGCAAGGAAGCAGAAGAGAAATTCAAGGAGGCCAAAGAGGCCTACGAGATGCTCTCCGATGCCGAAAAGAAAGCTGCCTACGACCAGTACGGCCACGCGGGCGTCGACCCGAACATGGCCGGCGGCTTTGGCGCGGGCGGTGCAGGCTTTGGCGGAGGCTTTGCCGAAGCCTTCGGCGACATCTTTGGCGATATCTTTGGCCAAGCCCAGGGCCAGGGCGGGCGCCGCGGTGGCGGCCCGCAGATGTATCGCGGCGCTGACCTGCGCTACAGCATGGAAATCACGCTGGAGCAGGCCGCGCATGGCTACGATACGCAGATCCGCGTGCCGCACTGGGACGAGTGCGACCACTGTCACGGCAAAGGCGCCGAGCCCGGCTCCAGCGTGGAGACGTGCCCGACCTGCCACGGCGCCGGTCAGGTGCGTGTGTCGCAGGGCTTCTTCACGATGCAGCAGACCTGCCCGAAGTGCCACGGCAGCGGCAAGTACATCCCCAAGCCGTGCACCAAGTGCCACGGCCAGGGCAAGCTGAAGAGCCAGAAGACGCTGGAAGTGAAGATTCCGGCCGGTATCGATGAAGGCATGCGCATCCGTTCGTCGGGTAATGGCGAGCCGGGCATCAACGGCGGGCCGCCGGGCGACCTGTATGTGGAAATCCACATCAAGCCGCACCCGGTGTTCGAGCGCGACGGCGACGACCTGCATTGCCAGATGCCGATTTCGTTTGCGACGGCAGCCATTGGCGGCGACATCGAAGTGCCGACGCTGGGCGGCCGCGCGTCGTTCACGGTGCCGGAAGGCACGCAGGCCGGCAAGACGTTCCGCCTGCGTGGCAAGGGCATCAAGGGCGTGCGTTCAGGCTATGCGGGCGATCTCTATGTGCACATCAACATCGAGACGCCGGTCAAGCTGACGGAGCACCAGAAGGAGCTGCTCAAGCAGTTCGACAAGTCCGTGCACGAAGGGGGCTCGCGGCACAGCCCGCAAGAGCAGTCGTGGATGGACAAGGTGAAGAACTTCTTCTCCTCGTAAGAAGCCGCGTAAAGCTACTGCGCGGCCAGTTCTTGGTCCTGCGATACTCGCCGTACTCATGTACGGCTGCGTTTCTCGGACCAACCTCTGGCCGCTCGCTACGCTTTTCGAGGCTTCTTAAACACCATCTTTTCAATCAAGGACATCGTCATGCAGCCGCTCCAAGCGCCAGAAGCCGGCGCGCCGTTCGCGCTGCTGGACGATGCCACCTCGGGCGGCGCGCCGTGCTCGCGCTGGTACACCGGTTATGCGGGCGAGTTCTTCCGGCCGGCGGGCATCCTGGATGGGCTGGACGATGACCTTCGCGCCGCCTGGCGCCAGGGCTTGCATGCCCTGATCGTTGCGCCGTACGAGTTCGGCGAGCCGCTGGTTGGTCTGCCGGCTTCCACTGAAATCTCTTCGTCCTTGCCCGGCCACGATGGCCGCCTGCGCGTGCTGCTGTTCCGCACGATGCAGGTGCTGTCGCCGGCGGAGGTCGATTCGCTGTTCGGAGCTTGGCCTGAAGCGGCCGGGGCGGCCGGTCTGTTCGACTGTGCTGCCAGCGTTGATCACGCCACCTATACCAACGCCATCGCGCGCATCCACGACTGGATTGCGGCGGGCGACACCTACGAAGTCAACTACACGTACCGCCTGCGCATGACGGCGTTCGGCGCGCCGGCGGCGTTGTATCGGCGCCTGCGTGCGCGCCAGCCGGTGCCGTACGGCGCCTTCATCGGGCTGCCCGAGGGCGGCGCGATTCTGTCGTGCTCGCCGGAGCTGTTCTTCTCGCATCACGCCGGCCAGCTTGTTGCGCGGCCGATGAAGGGCACCGCGCCAGCCTCCGGCGACGCTGAAGTCGACGAAACCCGCGCCATCGCATTGGCCGCAGACGAAAAGAACCGCGCCGAGAACCTGATGATCGTCGACCTGTTGCGCAACGATCTGGGCCGTCTCGCGCGCGCGGGGTCTGTGCGCGTGCCGGCGTTGTTCGACGTGACGCCGTTTGGCAGCGTGCTGCAGATGACGTCGACCGTGGAGGCCGAGATTCCGCCTGCCACTGGCCTGGCCGATTGCCTGCGTGCGCTGTTCCCGTGCGGCTCCATCACGGGCGCGCCCAAGCGGCGGACGATGGAAATCATCAAGGCGCTGGAGCCTGAGCCGCGCGGCCTCTACACCGGCGCGATCGGCTGGATCGATGCGCCTGCCGATGATCGCGCGATGGGTGACGCATGTTTCTCCGTGGCGATCCGCACGCTGGTGCTGAGTGCACCCGGCACCGATGGCCTGCGCCGCGGCGAACTCGGCATCGGCTCCGGCATCGTGCACGACAGCGTCGCCGATGAGGAATACGCGGAGTGCCAACTGAAAGCGCGCTTCGTGACGGCGCTTGACCCGGGGTTATCGCTGTTTGAGACGATGCGCGCGACGCGCGACGGCGTGGCGCTGCTGGATTGGCATCTGGCGCGGTTGGAGCGTTCAGCGGCAGCCTTTGGTTTCCCGTTCGACCGGACTGCGCTGATGCATGAGGTGGCACGTGCCTGCGCAACGCTGGACGGTGATGGCGCCTATCGCATGCGCCTATTGCTCACACCGGACGGTGGAGCCAACGTATCGGCCGTGCCGCTGTCGCCTCTGCATGCGAACTGGGATGCGCCGGTCCGTCTGCTCGTCGCACCGCAATCGCGCGAGATCACGCACAGTCTGCCGACGCACAAGACCACGTTGCGCGAAGGCTACGACGCTGCGTGGCAGGCCGCCGAGCGCGAAGGTGCGTTCGATGCCGTGTTCTTCAACGCTGATGGCACCTTGGCCGAAGGCGGGCGCAGCACGTTGCTGGTCAAGCTCGATGGTGCGTGGTGGACGCCGCCGCTGTCAGCGGGGGTCTTGCCTGGGGTGATGCGCGCCGTGCTGCTGAAAGATGCTTCGCCGTGGCTGGGTGGGCCGCTGCAAGAGCGTTTGCTCACCCGCGCCGATGTTGCCCGCGCCGAAGCCGTCGCCGTATGCAATGCCCTACGCGGCGTGGTGCCCGCGCATTTCGAGCCGGCCCTGACCGTCGACCTGCTCTAGTTTCCAGCGGGCCACGCCGGGCAGGTTGATGAGTTCGCGGTCGTGGCAGACCATCAGCAGTGTGCGGCCCTCCGCTGCCAGCTCGCCGACCAGCGCAATGACTTGCTCGCGCGCAGCGCCGTCCAGATTCGACGTCGGTTCGTCGAGCAGCAGCACATCCGTGTGCAGGGCGCGCGCCCGCGCCAAGGCAAGACGTTGCGTTTCGCCGCCGGACAGCCGTTCGGGCGGCACATCCACCACGTGCTGCAGCCCCGCCCAGCGCAGCGCATCGTCGACGCGCGCAGCCAACGCCGCATGCGCCACGCGGTGTGGGCCCGTGGTCAGCCCATAAGCGAGATTCGCGCGTACCGACGTGCGAAACAGATACGGATGCTGGTGCACGTACGTCAGCCGCGCGCGCAGCTCGGCCGGGTAGGGCGACAGCGCCTGCCGCCCCTGGCCCATGTCGACGGTCGCACCATGGGCGGGTGCGAGCCCGGCCAGCATGCGCAGCAGCGTTGTCTTGCCGACACCGTTTGCGCCGGTGATGACAATCGCGTGCCCCGCGGACAGCGCCAGGCGCGGAATCTCGAACAGAACGCGCGCGCCGTGCTGGCAGCGCAAGCCTTCAAACACCATCGTGGGCTGCGACGAGGCGCTCATGCCGGCTCCCTGCGATAGTTGCCAGCCCCTTGCAACCACGCCAGCCCAAGGTTGACGAGCAGCGCCAGCACGATCAGCACGATGCCCAGCGCGATGCCCTGTGCGAACTCGCCCTTGCTGGTTTCCAGCGCAATCGCCGTGGTCATGGTGCGTGTGACGCCTTCGATGTTGCCGCCGACCATCAGCGCCGAGCCCACTTCGGCGATGACGCGCCCGAAGCCGGCCACCACCGCCGCCATGAGGCCGAAGCGCAATTCACGAAACACCGTCAGCAGCAGCCGGACGCGCCCGGCGCCCAGCACGCGTGCGGTTTCGGCGAGACGCGGATCCGCGCGCTCCAGTGTCGTCAGCGCAAATGCGACGATCACCGGCAGGCCAAGCACCGCTTGCCCAAGGATCATCCCGCCTTGCGTGAACAGCAGCCCGAAGCCGCCCAGCGGCCCCTGGCGCGATAGCAGCAGATACAGCAACAGCCCGATCAGCACGGTCGGAAATGACAGCGACGCCTGCGCCAAGACCACGAGCGCCCGGCGCCCCGCAAACCGGTGCATGGCGATGAGATAGGCGATGAGCAGACCGGGAGGCGCCGCCAGCAGCAGCCCCGCGATCGCCACCTTCAACGACACCCAGACGATCCGCCACAACGCCGCATCGCCGCCGGCAAGCAGGGCGAAGGCGTCGACGGTGGCCGACCAGATTTCCATGCGGGGGCCGCTCAGGCGAAGGTGTGTTCCGGGCCGGGGAACGTGCCATCCTTGACGGCGGCCACATAGGCCGCGACGGCGCCGTCGATGGTGGCTTGCCCGTCCATGAAGTTGCGCACGAACCTCGGGCGATGGCCGGGGAACACGCCCAGCATGTCGTGCATGACGAGCACCTGGCCCGAGCATTCCAACCCCGCGCCGATGCCGATGGTCGGAACGGCCAGCAGACGCGTCACCTCGCCGGCCAGCGCGGCAGGAATCGCTTCCATCACGACGAGTTGCGCGCCGGCGTCCTGCACGGCCAGCGCGTCGGCTTTCAGTTGCGCAGCCGCTTCATCGCCGCGGCCCTGCACCTTGAAGCCGCCGAACGCATGCACCGATTGCGGCGTCAGGCCGATGTGCGCACACACCGGAATGCTGCGTTCAACGAGAAACTTGATCGTCGGCGCGAGCCACACGCCGCCTTCGAGCTTGACCATCTGCGCGCCGGCCTGCATCACGCGCACGGCGCTGTGGAAAGCCTGTTCGGGCGTGCCATAGGTGCCGAACGGCAGGTCGGATACGAGCAGCGCTTTCTCGATGCCGCGCGATACGCATTCGGTGTGATAGACGATGTGATCGAGCGTGACCGGCAGCGTGGTCTTCTGGCCCTGCATCACGTTGCCGAGCGAATCGCCGACGAGCAGCACGTCGGTGCCGTTGCGATCCATCAGGGCGGCGAAACTGGAGTCGTAGGCGGTCAGCATGGCGATGCGCTCGCCGGCGGCACGCATGGCCTGCAGCGAAGTCACCGTGACGGCCTTGCGGTTCGATTCCTGGAGATAGCTCATGGACTGAGACTCATTGGGGCATCGCGAGCGCCCACGCAGACCATGCGGTGCGTCGACTGACTAGCGCGTTGCCAGCTTGATGAATTCCTTGGGTCCGCGCATCGCGTCGATGCGGGCGAGCAAGGTGCGGAAATCGTCGTCGTTGCCTGCGGGGTCGAAGGCAGCGGTGTCGACGATCATCGTCGGTGCGGCATCGTAATACAGAAACAGCTCGCCGTACGCGGCGCAGATGCGTTCGAGATACTCCGCATCGATGCCTGTTTCGTAAGGAACGGCGCGACGGGTGATGCGCGGCAGCAGGTCTTCGGCGCGCGCCTGCAGACAGATGACGAGGTCGATGCGCTGTTGCGGCAGGGCCAGCGCATTGGCCATCGCGTCGTACAACGCGAGTTCATCGGCGGGCAGCGTGAGCTGGGCGAACAGCCGGTCGCGCGGCAGGAAGCTGTCGGCGACGATGCGCTCGCCGGCGAGCGTCGCCTTGTGCCACGCCTTCAGACGCTCGGCACGTTGCAGCAGGAAGCGCAGCTGCACCGGCAGCGCATAGCGCGCGGGGTCTTCGTAAAAGCGGGCGATGAAGGTGTTTTCGGCGGGCGTCTCGAATGACGTCGACGCGCGCAGATGATCGGCCAGACGCTGGGCCAGCGCGGTCTTGCCCACGCCAATGGGCCCTTCGACAACGATACGGCGCAGGTGGTCCAGGGCCATCGGCAGGTGTTTGTGCGTGGTGCGGATGATCAGGCGGCGGGCTGCTTGGCGCGCATGCACTGACACATCGTGGTCTTTTCGATGCGCTGGTCGGCCACGCCGGGCAGCAGAGCAGCCACGGCGCCAATGCCCGGAATCACGAGGTCGGGCGCCAGTTCGTGCAGGGGCAGCAGGGTGAAGGCGCGCTGGCCCACGCGGGGGTGCGGCACCGTCAGCTCGGGTGAGGTGAGGACGTGGTCCCCGTAGAGCAGCAAGTCCAGATCGAGCGTGCGCGGCGCGTTGTGGAAAGGGCGCTCGCGGCCGAACTGGTCTTCGATGTGGTGACAGATGCGGAGCAGCTGGTCGGCGGTGAAATGCGTATCGATGCGCACCACGGCGTTGATGTAATCGTCGCCGCTGGATTCAATGGGTGCGCTGCGATACAGGCTCGATTTGCCGGTGACGGTGATGCCGACCTGCTGTGCGAGGCAGACCACGGCGTCTTTCACTGCCTGGCGCGCGTCGCCCAGGTTGGCGCCGATGCCGATGTACGCCACTGTCTTCACGTTTCCTCCGAACTTCCCGGATTGACGTCACCGACTGTATCCGATTTTGCCGGACCACGTCGGCGGCGACGGCGCTTGCCCGGGCTGGCCGGACCGGCATTTGCCGAGGGGCTCGGAGCGTGCTTCGCTTGTGCCATGAGGGCTTCGCGGGCTTCGCCGTCACCGTTCTGGAAGTCGGTCCACCAGTCGGCGAGTTCCTGCGGCAATTCGCCCGAGGCGCAGCGCAGGACAAGGAAGTCATATCCGGCGCGGAAGCGCGGCGATTCCAGCAAGCGATACGGCATGCGGCCCGAGCGCTTCTCGAAGCGCGGCTGCATGCTCCAGATTTCCTTCATGTCGGAGGTGAAGCGGCGCTGGATGGCGAGCTGCTCGGTCTGGCGGTCGAGCACTTCGTCCATGGCCGTATGCAGCGCGGGGATCAGCGGCTCGCCGGCGGCGCGGCGGCGGTTCCAGTGCTCGACCACGTGATGCCACAGCAGCGAGGCAAACAGGAAGCCGGGCGAGACCGGCTTGCCGGCCTTCACGCGATCGTCGGTGTTGTCGAGCGCGAGTTGCACGAAACGCTGGCCCATCGGCTGCTCCAGCGCGACGTCCAGCAGCGGCAGCAGGCCGCGGTGCAGGCCCGCCTTGCGCAGTTCCTGCAGCGATGCCCAGGCGTGGCCCGACATCAGCAGCTTCAACATCTCGTCGAACAGGCGGGCGGCCGGCACGTTGTGGATCAGCGGGCCCAGCTCCGCGATCGGCGCGCGCGTGTCCAGGTCGATGTCGAAGCCGGTCTTGGCCGCGAAGCGCACCACGCGCAGCATGCGCACCGGGTCTTCGCGGTAGCGGGTGTGCGGATCGCCGATCATGCGCAGCGTGCGGGCGCGCATGTCTTCCATGCCGTGATGGTAGTCATGCACGGTTTCGTCGGCGGGGTTGTAGTACATCGCGTTGACGGTGAAGTCGCGGCGGGTGGCGTCTTCGGCCTGGGTGCCCCAGACGTTGTCGCGCAGCACGCGGCCGCTGGCGTCGACGGCGTGCGTGTGGTGGTCCAGCTCGGTGCGCTTCACGCGCTTGCCGGCGGGCACCTGCTCGGCGTCCACTGCGTCGACGAGCGCGCGGAAGGTCGAGACTTCGATGATTTCCTGATCGCGTCCGCCGTAGAACGTGACGTGCACGATCTGGAAGCGGCGTCCGATGATGCGCGAGCGGCGGAACAGGGCCTGGACCTGATCGGGCGTGGCGTTGGTCGCCACATCAAAGTCCTTCGGCTTGATGCCGAGCAGCAAGTCGCGCACGGCGCCGCCCACGATGAAGGCGGCATAACCGGCGTCCTGCAGCGTGGACGTGACCTTGACCGCGTTGCGCGAGAGCAGCTTCGGGTCGATACCGTGCTCGTCCACGCTCCACACGCGCGCCTGGCGCGGCACGCCACCGGCGGACTTGGTGCGCGCCTTGGCCGTTTTGGCTGCCTTGGGCGTGCGGGTTTTCCTGGCGGCGGGCGCGCCCGGTTCAGCGGGAGCGGTGGGCTCTGCGGAGGTTTTGCCCAGCAGGCGATTGATGAGTTTCTTGATCACGCCGCGCCTGCTTAGAAGAGATCCATGATGCGCCAGTTGCGCGCGGCTGCGAGGTTGCGCAGCGTGTCGTCCGGATTGGTGGCGACGGGGTCGGTCACTTCCTCCAGCAGCGGCACGTCGTTGGCCGAATCGCTGTAGAAGGTGCTGCGCTCGAAATCGCTCCAGCCGCGGCCCATGTTGGCCAGCCACTCATGCACGCGGGCGACCTTGCCTTCGCGGAAGCTCGGTGTGCCCGCCACGTCGCCCGTGAAGGCGCTGTCCGGGTTGCCGTCGGCGGTGGCGGGTTCGGTGGCGATGAGGTGGTCGATGCCGAACGCTTCGGCAATCGGGCGCGTGACGAAGCTGTTGGTGGCGGTGACCACGCAGCACAGGTCGCCGGCATCCAGGTGCTTGTAGACCAGTGCCTGCGCCTGCGGCGTGATCTTCGGACGGATCACGTCGTGCATGAACTCGGCGTGCCACTGGGCGAGCGTGTCGCGCGGGTGGGCGGCGAGCGGTGCCAAAGCAAAGCGCAGAAAGGCATGGATATCCAGCGTGCCGGCTTTGTAGTCGGCATAGAACTGATCGTTCTTGCGCTGGTATTCGGCTTCATCTACCACGCCGCGGCGGATGAGGAAGCGTCCCCACTCGTGGTCGCTGTCGGTGGGGATGAGGGTGTGATCGAGGTCGAAGAGGGCCAGATTCATGGGGCGCGATTTTACCCGAACGTTATATAACCGGCCGCGCCAGCCCTGGTTTCACTTCATCAGCGCGAGCATGTCGCGCACGAGCGGCAGGGTGACGGCGCGCTTGCGGGCGAGCGAATAGGTGTCGAGGGCGTCCAGCAAAGCCATCAGGCTCGGCATGTCGCGGTAGGAGTGCGTCACAAGCCACTGCGGCACATCGGCCGAAAGCTGCATGCCGCGTTCGCGCGCGGCCTGACGCAGCGCTTCCACCTTGTCGGCGTCGGACAGCGGGCGCAGCCAGTAGACGAGGCCCCAGCCGAGGCGGGTGCGCAGGTCTTCACGCAGCGGCATCGCCATCGGCGCGGCCGCCCCGGAGATGGCGATGGCGGCATGCGGATGCGCGCGCACTTCATTGACGAGGTTGAACACGGCGATCTGCGCCCATTCGTCCAGGCGCTCGGCGTCGTCGATGGTCCAGACGGTGATGGTCGGGTCGAATTCGAAGGCTTCGGGCGGGGCGTCGGGCTCCAGCGTGCGGACTTCGTAGCCGCCGGCTTCGGTCTGGGCGCAGATGGCCTGTAGCAGGTGGCTGCGGCCGCTGCCTTCCTCGCCCCAGAGGTAGACCAGGCGGTCGGTGGCGGTGCCGTCCACCACTTGCGGAATCAGGGCGCGCAGGCGCAGCACCGCCTCTTCGTTGCCGGTGGCGACGAAGTTGTCGAAGGTCGGGGCGGGTGTCGCACCGAGTTCGAGCGGGAGCTGTTCGGGTGTGGCCATGAAACTTGGAGTGGAGTCGCCGTACTTTTCAGTTGCCTTCAGTCGCCTTCAGTGGCTTTCAATCCTGGTAGAGCCGGCTGCCCAGGTATAGCTTCCGGATCTGCCGCAAACCGACCAGCAGCACAGCACTCATCGGTAGGGCGAGGAGGATACCGAAAAAACCGAACAATTGGCCAAAAGCCAGCAAGGCGAGGATGACCGCCAGCGGATGCAGCCCGATGCGTTCGCCTACCAGGCGGGGCGTCAGGTAGAAGCCTTCCAGGAATTGGCCGATGCCGTACACCACGGCCACCGCCAGCAGGCCGTAGAGGTTGCCGAACTGCAACAGTGCGGCCAGGATGGCCAGCGTGAGCCCCACGCCAAAGCCGATATACGGAATGAACACGGCCAGCCCCGTAAAAATGCCCACCGGCAGCGCCACGTCAAATCCCGCCAGCGCCAGCCCCGCCGAGTAATACACCGCCAGCACCAGCATCACGATGATCTGCCCGCGCAGGTATTGGGACAGCAGGCCGTCGGTTTCGGCCGCCAGTTCACGTGTCTTTGCCAGCCAGCGGCGCGGGACGGCGGTCTCGATCCGGCGCATGAGCATGTTCCAGTCCATCAGCAGGTAGAACATCACAATGGGCACGAGAAAGAAGATGCCCAGCACCTGGATGGCTGCCGAGCCTGACACGCGCAGATAAGTCAGCACCCGGGCCACCACGTCGTCCGGGCTGGCGGCAAGCTGTTCCGTGAGCAGGGCGCGCAGGCCGGGAAAATCGAAGCTGACATGCAGACCCAATTCGTCCAGCTTGGGCGACAGAAACGCATTGAGCTTGGCAAGCATCCCCGGCAATTGATCGCGGATGGCCGGAATCTCCCGCTGCAGCACTGCCAGGATCAGCAGCATCAGCGCCACGCCCACCACCGTCAGCACCAGGATCATCAGGAACACGCCCAGCACGCGCGGTACGCGATGACGCTGCAGCCATTCCACGCCCGGGTGCAGGATGTACGACAGGATGAATGCGAAGACGAAGGGCGTGAGCGTCGGCGCCAGCGCCTTGAGCAGGGCCAGGAAGACAAGCGCCACGGCGATCCAGGCGAGCGTGCGCTTGGTTTCCTGCGACAGCACGGGGGCGTTCATGGGGGCGACGGTTCCGATGGCGGGGTGGAGGAGTCGGAAAAGCGGCCATCGGGACGGCCGCATCCGGTAAAATCGCGATTTTACTGGACCGGCGGGTCCGATTTTTGTGACTTCCCGCCGCCGTCTCGCTTTCTTTCCCGGTTTTTTCAATTCAGACGACTGTATGAGCGCTTCCGAAACCCCATCCGCATCGACCGGCCTGTCTTACCGCGACGCGGGCGTCGACATCGAGGCGGGTGACGCCCTTGTCGACCGCATCAAGCCGTTTGCCAAGCGCACCATGCGCGAAGGCGTGCTGGGCGGCATCGGCGGCTTCGGCGCGCTGTTCGAGCTGTCCAAGAAGTATCAGGAACCGGTGCTGGTGTCCGGCACCGACGGCGTGGGCACCAAGCTCAAGCTGGCCTTTGCGCTGAACCGCCACGACACGGTGGGCCAGGATCTGGTCGCCATGAGCGTGAACGACATCCTGGTCCAGGGTGCCGAACCGCTGTTCTTCCTGGATTACTTCGCCTGCGGCAAGCTCGACGTCGACACCGCTGCCACCGTGGTCAAGGGCATCGCACAGGGTTGCGAGCTGGCTGGCTGTGCGCTGATCGGCGGCGAAACCGCTGAAATGCCGAGCATGTACCCGGACGGGGAATACGATCTGGCCGGCTTTGCTGTCGGCGCGGTCGAAAAGCGCAAGATCATCGACGGCACCACTATTGCCGAGGGCGATGTGGTGCTGGGCCTGGCTTCGTCGGGCGCGCATTCGAACGGCTACTCGCTGGTGCGCAAGATCATCGAGGTGTCGCGCCCGGACCTGAACGCCGACTTCCACGGCCAGCGCCTGCAGGACGCCATCATGGCGCCGACGCGCATCTACGTGAAGCCGCTGCTGGCGCTGATGGAGAAGCTGACCGTCAAGGGCATGGCGCACATCACCGGTGGCGGGTTGACCGAAAACGTGCCGCGCGTGCTGCAAGACAACCTGACCGCCGTGCTGCACAAGGACGCGTGGACGCTGCCGCCGCTGTTCCAGTGGCTGCAAAAGGCCGGCAACGTGGCCGATGACGAAATGCACCGCGTCTTCAACTGCGGCATCGGCATGGTGGTGATCGTGTCGGCAGCCGATGCACCGGCCGCCATTGCGCACCTGAAGGACGCAGGCGAGACGGTCTACCAGATCGGCGAAATCCGCGCCCGCCAGGCAGGCGAAGCGCAGACGATCGTGGTCTGACGCGAGGTTCGCCTCCACAAAAAACCGCCGATGCGTTCGGCGGTTTTTTTATGCGCGTTGTCTGGCGGGCGTTTATTTGAGCGGGACGTATTCGCCGCTGGCCGGGTCGTCCTTCTGCAGCGCGCCGGTGTTCTTGTCGATGAGCAGCGTGACGACGCGCGGTGCGGTGTTCGGATCGCCGCCGCAGGCCGGGGTGTGGTTTTCCAGCACTTCAACGCTGTTGTGCGTGTCGTCGGCGCGGTCCACCACGAACGACAGGCATTCCTGCGACAGGGTGGTCAGCTTGTATTTCTCGATGGCGGCGCGGGCCAGGTCGACGGCCTTGGCCTGTTCGGCTTCGCTGACGGCGGGGGCGCTGGCGGTCGGCGCATTGGCCGAATTGGCCGCGTTGGGCGCGCCAGGGGCGGGGGCCGCAGGTGCAGAAGCCGGAGCGGGCGCGGCAGGCTTGTGCGCGTCGTCGGAGCGGCCGCAGCCGGCGAGCGCAAGCACCGTCAGCGCGGCAAGCAGCAAAGGTTTGGTCATGATGGGCGAAGCGTGTCTGCGATGATAAGCCCACGACTTTACCCGCAACCGGCCGATCTTTTCCATGCTGCATACGCCTGTGGCATGCACACGGCGCAGGGCCGGTAGCCGGCGGCGCGCGCATCGTCTTCGTTCAGGAAAAATACGCGGTGGCGCACATAACCGCCGCGCGCGATGGCCCGGCGTGCGGCGGCGCAATCGAGGCGGCCATCGATGCGAGCACGCCGATGCCCGCCCAGCGTGCCGGGCACGGCGCTCTCATAAGGCTGGCCGCTGGCGCCGATGAGCGTCCACGTTCTCACGCGCTTTCGCGCTTTCATGCGGCGGATTGCGACTCGCGCTCCAGCAGCGCCAGCTTGCGCTCCACGCCCCAGCGATAACCGGAGGTGTTGCCGTCCCGACGGATCACGCGGTGGCACGGAATGGCCACTGCGATGTGATTGGCCGCGCAGGCCTGCGCAACGGCGCGGACGGCCTGGGGCGCGCCGATGCGCGCGGCAATCTCGGTGTAGCTGGTGGTGCTGCCGGGCGGCACTTCGCGCAGCGCCTGCCACACGCGCTCCTGAAACGCGGTGCCGCGCACGTCCAGCGGTAGGTCCAGGCCGATGGACGGCGCTTCGACAAAGCCCACCACCTTCGCCACCAGATCTTCGAAGCCCGCGTCGCCGCCGATGAGTTCGGCCTTCGGGAAGGTGTCCTGCAAATCGCGCGCGAGAGCGTCGGGGTCGTCGCCCATCAGGATCGCGCAGATGCCGCGATCGCTCTGCGCCACCAGGATCGAACCGAGCGAGCACTCGCCCACGGCAAAGCGGATCGTTGTCTGTACGCCGCCGGCGCGGTAGCGGCTGGCCGTCATGCCCAGCACGTTGTCCGACGCCTCGTAGAAGCGGCTGCTGGCGTTGAATCCGGCGTCGTAGATGGCCTCGGTGACGGAGCTGCCGCGCCCCAGTTGCGCGCGCAGCTTGCGGGCGCGATGCGCATCGGCGTAGGCCTTGGGCGTGAGGCCCGTGACGCTTTTGAACAGGCGATGAAAGTGATACGGGCTCAGGCCGGCCTCTTGCGCCAGCGCATCGAGCGTGGCCGGCGTGTCGGCTGCTTCGATGTGGCGGCACGCTTGCGCGACAAGCGCCGCTTGCTGCGCCCGGACGGTGGTCTGATCCGGGCCGGCGCGGCGGCTCGGGCGGTAACCGGCGGCTTCTGCGTCGGCGGGCGTGTCGAAGAACTCGACGTTTTCGGGGCGCGGCAGGCGCGACGGGCTGCTCGGCTGGCAATACACGCCGGTGGTCTTTACCGCATAGACAAATTGCCCGTCGGCAGAGGCATCGCGCGCCAGCACGCGAGCCCAGCGCGGGTCATGTTCGACGGAGGTGGTGTCCGGTGCGGTACGGGCGGAGGTTTGCATGGCGTCATCCAGTGGACTGCGATGACTGTACTGTAGGTGCGGCCCCCTGGCGGGACACTCCGGGTCTTGCGGTCAAATTCGAAACGCCGCAGGCGTCACCCGCCTCTGCGCGTTCAAGGGCGCGCGGCATTCGCGGGCACCCGCCATAAATACCAGGCCGCGATGGTCCGATATGGGCTCCACGCCAGACCAATGGCCTCCATCTGTTTGCGTGTGGGCGTGGCATCGAGCCGCTTCAGACGGCGGTAGCCATCGCGTACGCCGAAGTCGTCTGCGGGCAGGATGTCGGAGCGCTCCACCGTGTAGATCAGCAGCATTTCGACCGTCCACCGGCCGACCCCGCGCAGTGTCACCAGCCGCTCGATGAGCGCTTCGTCGGGCATGGCCAGCGCCTGCGCGCGCGTGGGCACGACGCCGTCCAGCGCGGCTTGGGCGATGCCGCGAATGGTCGCCAGTTTGGTCGCAGAGAAGCCGCACGCGCGCAGCGCTGCCTCGTCCGTGTCGAGCACCTGTTGCGGCGCGGGAAACGCAGCAGCCGGATAGAGCGCGAGGAAACGGCCGAGGATGGCGTCGCCGGCCTTCGCGTGCAGCTGCTGATAGGCGATGGCGCGGACCAGCGCTTCATAAGGCTCGCGCGCAGGCTTGGCGGCGTGGCCGCAGGGCCCGACGGCGGCGACATGGCGCGCCCAGTCTTCGTCCAGCGTCGCCAGAAAAATTTCGGCTTGCCGGTAGGCGCTCTCGGACAGGTCTGCGGCGATGGTCATGCGCGGGATTGCCGGTCAGCCGGCCTTGCGGAACGTGAGGTTGATGCGCTGGCTGCCCAGCGATGCGTGCGGATGGTCTTTGAGCGGTGCGACGCCGTGATAACGCAGGCGATCCGGCCCGCCCCAGACGACAACATCACCGTGAAACAGGGGAATGCGCTGCGCCTTGTCGGCACGGCGATGGCCGCCAAACAGGAAGACGGCCGGCATGCCGAGCGACACGGAGACGATCGGCGCGCTGTAATCCTGCTCGTCTTTGTCCTGATGCAGCGACATGCGCGCGCCCGGCACATAGCGGTTGATGAGGCACGCGTCCGGCGTAAAGCCGGGAAAGCCTGCTTCTGCGGCGGCGTTGCGCGCCAGCCGCACGAATGCGTCGGGCAGCGGCGGCCACGGGTTTCCCGTGAGCGGGTCGAGCGTGGCATAGCGGTAGCCGCGGCGGTCCGAGGTCCAGCCCAGCGTGCCGCTGTTGGTCAGCGCGACTGACATCTCGAAGCCGCCCGGCGTGACCATGTGCCGAAACGCGGCCTGCTGCGCGATGGCGTCCACCGCCGCGATCAGGCCCGGCGCCTCCGACAGTGCAAAGCCGCGCAAGACAAACGCCGCCTCGCCGAGCGCAATGCGCGCGTCGTCAGCGGGTGAGTGATCGGCAAACAGATCGCCGGTGGTCATGGTCAAGCCTCTACAGCGCGTCGTGGAAGATGATGCCCACAGTATGCCGCTGGCCCGAGCGCAGGCGGCTCACGCCGTGGCGCAGGTTCACGCGGTATGTGCCGCGTGTGCCTTGCACGGGGCGATGGTGTACCGCAAAGACCACCGCATCGCCTTTGCGCAACGGCACCACCTCGGGCCGTGACTGCATCCGCGGGCGCTGCTCCGTCATGACGAACTCGCCGCCGGTGAAATCGATGCCCGGTTCCGACAAGAGGATGGCGACCTGCAGCGGGAAGACGTGCTCGCCATAGAGGTCCTGATGCAGGCAGTTGTAGTCGCCGGGGCCGTATTGCAGGATCAGCGGCGTGGGGCGCAGCTGGCCGGCTTCGTGGCAGCGACGCAGGAAATCGGCGTGCTTGGCCGGATAGCGCACGTCGATATCCATGGCCTGGTTCCAGCGGTTGGCGATGGTCGCCAGCGGCGGATAAAGCGACGTGCGCAGCTGCGCGATGAGGTCCGGCAGCGGATACGCGAAATACTGGTATTCGCCGCGCCCGAAGCCATGGCGCTCCATCACCACGCGCGAGCGGTATAGGCGGTCCTGCGGGTACAGCGCGGTCAGGGCGTCACAGGCACCGTTGTCCAGCAGGCTCGGCAAGACGGCGCTGCCGACATCGTTGAGCGCGTCTTCAACGGCGTGCCAGTCGACGCCTTCAAGATCGGGACGGTGCCCCGCGCCGACATGTGCGGCGGCCGTGGAAGGCGGCATATGCGCTCCTTCGAAGATGCGATATGCCAAGCCTACGCTCACCGGCGTGCGCGTGACACTCCGGAGCTTGCGGTCAAATTCAGGCCTGTGCGGCCAGGCTGGCGGGCATGGTGGTGGCGGCAAGCTTGGTGAGTGCATCGCCGGTGGCGCGGCAGATGCGCCACTCCGGCAGCACATCGGCACCCATGGCTTCGTAGAAAGCGATGGACGGCGCATTCCAGTCCAGCACGCTCCATTCGAAGCGGCCGCAGTCCCGCTCCTGCGCCAGGCGCGCCAGGTGGATCAGAAGTGCCTTGCCGATGCCCAGGCCGCGGTATTCGGGCTCAACGAACAGGTCTTCCAGATACAGGCCCGGCTTGCACAGGAAGGTCGAGAAGTTGTGGAAGAACAGCGCAAAACCCACCGCCCGGCCGTCGACTTCCGCCAGCACCGCCTCGCAATACGGGCGCGGCCCGAACAACATCGTCGCCAGCGCTTCGGGCGTGGTCTGCACCAGGTGCGTGAGCTTTTCGTATTCGGCCAGCGCAGAGATCAGGCGAACGAGCGAGGCGCAGTCGTCCGGCGTGGCAGGGCGCAGCGTGAAGCGGGTCGCTGTGGTGGCGGTCATTGTGATTGGGATTCCAGTGAGGTTTGGACCAGGCGCGCAACCTGGTCGACGTAATCGGATGCGAGGCAGTCGACAACGTGCCGCTCGGGCGTGCTGCGCAGCCACGTGATCTGGCGCTTGCAGAGCTGGCGCGTGGCGGCGATGCCTTGTTCGCGCAGGCCGGTCATGTCGATTTCGCCGTCGAGGTAAGCCCACGCCTGGCGATAACCGACGCAGCGGATGGACGGCAGCGTGGGCGAAAGATCGCCGCGGCGGCGCAAGGCCTCCACCTCGTCGAGCAGGCCGCCGGCGAGCATTGCATCGAAGCGCTGTGCGATGCGCGCATGCAGCACGAGGCGGTCGGACGGTTCCAGCGCGATCGTCAGATACGGCGCAGCCGCATCGTGCTGCTGGAATGCATTCGCGCCAACCTCGCGTGCGAGCAGGGCGGACATCGGCTGGCCCGTCAGCCGATACAGCTCCAACGCGCGCTGGATACGCTGCGCGTCGGTCGCGTGCAGTCGCGCGGCCGTCACCGGATCGACCTGCGCCAGTTTGGCGTGCAGCGCCGGCCAGCCATCGCGGGCGGCTTCGGCATCGATCTCCGCGCGGATGGCGGGATCGGCGCCGGGCAAATCGGAGAGACCTTGCGTGAGCGCCTTGTAATACAGCATCGTGCCGCCGACGATCAGCGGCAGCCGGCCGCGTGCGCGGATGGCATCGATCAGCGCATTCGCATCGTTGGCAAACTGCGCGGCGGAATACGCATCGAGTGGATCGATGATGTCGATCAGGTGATGCGGCGCGATGGCTTGTTCTTCGGCGCTGGGCTTGGCGGTGCCGATGTCCATGCCGCGATACACCAGCGCGGAATCCATGCTGATGATCTCGACCGGCCAGCGCTCGGCCAGCTTCAATGCGGCGGCGGTCTTGCCGGACGCGGTCGGGCCGAGCAGGCAAATCGCGCGCGGGGCGCTTGCAGCGGACGCAGTCATCGGAATTTACTGGCCACGCAGGAAGAGGCGATCCAGGTCAGCCACGGTGAGCTGGATCCACGTCGGGCGACCGTGGTTGCATTGGTCGGCGCGTTCGGTGGCTTCCATCTGGCGCAGCAGCGCGTTCATCTCATCGAGATTCAACCTGCGGTTGGCACGCACGGCGGAGTGGCACGCCAGCGTGGCCAGCAGTTCGTTCTGACGTTCGGCCAGCACGCGCGAGCCGCCGTAGGCCTGCAGATCGCGCAGCACGTCGCGGGCCAACGCCTGCGCATCGGCCTTCTGCAGCAGCGTCGGCACCGATCGCACGGCCAGCGTGGTCGGCGACACGGCGGAGATGTCGAAGCCCAGCAGCGTGAGTGTGTCGCGGAATTCCTCTGCGGTGCCGATCTCCACCGGGCTTGCGGCAAACGTGACCGGAATCAGCAGCGGCTGCACTTCCACGCGCCTGGCTTCCAGCGCGGTCTTGAGCTGTTCGTAGAGGATGCGTTCGTGCGCGGCGTGCATGTCGACGAGCACCATGCCGCGCGCGTTCTGCGCCAGCACGTAGATGCCGTGCAGCTGGGCGACGGCAAAGCCGAGCGGGTGCGCATCCTCGTCATCGGCGTGCTGCACAGCGGCCGGCTCCGCAACGGCGACAGGCGCTTGCGCAGTCGCGGTGCCGCCGTCGAACAACGTCGCGGCGCTCGGCACATCGGTCATCCAGGCCGGGCGGCTTGACGGCATGGGCGCGCTATCGCCGCGCATCATCGACAGGTATTCCGCACGCGGCTGCGCAATGCCGAGCGACGTCTGCCGCGCGGCCATCTGGTTGATCCAGCGCGTGGTGTTGTCGGCGGGCGAGGGCGCCGTCGTGACGGCCGCAACTTCGGGCGCATCGGCAATGTCGGTGCGCAGGCTGTCGCCCTGTTCGCCGGCGTGGCGGGACAGGGCGCGTTGCACCGCGTGATAGACGAACTGGTGCACCGCGCGGCTGTCGCGGAAGCGCACCTCGATCTTGGACGGATGCACGTTCACGTCCACCGCTTCGGGCGGCAACTCCAGGCACAGCACGTAGGCGGGAAAGCGGTCGCCGTGGAGCACATCTTCGTAGGCGCTGCGCACGGCGTGCGTCAGCAGGCGATCGCGCACGAAGCGGCCGTTGACGTAGAAGAACTGATGATCGGCCCGGCCGCGCGACGCGGTCGGCAGGCCGGCAAAGCCGAACAGACGCAGCTCGCCGGCGGATTCTTCGAACGGCAGGCGCGCGCGGGCGAATTCGGTGCCGAGCACGGCCGCTGAGCGCGAATCCGCCTGTGTGGCGTTCCAATGTTCCAGCGGCTTGCCGTTGTGATGCACGGAGATGGCCACGTCGGGCCGCGCCAGCGCGGTGCGACGGATCACCTCCATGCAGTGACCCAGCTCGGTCTGCTCGGTCTTCAGGAATTTGCGGCGCGCCGGCGTGTTGAAGTACAGATGCTGCACATCGACGGTGGTGCCGACGCCGCCCGAGGCGGGCTGCACTCGCCCCGTTTGCGCAATGATCTGCGTGGCGTGGGCATCATTGGAGGTGCGCGACGTGAGCGTCAATTCCGCCACCGAGGCAATCGAGGCCAGCGCCTCGCCCCGGAAGCCCAGCGTCGCCACCGATTCCAGCTCTTCCAGCGAGCCGATCTTGCTCGTCGCATGCCGCATCAGCGCGACGGGCAGTTCATCGGCCGGAATGCCGCCGCCGTTGTCGGTGATGGCAATGCGCCGCACGCCGCCTTCCTCCAGCTTGATCTGCAGCTGCGTGGCACCGGCGTCCAGTGCGTTTTCCAGCAGCTCCTTGACCACGGACGCAGGCCGTTCGACCACCTCGCCGGCCGCGATCTGGCTGATCAGCTGGTCGGGAAGCGGGCGAATGGGGCGGCGGGAAGTCGGGGCGGAAGTCATCGCGGCATTATAAATGTCACGCCCTGTGCGGCGCACCGACGCAAGCCCCGCCAAGGGCTAGGGGAAATCTAAGTCACATCCGGTATCATTTCCCGCTCGTTCAGGGGGATGGTTTGGATATCGTGATGCAATTGGTCGACATCGTGCTGCATGTCGACAAGTCGTTGGGCTTGCTGATTCAGCAATACGGCGCGTGGGTCTACGTGCTGCTGTTCGCCATCGTGTTTGCCGAAACCGGCCTCGTGGTGCTGCCTTTTCTGCCGGGCGACACGCTGCTGTTCATTGCCGGCGCCATGTGCGCCACGGGCCAGATGGACGCTTGGCTGCTCATCGTGCTGCTGGTGATTGCCGCCACGACGGGCAACACCGTCAACTATTTCGTCGGCTCCTGGATCGGCCCCAAGGTATTCGACGGTCACATCCGCTTCCTCGATCACGAGGCGTTGATGAAAACGCACGGCTTCTATGAGCGTCACGGCGGCAAGACGCTGGTGATGGCGCGCTTCATCCCGGTGGTGCGCACGTTCGCGCCGTTTGTGGCGGGCGTGTCGAAGATGACGTTCGCGAAGTTCCAGCTCTTCAACATGATCGGCGCCGTGCTGTGGGTGGCGATCCTGGTGCTGTCGGGCGAGGCGTTCGGTAATGTGCCCGTGATTCGCGATCACCTGAACACGATCGTGCTGATCGGCCTCGGCGCGGCGATCGTGCCGCTGGCGCTGGGCGGACTGTGGAAGTTGCTCAAGCGCCGTCGCGGCGTGGCGCCGAAGTAGGCGTCAATTCAAGTGCTTGCTCATGGCGCGCAGCGTCGGCATGCGCTCCTTGAGCTTGGCCGTGTCGGCTGCGTCGGGCCGGGCATCGACGTAGGCTTCCAGGTCTTCCAGCGCGGGCCGGAAGCACTCCAGGTTGGCGTAGGCCAACCCCCGGTCGCGCACCTCCTCGATTGAATCGGGCAGCAAAATCACCAGCCGCTGCTGCACGGCCAGCAGGCGCTGCCAGCGCGATTCCTGCAGATAGATTGCCTTCAGGTTGCGCAGCATGCGCGCGATGATTTCGCGGTGCGTGGCCACCTGGAGGAACACCCCGAGCGGCACCGTGTTCGGGTCTTCGATGCCTTCCTTTTCCAGGTACGGGTCGAGCATGTCCTGCAACTCTTCCTTCGACAGCGTCTGCCCCGTCAGCGGATCGAGCACGACCTCGCCCGCAGGAATGCTCATGCGCACCAGGAAGTGGTTGGGGAAAGACACGCCCTTGAGCGGCAGGCCGATCTGCTGGCCGATCTCCATCAGGAGCACCGCCAGCGAGATCGGAATGCCGCGCCGGCTTTGCAGCACGGCATTCAGATAGGAGTTCTCGGGATCGTAGTAATCGTTTGCATTGGGCCCGAAGCCCAGCTCGCGATAGAAGAACTGATTGAGCAGGCGCAGGCGCTGGATGGCCGGCGTGCCGTCGGCGATGCGGTTTTTGATCCGCGCGACGAGCACGTCAATGGCGGCCAGCTCGGCCTGCAGGTCCAGATCCGGATACGCGTCCTGCGCAATCGACAGGGCGGTTTCTGTGAGAGGGATGCTGTCGTCGTCCGCGACCAGGGCCGAAAAATAATCGAGGACTTTAGTGGTCATCAGATGGCCTTTTTTCGGAACGTGGAGAACTTCAATCCGGTGAGCCACAGTGTACCGAAATAGACCACCGCGCACAGGACCAGGCTTGCCCCGAGCAGCGCGATGCGCACAAGCGGCTTGGCGCCCAGTCCCACCCAATCGAAATTGTGGGCGAGCCACAGCAGCGCCCCGGCCAGCAGCAATACCGCCGACATCACCTGCGCGATGAACAGCCCCCAGCCCGGCAGCGGATGGTAATAACCGCGCCGGCGCAGGCCGAAGAACAGCAGCGCCGCATTGATGGTCGCGCCAAAGCTGATCGACAGCGCCAGCCCCGCGTGCCCGAAGATCGGCACGAAGACATAGTTGGACAACTGCGTCGCCACCAGCACCACCAGCGCAATCTTCACCGGCGTGCGAATGTCCTGCCGCGCATAGAAGCCGGGCGCCAGGATCTTGATGACGATCAGTCCGATCAGCCCGACGCCGTACGACGTCAGCGCCTGGCGCGTCATCTCGACGTCCATGCCGGTGAATTTGCCGTAGTGGAACAGCGTGGCCGTGAGCGGTGCGCCAAACACGAACAGCCCCACCGCAGACGGCACCGCCAGCAGCACGGTCAGCCGCAGGCCCCAGTCGAGCAGCGATGAGTATTCTTCACGGTTGTTCTCGGCGCTGGCCTTCGACAGGCTGGGCAGCAGGATCGTCCCGAGCGCCACGCCCAGCAGCGCGGTCGGGAATTCCATCAGCCGGTCTGCGTAGTTCAGCCACGAGACGCTGCCCGTGGGCAGGCGCGACGCAATGTTGGTGTTGATGATCAGGCTGATCTGCGCGACGGACACCGATAGCGTTGCCGGCAACATCTGCTTGAGCACGCGTCGCACGCCCGGGTGATGCCACGCCACCCGCACGTTGAACGACACGCGCGGCAGCATCCCGATCTTGCGCAGCGACGGGATCTGAATGGCGAGCTGCAGGATGCCGCCCACCATCACCGCGTAGGCCTGAGCGTAGATCGGCGTCTCAAGGTGCGGCGCCACAAACACCGCTGCCACGATGAACGACAGGTTCAGCAGCACTGGCGTAAAAGCGGGCACCGCGAACTGCCGCCACGTATTCAGAATGCCCGACGCCAGCGCCACCAACGACACCAGCCCGATGTACGGAAACATCACGCGCGTCATGAAGATCGCCGAAATGTACGCCTGGCTCTCGTGCTCCTTGAAGCCGGTGGCGACCGCGGTGACGATCAACGGCGCGCCAATCACGCCCAACGCCGAGATGATGACCAGGAACCACGTCATCACCGTGGCCACGGAGTCGACCAGCGCACGTGTTTCGGCTTCGCCCTGGCGGTTCTTGAATTCGCCCAGGATCGGCACGAACGCTTGCGAGAACGCGCCCTCGGCGGACAGCCGACGCAGCAGGTTGGGAATGCGGAAGGCGACGTTGAAGGCGTCGGTGTAAACCGAGGCACCGAAGGCGCGGGCGATCAGCGTCTCGCGAATGAGCCCCGTGATGCGCGAGAGCATCGTCAGGCCGCTGATCGTGGCGAGGGTTTTGAGGAGATTCAAGATGAATGCGTGGTTGGGCGCCGCCTGCGAGGCAAACACGGCGATGGCGGTCTGACCGACGGCGCCATGCGGGGTTCGCGCCCGGCGTGACGAACGTGACCGGAAGGCACAATTGCGGCCGTATTATAGGGACCGGCTCGCCACGCGCCCAAAAGTGCCGCAAAAGCCGCAAACTGCCGTTATCCGGGCGATTTCACAACAGGGTTTGCGTTGAAGGCGGAAGTCTGCGTATAATTGCCGTCTTTCACCAATTTGCGCGCTTCGGCCTTCCGTGTCTCCCGGGGCGCTTGCTACCGTTTCTTCAGGGATTTTTCCATGGCAAACACCGCACAAGCACGCAAGCGCGCACGCCAAGCCGTCGTTCAAAACGCTCACAACTCGGCTCTGCGCTCGCGTCTGCGTACCGCAATCAAGGGCGTCCGCAAGGCTGTGGCTGCTGGCGACAAGACTGCCGCTGCTGCTGCATTCAAGACCGCCCAAAGCACGATCGACAGCATCGCTGACAAGAAGATCGTCCACAAGAACAAGGCTGCACGCGCCAAGTCGCGTCTGTCCGCTGCCATCAAGGCAATGGCTGCCTAAGTTCGGGTGATGCCGGCCTAGCCGGCATGGCGCGACACGCAACGTCGCGCTCCGACGATAAAAAAGCCCGTCTTCGGACGGGCTTTTTGCATTCTGTGCGCGCCAGCAATGTGCATGGCGCTGCGTGGAGCGGCGTTCTTGGGGATCAGGCTTTCGCTGCAGCGCCGCCTTCCGGCAGGATGCAGGCTTCCACGAGCTGGAGATTGTTGTCGTGCGCGAAGTTCAGCACGAAATCCAGCGCCTTGGGTTCGATGTCGCGCAGGCGCTCGTCGACGAACACGCTGCGGATGCCGCCCGACATGACGGGGCGCACATACGGGGAATAGGTGAAGCGGGGATCTCCGGAATCGCCGGCAGGGCGGAACTGCGCCATCACACCGCACAGCCGATCGGCCCAGTCGCTCGGGCGGAACGTTTTTCCGTCGCGGGTGACGCCCTGGATAAAGAATTGGCGAGGGTTGGCTGCCATGGACTGCGTGGGGCTGTGGAGATTTGCAAACGACTTCGACCGTGCGGGTGCCGCAACGTTCGAACGGGGTGCACTTGTGGTGCGGATGATGCGCCTGGTTGCCGATTCGTGAACCGGACAGACCGGTTTGTCGTACCGGTGTGCGGACGGTTGGAGCATCCGAGGCAGCCAGTATTATATCTTATATAAGACTTTCATCGGCCTTTCAGCCGGGCGTTTATGGTAGCGGGCGCGCACGGGCACGAAACTCGCCAAACCGGTGGCGATCCCGTATGATGGCCTGAATCTTCAACAGGCAAGGCGGCTAGGGCGACGTGCTACGGGATGTTCCCGGTGCGTCATCTGCAGGCCGCCTTCGTTGTTTTATGAACCCACCAAGCTCGATCAAGCACTACCTGCAGTTCAAGGACTTTTCGCTGGAAGAGTACGAATACCTGCTGGACCGTTCCGCGATCCTCAAGGCCAAGTTCAAGAACTACGAGACGTGGCACCCGCTGCACGACCGCACGCTGGCCATGATCTTCGAGAAGAATTCCACGCGTACGCGCCTGTCGTTCGAAGCCGGCATTCACCAGCTCGGCGGTCACGCGGTCTTCCTGAACACGCGCGATTCCCAACTCGGGCGCGGTGAGCCGATCGAAGACGCGGCGCAGGTCATCTCCCGCATGACCGACATCATCATGATCCGCACGTTCGGGCAGGAGATCATCGAGCGCTTTGCCGCGCATTCGCGCGTGCCGGTCATCAACGGGCTGACCAACGAATACCACCCGTGCCAGGTGCTGGCCGACATCTTCACCTTCATCGAGCACCGCGGCCCGATCCAGGGCAAGACGGTCACCTGGGTGGGCGATGCCAACAACATGGCCTACACGTGGATCCAGGCAGCTGAGATCCTTGGTTTCCGCTTCCATTTTTCTGCGCCGAAGGGCTATCAGCTGGATCCGGCCATGGTGGCCGATTCCGCTTTGCCGTTCGTGCATGTGTTCGAAAGCCCGCTCGAGGCCTGCGACGGCGCGCATCTGGTGACCACCGATGTGTGGACCAGCATGGGCTACGAAGCCGAGAACGAAGCGCGCAAGAAGGCCTTTGGCGACTGGATGGTCACCGAGGCGATGATGCAGCGCGCGCAACCCGATGCGCTGTTCATGCACTGCCTGCCCGCGCACCGCGGCGAGGAAGTCGAAGCGGCCGTCATCGACGGCAAGCAGAGCGTGGTGTGGGACGAGGCGGAAAACCGCCTGCACGTGCAGAAGGCGCTGATGGAATACCTGCTCTGCGGTCGTTATTGAGCGCGCAGCCGCCCCAATCTGCAGGCATAAAAAAGGCCGCTCCGATTGACGTCGGAGCGGCCTTTTTGCCTTGATGCGGCAGGCGGTTACTTCTTGCCGCCGTCGAGTTGGGGCAGCGCGTTGGCGGTGCCCAGCGACAGCAAGCCGGCCTTCGAATAGATGGCCAGCTTGTCGCGCGTGTCCATCAGGTCGAGGTTGCGCATCGTCAGTTGGCCGATACGGTCAGCCGGGCTGAACGGCGCGTCTTCCACCTTCTCCATCGACAGACGCTCCGGCGCGTAGGTCAGGTTGGGCGACTCGGTGTTCAGGATCGAGTAGTCGTTGCCGCGGCGCAGCTCCAGCGTGACGGTGCCGGTCACGGCGCGGGCCACCCAGCGCTGAGCGGTTTCGCGCAGCATGATCGCCTGCGGGTCGAACCAGCGGCCCTGGTACAGCAGACGGCCCAGGCGCAGGCCGTTGATGCGGTACTGCTCGATGGTGTCTTCGTTGTGGATGCCGGTCACCAGGCGCTCGTAGGCGATGTGCAGCAGCGCCATGCCCGGGGCTTCGTAGATGCCGCGGCTCTTGGCTTCGATGATGCGGTTCTCGATCTGGTCGCTCATGCCCAGGCCGTGACGGCCGCCGATGCGGTTCAGCTCCAGGAACATCTCCACCGGGTCGGCAATCTCGCGGCCGTTGACGGCGAGCGGGCGGCCTTCGTCGAACGTGACCGACACTTCTTCCGCCTTGACCTCGACTTCCGGCTTCCAGAACGCCACGCCCATGATCGGGTTGACGATGCGGATGCCGCTGTTCAGGTGCTCTAGATCCTTGGCCTCGTGCGTGGCGCCTAGCATGTTGCTGTCCGTCGAGTAGGCCTTCTCGGCGCTCATCTTGTAGCCGAAACCTTCCTTCGTCATGAAGGCCGACATTTCGGCGCGGCCGCCCAGCTCGTCGATGAAGGCCTGGTCGAGCCACGGCTTGTAGATCTTCAGCGCCGGGTTCGTCAGCAGGCCGTAGCGGTAGAAGCGCTCGATGTCGTTGCCCTTGAAGGTCGAGCCGTCGCCCCAGATGTTGACGTCGTCTTCCTTCATGGCGGCGACCAGCATGGTGCCGGTCACGGCGCGGCCCAGCGGCGTGGTGTTGAAGTACGTAATGCCGCCAGTGCTGATGTGGAACGCGCCGGATTGGATAGCGGCAATCCCTTCATTGGCCAGTTGCGGGCGGCAGTCGATCAGGCGGGCCTTCTCTGCACCGTACTCCATGGCCTTGCGCGGGATGGCATCGTAGTCTTCCTCGTCGGGCTGGCCGAGATTGGCGGTGTAGGCATAGGGCAGCGCGCCCTTGTTCTTCATCCAGCGCAGCGCAGCGCTGGTGTCGAGACCGCCCGAGAAGGCAATGCCGACCTTCTGGCCGACGGGAACGTGTTGCAGGATGGTTTCCATGGTGTGTCTCTTCAGTCTTTCAGTTCTTTGAACCTGTTCAGAATCCGTAGCGAGCGGTTCGAGGTTGGCCTGAGAAGCGCAGCCGTACACGGGTACGGCGAGCATCACAAGGTCAAGATCGAGCCGCGCAGTAGGATCCTGGGCAGGTTCAGGCGTAGTGGCAGATGTAGTGGTAGGCCTCGGTCACCCGAATGTCGAACTTCGAGTTGGCCGGAACCTGGAAGCTTTCGCCTGCGCCGGACGTCTTCCATTCATCGGTGCCGTCGAGCTTGTATTCGCACGAACCGCCCACGCATTCCATGATCTCGGCGGCGGCCGTGCCGAAGGTCAGCGTGGCCGGCAGCACCACGCCCACAGACTTCTTGGTGCCGTCGGGCAGGGTAAAGCTGTGGCTGACGCACTTTCCGTCAAAGTACACATTGGCCTTGGTGGTCAGGCGGACGCCGTCAAAGGTTTCGGTGGTCATGAAATGGAACGCGAAAAGGGAGGTCGTGGGGCGAAACCAGCCATTTTAGGCCATTGGATCGACCGCGGGTACGTCTGGCGGGGGCTGCCTGAATCCAGACGCGCTCGATGTGGCGCAAGATGCCCAGTGCGCCCATCCGGTCGCCTGTTTACACCACGACCGGCTCAGGTTCGATGCGCACGCCAAAGCGTGCATGAACCGCGTCCTGGATCTCGCGCGCCAGCGTCATCAACTGGACCGCGCTGCCGCCGCCTCGGTGCATCAGCACCAGCGCCTGTTTTTCGTATACACCCACCGGGCCGCTCTGCCGGCCCTTGAAGCCGCACTGATCGATCAACCAGCCGGCGGCGAGCTTGTACGTGCCGTCGGGCTGCACATAGCCGACCAGATTCGGGAAACGCTCGGCGAGGGCATCGCGCGTGGCGGCATCGACGATGGGGTTCTTGAAGAAGCTGCCGGCGTTGCCGATCTCGGCCGGGTCGGGCAACTTGCGGCGGCGGATGGTGACCACCGCATCGAAGATGTCCTGCGCCGTTGGGCTGGCAATGTTCTGCGCCGCCAGCTCGCGCGCGAGTTCGGCGTAATGCGTGTCGGGCTGCCACTCGACCGGCAGGGCGAAGGTGACCTCGGTGATGACGTAGCGATCGGCGCCGCTGCGCTTGAAGAGGCTGTCGCGATAGCCGAAGGCGCAATCGGTGGCGGTGAGGGTGACGAATTCGCCGGCGTGGCGGTCGTAGGCGCGCAGGGAATGGAACCGGTCCTTGATCTCGACGCCGTACGCGCCAATGTTCTGGATGGGCGCGGCGCCCACCGTGCCGGGAATCAGCGCGAGGTTTTCCAGCCCAGGCAAGCCATGCGCCACCGTGTGGGCGACCAGGCCATGCCACGATTCGCCAGCGCCTGCGGTGACGGTGTGGACTGCGCGGCCATCGACCATGCTTCGGCCGGTGGCGATGCCCGGAATCTCCATCCGCAGCACCAGGCCTTCGAAATCGCGCGTGAGCACGATATTGCTGCCACCGCCCAGCACCAGCACCGGCAAGCCCTGCACGCGCGCGTCGGCCAGCGCGGCGGGAATGTCGTCCGGCGTGCGAACGTGGGCGGCATAGCGCGCAGTGGCCTCGAAACGGAACGTGTTGTGCTGGCCTAGGGGATAATGCGTGTCGAGCAACGCCATGGCGCCAAATCTGCTGGGAAAGCCGAGATTATAGAAGCCATGGCGCACGCGGCCCCCGCACACAGGCGCCGCAGCAACCCGATTCAAGTCTGCAAGGAGAACACGATGCCGTCGTTTGACGTGGTATGCGAAGCCAACATGGTGGAAGTGAAGAACGCCGTGGAACAGGCCAACAAAGAAATTTCGACGCGATTCGACTTCAAGGGCTCCGACTCCCGCGTCGAGCACAAGGAGCAGGAACTCACGCTGTTTGCCGACGACGATTTCAAGATCGGTCAGGTCAACGACGTGCTGATGAACAAGCTTGCCAAGCGCAACGTCGACGTGCGCTTCCTGGACTACCAGGACAAGCAGAAGATCGGCGGCGACAAGATGAAGCAGGTCGTCAAGATCAAGAAGGGCGTCTCGGGCGACCTGGCCAAGAAGATCGTCAAGACGATCAAGGACAGCAAGATCAAGGTGCAGGCGAGCATCCAGGGCGACGCGGTGCGCGTGACCGGCGCCAAGCGCGATGACCTGCAAAGCGTGATTGCCATGCTGCGCAAGGAGGTGAGCGACACCCCGCTGGATTTCAACAACTTCCGCGACTGAACCCGCACGCTTCCCAGCAAAACGCCCCGCACGAGCGGGGCGTTTGCGTTTGCAGCGGCAAAAAGCTTACTGCGACAGCTTGGTCACCTTCAGTGCCGGATCGGCGGCGATGGCGGCTTCCGAGAACGGCAACCGATTCCAGCGCTTGGCCGAAAACTCGCGCATCTGGTCGAACGCATGCGGCGAAGCCGGGTCGGTCGATTCGCCGTAGGTCAGAAGCGCATCCGCCACCGGGCCTTGATCGTCGAACGTAACGGTCTGGATGTAGCTCGTGCCGAAATACACCTGCAAGCCCTTCGGCCCGATGGGCGTGCTTTGCAGCTTGTTGAGCACGCCTTCATACTCCTCGCCGCCGTGCAGCGCGATGTCGCCGCCCGGCGCATGTGCGGCCTGCACAGCGCCCAATGGCGCATCGAGCGCAAAGCCGGCCGTGCGGACAGCGCCCACGGCATCCTTCAAGGCTTTGAACACCGCCGTGCGCACGGTGGGATCGCTCATGCGCAGGCTGCGCGGCGTGTAGACGGGATCCGCCGGGTTGAAATCGACCGCGTAGACATTCGGGACGTCCTTGGCGCGCATCCAGAACTCGCGGAACACATGCGCGGCGCGCGCGTCGACGTTGTCTGTGAGGTTCCATTGCGCCAGGGCAGCGCAGCCGTCGCGCACGTCGGCGTCAAGGTTTGCCGTGGCTTTGCACGCAGCCAGCAGATCGTCGCGCACGAGGTGGCCGGCCAGGTTGGCATTGCGGAAGATCATCGACTGCAGGTTCGGCAGATTCACCTTGCTGCCCGGCAGCCCGTCGGTCCCGGCGAGGCGACGCTCGATTTCGATGATGCCGATGCGGGTGCGCAGGCGTTGCGGCACGTCGGTCGAACCCATCACCGGCGAGAAGCCCGTGAGCTTCTGCGCCGGGTTGGTCAGCCACGAGCTGTCGTTGCTGTTGGCGACGTAGTCATCGCGCTCCAGCACGGGCATGCGTGCGGGCGCCACCAGGCCCGGCACCGGCGACGCCGGATCGACCTGCCAGTTGCACGCGCTGCGTGAACCGTCGAGCAGCACGAGGCCCACGCCCTTGAAGAGCTTGTCTGCGAGCGGCGACGGCGCGCAGCGCTTGAGCGCTTCGGTCGATACGTCGGGCGTGGTCGACACATCGGCAAACAGTGCACGGCCGTTGCGGTCGGTGGCGATCGTGTTCACCCACGGGATGCCGAGGTTGCCGATGGCCTGCCGGATACCCGCCACATCCTTGGCCTGCGCGATATGCAGCCACGTATCGATGGAGCGCGTGTTGTTGCGATTGACGTCGCGCAGCGTGTAGGCCTTCTGCGAGGTCCACGGCATGCCACCGGCGGGCATCGACAGCACCGGCCCGTACACCGTGTTGTAGAAGGTGTGCGTGCGGCGCTCGATGCGACCGTCCGGCAGCTTCACGTCAAACGCCACGGTGCGCGTGGTCATCTTGTGCGGCTTGCCGTCGATCAGGTAGGTGATCGGGTCGCCTTCGGCCAGCTTCAGTTCAAACAGCGTAAAGCGGCGGCCGGTGGAAACGGTATGCGTCCACGCCACGTCTTTGTTGAAGCCGATGCTGACAACGGGGAAGGCGGCAATCGATGCGCCCATCACGTCCAGCTTGCCCGGCACGGTCAGGTGGACCTGGTAGAAGCGGTTGGTGGTCGTCCACGGGAAGTGGGGATTGCCGAGCAGCACGCCGCGGCCCGTATCCGTGGCGGTCTTGCCGAAGGCCCAGCCGTTGGAGCCGATCGGCATGTCGCGCAGCTGCAGGTCGCGGTCGAGTGCGGCGGTGTCGACGGCATGCGGTGGAATGACCGACGATGCCGGTGCGCCGCCCGGAGGTTGCGCGGCAACGATGCTTTGCAGCATGGCGCCCGCGCTCGCCTGAATGGCTTTCTCTTCGCCCATCAACATCATGTCGGCCACCGTGAGCGGGCGCACCCAATCGGCATTGCGGCAAGCGGCCGGGCGGCTGGCGGGCGGCGTGTCTTTCAGATAGCGGTTGTAGCCGACGATGTAGCCGCGCAGCAGTTCACGCGCCTCGGGCGACATCTGTGCATAGCCGGCGCGCAGGCCAGCCTCGTCGAATGCGCCCTTGAAGAAGGCGTCGGCTTGCGTGTTCGGCACGGGCTTGAACGACACCACGACCGTGCCGTCCGGCCCGAACGTCTTCGAACGTTCGCCGTTGACAGTGACGACCTGGTCGGCCAGCAGGCAGACGTTGTCCTGCGCATAGGCGTAGGCCATGCCGAAGCCGAGGCTCGCGTAATCGTTGGCGCGAACGTGCGGAATGCCAAAGCGGGTGCGGCTGATGTCAGCCGAGAGGCCGGTGTCCGAAGGCGCGGCCCAGCCGCTGCCTGTGCTTGCGCAGCCGGCCAGCGCCGCAAGCGCGGCCGTGGCAAGCGCGCCGCGCGCGAATCCCTGCATGAATCGCTGCATCGTGCGTTGTCTCCTGATGTCGATGTTGTTATGGGCGGTTGCGTCTGTGCGCAGCCACCGCGGCATCGTCAATCGGGCGGGTCTGATTCGAAAGAGGTATTCCCGCCAGAATTCGGGGCAATATCGCCACGCGTATTGCCGCCCAGACCTATACTGCGGCATGCCGAAAATCGACTTGCTGACCTTTCCTGACGCCGGTTTCTCTATGCTGGCCACGGCTTCCGACACGCTCGGCGTGGCCAATGCGCTGGCTTCCATGCAGGCCGGCAAGCGGGCCAATGCCGCCAAGGCGCCGGTGTTCGGCTGGCGGCTCATCGCGCGGGACCCGGCGCGTTGGCAGGCCGCTGCAGAAACGCTCGCTTGCCGTTGCGATGCACTGCCGCAAGACGACACGCAGCTGGGCGACGCGTTGATCGTCCCGCCGCTGCATTTCGATCACATCGGCACGCTGGAGCAGCGTCTGGCCCTGCTGGACGCGGAGCGCGCCACCATCCGGCGTTATCTGCAGGCCGGGCGGCTCGTGGCGTCGCCGTTCACGGGTGTGGCGATGCTGGCCGACGTGCTGCCGCCCGGGCAGCGCCTGACCGTCACGTGGCTCATCGCCGGGTGGGTGCAGGGCAATTTCCCCAACCTGAGGGTGGTGGCGGCACAGGCGATTGTCACCAGTGGCAACGTCATCACCGCACGGGCGATGGAGCATGGCGTGGCGCTCACGCACCGGTTGGTCGCGCGATTGGCGGATGCGCGGCTTGCACGCACGCTGGGCAATACGGCGCTCGATCACCCCGCGCGCGGCGAGGCGATCGGCATCTGGCTGCGCAGCAAACCGGCCATCCGCGACAGCGTTGTGCTGCGCGCGCGGCGCTACCTGCAGCAGCATCTGCACGAACCGTTTGATCTGGAAAAACTTGCGGCCGCGGCCTCAACCAGCGAGAGGACGCTGCTGCGGCATTTCGCGAAAACAGTGGGGATGTCGCCGCTGCAATTGCTGCACCGGTTGCGCGTGGAGCGCGCGTGTCACCTGCTCGAAGTCAGCACGCTGAGCCTGACGGCGATCGCCGAGCAGTGCGGCTATCAGGACATGTCCGCCTTCCGGCGATTGATCCGGCGGCACACGGGGCGGCCGCCGGGAGAACATCGGCGCGCGCACTCGGTGCGCGCCGAGCTGCGGAATTAGGCCGCTTTTTTCTTCTCGCCGATGCGGCTTTCCTTGCCGGCGAGCAGCTTGGCGATATTGGCGCGGTGGCGCGCGATGAGCAGTACCGCCATCAGCGCAACCGCCCCGGCAATCCAGTCGAAGCCGTTCATCAGCACGTAGAAGAACGGCGCAAACACCGCCGACACCAGCGCCGCCAACGACGAATAACGGAAGAACACGGCGATGATGAGCCACGTGGCGAGCGTGGCCAGGCCGAGCCACACGTTCAGCGCGAGCAGAATGCCTGCCGCCGTGGCCACGCCCTTGCCGCCCTCAAAGCGGTGGAACACCGGAAACAGGTGGCCCAGGAACACGGCGATCACCACCAGGGCGATGCCGGTTTCGTCCACGCCAAAGCGCGCGGCCAGCCATTGCGCCAGCCACACCGCCAGCCAGCCCTTGGCAGCATCGCCGAGCAGCGTGAGGATGGCCGCCTTCTTGTTGCCCGAGCGCAGCACGTTGGTGGCGCCGGGGTTGCCCGAGCCGTAGGTGCGCGGGTCTGCCAGACCCATCGCGCGGCTCACCACCACGGCAAACGAGATCGAGCCGATCAGGTAGGCGGCCACGGCAAAAATGACGGTTGCGACGACTGGGGACATAGGAAATCGGTGAAATCAGGCTGCGGGATTGTAGCGCGCCGCGTAGGGTGCCCCAGCCGCCGCGTTCGTTTCAATCGGGGTTTGCACAGTTGACGGGCTGCGCATTCAGCACGGTGGTCAGCACGCTGGGCGCGATGCTGACAAGAAAGCCGCGCCTGCCGCCGTTGATGTAGATGCGCTCCAGCTCCAGCACGCTCGCCTCCACATACATCGGCATCGCCTTGCGCACGCCAAACGGCGACGTGCCGCCCACCAGGTAACCGCTGTGCCGCTGTGCCACCTCGGGCTTGCAGGGCTGCACGTTCTTGCGCCCAGTCTGGCGCGCGAGGTTCTTGGTGGAGACCGAGCAATCCCCGTGCATCAGCACGATCAGCGGCTTGGCGTGCTCGTCTTCCATCACCAGCGTCTTGACGACGTGGTGTTCATCGACGCCAAGCTGGCGCGAAGACTCGGTCGTGCCGCCCTTGTCGACATAGTCGTAGGTGTGTTCGGTAAAAGCGACGCCATGTGCCTTGAGAAACTGCGTGGCGGGCGTCTCGGAAACGTGCTTGGACTTGCTCATACGGGGCAGGGGAACGATCGCTATCCGCGCGGATGGTGCTGCGCATGCAGTGTGCGCAGACGCTCGCGCGCGACGTGGGTGTAGATCTGCGTGGTCGAAATGTCTGCGTGGCCGAGCAGCATCTGCACGACGCGCAAGTCTGCGCCGTGATTGAGCAGGTGCGTGGCAAACGCGTGCCGCAATGTGTGCGGCGACAGCGGCGCGTGAATGTCGGCCAGCAGCGCATAGCGTTTGATGAGATACCAGAACGCCTGGCGCGTCATGCCTTCGCCGCGCGCGGTGACGAACAGCGCGTCAGCGGTGCGCTCGCCGAGCAGCGCCGTGCGGCCATCGCGCAGATAACGCCGCAGCCAGTCGCCCGCTTCCGCGCCGAACGGCACCAGGCGATCCTTGCCGCCCTTGCCGCCGACCACGCGGACCACGCCCTCATTCAGGCCGACTTCCACGGTTTTCAGCGCGACGATTTCCGACACGCGCAGCCCGCTCGCATACATCAGTTCGATCATCGCGCGGTCGCGCAGGCCGAGCGGCGTGTCGACATCGGGCGCGTTGATGAGCGCCTCGACTTGCGTTTCGGACAGCGTCTTCGGAAAGCGCGGCGGCTGCTTGGCGGTGGGCAGCAGGCGCGACGGATCGGTGCTCACCACATGCTCGCGCAACGCCCATTGAAAGAAACGCTTGAACACCGTACGGCGCCGGTTGGCGGACGATGCGCAGCTCTCGGCGTGGCGTGCGGCGAAGTAATCGGCCAGGTCGCCGTCTTCGGTTTCGGCGATGGATTTGCTGCGCTCGGCAAGCCACTGCGCGTAGAGGGTGAGGTCGCGCCGGTACGCGTCGAGCGTATTGCGGGCGAGGCCGTCCTCCAGCCACAGGGCGTCGCAAAAACGCTGGATCGCGTCTGCGCTTTGCGGCGGCAGGGACGGTGCTTCGGCGTCTTTCCGTGCGGCCTTTCTCATATCAGCATCACGCCTTCATGGCGCAGCAGCCAGTGCTTGATGTTCAACAGGTAGCCATCCGTGTGATGCGAAAACCCGCCGATGCCGGACGCGCTCACCACGCGGTGGCACGGGATGAGGATCGGGAACCAGTTGTCGCCGCAGGCCTGCCCCACCGCGCGTGGCACGCTGCCGATCTGTTGCGCGATGGTGCCGTAGGTGATGACGCTGCCGCATGGAATGGCGCTGATGGCCTGCCATACGCGGTGCTGGAAATCGGTGCCGGCACGCGCGAGCGGGATGTCGAATGTCGCGCGAGGGTCGCTGTAGTACGCGTCGAGCTGACGGGCCAGCCTTGCGATCAACGCGTCGGATGAATCGACGCGGGGTGTGCCTTCCGGCAGATAAACGAGTTCACGAAGCGCGCCGTCGGCCACGCGCACGCCCAGCTTGCCGAAGGGCGCTTCGAGAACGGCGTCGAAAGGGGATGGCATGACAGGGGCCGGCGCTGGAAAACAATCCTGCGAATCTAGCACAGGCCCCACGTGAGGCAGGGTTACTGATCCAGCTTGATGTTCTGCTGCTTGACCAGGGTGCGCATCTTGTCGAATTCGCGCTTGATCTCGGCCGCGTATTGCTGCGGCGTATTGCCCACAGGCTCAGCGCCGGCACCGCGGAATCGATCGACCAGGCCCGGGTCTTTCAGCGCCTTCACGGCGGCTTCGTTGAGCTTGCGGATGATGTCGTCGGACGTGCCCGCCGGTGCGACGAGGCCATACCACGCCGGGTCATTCGCATCCTTCAGGCCGACTTCGGCAAAGGTCGGCACATCGGGCAGGCTATCGACGCGTTTGTTCCACGCCACCACGATCGGCCGCAGCTTGCCGCCCTTGATGAACTGAATGGACGACGGCAGGTTGTCGACCATGATCGGCACCTGGTTGGCCAGCACGTCGTTCAGCGCAGGCCCCGCGCCGCGATACGGCACATGGACCATCTGCGTCTTGGTCAGCACCTTGAACTCTTCGCCGAGCATGTGGCCGATGCCGCAGGTGCCCGATGTCGCAAACGAATATTTGCCGGGATTGGCCGTCAGCACCGCGACGAATTCCTTGTAGTTCTTGGCCGGAAAGGTCGGGTTGACTGCGATCACGTTGGCCACCGTGGCCAGGTTGGTGATCGGCTTGAAATCCTTGAGCGGGTCGTACGAAAGCTTCGGGTTGCACGCCGGGTTGACGGCATGCGTGGAGACGGTGGCGATGCCGATCGTGTAGCCGTCCGGCGCCGCCTTGGCGATGGCATCTGCGCCGATCGAACCGCCGCCGCCGCCCTTGTTTTCCACCACCACGGCCTGGCCCAGCACCTTGGAAAGCTGGTCGGCCACGCCGCGCCCCACGATGTCTGTCGTGCCGCCGGGCGGAAACGGAATGATCAGCTTGAGCGGCTTGGCGGGGTAGTTGTCGGCCAGCGCGGGCCCGCACAACGCCATTCCTGCGGCGCCGATCAGGCTGGCGATCAGTCGTCCCTTGGTCATCGTCTCCTCCTTGTAGCTTGGTGTGCGTTCTGCGTTCTTGTGGGGAAACTGCTGAATAGCACAACGGCAAACGCCAGCCACACGGCAACCGGGGAAACCCCTGAAAAGCCAATCGTCAGCTTGTCAGCTTCCGAGCAGCCCGTTTTTCAGATCGCGATCGACCGGGCTGTTGCCGATGAAGATGCTGAGCACGGCCTGGTAGAAGTCTTCGCCGGGGATGGCTTTTGTGCGTGCCACCCCGTTGATGCTGATGGTGGTGCCGGTATCGGGGGCGTAGTCGAAGTTGATGGTGTCGCCGCGCTTGGTGGAACCGATCTGGCGCATCGCGTCTTCCAGCTGCGTGAGGCGGTCGGCCAGCTTCTGCACTTGAATTTCGGTCTGGTTGCGGTGGATGCCGTCGTTCAGCGCGTGGATGAACGTGTCGGCACCGACGTCGCGCAGCGGATGGATCTGCAGCCGCTTCGGCCCCTTCATGCCGAGGACGACTGCCGCGTTCTTGGCGCGCTCCGGCAGGTACAGGCCCGCCACATAGCCCTTGATGACGAACACCGAACGCAGGCCCGTGCCGTTGAGCAGCAGTTCGCGGCCGGCCACACGTGCGGCGTCGTCGAAGGGCACACCCTCGACGTTCACCGCTGCCCATGCCGTGCTCACACAGGCAGCGCAGAACATCGCGCCCAGGACGCCACCGCGCCACGCGCGTGCCATCCGGGATGAGCGGGCACGGATACCAGCCTGCAATGCGCGACGGAGATCAACAAGAGCGGAAAACATCGAAGTGGACGGTTTAGGATTAAGCCGCCATTTTCCCGATATTTTATTTACAAACAATTAGTGTCTGCCCTGATGCGCAAGCGTTTGCGTACTAGGCGGTATAAGGCCCTGCTGGCGTCAGCATTAAGCGGCATTCATGGGTTTGTGCTAGACGCGCATTGTTTTGTTTTTAAAACAAGCTGCAGGCTGCGTGAAAAAACAGATTAAGCGCGCGTCACAGTGTTGATGCGCTGGCGTGTTGCGCCACAGGGAGCGCTCACGTCATTGGGCGAGCGCCCATGCGACGTGTTCACGCACGAGTTCCGACGCGTCATCAGCGCGTGCACGCAGGGCGGCGGTCAGTTGCGTGCGCGTGGCATCTGGCAGCGGCGCGCGCAGCGCGTTGCCGATCGCCACGGCGATGTTGCGCAGCCAACGCTCGTGCCCGATGCGGCGGATCGGGCTGCCTTCGAGGCGCTGGTTGAACTCGTTGTCGGTCCAGTTGAACAGGCCAGCCAACGTGGCCGCGTCCAAGCCGTTGCGCACGTCGAAGTCGGGCAGGTTGGCCGGCACGGCAAATTTGTTCCATGGGCAGACCAGCTGGCAGTCGTCGCACCCGTAGACGCGGTTGCCCATCGCCGGGCGCAGTTCGACCGGGATGCTGCCCTTGTGCTCGATGGTCAGGTAAGAGATGCAGCGACGCGCGTCCACCGTGTATGGCGCGACGATGGCCTGCGTGGGGCACACGTCGATGCAGCGCGTGCAATTGCCGCAGTGGGGCTCCACGGGCGGGTCGACGGGAAAGGGCAGGTCGACGAGGATCTCTCCGAGAAAGAACATCGAGCCCGCATCGCGGTCGAGCAGCAGCGTATGTTTGCCGCGCCAGCCGAGGCCGCCGTTCGTGGCCAGCGCGACTTCGAGCACCGGCGCCGAATCGGTGAATACGCGAAAGCCGTACGGCCCGACGGCACCGGCAATCTTCTCTGCCAGCTTCTGCAGGCGCTGGCGCAGTACCTTGTGATAGTCGCGGCCGCGCGCGTAGAGCGAGATGGTGGCGTCTTCAGGGCGGCGCAGGCGGTCCCACTCGATGGTGCGCCAGTCGCTGCCGGGTGTTTGCGGATCGGCCAGATGTGGCAGATACGGCATCCGCGCGACGATCGCGCGTACCGTTCCGGCAACAAGTTCGGCGGGGCGTGCGCGGAGCATGCCATGGTTCGCCATATAATCCATGTCACCGTGAAACCCCTGCGCAAGCCATGTCTGGAGCCCTTCTTCAGCATGCGACAGGTCGACATCGGCGATGCGGACCGCATCGAAACCGAGTTCGGCACCCCAGGAGCGAATCTGCGCGACAAGCGCTTGCATGCCGGCCGCATCGGCTGGCAGGCGTGCATCGAGGTTCGTTCCGGGTGATGACGTGGGGGTGGCGGACATGCCCAAATTGTACGCAATGCCCACCGTGCTCCCTGCTGACGCGCCTTCTGGTCTGACCCCTCCGCTCGCCGAGCGCACGCTTTCGCTCACCGATGAAGCGGCCACGTCGGCCTTTGGCGCGGCACTCGCGCAGGCCGTGCTGGCATTGGGTCCGCAGCCCGTGCAGGTGCAGCTTTCCGGCGATCTGGGCGCGGGCAAGACGACGCTGTCGCGGGCCATCCTGCGCGGCCTCGGGCACACCGGGCGCGTGCGCAGCCCCACCTATACGCTGGTCGAGCCGTACGACGTGGCCGGAACCACTGGCACGCAGAAGGTCTATCACTTCGACCTGTACCGCTTTGCCGATCCCGAAGAGTGGACCGATGCCGGGTTCCGTGACTGTTTTGCCGAACCTGCGCTGTGCCTGGTCGAATGGCCCGAGAAGGCGCAGGCGCTGCTTGGTACGCCCGACCTGCACATTGCTTTATCGGTCGACGTTGTGCACGAAACCTACGATGACGGCGTTGAGCATGCACCGCGCGCAGCACGCCTGAGCGCACGCACGCAGACCGGCCTTCAACTTCTACAGTCGTTGCAACACCTGTTCCCATGCTGATCAAGCATCTGCCGACCGACCAACCGGATGATCCCAACCTGCCGAGCCAGGCCCGCCGCCAATGGCTCACGCGCATGGCGAAGGCCGGCGCAGGCACGGTCATCCTGAGCCTGGTGGGCCCGCAGATTGCACGCGGCGCCAACATCGTCGCCGTGCGCGTGTGGCCCGCCGAGGACTACACGCGCGTGACGATCGAATCCGACGTCGCGCTCAAGGCCACGCATCAGCTCATCAAGGATCCGGATCGTCTGATGGTCGACATCGACGGGCTCGACCTGAACCCAACTTTGCGCGAGTTGGTGGCCAAGATTGCGCCGAACGATCCGTACATCCGACAGGTGCGCGTGGGCCAGAACCGGCCGAGCGTCGTGCGCCTGGTGTTCGACCTGAAGGAAAGCGTCAACCCGCAGGTGTTCACGTTGCTGCCGATTGCTGGCTATCGCAACCGGCTTGTGTTCGACCTGTACCCGACCAACCCGCCCGACCCGCTGATGCAGCTGGTGCAGGCCACCGAGGGCAAGCAGGAGCGCTTTGCCGCGTCAGGCGGTACGCCGATGCCGACGGCGTCGGATGACGATGACCCGATCGCCGCGCTGGCACGCCGCGACCGGGGCGCTAGCCCCACCAAGCCAGCGATCGAAGAGCCGCAAGTTCCGGCACTTGCCAGCCGCACACCGCCTCGCAAGACGCCGCCTTCGACGTCAATGAATCCTCCGTCGACGCTCGCCAACGCGCCGAACACGCCGCCGCTGGAGATCGTTCCCGAGCAGCCTGTGCCGCGCACGCCCTCAAACGGGCCGCGCATGCGCCGCCTGCTTACCGTCGCCATCGATCCGGGCCATGGCGGAGAAGATCCAGGCGCCACGGGCGGTGCCGGCACGCACGAGAAAGACGTGGTGCTGTCGATCGCCCGCATGCTCAAGGCGAAGATCGACGCCCAGCCCAACATGCGCGCCATGATGACGCGCGATTCCGACTACTTTGTCCCGCTTGGCGTGCGCGTGCAGAAGGCACGCCGCGTGCAGGCGGACCTGTTCGTCTCCATCCATGCCGATGCGTTTCTCTCACCGGAGGCGCGCGGGGCCTCGGTGTTCGTGTTGTCCGATCGCGGCGCTTCGAGCGCGCAGGCCAAGTGGCTCGCCAACAAGGAAAACGCGGCCGACATGATCGGCGGGGCGAATCTCGGCTCGAAAGACGCGCAGGTCACGCGCGTGCTGCTGGATCTGTCGACCACCGCGCAGATCACCGACAGCATGAAGGTCGGCAAGGCGGTGCTGGACCAGATTGGCGGCATCAATCGGCTGCACAAGGGGCAGGTCGAGCAGGCGGGCTTTGCGGTGCTCAAGGCGCCGGACATTCCGTCGATCCTGGTCGAGACGGCCTTCATCTCCAACCCCGAAGAAGAAGCCAAGCTCAACGACCTCGGCCACCAGAACCAGCTTGCTGAGGCCATCCTGCGCGGCATTCGGGCGTACTTCGCCAAGAACCCGCCGCTGTCGCGCAACCCGGGCGTCTGACGCATGACGACGCTCGTATTGCGCGAAGGCGGTGCGTCCGACGCCGGCACCATCGCCGACATTCATACGCGCAGCTGGCAAAGCGCGTACCGCGGGCTGGGCGTTTTGTCCGACGCATATCTCGATGGCCGCGCAGCGATCGACATCCAGGCGAAATGGCGTGAGCGCATGGCCGCACCCGTGGCCGGACAGCAGGTGTGGTGCGCCGATCTGGACGGCCAGACCATCGGTTTTCTGTGCGCCCTGCGTGAAAACGGCACGCCCTGGGGGGCGTTCGTCGACAACCTGCATCTGCTGCCAGCCTCACGCGGCCATGGTGTCGGCAAGCGTCTGATGGGCGAAGCGGCGCGTTGGGCCGCCGCTCAGGGCATCACGCAGTTGCATCTGCTGGTGTACGAGGCGAACACCGCTGCGATCGGCTTCTACGAAGCCCTGGCCGGTGTGTCGGTCAGCCGGGACTGGCTGGAGACGGCCGATGGCGGCCACGCTTGGGTGCGCACCTACCACTGGCCGGAAGCGGAATTCGCGGGCCTGACGCGCTTGCCTTGATCAAGCCGCGCGGCTTGCCGGAGCGCCCGCGCTGGCCTCGGCGTGGGCAACGCGATCCGCATACCTGCGCGCCAGCGTCGAGCACACGATCAGCTGCAGCTGGTGATAAATCATCAGCGGCAGAACGATCAGGCCCAGCGCCGGGTTGCCGGCAAACAGGATCTTCGCCATCGGCACGCCGTTCGCCAGGCTCTTCTTCGAGCCGCAGAACACAGCGGTGATTTCGTCGGCCAGATTGAAGCCGGCGCGCCGCGACAGCCATGTCGTCGCACCGAGCACGACGAACAGCAGCGCACCGCTCATCACGGCCACGGCCACGATGGTCTCCCACGGATACCTCGACCACACACCCGCGTGCGTCGAGTCGGCAAACGAGTTGAACACGATCAGCAGGATCACCGCGCGGTCGACCTTGTTGATGATTGCCTTGTGCTTGTTGATGAACCCGCCGATGACCGGGCGCAGCAACTGCCCCAGCACGAACGGCAGCAGCAGTTGCTCGGCCACGCCCAGCAGCGCCTTGCCGACCGACAGGTCTGCGCCGGACGCCTGGATCACGAAGCTCATCAGCAGCGGCGTGGCGATCATGCCGATCAGCCCCGAGATGGTCGCGTTGAAGATGGCGGCCGGCACATTGCCCTTGGCCATGGCCGTCATCGCCACCGACGACGACACCGTGGACGGCAGCGCGCACAGATAGAACACGCCCAGCAGCAGCTTAGCCGGAATGAACGGCTTGCAGACAAGCAGAATGACCGCGCCGATCAGCGGGAACAGGATGAAGGTGCAGCTCTGCACAAACAGATGCAGACGCCAGTTGCGGGCGCCTTCGACGATCTTCTCGCGCGACAGCGCCGCGCCGTGCAGGAAGAACACCAGCGACACGCCGACGATGGTGACGATGTCGAGCCGCAACGGGCCGTCGCTCGCGCCAAGCGCCGGGAAGAAAAGGGCCAGGGCGACCATCACCAGCATGGCGCGAATGAACCCATCGATCTGGGACAACAGCGGAGATAACAGCGGGATCTTCATGTGCGTGCGCGGTCACCATTACGTAACGGCGCGGGTTGGATGGCGGGATAGCCGCTATTGCACAACATCCCTATCTAGAATACAAATGCATTGATCGAATCAATTCATACGTCGTCAGCATGAATGTGACTTTGCGCCAGTTGCGCGTCTTTCTCGCGGTGGCACGCGCGCACAGCTTCAGCCGGGCGGGCGAAACCATCGGCCTGACGCAGCCGGCCGTGAGCCGTTCGATCTCGGAGCTGGAAGGCGAACTGGGCCTGAAGTTGCTCGATCGCACCACCCGTGAAGTCGTGCTGACGGAAGTGGGACGCTCGCTGGCGACGGCGCTGGATCGCCTCGTGGCCGATCTGGACGACACGTTGCAGCAGGCGCGCCAGGTCGGCGAGCAACGGCGCGGGCGCGTGGTGGTGGCGTCCAGCCCGACCGTGTCGACACGGCTGATGCCGGTGTATGTGGCCGAGTGCGCGGTGCGCTATCCGGACATCCGCATGATCGTGCGCGACTCCGTGCAGGTCGACACGCTGCAGTTGATCCGCACGGGCGGCGCCGATTTCGGTGTGGTGGTGGAGCCGCTCGATACCGAAGGCCTATGGACGGAGCCGCTGCTGATCGATCCGTTCTGCCTGGTCTGCCGCAAGGATCACCCGTTCGCGCAGCGCAGCAGCGTGCGGTGGAAAGATCTGCATCGCACAGCGGTCGTCCTGCTCGATCACGCTTCGGGCAGTCGCCCGCTGATCGACCGCATCTTCCTGCGCCACGGCGTTCACCCTGACGTTACGCAGGAGATGGGCCACAGCAGCGCGGTCTTCGGGATGGTGGAAGCGGGCATCGGTGCGGGTGTGGTGCCGTCGCTGTCGTTGCCGCTGCCATCCTCGTCGCCATTGGTGGCGGTGCCGCTGTCGCCCAAGGAGACGCGCGCCATTGTGCTGGCGCGGCGGCATGACAGGTCGCTTTCGCCGGCGGCCGAGGCAGCGTGGCAGATGATCCGCCGGATGGCGCTGCCAGCCGCCTAACGACCTGACCGCGCTTATTTCGGCTGCATGCGGATGGCGCCATCCAGGCGGATGGTCTCGCCATTGAGCATCGGGTTCTCGACGATCGCACGCGCGAGTTGCGCATATTCCGCCGGCTTACCGAGGCGCGGCGGAAACGGCACCATCTTGCCCAGCGCGTCCTGCACTTCCGCCGGCATGCCAAGCAGCATCGGCGTCTCGAAAATGCCCGGTGCAATCGTCATCACCCGGATGCCGTCGCGCGACAGGTCACGCGCAATCGCCAGTGTCATCGCCACCACGCCGCCCTTGGACGCCGCGTAGGCCGCCTGGCCGATCTGTCCGTCAAATGCCGCCACCGATGCCGTGTTGATGATCACGCCACGCTCGCCGCCGGCATTGGGTGTGTTGCCCGCCATGGCCGTCGCTGCCAGGCGGAGCATATTGAACGTGCCGATCAGGTTGATGTTGATCACGCGTGCAAATTGGTCCAGCGGGTGCGGCCCCGTCTTGCCCACCGTGCGCGACGCCGTAGCGATACCCGCGCAGTTCACCAGCCCGCGCAACGTGCCCAGCGACGTGGCGGCGTCCACCACCGCCTGGCCGTCGGCTTCCGACGTGACGTCACAGCGCACGAAGCGGCCGCCGAGTTCCTGCGCCAGCGCGGTGCCGGCAGCCTCGTTCACGTCGGCAATCACCACCTTGCCGCCCGCTTCGGCCAGCGTCCGTGCCGTACCTGCGCCCAGTCCCGACGCGCCGCCGGTCACGATGAATACCTGATCGCGAATCTCCATGCCGTGTCTCCTTGTGTGTTGTTTGCGAGTTACTTGACGTTTACGTTCGCGTCAAGTTCAGCGTCATATGTTAGCGCGAAGCGGCCGGCGAACGAGCAAAAAAAAAGCGCCTCATGATCGAGGCGCCTTTTTTCGTGGCGGGTATTGCGGGGTGTGCTCAGTCCTGCAGCGCGCCGAATACGCGAGCCGTGATTTCATCGACGTTGCCCACGCCGCTGATCTTGCGGTACTTCGGCGGCGCAACCTTGGCGGCGCTGTTGCCGTTGGCGGCCCATTGCGAGTAGTAGTCGACCAGCGGACGCGTCTGGTTTTCATACACGTCCAGGCGCTTGCGCACGGTCTCTTCCTTGTCGTCGTCGCGCTGGATCAGCGGTTCGCCGGTTTCGTCATCCACGCCTTCGGTCTTGGGCGGGTTGTACTTGACGTGGTACGTGCGGCCCGATGCCACGTGCACGCGGCGGCCGCTCATGCGCTCGATGATGGCGTCGAACGGCACGTCGATTTCCAGCACGTAGTCGAGCGCCACAGCGGCGTCTTTCATGGCTTCCGCTTGCGGAATGGTGCGCGGGAAACCGTCGAACAGGTAGCCGTTCTTGCAATCGGGTTGTTGCAGGCGGTCTTTCACGAGGCCGATGATGATGTCATCCGACACCAGGCCGCCGGCATCCATCACCTTCTTTGCTTCGATACCCAGCGGGGTACCTGCCTTGACGGCCGCGCGCAGCATGTCGCCGGTGGAGATCTGCGGAATGCCGAACTTTTCGCAGATGAATTTGGCTTGCGTACCTTTGCCGGCGCCGGGCGCGCCCAACAGAATCAACCGCATGGTGACGAGTTCCTCAAGTTTTCGAATCCTGTCGCGCTGTCAGGCTCTGTGAAGCGCGTTGGGAATCGGTCCAAGAGGGCGGATTCCCAATACGCCTGGTGATCAAGCCATGGCGACGCAATCGACGCGAACAGGCAGCCTAGCGGGCGAAGTTGACGCCAGCCTTACCGGACTCTGGGGAATCAGGCGTCCGCCGGACGGCGGCACCCATGGCTCGATTTGTCTCCCTGTCGCCGCTGCGGCGCCTGCGTGGGCGCCGTCATACGGCTTGTCGTCCTCGCGATTATGCCATGGCGAGGACGGGGTTTTGGCAGCCCCGCACGCAAAGTTCAGAGAAATGCGGGCTCAGGGGCCATCCTGGGCAAGAAGCTCGCTCCAGGCAGCGCGCACCCGTGCGAGGTCTTCGGGGGTGTCGACACCGGCGGCGGGAGCGTCATCGGTGGTCAGCACGGCAATGCGTTCACCGTGCCACATGGCGCGCAGCTGCTCCAACTGCTCCGTCTGCTCGATGGGGGCGGCGGCCAATTGCGGGAAGCGGCGCAGGAATCCGGCGCGGTACGCGTAGATGCCGATATGGCGCAGCACGGGCATGGCCGGCAGCGGGCGCTCCACAACGGACCGGGCCATGACGGCGGGCGTCCAGGTATCGCGCGCCCAGGGCAGCGGTGCGCGCGAGAACAACAGTGCGCGTTCGGCAGCGTCGAGCACGACCTTGACGACATTCGGGTTGAACACGTCGGCAGGGTCGTGGATCGGGTGCGCAGCGGTGGCGATGGCGCAGTCGGGATGGTCGCGCAGGTGCGCGGCCACGTTGTCGATCAGCGTCGGTGCGATCAGCGGCTCGTCGCCTTGCACGTTGACGACGATGGCGTCATCGGGCAGGCCCAGCACGGTGGCCACTTCGGCCAGGCGGTCGGTGCCCGAGGCGTGATCGGCGCGCGTCAGCACGGCTTCCACGTGATGCTGCATGCAGGCATCGGCGACCGACGCTGCATCGGTGGCGACCACCACGCGCGCGGCGGAGGACTGATGCGCGCGTTCAGCCACGCGCACCACCATCGGCTTGCCGTCGATGTCGGCCAGCGGTTTGTTCGGCAGCCGCGTGGACGCCAGCCGCGCGGGAATGACAGCGATGAATGGCGCGTGCGACATGGCGGCGACCTTCGTATCAGGCCGGATCGACCGGCGTGCCTTCCACGGTCTGGCGCGCTTCGTCAGCCAGCATGACGGGGATGCCGTCGCGGATCGGGTAGGCCAGCTTGTCGACGTGGCAGATCAGTTCATTGTTGGCGCGGTCGTGTTGCAGCGTGCCCTTGCACAACGGGCAGACGAGGATTTCCAGCAGGCGATTGTCCATGTCGGTAGAGGCTCCGTGGCGGCCGCTCAAGGCGGAGGGCGGCGCGCGGTACAGCGGAAGGGTGGCGTTATTGTGCGCTTGCCTTGAGCGTTGCGCGATCGGCCAGGGCGCGCACGCGCTGGCAGACCTGTTCGACCAACGCCGCGTCGACCACCGGTGTGGTCGGCACCACCCAGATGCGCGGGTCGTCGAGATGGCCGCATTTTACGGCATCCTTTTCGGTGATCAGGATGACCTCGGCGTGGCTGTCGGTGAACGGGTTGTCAGCGAAATCGTAGTGATCGGGCAGCGGCAGCGTGCTCGGCTTGAGACCGGCGGCGCGCAGCGAGGCGAAGAAGCGCTCGGGGTTGCCGATGCCGGCCGCGGCCAGCAATTGCGCGCCTTCAATGCGGGCGAACTGGGCCAGCGGGCGGCGCAGCGCGGGGTCGGCCAGGTTGTAGGCGTCCTGCAGCTCGAGGTGCATGCCGAACACGTCAGGGCGGTCGGGTGTGGCGCGGTAGTTCGGATCGTTGATGAGCGTGGCGTCTCGGCGGCGCGTCATCGGTTCGCGCAGGGGGCCGGCGGGCAGGAGGAAGCCGTTGCCGCCCATGCGCGTGTCGAACACGATGATTTCGATATCGCGGCGCAGGCGGTAGTGCTGCAGGCCGTCGTCGCAGACGATCACGTTGCAGCCCGGGTGCGAGGCCAGCAGCGTCTGCGCGCACAGCACGCGATCGGGGAAGACCCACACCGGCAGATCGGTGGCGCGGGCGATCAGCAGCGGTTCGTCGCCGACGTCTTCCGCGCGGGAGTGTTCTCGCACAGGGCGCGGATGCTTCAGTTGTGCGCCGTAGCCGCGCGAGACGATGCCCGGGCGCAGGCCGGCTTCAGCCAGCGCCGAGGCCAGCGCGATCACGGCGGGCGTCTTGCCGGCGCCGCCCACGGTGACATTGCCGATCACCACCACCGGCATCGGCAGCCGCACCGAGCGCAGCACGCCAAGGCGGAACAGCAGCCGGCGCAGCGCGCTAATCCCACCAAACAGCCACGACAGCGGCCACATCACCCACGCAAACCAGCCGCGTTGCTGCCATTGGCGGGTGACGAAGCTGGCGAGACGGTGCTGGGCGACGGGCATGCGTGATGGTGGTTGAGAAGCGATCTCTTAACGGGCGTTGCCGGTTTGCGTGGCGAAGGTCAGGTGGGAAAGACCGGCCACTCGCGCGGCTTCCATGACATTGACCACCGCCTGGTGCGCGGCTTGCGCATCGGCGTTGACGATGACGATGGGCTCGGGGCCGCCGGCCTTGCCTGCGGCATTGCGCAGCGCATCGGCCAGGCTCGTGACATCGCGCGTGTCGAGCACCTGCTTGTCGACAGAGTAGACGCCGTTGGCGGTGACGGACACGACGATCTGGCCCGGACGCTCGGTGGCTTTCTCGGCCTCGGCGGTGGGGAGGTTGACCTTCAGTTCGGTGTAGCGGGAATACGTGGTCGTGATCATCAGGAAGATGAGGATCACGAGCAGCACGTCGATCAGCGGGATCAGGTTGATCTCCGGCTCTTCGCGGGCACGGCGCGGGCGGAAGCGCATGGCTGTTTCCAGTAAGGCGTGGCCCGGATCAGCCGCGCCGCGGCGGCAGGATCGCGTCGAGGTACGTGGTGGAGAGGTGCTCCAGCTCGACCACGTAGTTGTCCACCACGCCACGGAAGTAGCGCCAGAAGATCAGCGTCGGGATGGCCACCACGAGGCCCAGCGCCGTGTTGTACAGCGCGACCGAGATACCGTGCGCCAGCGCCTGCGGGTTCGTGCCTGCAGCGGTCTGGCTGCCGAAGATCTCGATCATGCCGACGACCGTGCCGAACAGCCCCATCAGCGGCGCCACCGAGGCAATCGTGCCGAGCGCGTTCAGATAGCGCTCCAGGCGGTGGGCAACGTTCTGGCCGGCTTCTTCCACCACTTCCTTGGCGGCATCGCGCGAGGTGTTCGGATGCAGCACCACGTGGCGCAGCGCAGCAGCCAGCAGGCGGCCCAGCGGCGAGCCCTGCTCCAGCGTGTTCACCACTTCCGGTGTGGCGCGGCGCTGATGCGCGACGGCCAGCGCCTCGTCATAGACCTTGGGCGGAATGATCTTCTTGCGTTGCAGGGCGACGAAGCGTTCGATGATGAGCGCGAGTGCGAGCACCGAGGCGATCAACAGCGGCCAGATCGGCCAGCCGGCGGCTTGAATGATGGAAAACACTGGACAACCCGTTTTGTCGTTGTGGAAGGAGTGTGATTCTGATGGTGTGCTCGTGCCGTCCGCGTCCCCGAACGCTGTCCGTTGCGGCAAAAACAGGCAGCACTCTAGCGCGTCGGACCTGCCTCGGCAACACGATGGCGCAGCATCGCGACATGCGCAGACGATGGTCAACGCGTTGTCACGAAAGAGACTGGCCGCGCAATCCACAGCCGGGCGGGACAGTCTTGTGGACGGGTTGTGGACATTGCCCGAACAAGCAAGCTAAGTGCTTGATGCGAAAGGATGTTCGTGTTCCTGCTTAAAAAACGTGCAACGGGCGTTTTTACGGTCTATCCATGAAAAAGCGCGTGCTGGCCCGGCAAAACGGCGGGTAATCCACACCGCTGCGGGACAGTCTTGTGGATGGGTTGTGGACATTGCCTCAACAAGCACGCTAAGTGCTTGATCTGAAAGGAAGTCCGACGGCCTGCTTAAAAATGAAGCAACCGAGGGTTCTGGCCTCGATCTGATGGAAAACGAGGGTGCGCCTCGAAAAACCGTGAGGAAATCCACACCGACACGGGACAGTCTTGTGGACGGGTTGTGGACATTGCCCGGACAAGCACCTTAAGTGACTGATTCAAAACGGTGTTCGGTGTTGCGCTTAAAAATTGAGCAGCGAAGTTTCCCCCGAAAAACTGTGGACACGGACCTCGGACGTGTGAGAATCGACGGCCGATTTATCCACTGCCCAGGCGTCACACCACGGTTTTCCAGCGATGCTGTGGATAACTTTGTGAACATCCTTGGGGCGCTCGCGCTAAATGCTTGACGCAGAACGAAATTACTTGCGCTGCTGAAATTTTGACATGGGCCGATTTTTCATAAGAATCAATGGGTTGCGCCAAAATGCAGAGAGCGCGTCACCTGACCTCTGTCAAGCTTGACAAGGACGTTATGCTGTGGACAGGTAGCCCACTCCGCGTGAGTTGCCTCCCCTATTCAAGGTAGATGTCGCCCCGAAGCCTCATCGTTTTGCGCTCCTCGCACCACTTATGACCCCGCCGCCGTCTTCCCGCCGACCGTTTTGGATGGATGCCTCCGCGCCTGCGGCCCCATCCGCCCCCGACACATTGGCCGCCGCTACCGCCCCGTCTGCACCGAGTCGGGGCTCGCAGGATGTGCTGACCGTCAGCGACGTCAATCGCCGCATTGCGGGGCTGCTCGAACGCAACTTTCCGCTGGGCTGGGTGCGCGGCGAGATTTCCAACTTCACGCGCGCGGCCAGCGGCCATTGGTATTTTTCGCTCAAGGATGCAGGCGCGCAGATCCGCTGCGTGATGTTCAAGGGCCGCAACCAGTACGCCGATTTCACCCCGCGCGAAGGCGAGGCCGTCGAAGTGCGGGCGCTGGTCACGCTGTACGAAGCGCGCGGCGAACTGCAATTGAGCGTCGAAGCGATTCGCCGGGCCGGCCTGGGCAATCTGTACGAGGCCTTCCTGCGGCTGAAGGCCGCGCTGGAAGCGCAAGGCCTGTTCGATGCCGACCGCAAGCGGCCGCTGCCACGGCATCCGCGCGCGATTGGCGTGGTGACGTCGCTGCAGGCGGCGGCCTTGCGCGACGTGCTGACGACGCTGCGCCGGCGTGCGCCGCATGTGCCGGTGGTGGTGTATCCCGTGCCGGTGCAGGGTGCCGGGGCGTCGGAGCGCATCGCCGCCATGCTGGAACGGGTCAATGCCCGGGCAGAGGTCGACGTGGTCATCCTGTGCCGGGGCGGCGGCAGCATTGAAGACCTCTGGGCCTTCAACGAAGAGCCGGTCGCGCGCGCGGTGGCCGCATCGGAAATTCCCATCGTGGCCGGTGTGGGGCACGAGACCGATGTGACCATCGTCGACTTTGTTGCCGACGTGCGCGCGCCCACGCCCACCGCAGCGGCCGAACTGGTCAGCCCGGACCGTGCACGCATGCTGCGCGATGTGGGGCGTGACTGGGATGCGCTGTCTGCCCAGTTCCGCCGGCAACTCGATCGCCGCGCGCAGACCGTCGATTGGCTCGCGCACCGCCTGCGCGGCCCCCAGGCCCAGATGCGCGAACGCCGCACCCAACTCGCCCATCTGGAGGGCCGTCTGCGCTTTGCCCTGACCGGCCGCGTGCAGCGCGCGGAACATCTCCAGCGTCTGCTGACGATGCGCCTGTCCGCGGCGCGCCCCGACGCCACGCGAGAGCGCACGCGCCTCCAGCAAGCCGAAGCGACGCTGGCACGTGTCATGCGAGACACGCTGTCTCGCGCCCACGAACGCCTGGCGCGTCAGCACACCGGCCTGGAACTGCTGGCGCCGCAGCGCACCCTGGAGCGCGGCTATGCGGTGCTGCTCGATGCCAAGGGCCACGCCATCCGCGATCCGAACGCATTGCATGCCCGGGCGCGCATCGAGGCGCGGCTGGCGCAAGGCACGGCCGACATCGAAATCGCCCGGGTGCAACCGAAGCTCGAACTGTGACCAGCGCATGACGTTATAGCGGCAATGATCGCGATTCCGCACGCGTTTAGCGGGTATTCCGACTATTTAGCCTGCGGTTTGCGCCGGTTTTGCAAGTCTCCTACAATCGTCGCTCCCAACCTGTACAACCCACAGAAGGCAAGAACAATGGAACACACGCTCCCCCCGCTGCCGTACGCCCAAGACGCTCTGGCGCCGCACATCTCCAAGGAAACGCTGGAGTTCCACTACGGCAAGCACCACCAGACCTACGTCACGAACCTGAACAACCTGATCAAGGGCACCGAGTTCGAGAACCTGAGCCTCGAAGACATCGTCAAGAAGTCCTCGGGCGGTGTGTTCAACAACGCCGCGCAGGTCTGGAACCACACGTTCTACTGGAACGGCCTGAAGCCGCAAGGCGGCGGCGCTCCGACCGGCGCGCTGGCTGACGCCATCAACGCCAAGTGGGGCAGCTTCGACAAGTTCAAGGAAGAGTTCACCAAGACGGCCATCGGCACGTTCGGTTCGGGCTGGGCCTGGCTGGTGAAGAAGGCCGACGGCTCGCTGGATCTGGTGTCGACCTCCAACGCCGCCACGCCGCTGACGACCGACGCCAAGCCGCTGCTGACCTGCGATGTGTGGGAACACGCTTACTACATCGACTACCGCAACGCCCGTCCGAAGTACGTCGAGGCGTTCTGGAACCTGGTCAACTGGGACTTCGTTGCCAAGAACTTCGCCTAAGGCGACTCGCTCCGGCGATTCAGAAAAAACCTCCGCACCAGCGGAGGTTTTTTTATGCCCGCACGCTGCCCAGCATGTCGTGCAGCTCGTGGCTCATCATCGCCAGAAAGACGACCAGGCCGATGTAGTAGACGGTGTAGGTCAGGCGAGATTCGTTCGAGATGCTGTAGTACGCGCGGTTTTCCGGCGCATGCGGGTCGTAGCGCCACGCCTTCATCAACTGCGGCACGGCCAGCACCGCAATCAGGATCAGGATCGGACTCGGCCGCCAGACGAACAGCGCCACCAGCACCGGCACGCCTAGAAACCAGATGCGCGGCGATAGCACCGCCGTAATCCGTCCACCGTCAAACGGTGAGAGCGGGATCAGATTGAACAGGTTGAGGAAGCAGCCGGCGTAGGCCAGCGCCAGCAGCAGCTGGCTGTCGGTGTAGCGCGCGAGCCCGTAGCAGAGCATCGCGCCGACCGTGCCGGCGACGGGGCCGGCCAGGCCGATATGGGCCTCGGTTTCCACATCCATCGGCTGCTCTTTCAGGTCGATCCACGCGCCCACGAAGGGGATGAAGGTGGGCGCTCCCACGGCAAGCCCGCGTTGGCGTGCCGCCATGAAATGGCCCATCTCGTGGATGAACAGCAGCACCACGAAACCTACCGCATAGCGCCAGCCGAACACGAAGGCATAGGCCGCCACCGACAGCAGCATCGTGCCGCCGGTGGTCAGCAGCTTGCCGAACTTCAGCCCTGAAAACAGCAGGATCAGCAGCTTAGCCACGGCTTATGCGCTCGGCTTGCGCTTGAAGAACTTGGCGATGGCCGCGCCAAAGCCTGCCACCGCCAGGATCGCCACCTTTGCGAACTTCGCCAGGAACGCGGCGATCACCGCGAACAGGCCCAGCTTTTTGGCGGCGATGCCACCGACCAGCGCGGCCAGGCCGTACTCGGCAACCTTGTCCGTCTTCGCGTTGAAATCGGTGTAGCGCTTGCCGTCTTTGAAATCGAGATCGGCGAGCAGCTTTTGCACGGCGGGTTTGTCGGCGTCGACGTGGTTGCGGCCGGTGATCAGGTTCAGGCTGATGTAGCCGTCGCGGCCCAGTGCATAGGTGTTGTAGTTGACCGCGCCGGGGTCATCAGCGGGCTGGCCCTTGGAGCGCGCAGCCATCGACCAGATCAGGCGGTGCGTGGCGGCGTCATAGTGCGGACGCTCGACCCAGCCCTGGATTTCCAGTGCGGGGATGCCGCGCTTCTCACGCTCTTCGTTGGCGGCAGCGGTGCCTTCCTTGAGCGATTTGTACAGATCGTCGACGTTCCAGTCGCGGGCGTCGTCGTCCTTGATGTAGCCCGATGCCTCGTACTTGGCGACGACCATCCATTCGTCATCTTCGCTGGTGGGCATGACGAGGCCGAGCATGTCGGGGTTGTTGCTGTTGCCCATGGCGTGCATGAGCTGCCCCGCGGCCGGCTGTGGAATGAAGACCTCGTCCTTGCCGATCTTGAGCGTGGCCTGGTCACGCAGTTCGATCGACGTGGGGCCGACCTTCGCAGCGGCCTTGGCGGCGGCCCAGGCCTGCTTCATTTCCTGTTGCGGATCGCTGGCCTGCTGTGCGTGGGCAGCCGCAGCGCCCGCCAAGCTGGTTGCGCCCAGCACCGCTACGCAGGCGAGCGCGCCCGCGCAGGCGCGCAGCGCGCCCTGAAACCCCTTTCCCATTACTTCTCCCGAAGATGTTCTTGTGTGTTGATTGGCTCGATTCTTCTGACGCTTGGGCCGCCGCATCAGCGGTTCGCAAGCTGGGCCGAAGCATAGCGGGCGCAGGGAGCAGGGCTGTTAATGGGCGTTAATGAAGCCGTGTGGATTACGGTTGAAGGCCCATCTGCCGCAGCAGCGTCTGGTTGTCTTCCAGGTGCCAGTTTTCGGCGATCTTGCCGTCGGCGATGCGGTACAGGTCGAAAGCCTGGAAGTCGATCGGCTGGTTCTGCCCGTGCGTGCGGCCGAACTCGCCGGTGAAGTGTCCGCGAAAGCGCAGGTGAACCGAGACGCGGTCGCCGGCGACGACCATGTCTTCGATCTCCACGCGCATGTCAGGCACGGCCGTGCGGAACGCCTTGGACGCATCGAGGGGGCCTTGCGTGCCCTGCACGCGCCCGGCGGGCAGTGTGCGGTCGACAAACGCAGGCGACAGCGCTTCCGTGGCATAGCGCGCATCGCCGGTATGCCAGAAGGTGGCGTAGCGGCGCGCAGCGAGCACGGCAGCCGCGGCCTGCGGCGTGTCCGCTGCGGCGACGTGGTCCGGGCGGATGAGGTCTGCATCGGACGTTGGCGCAGCTGCAGCCGGGGCGATGGCGAGCGCCATCGGCAGGGTGAGCGCGGCGGCGGCAAGCAGGGCGGGGCGGATGAACATGGTGAAACTCCGTTTGGGTGGCAATGCGCTGCACTGTAGATTTCCAATCGCAGACGATAAAGGGCTTGTGAGTCGATCTGGTTTCAATCCGGATTTGATGATCGATCGACATGCCGGTCGTCCGCGCGAACGCAATCCAGCGCACGTGATAGTCGGTATCGCGCGCCCAGCTGCGTTCAAATGGTCCGCGCCGCGCCAGGTTTTTCTAGACTGGCCTCTCATTGAACAGACCCATAAAAACAAGGGAGGGGACGGTGGATCTGAGCCATATCCTGTCGCGCACGGAGCGCGGCACGCAGGAGCTGCAAACGCGCAGCGGGCACGTCACGCATCGGCAGCGGGCGATCCTGCTGCTGGTCAATGGCGAGCGCTGCGCGGCGGACATCCTGGCGCAGTTGAGCAGCGCCGGCCCCGATATCGAAGACCGCGCCGAAGACCTCGCGCGCCTGATTGCCGACGGCCATGTCGCAAGCCGCGCGCCCATCAAGACCGCGCCCCAGCCGCCCAAGCCGGTGTCGGCTGCGCCGTTTGCGCCGCGCCACGTACGGCAGGCCTCGATTGCCGATTGGCGCCTGAGCCAGGCCGGCGCGTTCTCGGCGTTGCAGCGCTATCTCGCCGAAGGTCCGGAAGCGCCCATCGACTTTCTCAACGGCCTGGCCGCACCGCTGTACGCCGCGCTGACGACCTGCCGCAGCGAGGCATCCGCCCACGCCGTCGTCGCGTTTCTGGAAGCGCGACTGGACGAAGGCGCCGGAAATGTGACCGATGCGTCCTAGGTGTAAATACCGAATTCGCGATGGTTTCCCGTTCAATGGGAATGTAGCGTTGATGGATTGAGAAAATCGTCGCATTCTCCGTTGCAACATCACTCGACGGAGTTTCGCGATGACCGAGCCGGGCTTGGCCCCTTCGCCAGCACAATCCGCTGCCGCCACGAGCGGATCGGACCGCGTGCTGATGGTGCTCGCCACCATCGCGCGCCACGGCCGCCCGGTTGCCGCGCGCGAGCTGGTCGAACTGACCGGCCTTCCGCAGAGCACGCTGTACCGCCAGGTGGCGATGCTCAAGCGCTGGGGCTTCGTGCTGGAATCGGCCGGCACCTATGCCCCGGGGCCGATCAGCCTGCAGCTCGCACTCGGTTTCGACCACGCCTCGCATCTCGTGCAGGAAGCGCGCATCGGCATGGCCAAGCTGGTGGCGGAGTCGGGCGAATCGGTGGGGCTGGTCGTGGCCGTAAAGGACCAAGCTGTCTGCCTGGAGATGGTCGAGAGCCAGCAGTCGCTGCGCTGCTCGTTCGAGAAAGGGCGCGGCGTGCCGCTGCTGGCCGGCGCCTCCGCCAAGTCGTTGCTCGCCTTCATGCCGCCCGCTGCGGCGCGCGCCATCCTTGCCGATCTGCTGGCCGTCGATGCCGACACCCAGGCGCAACTGCAAGCTGAACTCTCCGACATTCGCGCCGCGGGCTATGCGCTGTCCGAAGGCGAGGTCGACCCCGGCGTCTGGGGCGTGAGCGTGCCGGTGTTCCGGCTGCCCGGCCACGCGCTCGGCTCCATCACGTTGATGGCGCCAGCGACGCGCGTGCGCGGCAAGGAGCAACGCCTGATCGACATGACCGTTGCCGCGGTGGCGTCCATTTCCGCACGGCTGCAGGACCTTTGAATTCTCGATTTTTTGATCTTTTTTTTTCACCCCACACGCATCACACAAGGAGACCACTCATGGGGAATCGTCGTCGTTTCATGCATTCGATGCTGGCTTGTGCCGTGGCGTTGTCCGCTGCGGCGTCTTTCGCAACCGCCGCGCACGCTGCTGGGGAGCCGCTGCGCGTCGCCACCGACGCGACATTCGCGCCGATGGAGTTTGTCGAGAACGGCAAGCGCACCGGCTTTGATGTGGACCTGATCGAAGCGCTGGCCCGCACCATGGGCCGTCCGGTCGAATGGACGGACATCGACTTCAAGGGCCTCGTGCCGGGCCTGATCTCGCGCCGCTTCGACGTGGCCATCTCGGGCATCTACATCACGGAAGAGCGCAAGAAGGTGGTTGATTTCACGGTGCCGTACTACCACGGCGGCCTGGTCGCGATGGTCAAGCAAGGCAACACGGCCATCAAGACGCCGGCGGATCTGAACGGCAAGAAGGTCAGCGTGCAGGTCGGTACCAAGTCGGTCAACTACCTGAAGGAAAACTATCCGAAGGTCGAGCGCGTGGAAGTGGAAAAGAACGAGCAGATGTTCAACCTCGTCGAAATCGGCCGCGCCGATGCCGCCGTCACGGGTCGCCCCGCCGCCGCGTATTACGTCAAGGCGCGTCCGGGCCTGCGCCTGGTTGAGCCCGCGCTGACTACCGAGGAATACGGCATCGCCGTGCGCCGCGATCAGCCGGAACTGACCAAGGCGCTGAACGCCGCGCTGGAGAAGATCAAGGCCGACGGCACGTACGACCAGATCGTCAAGAAGTGGTTTGGCGCCGCTGCCAAGTAACGACCGACGGACACGCTGATGGAACTGGATTTCTCTCCTGTCTGGGCCGGTTGGACGGACATCCTGCGCGGTGCGCTCGTCACGGTTGAGGTGACGGCCGCCGCGCTGGTGCTCGGCTGCGTGCTCGGCTTGCTGATCGGCATCGGGCGGTTGAACCCGCGCCGCCGATTCATCTACGGCATCTGCACGGTGTACGTGACGTTCATCCGTGGCACGCCGCTGCTGGTGCAACTCTTCCTGTTGTTCTTCGGGCTGCCGCAGTTCGACATCCTGCTGCCGGCGTTTGTGTGCGGCGTGCTGGGGCTGGGCGTGTATTCGGGCGCGTATGTGTCGGAAATCGTGCGCGGTGCGATCCAGTCGGTGGATCGCGGGCAGATGGAGGCGGCGCGCTCGATCGGCATGTCGTCGGCGCAGTCGATGCGCGCAATCATCCTGCCGCAGGCCGTGGTGCGGATGATTCCGCCGCTGGGCAACGAGTTCATCGCACTGATCAAGAACTCGGCGCTGGTGTCGCTGCTGACGATTCACGACCTGATGCACGAAGGGCAGAAGATCATCAGCGTGTCGTATCGCTCGCTGGAGGTGTACCTGGCGATTGCGCTGGTGTATCTGGTGCTGACGAGTGCCGCCAGCTATCTGCTGCACCGCCTTGAGCGCAACATCCGTGCGGGAGGCATGGTGCAATGAACATGACGAATGCGAACCTGCAAACGCTCAAATCGGCGCTGGATGTTCCCATGATCCAGATCCGCGGGCTCACCAAATCGTATGGCGATCACACCGTGCTCAAGGGCATCGACTTTGATGTCGACGCCTCGCAGGTGGTGGTCGTCATCGGCCCCAGCGGCTCGGGCAAGAGCACGTTCCTGCGTTGCTGCAACGGGCTCGAAACAGCCGAAGGCGGCACCATCGACATCTGCGGCAAGCGCCTGATCGACAACGGCAAGTTGCTGCCCGACGGCGAGTTGAATCAGCTGCGGCAGCAGGTCGGCATGGTGTTCCAGTCGTTCAACCTGTTCCCGCATCTTTCGGTGCTGCACAACGTCACCGTTGGCCCGCGCATGCTGAGTGGCAAGTCGAAGCACGAAGCGGAAACGGAAGCGCACGAGCTGCTGCAGAAAGTGGGCTTGGCACACAAGGCCGACGCAATGCCAGCAAGTCTGTCGGGCGGACAGAAGCAGCGCGTGGCCATTGCCCGTGCGCTGGCGATGCGGCCCAAGGTGATGCTGTTCGACGAGCCGACCTCCGCGCTTGATCCGGAACTCGTTGGCGAAGTGCTGCAAGTGATGAAGCTGCTCGCCAAGGAAGGCATGACGATGCTGGTCGTCACGCACGAGATGGGTTTCGCGCGCGAAGTGGCCGATGTGGTCGTGGTGATGGACGGCGGCGGCATCGTCGAAGCCGGGCCGCCGTCGGTCATCTTTGGCGAGCCCAAGGAAGCGCGCACGCGTTCGTTCCTGCAAGCGGTGCTGACACGCGCATGACGATGACTGAAGCTGCAACGTTCGATGCTTCCATCTGGCAGGGGCGTGACGACACCGGCGAACGCGGTGACGTGACGCGCCTGTTCCAGGTCGTGCAATCGGCTGATGCGACGACATTGTCCGGCGCGCCTGCGCTGCTGGGTTTTGCGTGCGATGCGGGTGTCGTGCGCAACCACGGCCGTGCCGGTGCGGCGCAGGGTCCGCGGGAAATTCGCCGTGCCTTAGCCAACGTGCCCGCGCATGGGCTGTCGGTGCTTGCCGACGCGGGTGATGTCACGTGTGACGATGGCGACCTGGAACGCGCGCAAGCTGCGCTTGGCAATAGCGTGTGCGCGCTGCTGGATGCCGGTGCGCGGCCGGTCGTGCTCGGCGGCGGTCACGAGGTGGCGTTCGGCACGTACCAGGGCCTGCGCCGGCATTGGCAGAAGCAAGGCTGGCGCGGGCGTCTTGCGGTCGTCAATTTCGATGCGCATTTCGACCTGCGCACGAGCCGCCCCGGCAACTCCGGCACGCCGTTCGACCAGATCGCCGAAGACTGTGCTGCGCACGGTATCGACCTGACGTATTGCTGCCTCGGTGTCAGCCGTCTGTCGAACACGCCCGCGCTGTTCGACCGCGCCGACGCACTGCACGCGCACTACGTTGAAGACACCGACGTGCAGGAGCGGCACCTCGATGCGCGCATGGCCGATCTCGATGCATGGCTGGCTGATGCCGATCACGTCTACCTGACCATCGACATGGATGTGCTGGCCGCCGCCGTGGCGCCCGGCGTGTCCGCGCCTGCAGCCTACGGCATCACGCTGCCGGTGCTCGAAGCCCTGGTGCAGCACGTCTGCGCCACCGGCAAGGTGCGCGTGGCCGACATCGCCGAGACCAACCCCGAATACGACCAGGATCGCCGCACCGTGCGTGTGGCGGCGCGTCTGGCGTATCACTTGTTGCGCCGTTCATGAAACTGATTCCTGCAGATGCAATGCGCCGCATGCCGTGGAAGAACGGCGGTGGTGTGACGACCGAAATCGCCATCGCGCCGGCTGGCGCCACGCTCGACCATTTCGACTGGCGCGTCAGCACCGCGCAGGTGGATGCGGCCGGGCCGTTCTCGCGTTTTGCCGGCATGGACCGTTCGCTGGCGGTGATTGCGGGCGGCCGGCTGACGATGCATCGCGCCGACGCCGAGGCGGTGACGCTGGCGCCCGGCGAAGCGCCCGCACGCTTTCCCGGCGAAGCCGATGTGCATGCCACGCTCGATGCGCCGCTGTCGGATTTCAACGTGATGACGCGGCGCGACGCCTGGGCGCATCACGCCGAGGCCGTCGCTCTGGCGGCCGGTGAGCGTCGTTCACTGCCGCGCTTGCATGCGGGCATGCAATGGCTGGTGTATTGCGTGCACGGCGCGTTGTCGATCGGCGCTGAGGATGTCCCGCAGGGCGCCGCGGCCTGGCTCGATGCAGAGGGCGATGCCGACACGGTTGTCGCGCGTGTCGGCTCGATCGGTTACTTGGTGGCCTTGTGGCCGGTCGGCTGATGTTGCGCCAGATCAAACGCGCCAAAAGAAAAGGGACCCCCTAGGGTCCCTTGCAAGTCTCCCGGCCAGGCACGCATGCCGGGCTCGGCAGAAGACTCTTACTTCTTCTTGTTCACGGCGTCCTTGAAGCCCTTGCCAGCAGTGAACTTCACGGTCTTGGTTGCCGGGATCTTAATGGCTTCGCCGGTGCGCGGGTTGCGGCCGGTGCGTGCTGCACGCTTGCCCGACGAGAACGAACCGAAGCCAACCAGCGTGATGGTGCCGCCCTTGGCGACGGTCTTCTTGATGTTTTCCAGCGCGGAGTTCAGCGCGCGCTCGGCGGCGGCGTTGCTCAGTTCAGCGTCTTTCGCAATGGCGGCTACGAGTTCGGATTTGGTCGTCATGTCAGTTCCCCACTTCAGGTTTGTTGGACAGCGTTGTACTGCGACCCGTTTTATATCACCGTTGCGAAGGGTTGCACATCCCCTAACTGCAAGGGTTTGCGGGCCGTTGCTTGCAGCCGACACTTGCCCCATATGGGTTTGCGGGCGGGCATCCGGGAAACACCTGATATCGACGCGGTTTGTTTGCATTTCCGCCAGCGTTCTTCACGTGACGAACGCACCGAAAGCGCGCAGGCGGCACGGCAAAGAACCGGTCCGCCGGACGCCGTACACTGTGTTCCAGCGCCTGTGCCAACTTCATGGAGAACATCATGTCGAGTGCGCAAATGCCTGTCGGACAAGGCTTCGCGGCCAGCGGCGAAGCGCCGGAGCAACCGCGCGGGCCGTCCGTTCTGGTGGCCGGCGCCAACGGACTGGTGGGCCGTGCGGTGGTGCGTCGGCTCGTCGCGCAGCCTTGGGCTGGCAGCGTGACGGCCCTTGTACGCCGGCGCGGGGCCTTGACAGCAGGGCACGCGGCGCCCGGTCGATTGCGCGAATGCGTGGTCGACTTCGACCACCTCGATGCCCCTGAAACGCAGCCTGTGTTTGCCGCCGATATCGTCATCTGCGCGCTCGGCACGACCATCCGGCAGGCGGGTTCCCAGGCGGCGTTCCGGCGCGTTGATGTCGAGTATCCGGCGGAATTGGCGCGGCGCGCGTTTGCCGCCGGCGCGCATCATTTTCTGCTGGTGAGCGCGCTGGGCGCCGATGCGCGCTCGCGCGTTTTCTACAACCGCTGCAAGGGCGAGGTGGAGGCAGAAATCCTGTCGATCGGCTTTCCGTCGGTGACGGTGGTGCGGCCTTCGCTGCTGCTCGGCACGCGCACAGAATTCCGGCCCGGTGAACGCGTTGCGCAAGGCGTGTCGCGCGCAATCGGATGGATGGTGCCCCCGACGTGGCGGCCGGTGTCGGCGGAATCGGTGGCGGCTGCGCTCGTCACCGCAGCGCGGGTGGATGCGCCCGGTGTTCGGGTGCTGGAGAACGCGGCATTGCTGGCCGCAGAAGACGAACGGCCGGTGGGGTGATCCACCGGCCGTCGTTCGAGGTTATTTCGCCTGCCTCTATTTCAGACGATTATTTTTCGATCGGCTTGCCCGTGCGGTCGTGCATCAGCGACAGCGCGAACACGCTGATGATGGCAGCGGCCATCACGTAGTACGACGGTGCGAGCTTGCTGCCGGAACTCGCAATCAACCACGTGACGATCAGCGGGGCAAAGCCACCGAAGATCGTGACCGCCAGGTTGTACGAGATCGACAGGCCGGTGGAGCGCACCGCCGTCGGAAACTGCTCGGCCAGCACGGCGGGCGCCGGGCCCGTGAACGCGGCCAGCAACACACCCAGGATCACCTGCACCTGCAGCAGCGTCTGCACCGTCGGGTGGACGTTGAGCCAGTGGAAGAGCGGATACGCTGCCGCCGCGATGATGAGCGCCACCGTGCCGAGCATGCGTTTGCGGCCGATGCGATCGGACAGCGTGCCCATGAGCGGGCACAGCACGAAGATGATCGCGCCGCACAGCGCCGTCGACTGGAACGTCGCGCCCAGCGGCAGACCCAGTTGCTGCTTCGCATACGTCGGCATGTAGAACACCAGCGTGTAGGTGCAGACTGTCCAGAGAATCGTCACGCCCAGCCCGCCGAGCACTTCGCGCGGATGATCGCGCAGCACTTGCGACAGCGGTGCCAAGCGCGATTCCTTCGCGGCCTTCGCCTTCTGCGCTTCAAAGGCGGGCGGTTCATGCAGGTGCGAGCGGATGTACATGCCGACCGGCCCGATCAGCAGACCGAACAGGAACGGAATGCGCCAGCCCCATGCATCAATCTGTTCCGGCGACAAACCGTTCGTGACGATCGCGCCCATGGCGGCACCGAGGATGAACGAGATGCCCTGGCTCGCTTGCTGCCAGCTGGCGAAATAGCCGCGCCGTTCGTCCGGTGAATACTCGATCAGGAACGCCGTGGCGCCCCCGACTTCACCGCCGGCCGAGAAGCCCTGGATGAGTCGCGCGATCACGATCAGGATGGGCGCGCCGATACCGATTTGCGCGTACGTCGGTGCAAGGCCGATGATGGCCGTGCCGATCGCCATCAGCATGATGGTGAGCGTGAGCGCCGCCTTGCGGCCGACGCGGTCGGCGTAGATGCCCAGCACGACGGCGCCAACCGGGCGCATGAAGAATCCCACGCCAAACGTGGCGACCGTCAACATGAACGAGGTGAAGTCATTGCCGGTGGGGAAGAACAGCTTGGCGATGATGACGGCGAAAAAGCTGTAGACCGTAAAGTCGAACCATTCGAGGCCGTTGCCGATCGTGGCGGCGATGATGGCCTTGCGTCGGGTGGCCGCAGAGATGGCCGGTGCCGGTGCCCGATCGCCTTGAGCAGGCGCTGCCGTGGCTTGCATGGATGTGTCCTCCAGTGTTTATGGGCATCGCCTGCCTCGATCTCTCCCCAGCGCGGGCGGCGAAGCGGTCATGGTAAGTGATCCGGCAGCGATTCGCTGCTGCGGTATGCGAAGTCCTTGGAATTGAACCGGCCAAACACTGTCGAACGCATATCCACATGCATCCAACGGAGCACATCATGGACCGCGCATCGCAACCTGGCCGCCGTGCCGCCATCCTGTCGGGCGCGCTGGCCGCGTGCGCGGTCGTCCTGCTGGGCGGCTGCGTGGTCGCGCCGTATTACGACGCCTACGGCAATCCGATCGCCCCGACAGCCGTGGCGCCTGCGCCGGTGGCGGCGTTTCCGTCCTATCCGTACGATCCTTATTACTACTACGGGCCGGCCTACTACCCAGCACCGGTTTACCCGGCGCCGGTGTTCGGCAGCGTGTGGATCGGCGGCGGGTGCTGGGGCTGCCATCGCGGATGGGGCGGCCGCGGGTGGGGCGGGCGCGGCTGGGGACATGGCGGAGGCTGGGCGCACCGTCATTGAATCGTCGCCGTCGACGTGACGAAGACGCCCATCTGGAGCCGATGAACGCCAGTTCCGCCGGCAGTTCAATACGCGTGATTGCGTAACGGAATCTGTTGCATCGCGACATACAATCCTTCGCTCTTAAAAGAAAAGCATACGAGGAGATTGTCGATGTCCGTCATCATCGTGCTGGCTGCGCTGGCATTTCTAATGTTCGCCGCGTATCGCGGCTACAGCGTCATCCTGTTTGCACCACTGGCCGCCCTCGGCGCGGTGCTGCTGACCGATCCATCGGCCGTGGCGCCGGTGTTCTCCGGCATCTTCATGGAGAAGATGGTCGGCTTCGTCAAACTGTATTTCCCCGTGTTCCTGCTGGGCGCCGTGTTCGGCAAGGTGATCGAGCTGTCGGGCTTTTCGCGCTCGATCGTCGCGTCGGTCATCCGTGTGGTGGGGGCCAAGCGGGCGATGCTTTCCATCGTGCTGGTGTGTGCGCTCCTGACGTACGGCGGTGTGTCGCTGTTCGTGGTGGTGTTTGCGGTGTACCCGTTTGCGGCGGAGATGTTCCGCCAGGGCAATATCCCCAAGCGCCTCATCCCGGGCACCATCGCGCTGGGCGCGTTTTCGTTCACGATGGATTCGCTGCCGGGCACGCCGCAGATCCAGAACATCATCCCGACCACGTTCTTCCACACCACGTCGTGGGCGGCGCCGTGGCTGGGTACCATCGGCGCGCTGTTCATCATCGTGGTGGGCATGGCGTATCTGGAATGGCGCCGCCGCGTCGCGCTGCGCAATGGCCACGGTTATGACCACGGCCTCACCAAGCTGGTGAACGAGCCCGAGACGGCCGAGACCGGCGCGCTCGCGCATCCGCTCGTGGCGCTGTCGCCGCTGGTGCTCGTGGGCGTGATGAACCTGCTGTTCACGCGCTGGATTCCGACGTGGTATGGCAAGGTCGTGACCGTTGCATTGCCGGGCCTGCCGAAGCCGCTCACCGTTGAAGCCGACAAGCTGACCGCGATCTGGGCCGTGGAGGCCGCGCTGTTGATCGGCATCATCGTGGTGCTCGTGTTTGGCTTCCGCGCTGTGAAGGACCGTTTTGCCGAAGGCAGCAAGGCTGCAGTGTCTGGCGCACTGCTGGCCGCGATGAACACCGCGTCGGAATACGGTTTCGGTGGCGTGATTGCCGCGCTGCCGGGTTTCCTGGTGCTGGCCGATGGCCTGCGCGCGATTCCGAATCCACTGGTCAATGAGGCGGTCACGGTGAGCACGCTGGCAGGCATCACCGGTTCCGCCTCGGGCGGCATGAGCATTGCACTGGCGGCAATGGCCGATCAGTTCGTGCAGGCAGCGCAGGCGACGGGCATTCCGATGGAGGTGCTGCACCGCGTAGCGGCGATGGCCTCGGGCGGCATGGACACGCTGCCGCACAATGGCGCCGTGATCACGCTGCTGGCCGTGACGGGCCTGACGCACCGCGAGGCGTATCGCGATGTGTTCTGCGTGACGATCATCAAGACGCTGGCCGTGTTCTTCGTGATCGCCGTGTTCTACGCCACCGGCATCGTCTGACGCAGGCATTGCCGCAATGAAAAAGCCGACGCGCAAACGTCGGCTTTTTTCATGGGCACGTTGCGGTTATTGGCCGCTGCCGACGGCGTCGGAGCGACGCTCGCGGCAGACGCGCTGGGCTTCACCCACCAGCGAGTCGCACTGGTTGGCGCGACGCGACCAGAATGCGCGGTCCGACGACGACTCCGCCGTCGCCGTGCCTTTCCCCTTGCCGTGGCGGTGCGTGACGTGCTTGTCGACCCACTTGTCGGTCTTCACGTGCGCGCGGTGGACTTTCTGCTTGAGCGTGCCGGGCGTGGCTTCCGGCTGCGCGCCGGTCGCGTTGTTGTGATAGCCGGGGTTGGCAGCCGCATCGGCATTGCGCTGAACCTGGGTGCGCGGGCCTTCCATCTGGCTGTCGACACCCGTCACTGCGCTGTGATCCTTCTGCTGGGCCTGCGCGGGCATCGCGCCGATCCAGGCACAGGCGGCCACGGCGATCGCTGCGGCCAGACTCGACATCTTGCGTGCTTGCATGCTCGTTCTCCTTGTTGTGAAACAGGGTCGCCTTCATGGCACGCATGCCGCGTGCCACGGGGTGCATCCCGAACGTCACAATAGGAAAGGGTCAACCCGGCAGACAGTAGGCGCAGACTGAACCGCCTGTCGGACAAACGCTGTCAAGCCGCCCTTGGATGCCGCATTCAGGCACGCATGAACAGCCAAACCGTCAGGATGATCCCGACGATGACGACGAAGCCGCGCAGCACTTTTTCCGGCAGCCGGTGCAGCAGCCATGCGCCGGCAAATCCGCCCGCGATACCGCCAATGCCCAGCGCCACCACGGCCGCCCAGTTCACCTGTGGCGAGAACGCAAACACGGCCACGGCCGATGCATTCATCGTCATGGCGAGCACGTTCTTGGTCGCGCCCGCCATGCGCACCTGCTGGCCGGCCACCGTCAGCGCGGCGAGCATCAGGAAGCCGATGCCGCCGCCGAAGTAGCCGCCGTAAATCGCAATCGCAAATTGGATGGTCGCCAGCGTGGCGGTCGACATGCCCGATGCCGCATGCAGCGGTTTGCGGCGGAAGCTGCCCCACGCAAACACGCTCGTCGCAAACAGCACGAGATACGGCACCAGCTTGGCGAAGAACGACGGCGGTGTCGCCAGCAGCAACAGCGCGCCCAGCACGCCGCCCACCAGGCTGATGACGATGAGCTGCTTGAGCGAGAGGTGATGCTCCCCGGCATCGACGCCGCCGGCCAGTTTGCGCCCGGCAATCGACGAGGTGATCTGGCTCGGGAACAGCGCGATCGTCGAGGTCATGTTGGCGCCCAGCGGGTTGAGCCCCGCCAGCAGCAAGGCCGGAAACGTGATGAACGATCCGCCGCCCGCGAGGGCATTCTGGGCGCCGGCATAAACGCCGGCCGCCGCGACGAGCAGGGCGGTGGAAAACGGGAGCGTGGTCATAGGCGAGGCGTGCTGCGCGGCTGGAATGACCGCGATGTTAATGGAACTGGAACGCCCGCGCGCGTGCTCGCTAGTGCTGTGCGTTGCTGCTGCCGTGTCGGCGCAGCCACCATTCGGCCACCTCGAACGCGGCCTGCACCAGCAGCGCCAGCACCGCCGCGGGGATGGCGCCTGCAAGCAGCGTTGCGCTGTCGTTGAGGGCGAGCCCCGTGGCGATGCGCTCGCCATAGCCGCCGGCGCCGATGAACGCGGCAATGGTCGCCGTACCGACGCTGATGACCGCAGCGGTTTTGACGCCGGCCAGGATGACCGGCAGCGCCAGCGGCAGATCGACCACGCGCGTGCGTTGCGACGGCGTGAACCCCAGCGCCAACGCCGCATCCCGCAGGCCGTCGGGCACCTGCTCCAGCCCGACGATCGTGTTGCGCACGATGGGCAGCAGCGCATAGACCGCCAGCGCAATCAGCGCCGGCACCACGCCAATCGACCCGACGATGGGGATAAGCATCGCCAGCAACGCGAGGGACGGAATCGTCTGCAACACGCCCACCACCGCAAGAATCGGCTGCTTGATCCGGCGGCGCGCGGCCATCAGGCCCAGCGGCACGCCCAGCAGCACGGCAACGCCGGTGGAGATGCCGACCAACATGAGATGCCGCTGCGTGAGCCGCCCCAGGCCGTCCGTCAGCCGGCTGAAGAACGCGCGCGCCGGGGTGGCTGCCGGCACAGCGCCATGCCCGGCCAGAAACTGCCGCGCTGCTTGCGAGAACGACTGGCCTTCGAGTTCGACCGCGGCATTCATCGCCACCATGTCGTCGCGCTGGATGCGTCCGGCGAGTGTGTTGATCGCCTGCCATTGCGCCGGATGCCGCTGCGCAACGTCGGCGCGATACAGCAGCACGGCGTCGTAGCGCGGGAAGACGTGCGCCGGGTCGTCGAGCACCCGCAGGTGTTCGCGGCGGATCTTCGCGTCGGTGGAGTAGATGTCGATCACGTCGACCTGGTTGGCGCGCAGGGCGTCGTAGGCAACGCCGTGGTCGAGGCCAGTGGGGCGCTGCGGCAGCTTGTAGCGCTGGACAATTGCCGGCCAACCATCGGCACGGCCGAGAAATTCGTGCGACAGGCCAAGCCGCAGCGTCGGATGCGTGGCAAGGTCGGCCAGCGTGCGGATGTGTTCGCGCTCGGCATCGACGTCGCGCATGGCCAGCGCGTAGGTGTCTTCAAAGCCGAGCGGCACGCCGGCCGCCAGGCCCATCGGCGCAAGGCCGCGGTTGACATCGGCCAGCAGCGCGGCTTGATTAGGGTTGGCTGCCTGCTCGGCGGGCAGGTGCAGGATCTCAGCGGCGATGGTGCCGAGGTAATCCGGGTAGACGTCGATGCTGCCGTTTTTGAGCGCGGCAAAGACGATGGCGGTGTTGCCCAGGCCCGGTACGTGTTCGGCAGGGCCGCGCGGGTTTGCGGTCTGGGTGAGGATTTCTCCCAGCACGTACGATTCGGTGAAGCGTTTGGAGCCGATCCGCAAGGGTTGTTCGGCGAAGGCCGATGCGCTGCACGCCAGCCAGCCCAGCGCAAGCCATGCCAGCAGGCGCCGCAGAAAGGGATGACGGATCAGTCGCCGTGTATCCAAAGTTCGTTGAGGTCGGTCAGGCCCCAGTCGCGGGGTTCTTCTCGCGAGACGATCTGGTCGCCGGTATGCGCCAGATCGATGAGTTCGGGCGCAATCCGTGTGCCCGACGATATCGAGAAGAATACCTTGACCGTGGGCGTGAGCAACGCGCCCGGCGCATGCTGCATGACCACCGCCAGCCGGCCCGAGCGCAACCGCACCAGCGAGCCCACCGGATAGATGCCCACGCTCTTGACGAAGGCGTTGAACACCATCGGGTCGAAATGGTTGCCACGCCATTCGACCATGCGCTGCACGGCGTAGGCGGCTTCCCACGCTTTCTTGTATGGACGGTCGGACGTGACCGCGTCGTATACGTCGCAGATGGCGCCCATGCGCGCAAACAGCGAGATGTCTTCGCCGGCGAGCTTGTGCGGATAGCCGGTGCCGTCCATGCGTTCGTGATGATGCAGGCAGACGTCGAGCGCGATGTCGCGCATGCCGCTGTCGCCGGCCAGGATGTCGTGCCCCGCCTGCGGGTGGACGATCACGTGGCGGAATTCCGCGTCGGTCAGCGCGCCGGGCTTGTTCAACACCTCGGGCGGAATCGCGATCTTGCCGATGTCGTGCAGCAGCCCGGCAAGACCGGCGTCGCGCACTTCGTCATCGGACAGCCCCAACTGACGGCCCAGCGACACCATCAGCGCGCATACCGCCACGGAATGCAGGAACGTGTAGCGGTCTTTCGCTTTCAGGCGCACCAGGCTTGTCAGCGCGCTCGGGTGGCGGTCGACGGAGCCTGAAATGGCTTCCACCAAGGGCAACGCGTCGCGCGCTTCGATCGTGCGGCCCATGCGCGCATCGGCAAACATGGCCTGCACGGCCACCTCGGCTTTGCAGATGAGGCGGGCGGCATGGCGCATTTCTTCCGCATGCGTGATGGCGCGGGGCGCAATGTTGGCGTCGGCCGAGCAGGCGGGCGGCGCCGGCATTTCCGGAGCCGGAGGTGCCGCGTTGGCGGCGGCCACGTCGGTGCCGCGCGTGGTGTCGATCCACACCTCGCGCACGCCGCTGGCACGCAGGCGCTGCAATTGGGCTGCATCTTCCACGCGAAAACGGGCCCGCCAGAACGGGTGATCCAGCCAGGAGCCGACGAATTCGTCGAGGTACATGCCCACCCGCAGGTGTTCGATAGCGATGCGCTTGCGCATGTTGAAGTTCAGAGATCGGCCGTGGCGGGGCACGTTATGGCGCAACGGGTCCAGGGAACGGCTACCCGCCAACGAATGCATTCTCTTCTATCGGACGTGTGGCCGCGGCCTTGAGGGGGAAAAGTCCGGGCTCGCCATGTGAACGCTGCGGGTGTAGACGAAAAAAAAGCGGCCACAAAGGCCGCTTCAGTAAGCCGGTACCGGCGCCAACGCGGGCTCCGGCATCGGGGAGGGAGAGTGATACAGGGTGATACGGACAGCCGATCGACGACTTATTGGCCGTCGGTGAACGGGTCAGCCTTGCCGACCAGGGCGCCATCGGTGTACGGATCGGCCTTGCGCAGGGCGCCATCCGTGTACGGGTCAGCCTTGCGCACAGCGCCGTCGGTGTAGACGTCTGCCTTGCGGGCGCCATCGGTGTACGGATCAGCCTTGGTCACGGCTTGGCCGTTGGTGTACGGGTCTTTGTTTTGCACGCCGGCAGCGAAGGCGGGAACAGCGGCAACAGCGATCAGCGAGGCGAGAATCAGGTTCTTGGTCTTCATGATGGACTCCACAACAGGGGGGTGAGCATTGCCGCAGGGCAGTTGCGCTGCGGTGCGGTAACGCGATGGCATAAGCTTAGTCGTTGCTCGGACAGTAAAAAAGCAGTTCCATTAAACTCTTTGTTCAAAAAATAAGAACAATTGTGGCCCTTCGAGCACCGCAAACTGCACATAAGTCATTGAATTGACATGGAAATGTGAGATGCGGGATAACCCTTAATGCGAAGGTCTGACGGCGCACGAGGCAAAAAATTCCTGCCTCCTCGCGTCGGGATTGTTGCGACGCATTACAGCCATGGGGATTCCCCTCCCCTTCGGGGGCCGTGTGGCGGCTAAACATTCCGCGTGGATGGTCGTTGATGCAGGTACGGGCGGCGTTTTCCGCCCCTTGCAGCAGGAAGGTCACCATGTCCATCACCACCGCTTCCATCGCCCGTTTCGAGATTGAAGGCGTCGCTTATCAGGCGAGGCTGTTTGCCATGCCGTTTCACGTGCCGGAAAACGGCCGTGTGCGCGCGCATGCGATCGGGCGTCCGGACATGCCGTTCAGCGGTGTGCACGTGCTGGCCGGGTGGCTGAAAGAGCGCGTGTTGCCCGGGGGCGTGGGCCTGGTGATGGCCGATCGCCTGTTCTCGCACGGCGCGGTGGAGCAGTGGTCGGGGGCCGACGGCGCGCGTGCAGCCAAGGTGCTGTCGCAGGTGGCACTTGGCAGCAAGAGCAGCCATCGCCTGTGGCGCAACACCGTGGCGGGTGGTTTCCGTGACGAGACCGCGTTCTTCCTCGGCGCCGCCTTTGTGCAGACCGACGCCGCCGTCGACGACATCCGCCTGCTGGGCGACCTGATTCCGGCGGCCGAATGGTCCAGCGTGGCCGATGCCGCCTCGACGATGATGGGGCTGCACCTGTATCGCCCTGACGAGCCCGAAACGCTGGTCAACTGTGCGCTGCTGGCGCCGTCCTGGACGGAAGCCGCCGTGGAGCGCGCCGACGGCTATCGGGCGCTGACGCTGCTGCATTCCTTTACCGAAGACGACGAGGTCATCCACGTCGACATCGAACTGCTGCCGCCGGGTCAGGTGGTGCTGCAGGTGGAGTCGTGCTCGACGCGTTTTTCCGCGCGCTTCGACCCGGCGCTCCTGGGCCGCGACATGACCGACGCATTGCTGCGCGACGCGCTGGCCCTGCAACACGGCGATCGGAGCAGCCTCCACTAAGCTTGCCGGCGGCTTTCGCCGGAGCGCTGCGCGACGCCACAAGCCGCTGCAAGGCGCGCACTTCCACGGCATCATCTCGTCTTTCGATTTTCGAAGCGCTGCCGCCCCGACGGGCGCGCGGCGCATTCGCATGCCTGCTTTTGCCGTCATCCTCTTTACGCTGACGCTCGATGCCATGGGCGTCGGGCTGATCCTGCCCATCCTGCCGAGCCTGCTGCGCGAGCTGGATCACACGGGCGACATCGCATTCGAATTCGGCCTGCTGATCGCGGCGTACGCGGCGATGCAGTTTGTCTTTGCGCCGATCCTGGGCGCGCTGGCGGACCGTTACGGGCGCCGGCCGGTGCTGCTGGTGTCGCTGGCGGGCGCGGCGGTCGACTACCTCGTCATGGCGCTGTCGCCGCACGCGTGGGTGCTGTACGTCGGCCGCGTGGTGGCAGGCATCACCGGTGCCAACTATGCGGTGGCGACGGCATACATCGCCGACATCACCGCGCCGGCCGATCGCGCGCGCCGTTACGGGCTGATGAACGCGTGCTTCGGCCTCGGGTTCATCGCCGGGCCGGCCTTGGGCGGGCTGCTCGGCGACTGGTGGCTGCGTGCGCCGTTCCTGCTGGCGGCGGCGCTCAATGGCGTCAATTTTTTGGTGGCCTGCTTTGCGTTGCCGGAATCGCGCCGCGCTGAACGTGCGCCGTTTGCGTGGCGTGCGCTGCTGCCGGTGCAATCGCTGCGTCGCGTGGCGCGTGTACCGACGCTGTTGCCGTTGCTGGCCGTGCTGGCCATCATCGAAATCGTCGGGCAGATTCCGCAAACGCTGTGGGTCATTCACGGCGAAGCGCACTTCGGTTGGGACACGCGCGCCGCCGGCTTGTCACTGGCGGCTTACGGGATGATGCATGCGCTCGCGCAGGCATTCCTGACCGGGCCGATTGCGCGTGCGCTGGGTGAGCGCTGCGCCGTCGTGGCGAGCGTGATGATGGATGTCGCGGGCTTTGCGGCGATGGCGTGGATCAGCGCCGGCTGGATGGTCTATCCGACCATGGTGCTGCTGTGCATGGCCGAGACCGGCATGCCGGCGCTGCAGGCGATGCTCTCGCGCCAGGTGGGCGAGCATGAGCAGGGCGAATTGCAGGGCGCGCTGGCCAGCCTCGCCAGCGTGGCCGCCATGATCGGGCCGCTGGCAGCCACAGCGTTTTATGCGCTGACGGCGCCGGTGTGGTCGGGCGCGGTCTGGCTGATGGGCGCGCTGCTGAACGGCGTATGCCTCATGTTGCTGATGGGCGGCGCGGCCAGGCGCGCCGCACGGACATAGCACCGCTTACTTGGCCGCAGCATTCCACGGATACGCCAGCCACGCATCGAAGCGCTTGGCGAACTCACCGCTCTCTGCGGTCTGCCGCAGCCACTGGTCGACGAAGTTCTTGAACACGACGTCGCGCGGCAGCAGGTAGGCCTTTTCGGAGAAATCGAACGGCGCTTCCGGATGCACGGCGCACAGTTCCGGGTGCAGCATCTGCTGCAGCTTCGTTTCCACCGCGTCGGTCATCATGAGGTCTGCGCGGCCGGCGACAATCTCGTTGAAGATTGTCACGTTGTCCGGATACACGCGAATCTGCGCCTGCTTCAGATGCTCGCGCGCGAATTTCTCGTTGGTGCCGCCCGGGTTGACCACGGCACGCACATTCGGCTGGTCGATCTGCGCCAGCGTCTGATACTTCGACTGGTTCTCGCAGCGCGTGATCGGCGTCTTGCCGTCGCGCTGATACGGGATCGAATAGAACGCCTTCTTCTGCCGCTCCAGCGTGACCGACACCCCGCTCATGGCGATGTCGTAGCGGTCGGCCGCAAAGTCCTGCATCAGCGTCGACCACGTGGTCGGCACGATTTCCAGCTTCACGCCGAGTGCCTTGGCCAGGCGTTCGCCCATCTCGACGTCCAGGCCGATGAAGCGGCCATCGGCGGGGTTCTTGTAGGTAAAGGGCTTGTAGTCGCCGGTGGTGCCGACGCGCAGCGTGCCGCGCGCGAGGATTTCGTCGAGGCGGTTGGTGGCTTGCGTCGTGGTTTGCGCCAGGGCGGGTGCCGCGGCGCAGGCGCACAGCAGCAGGGCGCTGGCGCGGATGAAACGGTTGAACATGGAATCCCCCTGAAAAATCAAAAGCGCGACCGCCCAGTCACCCGGGCCGGTCGCGCCCATCTCAACGCCGGCTTACTGGCCCGACGCCCTGTTCCATTGCAGCGCGTTGAGCACCGCCAGCGACATCGCCGTCACGCCTGTCTTGATGGACGGCTCCGGCACAGGCGCGAACAGCGGCGAATGATTGGTCGGCAGCGGCTTGGCGCCCGGCTTGAGCGAGGCGAAGAACGTCTGCGGATCGTTCACGCCGATGAAGAAGAACATCGACGGGATGCCCGCGTCAACAAACGCCGAGAAATCTTCGCTGGCCGTGATGGGTGGCACGCGCAGTACGCGGTCGTTCCCAAAGGCGGTCTTGAACATCGCCTCGGTGCGCGCGACCACGGCCGGGTCGTTGTTGACCGCCTTGCCGCCCTCGGTGATCTTGATCTCGGCGTCCGGCGCGCCCGACATTTCGGTGACGGCCTTGGCCGTGCGGCGGATACCGTCGAGCATCTTCTGGCGCACGGCCGGCTTGTACGAGCGGATCGTGCCACGCAGAAGCACGCTGTCAGGAATGATGTTTTCAGCGCTGCCGCCCTGGATGGCGCCGATGCTCACCACGCCGAATTCCTGCGGATCCTTCTCCCGGCTGATCACGCTTTGCAGGTCGACCACGAAGCGCGCCGCCATCATCACGGGGTCGATGGTCTTGTCAGGTGCGGAGCCGTGCCCGCCGCGGCCTTTGAACGTAATTTCCAACCCGTCGGAGTTGGAGGTGACCGGGCCGCTGTTGAACACGATCGAACCGTACGGCCCCGGGCCCGTGTGCAGCGCAAACGCATAGTCGGGCTTGGGGAAGCGCTTGAAGAAGCCGTCGTCGATCATGCTCTGCGCGCCCGATACGGTTTCTTCGGCAGGCTGTGCGACGAACACCAGTGTCCCGTGCCAGCGGTCCTTGAGCGACACCAGCGTCTTCGCCGTGCCCACCCACGACGCCATGTGCAGGTCGTGCCCGCAGCTATGCGCGACGCCCACGTCTTCGCCGCGCCATTTCGTGTGGACGTGGCTGGCGTAGGGCAGGCCGGTTTTCTCTTCCATCGGCAGCGCATCGAGTTCGGTACGCACGAGGATCGTCGGGCCGGCCCCGTTGCGATAGACCGCCACCACGCCGGTCTTGCCGACATGCTCCGTCACGTCAAAGCCGATCTTGCGCATCTGCTCAGCCAGCTTGGCCGCCGTGCGCGTTTCCTGAAACGCCAGTTCCGGGTGCGCGTGGATGTCTTTGTAGAGCAGGTCGAGCTGACCGTATTCCGCATTGACCGCTGCATCCACCGCCGGTTTGATCTGCGCCACGTCGATCCCGCCGGCCGTGGCGGCCGCCTGTGCGGGCGTAGAAGACGCGCCGCCCGTGCTGAACGGAATCTGTGCGAATGCCGGCAAGGCAGCACCGGCCAGCATCCAAGCGAGCGCAGTACGTTTCAAACGGATGGGTGGCGTGATCATGTTGTCTCCTGTCGTTGTGGTGGCGCCAACAAAGTCGTTGCTTCGTCAATCGAATCGATTATGCGACGTGATTCAAACCATGTGCACCCGGGGGCATCCCGAAGTCGATCTTCGTGGACCCGACACACGGAAACGCGCGCTCAGGAATAAGCGTCACGCTTGGCACTCGATAGGCGCTTTCCTAGACTGGGTCAGGTGTGCTGTTCCAGTGAATCGAACATCGAAACGCGGATGAACCCGACGACGTCCTGTCTACAGCTAGCGTTTCGCGATGCCCCGCCCGGGGAGACGGCGATTCGTGCGGCGCTGGAAGCCGCGCAGCGGGTGCTTGAGCGCAGCGGGGTGTCCCCGCGCGAGGCGTTCGCGGCCTACCAGGCTTTCGCGAGCGGGGCGGGGAGCCCCGACACGCTTGCGCTGACGTTCGCCCGGGCCGAAGCCGAGGCCATGGACACATTGGCCGCGCACGGCTACGCCCGCTACGGCTCGGTCAGCCTGGCGGCGCTCTAAGCGCCTGCGGTGGCCGCGCGCGTTTCAGTTTCAGACTTCTGCTGTCTTGCCGCCCAGCCGCCGTGCCGTCTCGGACACATGGCGATGGATGCGCGCGAGGAAATCGATCTCCGCTGCGCGCGTCGGCGAATGCCCCAGCGCCTGCGAGAGATGCGTCGCCACGAATGACGACTGCGGCGCCAGCATGCTGATCAGCCGCAGCAACTCGCGGCGCGCCTGGCTGGCGTCGTAACCGAGGTGATCGGCCAGGGCCAGCAGCGCGTCTTGGTCGATGGCGTCGTAGCGGGCGTGCGCGTCCGGCGAGAGTTCATCGGCATTCCATTCGTTGGCGTAGACCGCCGCACAGAACAGGTGATCGTGCGCGGCAAGGCGGATGCCGTCCGCACCGATGTGGAAATGCAGTGTGCCGGCCGAGGCATTGCGTCCGCCGATCAACAGGCAGAACACCATCCAGCGGAACAGCGCGGCGGTTGCAGACGCCGGATCCGCGCACAGGCGTGCGCATTCTGCGACCTGCTCGACGGTGATCGGCAGGAAGCGGTGCTTGGGCGAGAGCCCCAGCAATTGCACCGCCGAGACGACATAGCGCGCCTGCACCAGCGCAGTGTCGTCGCTCTTGCAGCGCAGCGTGCGATCAAGGCGCTGCACCACGGCGGCAGTTTCCGGAAATTGGCGCAGCCCGATGAACGGCGTGTCTAGACCGATGCTGCGGCCAAGCAGCGTGGCCCAGCAGTGATTGATGGTGGCGTAAGGAAGTTGCGCGCCCTCGCCAAGATCCAACCGGACGAAGTGGCTCGATTGCGCGGCATTGGCCGGCGCGGAAAACCGGCCCAGCCACATCGATACGGGCAAGCCATTCGAAGCCAGGAAGGGCAGGCTGATTTCTTCGGCCGCCGCGGCTGTATCGGTGCCGTAGCGTGCGCGAGGTTCGGCCACGCGCAGCGGCGTGCTGCGGGGCGGGCGCCCGACGGTTTGCTGGAACTGCAGCACGAGATCGCGTTCGGACAGCCCGTCGGCGCGGCCGCTGCACGGCTTGAGGCCGCTGGGCACCAGCGTCAGCGGGCCGTCCAGATGCGGTGCCGCTTGTGCAAGATGCTCCAGCGCCGGGGCCGCCGCCTTGGGCGTGTTGCGCGCCGCTTCCGGCAGCAGGTATTCAAAGAAGTGGCGCACCGGCTGGGCTTTTGCCGTGTCGGCGATATGGCCGGCGGTACGTGGCAGGTGCGGGCTCAGATCAAAGCCTTGCGACGAAGCCTGCCAGCGGGAATCGTATTCGAACGCCCAACCGCTGCGGCCGCACGATAGCTGACCGATCAGATGCTTATTCAGGTAGACGTCCAGCATGCGCGTATCCAACGTATTTGATGGAGCGTGCGTAGTCGGCTGTGCAGCGGAGAACCCGCCGGCAATTGGGAATTCGGCTGTTTTGCATTCAATACGCCATTCCCTTGCACGCCCCTCATCGACCGATGGCGAGCATAACAAAGAAAATCCGCTCAACAAGCCGAGATATCCGATTTCGATGATGCAATTTTCTCAAATCGGATTATCGGATCGTTAAGATCGAGTGCGCGTTGGTCGATGTTTCAGGCGTCTACTTCAGTTTTGCAGATTTTCTAAATCGTGCCGCAAAGCCAATGCCGACGCCATTGAATAAATTGCACGATGAACGCGACGGCATGGCATTCATTACAAATTCCGGATTTAACGCCGTGGCAATGTGGAGGCGGCGATGACATCGCCGCATTGCTGGAGAATTCAACCGCGGTTTTAAGCGTCGGCTTCAAGCGGATTTGCGCAAGCCACGGCGCCCCGAACCGCCGGGGCGCTCACTCGGCCATTCAGCGGCTGGAACGCAAAAGCGAATCTTTTTCGCTTGCGGCTGGGGTCGCATTTGCATCGGCTTTTTTTCCTGGCGCGAATACGCCCGTCGACAGCGACGTCCCGAGCAGGATCACGGCGCAGCCGATCACCATGTTCAGCGTCAGTTGCTCGCCCAGGAACAGGATGCCCCACAGCACCCCAAACACTGGGATCAGGAAGGTGACCGACACGGCGCGGGTCGGCCCCACATGCGCGACCAGGCGGAAGAACAGGATGTAGGCCACGCCCGTGCAGGCGATGCCCAATGCGATGACGTGCAGCCACACGCTGCCGGTGGGCGTCTGCGCGGGCCATAGCCAGTAGGCCAGCGGTGCGAGCACGATGGTGGCAGCCACTTGGCTGCCGGTCGCCACGGCCAGCGGCGGTACGCCGGTCAGGAAACGCTTGGTGTAGCTGCTCGCCACGCCGTACAGCACGGTGGCCGACAGCGCTGCGGCCACCGCTACGCCGCCTTGCTTTGCATCGATGACAGACGACCCGCCCACCAGCACGATCACGCCGATGAAGCCGATCGCCAATCCCAGCACGCGCAGCGACGACATCCGCTCGCCCAGCCATGTAAAGGCAACGATGGCCGCAAACAACGGCGCGGCCGCATTGAGCACCGAGGTAAAGCCCGCCGTGAGCGTAAGTTCGGCATAGGCGAAGAGGCAGAACGGGATGGCCGAATTCAGCACGCCCACGGCCAGCAGATGCGGCCAGTGCGTGCGCAGCGCCCCCATGCCGCCGCGCACAGCGAGCGTCGGGACGAGGAAGCACGAGGCGATGGCCACCCGCAGCGCGATCAGTGCAACCGGTCCGAAGGGCGGCGCAGCCACGCGCATGAACAGGAAGGAGCCGCCCCACAGGGCTGCGAGAGTGAGGAGTTCAAGCACATCGGAGCGGCGCATGGGGGGTCTCGTTATCGTTGTTGGATGATGTGCGCGCATTGTCCGCGCGATTTGGTTTTTATGCAGGCAGTAACGCCAGCAAGCCTTGGCGACCGTCGCCGGGCATGGGCAGGCGTTCGCCGACCTGCGCGGGGTGTCCTTCGATCCGCAGCAGCGCGGCCTTGCGTGGCAACCCGCCGGCGTAGCCCGTGAGGGCACCATCGGCGCCCACCACGCGGTGGCACGGGATGGCAATCGAGATCGGGTTGCGGCCCACGGCGGTGCCCACCGCGCGCGCATGTTCGCGCGTGAGCCCCAGGCGAGCCGTGATCTGGCCATAGGTGGTGCGACTGCCGAACGCGATGTCGCACAGCAGACGCCAGACGTCTTGCTGGAACGGTGTGCCGTCAGGCGCCATTGGCAGATCGAAGTCCTGCAACTTGCCGGCAAAGTACGCCGTGAACTGTGCCTGCGCCTCGCGGATGACTGCGACGTCCGCACCCGCCGCCATGCGCCCGGCGTTCGCGGGAATCGTCTTCTGGCCGGGAAAGAACGCGCCGGTCAGGTGGGTGTCGGTGGCGGTCAGCAGCAGATCGCCGAGGGGGCAGGCAAAGGTGTGGCGATACATGGCGGTCGAATCGTCAGTGCGACGCAGGTTGGGCGAGGGCGTCCTCGCGATGCCAGAGATGCATGGCGGCATACGCGCGCCACGGCGCCCAGGGTTCGGCACGCTCGACCATGGCGCGGCGCGTGGGCAGCGTGCCGTCGCCGTCTGCAAGGCGTTTGCGCAAGACGTAGTCGCCCAGCGGAAATGCATTCGGCCAGCCCAAGGCGCGCATGGCGACGTATTGCGCTGTCCATTCACCGATGCCGGGCAACGCCTGCAACGCGGCCAGCGTGGGGACGAGCGGCACCAGCGGTTCGAGCCGCAGGCCTCCGCTGTCGACGGCGCGGGCGAGTTCAACGACGGCGGCAGCGCGGCTCGCCTGCAGACCGGTCTGCGCCGACAGCGCCTGCGCATCGATGTTCGCCAGTGCCGCAGCGCTCGGAAATGCGGTGGACAACCCCTCGCGCGGTTGCTGCAACGGCACGCCATACACGGCAGTCATGCGCCCGAGAATGCGCCGCGCCTGCGCGAGCGAAATCACCTGCCCGGCGATGGCGCGCACCGCAATTTCGAAGCCGTCCACGGCGCCCGGCACGCGCAGGCCGGGCGTTTCGGCAGCAAGCGTGCCGAGGTGCGCATCGACCAGATCCGGCCGGCAATCGAGATCGAACAGCCGCCGCGCGCGTGCCAGCACCGGCGGCATGGCGTGCAGCAGGCTGGGCGACAGCGTCAGTGCCACCGCGTGGCGTTGCGGCACATTGCGCGCGTGCAGCCAGCCGATGTGTCGCGTGCCGCCGTAGTCGACGGTGATCGTGCGCGCGTAGCTGTCGGCGTCGACGACCTCCACGCCGTCCACGGCACGGGCGCGCAGAAACTCGAGCAATGCCTGCCACGCAAACGGCGGCCGGTAGCCGAGCATGAGCGTGGGGCCGTCTTCGGTGCGGGGCCCTGTCGTGCGCGAACGCAGGCGCGTCGGTGCAAAGCCGTAATGCTCGTTAAAGCCGCTGTTCAGCCGTCGGACGCTTCCGAAGCCGGCCGCAAAGGCGACATCGCCGACCGGCATGGCGGTGTCGGTCAACAGTTGCTTGGCGAGCAGCAGGCGCTGCGTTTGCGCGTATTCGATGGGGGAGACGTCGAACTCCGCGCGGAAGATGCGGCGCAGGTGACGGTCGGTCACGCCCACGGCCGCGGCCAGTGCAGCAAGGTCGTGCTCTTGCAGAAAGCCCTCGTCGATCATGCGGGCGGCGGCACGGGCAAGGTTGGACGACATCTCCGCCAGGCTGTGGCCCGGTGCCAGTTCCGGCCGGCAGCGCAGGCATGGCCGAAAGCCCGCGCGCTCGGCCGCGGCGGCGGTGGCGAAGAAGCGGCAGTTCTTCTCGAGCGGTGTGCGGACCGCGCAAACCGGGCGGCAATATACCCCGGTGGATGTCACACCGACGAAGAACCAGCCGTCGAAGCGGCGATCGCGCGACTGCACGGCGTGGTAGCAGGCGTTGTGGTCGAGATGCATGGTGGTGATCGGGGAAGCTGGCAGCTAGTCTAGCCCTGTCGAGTCGCAGGCGTTCGCCGGATTCGGACACATCCCTCGATGCCAAACCATCGGTATCTCGGCACAATTGCGAACACAACAACACATCGGGAGACCGGCATGTCCAAGACCATCGTCATTACCGGCGGGAGCCGGGGTATCGGTCGCGCCACGGCGGTGCTGTGTGCGCAACGCGGCTGGTCTGTCGCGCTGCAATATCGCGGCAACAGGCAGGCTGCGGAAGAGACGGTGGGCCTGATCGAGCAGGCCGGCGGCCATGCGCTGGCCGTGCAGGGCGATGTGTCGAGCGACGAAGACGTGATTGCCCTGTTCGAGGCGGCGGCCGGACGCTTTGGCGCGCTGCACGGCGTGGTCAACAACGCCGGCATCGTGGCCGAGGCGCAGGACGTGGCCGACATGACCACGCACCGGCTGCGCACGATGTTCGAGACCAATGTCCTCGGCGCCTTTCTGGTGGCGCGCGAGGCGGCGCGGCGCCTGTCAACGTCGCGCGGCGGCGTGGGCGGTTCAGTGGTGAACGTGTCGTCAGCGGCGTCGCGGCTGGGGTCGCCGCACGAATACGTCGACTACGCTGCCTCCAAGGGGGCCGTCGATACGATGACGTTGGGGTTGGCCCGTGAACTCGGGCGCGATGGCGTGCGCGTGAATGCCGTGCGCCCCGGCTTGATCGAGACCGATATCCACGCCTCGGGCGGCCAGCCCGACCGCGCTCAGCGCCTGGGCAGCGCCACGCCGATCGGCCGCCCCGGTACGCCGCAGGAAGTGGCCGAGACCATCGTCTGGCTGCTCTCCGACGCGGCGTCGTACGTGACCGGGGCGCTGCTGGACTGCGCGGGCGGGCGCTGACTGCGGATCAGGCGTCGGCCCCGGCGCGGAAGGTGTCGCACTGGCGGATATCGCCGCCGTCGAAGCCCTGGCGGAACCAGTGCATGCGTTGCTCCGACGTGCCGTGCGTGAAGGCATCGGGCGTGACGCTGCGGCCGGCGTTGCGCTGCAGGGTGTCGTCGCCGATGGCGTGTGCGGCGGTGAGCGCCTGTTCCAGGTCGCCGCGCTCCAGCAGGCCGCGTTGCTGCGCATAGTGGCCCCACACGCCGGCCAGGCAATCGGCCTGCAGCTCCAGCTTGACCGACAGCGCATTCGCCCCGGCCTGCGATTTGCCGGCCTGCGCGCGGCTGACCTTTTCCGACACGCCCAGCAGATTCTGCACATGGTGCCCGACCTCGTGCGCGACGACGTAGGCGGCGGCAAAGTCGCCGGGCGCGCCAAACTTGCGGCGCAGCTCGTCAAAGAAGCCAAGGTCGAGATAGACCTTCGTGTCAGCGGGGCAATAGAACGGGCCGACGGCCGAGGTGGCTTCGCCGCAACCTGAGCGGATGCCCTGGCGGAACAGCACCAGCTTGGGCGGCTGATACGCGCGCCCAGCTTGCTTGAACAGTTGGCTCCACGTGTCTTCGGTGTCGCCGAGCACGTGCGAAACCAACTGCTTGCTGCGGTCGTTGTCGGTTTCGCCGGTGGGCCGGGCGGGACTGTGCTGCGCGGATTGCGTCGGTGCATTCTGCGAGACCTGCATCACCATGCTGAGGATTTCCAGCGGGTTCTTGCCCATCAGCAAGCCCACCACGGCCACGATTGCGATGCCGCCGATGCCCAGCCGCATGCCGCCGCCGCCAAAGCCGCCGCCCGAGGATGCGCGCTCATCCTCCACGTTGTTGCTTTCGCGCATGTCATCCCAACGCACGATGTTCTCCTTAAGGCCGGTGAGGCGAGTAGGGCAAGGTAAGGCCGGATGTCACACCCGGTAAACTTTGCAAAGTCTACCTGCTGTGCGTACGTACGGACATGCCGCCGCGCTGCCGAATCGTCTGCGCGCAGCGCCGACGCGAGGAGTGTCAAGGGTTTGCGGGCGTTTGCGGCGCTGCACCAAAGCCGGCAAGAAACTTGCTAACCAAGGCTGCTCATCCCCCGTCCGGCTGTCACACAGATGACATGCGGCGGTTCCCGAATAACGATCGGCAGAAGATGACGCTGCCGCTCCATGATGTCGAGTTCTCACCATGCGCTTGCCCGCTTCGATCACTGCTCAACCCCCCGTTGCCACAGAGCCGTCGCATCTGGCTGCGACCCATGTTGATCCGACCGAGGTGTCGGACGTGGGGCAGACCGCAGCCGAGCGCAAGTCGTGGTGGGAGCGCGTGTCGAGTGTCGTGTTAGGCGGCGCCTTCAGCAGCGTTGCCGCCGCGCTGATTGCCGTGACGGGCGCGACTTACGTTGGGATGTACCACGCGCCGTGGGTGAAGAGTCTTGCCAGCCACACGCCGACGGCCGAGCAGGCCGGCGATGCGATGAGTGTTGCCATGGCCGCCGGCCCGGCCAACGCTGCTGCCCCGGCGTCGACCGCTGCACCTGCGCCGGCGGACGCTGCCACGCAACCCGCATCGCCCGACCGGGTTGCGGCCGCGCGCGACCGGATGGAGCAACGCGTCTATTCGCAGGTGCAGCAGCCCCGCGCCCGCACCGTGGCCGAACGCGAGACGATGCAGGACAACGACGATGCGCCGGCACCTGCCAGCCCGCGCCGCCATCATCGCGGCACGCGCTACATGCGCCATAGCGCGCCATTCAACGCAGCCTGGTACAAGGGCGCCTGAGCTGTCCTCGCAGCCTCTAGGCCAGTCGTAACGGGCGATCCGCCTCGACGTTTTCCAAGGCGTGCATTGCTGCCACCAGGCGGCGGTACAGCGATTCGGACACCGGCAGAATCGGCGCGCGCGTGTCTGCGCCAATGCGTCCCTCCGCTGACAACAACGCCTTGACTGGCGCCGGATTCGGCTCTGCAAACAGCAGCGCAGCCAACGGCGCCAACGCGCCCGCCAGGCGTCTGGCCTCGTCGATGCGGCCAGCGCGATGATGTGCGACCAGCGCCACGAACAACTCCGGCCGCAGATGCGCGCCGGCCAGGATGCCTCCCGCGCCGCCGTGTGCGAGGCAATCGAGCAATGCGCTGTCGTCGCCGCTCAGCACGTCGAGCGGCCCGCCCTGCAACGCGCCAAAATGCTCAGCCACACATTCCTTGATGGCGACGATGTTGGATTGCCCGGCCAGCGCCAACGCGGTCTGCGGGGCGATCGAGACGCCTGTGCGTTTGGGCACGTTGTAGAGCACCACCGGGCCGGCCGTGCTGGCGGCCACCTGCGCGTAATGCCAACGCAATCCTGCTTGCGACGGGCAGACGTAATACGGCGGCGGCACGAGGTAGCCCGCGCTGTTCCAGCGCTCGTAATGACGGATCTGCGCGCACACCTCGCGCGTGTCCGCCGCGCCTACGCCGATCAGAAAAGGGGTGCGGTCGCCGCAAGCGTCGGCGATGGCCTCCAGCACGGTGTAGCGCTCGATCTGAGAGAGCAGCGCGGCTTCACCGGTCGTGCCCAGCGCAACGAAGCCCGACACGCCCGCGCCCTGGTAATGGCGCACCAGCCGCCGGAGGGCAGCGGTGTCGACCTGGCCATGGTGGAACGGCGTGACCAGCGGAATCCAGATTCCCGAAAACATGGCGCGCCTCAATGCAGCAGCGCATGCGCGCGTTTGTGGGACGTGCTCAGCGGCGTGATGCGGCCCAGCGTGGCGCGGGGCAGGCCACGCAGCAGCGCGCCCACCACCGCATCGACATCCGCATGCGGCAGTTCGAGGTCGACCGTGACTGCCTTGCGGCGAGCGTCATGCCGGACGATGTACAGCCCAAGCGTGTCGCCAAGCAGCGCATGCAGCTGCCGCCGAACCGCGTGCGGGGCATCGCCGGGCACCGTCACGCGCAGGCACACATATTGGCGTGCCGGCAGCGCTACCGCGCGAGGCACAGTCGCCGGCGAGGGCGGCAGCAATTGCGGAATCAGCGAAGACAGGAGCATCGATCGCGCCATGATGAGTTGGCGACGGCCCGCGTCGCCATGTCGTTGAACATGACGACACCGTATCGATTCGCTCGTAAAAAGCGTGAAAAAGGGGCGTGACGCTGCGTAAAGAAAGCGTAAATGCTCAGGCAGCGCGCACAGCCTTGCGACGACGCAGCGCGATGATCGTCAGCGAGATGCCGCTCACCGCAGCGGCCGTCAGCACGTAGTAGCTCGGTGCCAGCGTATCGCCCGTCGTGTGGACCAGCCATGTGACGATGAACGGCGCGAACCCGCCAAACAGCGTCACGCCGAGGCTGTAGCCGAGCGACAGCCCGGTCGAGCGCACGCGCGTGGGGAAGATCTCCGACATCAGCGCCGGCATCGGGCCCGAATACGCGGCCTTGAAGATGCCCGACACAGCTTGCAGCGCCAGCAGCGCACCGATGGTCGGGTACGCGCGCAACAGCGCAAACATCGGGTAGATCAGCAGGATCATCAGCACCGACGTGCTGAGCATGATGCGGATGCGGCCAATGCGATCCGACAGCGCGCCCATCACGGGTGAGAGCAGAAACTGCAGCCCGCCATTGAGTACCACCACCGCGAACGACTGTGCCGCCGGCAGATGCAGTTGCTTGACGGCATACGTCGGCATGTAGAGCTGGAGTACGTACACCGACACGGTGGACTGCGCCACCACGCCCACCGCCAGCAGCAGGTTCGTCCACTGCGCTTTGAACGACGCTTCCGGATCGACGGTCGTCTTCTTCTGCTCGGCGACGAACTCGGGCGTTTCATCCAGATGGCGGCGGATGTAGAAACCCACCGGGCCGACCAGCAAGCCGAAGACGAACGGCAACCGCCAGCCCCAGCCTTCCAGATCGGCCGGCGTGAGCGACGCGGTGAGCAGCGCCCCGAGCCCGGCCGCCAGAATGGTGGCAATACCTTGGCTGGCGAATTGCCAGCTGGCGTAGTAGCCGCGCCCACGCGTGCTGTGCTCGACCATGAAGGCGGTCGCGCTGCCGAATTCACCGCCCACCGCAAAGCCCTGCACCAAACGTGCGAGCAGGATCGTGATGGGCGCGACGATACCGATCTGCTGATAGCTCGGCATCACGGCAATCGCCAGCGTGCCGACGATCATCAGCAGGATCGACAGCGTGAGCGCCGCCTTGCGCCCCTTTCTGTCGGCATACATGCCCAGCACGATCGCGCCGACCGGCCGCGTGATGAACGACACGCCAAAGCTGCCCACTGCAAACAGCAGCGACACCCATTCGTCATCGGCCGGAAAGAACAGCTTGCCGATGACCGACGCGAAGAAGCCGTAGACGAGAAAGTCGTACCACTCCAGCGCATTGCCGATCGACGACGAAATGACGATGCGGCGTGCGTGCGCTGCACTCGTTGTTGCGTGCCGAGCAGGTGCAGCAGTGCCTGCCGCAGAGGGGGCGGTCATGATGAGGGTTCCTTTGGTGCCGGCCGGGATCGTTTTTATGGGAACTGCAGCGCGTTGCCCGCCCGGTCCGACGGGTCAGCGCGCTGGTGCGGCGGGGCTTTCTTAGAAGCCCACCGCGTGGCCGTCGCGGCGGCTGTCGCTGGCGGCCACGTAGCCGTGGTCGGCGTCGTCCGACAGGCGCCAGATGAACTGGCCGGAGCCGAAATCCATGTACGGATCGGCCACCGATTCGAGCTTGTGGCCGCGTGCTTCCAGTGCAGCGACGGTCTTGGCGTTCATCGTGCCTTCCACGTCGAGCGTGAAATCGCGGTTGACCTTCCAGCGCGGTGCATCGCACGCGGCCTGGGGCTGCTGCTTGTAATCGAGCATGCGCACAAGCGTCTGCAGGTGGCCTTGCGGCTGCATGTCGCCGCCCATCACGCCGAAGCTCATCTGCGGCTGGCCGTCCTTGGTCAGGAACGCCGGAATGATGGTGTGGAATGGCCGCTTGCCGCCTTCCACCACGTTGGCCGAACGCGCGTCCATCGAAAAACCGAAGCCGCGGTTCTGCAGGCTGATGCCGGTGCCGGGCACCACCACGCCGGAACCGAAGCCCATGTAGTTGGACTGGATGAACGAGACCATCATGCCGCTCTCGTCGGCGGCCGTCAGGTACACCGTGCCGCCGGCGCGCGGCATGCCGAAGGTCGGCATCTGCGCGCGGCGCATGTCGATGAGCTTCGCGCGTGCATCGAGGTACGCGTCGTCGAGCATCTGCTCTGGCGTGACTTCCATCGAGCGCGGGTCGGCCACGTATTTGTAGAGATCGGCAAACGCCAGCTTCATCGCTTCAATCTGCAGATGCTGCGAATCGGCGGAGTCGACCGGCAGGGCGCCAAGATCGAAGCGATCCAGAATGCCCAGCGCGATGAGCGCGGCGATGCCCTGGCCGTTCGGCGGGATCTCGTGCAGGTCGTAGCCGCGGTAGCGCTTGGTGATCGGTTTGACCCATTCGGGACGATAGTCGCGCAGGTCTTGCGCGGTCATGCCGCCGCCGCATTCGCGCGAATAGGCGGCGATGCGTTCAGCGAGTTCACCTTCGTAGAAATCGCGGCCATTGGTCTGGCCGAGGCGGCGCAGCGTGGCGGCTGCGTCGGGCAGTTTGAATTTTTCGCCCACTTCCGGCGCGCGGCCGTGCGGCATGAAGGCCTGCGCGTAGCCGGGCTGGTTGTGCAGCTCGGGAATGGCCGCCGCCCATTTGTGCGCGACGATGGGCGCGATGGTGTGGCCGCGCTCGGCAATCTCGGCGGCGGGTTCCAGCACGTCGGCAAACGACAGCTTGCCGAAGCGCTCATGCAACGCGGCCCATGCCGAGATGGCGCCGGGCACGGTTACCGCGTCCCAGCCGCGCGTGGGGCGCTTGGGGTTGCCGTTGGCGTCTTCGCCGTATTTCTTGCGGAAGTAATCGAGGTTCCAGGCCTGCGGCGCGGTGCCGGAGGCGTTCAGGCCGTGCAGTTCCTTGCCGTCCCAGAGGATTGCGAATGCATCGCTGCCGAGGCCGCACGAGACGGGCTCGACCACGGTCAGCATGGCCGCTGCGGCGATGGCCGCATCCACGGCGCTGCCGCCCGCGAGCAGCATGCGTAGCCCAGCCTGCGCGGCCAGCGGGTGCGACGTGGACACAACGTTGCGCGCAAACAGCGGAATGCGCACGGTCGGATAGGGGTTTTGCCAGTCGAAGCGATGGGACATGGGGCTCAAGCGGTGATCAGCGGGAAGGGTTGACGAACGATTATTTGCGGTGCGCTGGATTTAATAAAGTTAAAATTCATTGGATATTGCTTAAGAAAAACTTGAGAGTCCGCTGCGCATTGCCGTGAGTACCGTCCGCTTTCTCCGCACCTTCGTCGCCGTGGCCCGTCATGGCTCGTTTGCCGCCGCTGCCGAGCGCGTGGCCCTGACGCAGGCCGCGGTGAGCCTGCAGATGCGTGCGCTCGAAGCCGAACTGCGCCGTGACCTGTTCGACCGGTCCGGCCGCACTGTCACGCTGAATGCGCACGGCCGCGCGCTGCTGCCGCAAGCCGAGCACCTGCTGGGCCTGTACGACGCCATGCGCATCGGCGATGAACCGCAGACGGAACTGTCCGGCGCGGTGGCGATCGGCGCGGTGGTGTCGGTGATGGGGTCGCTCGCGCATGCGGTGGCGGGGCTCAAGCAGGTGCACAAGGGGCTGGACGTCAAGCTCATCACCGGCAAATCGGGCGAGCTGGCGGAGCAGGTGGAGGCGGGCGAGCTGGATGGGGCGCTGGTGGTCGAGCACCTTGAGCGCCTGCCCGCCAACCTCGCGTGGCACCCGCTCTATACCGAACCGCTGGTGGTGGTGGCGGGCCGCCACACGCGCGGTCGTGCGGAAGAAGTGTTGCGCACCCATCCGTTTCTGCGCTTCGACCGCGCGGTGCGCACCGGCGCGCTCATCGACCGGGCCCTGCGCAAGACGCACATGGCGGTCAACGAGTTCATCGAAGTCAATTCAATCGAGGCGATTGTCGAGCTGGTGCGTCAGCAGGTCGGGGTCACGCTGGTGCCGCGTCTGCGCCGTGCAAGCTGGGAGAGCGATCCCGCCCTGCGCGTGCTGCCCATGCCGCCACACACGCCGGTACGCACGGTCGGCATGATCGAGCGAAAAGAGCATGTGCGGCACGGTGTGATTCAGGCGGTACTCGATGCGCTCGAAACCACACTTGGCAATTCCGGCGCTTAGACTGATGGCACCAAGGCTCGCTCTGGAGGCCACGATGGACGCATTCATTCAACGCTGGCGGGACGAATTAATCCTGCTTGCCCGGATTCTGATGATGGTGCTGTTTGTGATGTCGGGCTGGGGCAAGCTGACGGGCTTTCAGGGCACGGTCGGCTACATGGCCAGTACGGGCGCACCCCTGCCGATGGTGGCCGCGGCGGTGGCCGTTGTCATGGAGTTTGGTGTGGGCATCGCCTTGCTGATCGGCCTGTGGACGCGGCCGCTGGCGCTGCTGATGGCGCTGTTCGTGCTCGGCACGTCGTTCATCGCCCATTCCTACTGGGATATGGAAGGCGCCATGGAGGCCGCCAACAAGATCCAGTTCTACAAGAACCTGAGCATCATGGGCGGGCTGTTGCTGCTGGCGGCTGCGGGGCCGGGCAGATACGCGGTACAGAAGTCGTAACGCGCCGCTTCAGCGCAACGACCGCTGCACCAGCACCAGCACGGCAAACAGGCCGCACGCCACGGCAAACCAGCTGAAGAGTTGCGTGCCGGCCAGCAGCGTGGCTTGGCGATCGATTTCCGCGGACAGGCTCGCCAGGCGCTCCGGCGTCATCGGGTTCATGGTCTGCAGGTCAGAGGTGAACCGCGTGACATGCGCCACGATCAGCGAGCGCGATTCCGCCTGCTGCGTCTGCAGCGACACGGCGGCCAGCCCTGTGCCCACCGCCGTCGCAAACTGCCGCGCGATGTTCTTCATCTGGTAGCCGTGCGCAAAATCTTCCCGGTCCAGATCGAGGTACGTCATCATCGCCACCTGGATCATCACCGCGCCCGGCGTGATGCCTTCCAGCATCGACACGGGGAAGAACGCGTAGTCCGGCGCGCCCGGCATCAAGCTCGTTCCCAGCACCAAGGCCGCGGCTGCATACACGGCAAAGCCCATGGCGATAAAGCGGCGCTTGCGGAAGAAGAACGGCAGCCAGACCGTCATGACCACGGCCACCACGGTCGATACCGCCCCGCTGATCATCAGGAACAGCGTGGTCGTGCGGAATGTAAAACCCAGGCCGCCTTGTGACACCGCCGGAAACAGGTACGACCAGTAACCGCTCATCAGGTAATAGACGCCGTAAAAGCCGATGCCCCACAGATAGCGGCGGCCGTTCAGGCGAGAGAGATCGAGCCAAGGGTCGGGGTGCGTGCGCAGGCGGTGGATGGCCAGCAAGAGGGAAGCCGTACCGCCCAGCAGCAACAGCGGAATCGCCGGCGAGGCCGTCAGCCGGCTGTAGCGCAGCTCCGACAGGCCCACTAGGAACGACAGCGCGCCGATGGCCATGGCGCCCACGCCAATCCAATCCCATTGGCTTTGTTGCGGCGGGGCTTCATCGGGGCGGCGTGCGGCGCGTGTGCGCGGCTGATGATGCTCGGGCGGCAGGAAGAACACCGCCATCCAGGCCACGCCGGCCAGCGCCAGTTCGATCCAGAAGATCACGCGCCACTCGCTGTATTCGAGCACTTCAGCGCAGATCCACGGTGCAATCGTGGTCAGCCCGAACAGGCCGACGCTGAACATCAGCATTGGCGGAATGCGTTCGTCCGGCTCCGCCGTGAGCTGCACGAGGATGCGCGACGCCGAGAACAGCCCGCCCGCGCCCAGGCCCTGGATGGTCCGTCCGATGACGAGTTCGCCGATGTTGTTGGATTGCGCGCACACCACGCAGCCGATGGCGAACAGCACGATGCCCACCAGCGAATACATCCGGTAGCCCACGTGCGCCGCAATGCGGCCGATGGCGAGGTTGGCGACGACGGCCGCCACGGCATACGCTGTGACAGCGTACAGGTAGGCATCGGGGCTCGCATGCACACCGCCCTGGATGTGCTGGCCCGCCACGGCGAACATCTGCGACGAGACGAAATCGAGACCCGTTGAGAGCCCCATCGCCAGCCCAAAAGCATGGACGCGCGCCGAAGAAAAGTGGGGAAATGCCCGCAGCGACGCGGGTTTGAGGATTTGCAGCGACATGTGCCCGAGCATAAACTTGCCCGCCAGCCGGATAAACGGCCAACTCTAGGAACACTGTCCAGTCATGCGAACAATGGAGTGGAACGACTGGGAAACCTTCTGCCGCGTGGTGGAGGCCGGCAGCTTCACCGCCGCCGCCGAGGCGCTGGGCATCCCCAAATCGACCGCCAGTGCCGCCGTATCGCGGCTCGAAGCCGCGCTGGGCGTGCGGCTCATGACACGCACCACGCGCCAGTTGCGGTTGACCGAAGCGGGCTCGCACTTCTATGACGACATCGCGCCACTGTTCGAGCGCCTGCGCGAAGTGCACGCCGACACCACCGCCGCCAGCGAGACCGTGGCCGGTACGCTGCGCATCGCCGCGCCGTACGAAGTGGGCGCCCAGCACCTGACCGAACCGGTGTGCCGCACGCTCGAGAACTATCCGCATCTGCAAATTCAGGTGCACATCTCGTGGGAACAGCCCGACCTGCTCGCCAGCGGTTATGACATCGTCTTCGTGATGGTCGATCAGGTGCTGCCGGATTCCTCACTGGTGGCGCGCCGCGTGGTGCTGATCCCGCGCGGTTTGTATGCGTCGCCGACCTTGCTGGCGGAACGCCCGCCGCTCAAGACGCCAGCAGACCTCGCCGGCTGGCCCTGCCTTTCGGGCCCCGACGACGCGAGTTGGGCCTTCCGCCCCGTCGGCGAGCCGACCGCCGAGCCGATCGAAGTCCCGATCCAGCCGCGCCTGCAGACCCTGAACGCCGAAATGCGCGCCCGCGCCGCCGTGCGCGGCCTGGGCGTGGCACGCATGGCGCGCTCCGTGGGCGATACGGAAGTCGCGGCCGGCAGGCTCGTGCGCGTGCTGCCCGATTTCGAGCTGACCGCGCTGCGCGTCTACGCGCTGATGCCGGCTCGCAAGCTGGTGCCGCGCAAGGTGCGCGTGTTTCTGGATGCGCTGGAAGCGGAGGGCGCTTCCGCCACACCGGCACCCGCCTAGCCGAAGACCGGCGCTGGATGTCACAATCGGCGCTTCCCTATTCGGATTGTGAGGACCGGCGGCCATGCGTCTGCGCCAGATTGAAGTCTTCCGCGCCGTGATGCTGGTCGGGACGGTCAGCGAGGCGGCGCGCATGCTGAACGTGTCGCAACCCGTGGTGACGCGTGTGCTGCAACACACCGAGCTGCAACTCGGTTTCCGCCTGTTCGACCGCACCAAGGGCCGCCTGCAGCCTACCGCCGAGGCGTTCGAACTGTTCAGCGAAGTCGAGCGGCTGTACCAGGAAGTCGAGCGCGTGCGGCGCGTGTCGGCCAATCTGCGCCACAAGGGCGCCGGGCGCTTGCGCGTGGCGGCAACGCCCAGCCTGGCCCCAAGCATCCTCGCACCGGCCGTGCGGCGTTTCTCGCAGCGCCATCCCGATACGCTGGTGCGCGTGTTCACGCATCACACGGCCGAGATCGTGCAGGGGTTGCTCTCGCAAGACATCGACGTCGGCTTTGCCTTTGCGCCGCCCGTGCATCCGGCCATCAGCACCACGCCGGTCGCGCAGGGCCGCATCCTGCTGGCCGCGCCGCGCGCCTGGGTGGGCGGCAAGACCGACGGCCGCGCGCTGCACAAGCTCGTTGCCGAGAAGCCGTTCATCGGGCTGGAAGATCAGATCTCGCTCGGCTCGCTGGTCGGGCAGACGCTGGCGCGCGGCGGGCTGGCGCCGCAGTCGACGCTGGAAGTGCAGACATATTCGCTGGCGCGTTCGCTGGTGGAGGAATCGCTCGGCGTGACGATGCTCGATCAGTTCACGGCCGCCACCGGCAGCATGGAGCGCATCGCGCTGTTCGCGCTGGAGCCGGCGCAGACATTCGATGTGCGTGCCATGCGTGCCGAGCATCATGCGCCGTCATCGTTGGCCGACAGCCTGGTGCAGTGCTTTGCGGAGGCCGCGCGTGCGCTGTCCGACGAACTTCCGCAGCGCGTCGAACCGACCGCATTCGTGCTCAAGCCCACCGAACCTGACAGCGACGCGGCGGACTAACCGACTTGCGCTGACCATTTTCAGGAGACGGATCCATGCGTCGTTTCGCAACTGCAGTGATGTTCGGGCTGGCGCTGGGCGCCGGCGTCTTCAGCGGCGTCGCCACCGCCCAGCAATCGCCGGTGCCCGGCATGTCGTCCGACGATCTGAACACCGCGCTCGACTTCGCCAAGGCGGGGCTCAACAAGGCGATCGATCAGGCGCGCGCGTATTCCGCGTTGCCGATCAAAGACCCGCACGACGTGCGCTACACGTGCGAGGGCGGCAAGACGCTCCTCGTGAAATACATGACGGTGGGCGACACACCGCTGGCCGCCATGACACTCAACGGCAAGACGCTGGTGTTTGCCAATGTGATGGCCGCTTCGGGCGCGCGCTATGCGTCGGGGCAGTATGTCTGGTGGACGAAGGGCGCCACCGGCTTCCTTGCCGACGAGACCCTGCCCGGCAGCCGCAATCAGCTCTACCGCGACTGCAGCGAAGCCACCAGCGGCCGGCCTTAGATCTCCTGCAGATCGTGCCCGACGATGATCTCGCCCTTGAAATGCGGGCGCACGGCATCGAGCCAGACTGAATCTTCCAGATACGGATAGCCGCCGGGCACGAAGTGCGACAGCACCAGCGTCTTCACCTTGGCCTCGGTGGCAATGCGGCCGACCTCTTCGGTGGAGGTGTGGCTCGCCAGCAGATGCTCGCGCAGCGTCTTGGCGTTCGGCTCGGTGGACAGCAGCTTGTCGAGCGACGGCAGGTGCATCACCTCATGAACGAGCACATCGGCGCCGTATGCCAGGCGCACGAGGTTTTCGCTCGGTGCCGTATCGCCGGAAATGGCGATCGAGCGGTCTGCCGAATCGAAGCGAAATGCAAATGCCGGCGACACCGGCGGATGCTTGACCAGCGCGCTCGTCACCTTCACGTTGGCATCCTGCATGACAAATCCGCCTTCGGTCAGCTCGTGCGGATGGAGCATCGGCGCCAGCGGCGGGCGGCCTTCGTCGGCAATGCGGGTGCGGATGTCGTAGTCGTACAGCTCGAGGAACTTGGTCGTCATCGCGGCCAGCGGGGGCGGGCCCCAGGCGTCGACGGGGCCGGTCAGGTCGGTGGCCCACGCCAGCAGCATCAGCGTGCCGTAGTCGGCGTTGTGGTCGGAGTGCTGATGCGTGAGGAAGACGTGGCGGATGTCCTTGAGCTTGAGGCCCGCCGTCACATATTGGCGTGCGACACCGTTGCCGCAGTCGACCACGTACGACACGCCGTTGATGACGATCACCTGTGCCGGCGCCGAGCGGTTCTTCTTGGGCGTCGGCCCGCCTGCCGTGCCGAGCAGGATCAACCGCGTGCCCTTCTTGGGCGCATCGGCGGCCAAGGCACCCAGCGGCAAACCTGCCGACGCTGCGCCGGCACCCACGGCCAGCGCGCCGGCCTGCCGCATCCAGCGGCGACGGTTGTTGTCGAAAGCGTGCATGCGGCGGTCTCCTCTCTGTTGTTGTATGTGCGTGGGCCTTAGCGCGGCAGCCCGCCCACCTTCATGCCGGGCTTGACGCCCTTTCGAGCAAACCAGCCCTTGTTCATTTCCAGCGCATAGCTGCCGGCCTTGGTGGGGCAGTGGTTGTCTTCGGTCTGCGGTTTCATCTCGGCAATGTCGGAGATGGTGCCGTCGTCGGTGATGAAGGCAATGGACAGCGGCAGGTCGGTGTTCTTCATCCAGAAGCAGTGGCCGGCGGATTCATCGAACACGAACAGCATGCCCGCGGTATCGGGCATGGTCTTGCGAAACATCAGACCGGTCTCGCGCGTTTGCGGGGTGGCCGCCACCTCGGCCTTGACCTTGTACATGCCGATGGTCAGGTCGACCACGGGCAGGCCGGTATTGGGCGCGGTGGGTGTCTGGGCGAGCGCTCCGGTGGCGGCAACGGCCAGCGACAGAGCGGCAAAGAGGCGGGACAGGGTGGTCATGGCGCGAACGGGTCGGAAACGAAACGCTCCATGATCGGCACTCGGCCAGCTGCCGTCAATCAGACAGCCGCTGGCCAGGGCGACGAAGTTGTTACCGCGTATTGGTGGTTTGCCGGCCGACGGCGATCGTCTGCGCGGCCGCCTTGGGCGCATGCGCAGCGCGCGCCTTGTCCGCCGCCGGAGCGGGCATCAGCGCCACGTAACGCGCATCGGTGAGCGTGCGCAGGAACGCAACGATGTCGTCGATCTCGTCTTCCGTCAGCGCGGGCGTGGTGCCGGGGCGGCGGTTCATCGGCACGGCATTCACGTTGATATTGCCCTGATATTTGGCGGGCACGTCGTTGAAACGCTTGCCGCCGGGGTACCACTGCGCGGGGTCGGTGGAGCGTGTGGCATAGAAGGCCACCGTGTCGCGCAGGGTGCGGAACACGCCGTTGTGCATGAACGTCTGGCGCACCGCCACGTTGCGCAGGCCCGCCGTGCGGAAGTAGCCGCACCACTGGTCGGGCTCCGGCCATTTGAGCGTGCGGGCGGTCTGGCACAGGCCGACGTCGGAGTGGCGTGCGTCCTTGTTGGCGGGCAGCAGCGGGTTGCGCGGCACGGCGATGGCGTCGTAGCCGAAATCCGTGAACAGCGAGCGCTCGGGGCGTGACGACGATTCCACCATCAGGTGACAAGACGCGCAGTTACCTTTGTCCGGATTGCGGAACAGGGCGAGGCCGCGCATCTCTGCGGGCGAAAGGGGCGTGCGCTTGCGCAGGAAATCGTCAAAGCGTGAGGTGAACGGCGCCAATTCGTCGCTCTGGAAATACGCCTCCAGCGCCTTGCCCAACGCGCCGACGAGGCGTTCGGGCTCACGCACTGCATCGGCGCCGAACTGTTTCGTCAACGCCTGGCCGAGGTCCGTGCCGGCCACCTTGCGTTGGAGCTCGCGCGCCGAACGGTTGCCCATCTCGTCGGGATTGAACAGCGGGCCGCGGATCTGCTCGGGGATGGAGTCGGCGCGGCCATCGGCAAAGAAGCCGCCAAACGGCGACGGGAAGCTCGCGTCGTCGTCCTGAAAGAAATAGCGATGCGGGATGTAACGCAGATACAGCAGCGACGGCGCGTTGCGTGCCGCCACATGCCCGGGGCGGCTGCCCGCCGGCACGCCGATGCGCAGCGCCTCGCCCTTCAGCGTGGGCGCGAACGCGCGGCCAGGGTCATGGCACGCCGCGCACGACGTGCCTTGCGGCTCCGACAGGCGCGGGTCGAAAAACACCCGCTTGCCGAGCGCGACGAGGTTCGGGTCTGGCTTGAACGCGGTCGACTCGGCAGGCGGCGGCACGGCGTCCAGCTTGGGCGTCATGCCGATCGATTCAGCCGCCGCCACGCCCGGGATGAGCGAAGCGGCGACCCACAGCGCAATGCTCAGGCGCTTCAAGGTGCGACGAAGCCGGTCTTGTCGCACACCAGGCTCGTGCCGTTCTGCGTGCACGTCGTCAGCAGCTTGCCGGCCACGGTGTAGGCCTTGAACAGCCAGCCCTTGGCGGGCGCGGGCTGGCGGTCCATCACCATGAAGCCGAACGAGTTGTTGTGCGAGATGCTGCCCACCGTTACGCCCGAAGCCGGGCTGATCGCCGGGAACGGATCGGGCAGGGCCACGTCGAGCGAGTCTCCGGCGTTGCCTGCAACGATGGTCGCCGGATGGTTGCTCGTGAAGTTGATGGCCTGGAAGTCATGCACGTGGCCGTGCAGCGCGACCTGCACGCCCGGCGGGTAATACGCCGTGGCGTTCAGGCTGTTCATGACCGACAGCAGCGCCGCATTGCCGCCCAGCGGCGTGCTGCCCGCGATGGGCACGAAACCCAGGATCGGATGGTGGTTCGTGAAAATCGACATCACGCCCGGCTTGGCGGCCAGCGTGCCCACCGTGCTGAACTGCTTCTGGTAGGTCTGGAACCACGGGTCGGTCGTCGCCAACGCCGTCGTGCCGGCCTTGGCCGAATCGAACACGATGACCTGCGTATCGCTGCCGATGGCGACGGCGTACGGGTCCGACGCGTTGGCTGCCGTGTCGTTGGCCGGGTTGTCGCACGAGCGGTCGGCCGAATACGGACGCGGATCCAGGAAGCGGTACCAGCCCTGGCCGGCGCGCGCGCATTCCTCGTGGTTGCCGCGCACCAGCACCCACGGAGCCGCAGCCATCAGCGGGGCGGCGGGCTGGAACAGGTCGGCCTGCCACGTATCCCAGCCGTAGCCCCAGGGGCTGCCCTGGCAGCCGGCCACGTCAGGCGGGCAGGCGTTTTCGCGGTAGTGGTAGTCGCCCACGTGAAGGACCAGGTCCGGGTTCATCTTGGCGGCCGTGGCGGCAGCGCTCGCAAACGGCCACGACAGCGGGTCGTTACACGACTGGAACGTGTTGCTCGACTTCTTCATGCGGCAGCCGGTGTCCGCCAGGATCACCACGCGCTGCGGGTTGGCCTTGGGCAGCGGCAGCACGCGCGAGCCGATCGACGCGGCCTTGGCCGTGGAGGGCACGGTGGCTTCGCAGGCATTCACGGGGAACGACGAGGCTTTCGAATCGCTGGCGGCGCTGGCCGTGGTGCGCTGCGCCGGCGTGCCGGCCGCCACACGCAGCGTCATGCGCGTGGAGGTGCCGTCCACCGTCAGCAGCGGGCAGACCGAGCTGTCGACGGGCGAGGCGCTGTTCGTATAACTCGTGACGGCGCGCACGACAGCCTGGTTGCTGTCGCCGATCTCCACCCACGCGGCCTGGATGTTGGCGTCAGCCGTGGCCGCATCCGACGGCGTGGCCGTCGACACCGGCGTCGAATCGGACGACGAGCCACCGCAGCCTGCAATCACAGCGGCAGCGGCCAGCGCGGCAAGAGAGAGCATCGTGAACACGGTGCGTTTTCGTCGCACCGGAGCGAACATCGATCGGAATTCCATTGCGCCATCCCTGTTTCTTGTTGTGAGGAATGGGCAAGGTACTCAAGCTTGATGGCGCTATTTTGACAGCCCTGCATGCGCGTCCGGGTTTCCGTTCAGCACGTGAGGGCGAAAAAAAAGCAGATGCATAAGCACCTGCTTTTTCTGTATCGGCCGAGCCACGCCGGCCCGGCAGAAACACAAGCTTATTGCTTGGCGGCGTCAGCAGCCGGAGCCGAAGCGTCAGCAGCCTTCTTGGCAGCCTTCTTGTGGTGGTGCTTCTTGGCCTTCTTGGCCTTCGGGGCAGCCTTTTCAGCAGCCGGAGCAGCAGCTGCGTCAGCAGCCGGAGCGGAGGCTTGGGCGAACACACCGGTGGCGAACAGGCCGGCGATCAGGGCAGCGATCAGCTTCTTCATGGTGAATCCTTTTATAGATCAGTGAGTTAACCAACGACCCGCTAAATGAGTCATCTGCAATAACGCAGGGCGTTACAGGCGCGTTGACATGTTCCGTCGAATTTTTTGTGGCCTCCGGCGAAAGCCGCTGCGCCGCCGGATCCGCCATGTGGCGCATGTTGCGCTGCGCAAGAAAGGTGCCCGCCCGACGATGCGCCGTGACTGCGTTTCGGACCCATCTGATTGGATGCCGGCGCCTGCGCCTTGAAAATGCGAGCCGATTTTGTTCAAGGCTCGCCGTGTCTCTGCCGTCGTCATCTCCCCGCCCCACCAAGCCCGCCCAGCCCAGCAAGCCTGCCCATTTCCGGCGGCGCGATTTTGTTCTGGGCTGCGGCGCCTTGCTTGTGCTGGGCGCCGCGCCGGGTTTTCGTCCGCCTTCGCATGACGCTTCCAGCCTCGACGATTTCATGCTGGTGTCGCAGACGATCTCCGGCGCGCCGCTGGACCGCCACGTGGGGCTGGCCTGTTTCAGCCATTTGCACCGGACTGACGATCGCTTCATCGAACACATCCAGACGCTTGCGTGGCTGGTCAGGCGCAATCCGGGCCTGGACGGCGTGGGCCTGGTCCGCTTGGTCGATGCCGGCAACGCCTGCGACCTGCGTGCCGCCTTGGCCCGCCTGGTGGATGCCTGGAGCGCCCGGCTGGATGCGGATCCCGCGTGGGGCGCCATCCGCCCGCTCATCGTCAGGGCTTCTGAGGCCAGCCTGTCAGGCAGTTGACAGCCGCCCCGGCGCGTGCGGCAGTATGGCGGATGGTGAAATTTTCCGGCATAATGCGGAATTCACTCTTGTGTCTTATATAAGAGTTACGGCTTGCGCGGGATGCGAGATTTGTGCGGTGCATCGTGAGCGCGTCATCGTAGGCCGTTAGAATCGCCAGTTCATTGCAGCGCGCCACGCCGGCCAACCCGAGAGCGGCGCGCTGTGCTGTCAACCCCCACCGTCCACCCGCTACCTGCGGTCTGCACTGGAGTCGTCCATGTATCAACACATCAAGGTCCCGGCCGGCGAGAAGATCACCGTCAACCAAGACTTCTCCCTCAACGTTCCGAACAACCCGATCATTCCGTACATCGAAGGTGACGGCACCGGCTTCGACATCACTCCGGTGATGATCAAGGTGGTGGACGCGGCGGTTGAGAAGGCTTACAAGGGCGAGCGCAAGATTTCCTGGATGGAAATCTACGCTGGCGAGAAGTCGACCAAGGTGTACGGCCCGGACGTGTGGCTGCCGGAAGAAACCCTGCAAGTCCTGAAGGACTACGTGGTGTCCATCAAGGGCCCGCTGACGACGCCGGTGGGCGGCGGCATCCGTTCGCTGAACGTGGCGCTGCGCCAGGAGCTGGACCTGTACGTCTGCCTGCGCCCGGTGCGCTACTTCAAGGGCGTGCCTTCGCCGGTCAAAGAGCCGGAGAAGACCGACATGGTCATCTTCCGCGAGAACTCGGAAGACATCTACGCCGGTATCGAATTCGAAGCCCAGAGCGACAAGGCCAAGAAGCTGATCAAGATCCTGCAAGACGAATTCGGCGTGAAGAAGATTCGCTTCCCGGAAACGTCGGGCATCGGCGTGAAGCCGGTTTCGCGCGAAGGCACCGAGCGTCTGGTGCGCAAGGCCATCCAGTACGCGATCGACAACGACAAGCCGTCGGTCACGATCGTGCACAAGGGCAACATCATGAAGTTCACGGAAGGTGGCTTCCGTGACTGGGCGTACGCGCTGGCACAGAAGGAATTCGGCGCCGAGCTGATCGACGGCGGCCCGTGGTGCAAGTTCAAGAACCCGAAGACGGGCAAGGAAATCATCGTCAAGGACGCGATTGCCGACGCCTTCCTGCAGCAGATCCTGCTGCGTCCGGCCGAGTACTCGGTTGTGGCCACGCTGAACCTGAACGGCGACTACATCTCCGACGCCCTGGCTGCACAAGTCGGCGGTATCGGTATCGCCCCGGGTGCCAACCTGTCGGATTCGGTGGCGATGTTCGAAGCCACCCACGGCACCGCGCCGAAGTACGCTGGCAAGGACTACGTGAACCCGGGTTCGGAAATCCTGTCGGCCGAAATGATGCTGCGCCACATGGGCTGGACGGAAGCCGCTGACCTGATCATCTCGTCGATCGAGAAGTCGATCCTGTCGAAGAAGGTCACGTACGACTTCGCCCGCCTGCTGGAAGGCGCGACGCAAGTGTCGTGCTCGGGCTTCGGTCAGGTGATGATCGACAATATGTAAGCGAGTTTCAGTCAGTATCTGGCTGTTGCACGAAACCCCGGTGGATCAAAGGTCTGCCGGGGTTTTTTGTTTCATGCGGTGTCACGCGGTATCATGGAAACACTCCATTAGTGAGTGTAATTCGGAGGGTAACTATCCCCGAAAAACACTCCAGACACTCCATTTGGAGGGTGATTCCATGCGTCACTTCAACTACGTACTGACCCCGACCCGGATCAACAACGCCAAGCCGAAGGATGGCCGGTACAAGCTGGTCGACGGCGGCGGATTGTTCGTACTGGTCGCGCCGGGCGGCGCTAAGACCTGGGCCTACCAATACCGGCTGGGCGGCAAGCGCCGCGAAGTCACCATCGGGCGTTATCCCGAAATCAGCGTGGCCGATGCCCGCGACCGGCACGTCGAATACCGGGCGATGGTCGAGCGTGGTGAAGACCCTGCGGCGTACAGGCGTGAAGAAAAGGCCGAGCGCGTGGCACGGGATGCGCTGGACGCCGACGACCGCCTGTTCAAGGCGTTTTCCCTCAAGTGGATTGATGAGCGTCTGGCTGGCAAGACGGAGGGCTACCGGAAGCAGATTCGGTCGCGCCTAGATAGGTTCGTTTGGCCGGCCATCGGGCGCAAGGCACTGGTGGATGTGAAGCCCGCCCACGTTCTGGCAATTGTCGAGGGTTTGCGGCCAACACCGAATACGGCGGAGGGCGTGCGCGGCATCATCCAGCAGTGCTATGACTACGCCATCCAAAAGCTGCTGGTGGAGTCCAACCCGGCGCGACCTTTACGCGGTGTCGTCACGGTCCCGAAGGCGCAGCATCACCGGCACCTTAGCGAACCGGAGCTAGCCACATTCTGGCGGGCGCTTGGCAAGCAACGGGCGCATCCCTCCACGATCGCAGCCGTCCACCTGTTGATGTACAGCATGTGCCGGAAAAGCGAGGTGCTGCGTGCCAAATGGGCGGAATTCGATTTCGACAAAGCACAGTGGGACATCCCCGCCGAGCGGATGAAGTCGCGCCGGCCGCACCGGGTCTACCTGTCGCGCCAAGCGCTGGAGGTTCTGGAAATACAGCGCGCGGTAAGCGGCGGCTATGAGTACGTCTTTCCGTCGCCATCCATCCCGACCGTGCCTCTGGCCGATGCAACGCTAAACCACCTGTTCAAGCGCCTGGACTTTGGTGTGCCTGATTTCTCACCGCACGGCACACGGGGCACTGCCGCAACGCTTCTGCGTGAGCACGGCTTCAGCCGCGATGTAGTGGAGCTGCTGCTGGCCCACACCGAGGGCAGCCAGACGGCGGCCAGTTACCACCACCACGAGCTGGAAGCCGAGCGGCGCAAGGCGCTGCAATACCTAGCCGACGAGATCGACCGGCTGGCTGCCATCTCAGCAGCCAGCAACGTGGTGAACATCAAGGGCAGGGTCGGCAACGTTTGATAGCTACGGGCTGTGCCTAGATTGACGGATCGAACATCGGAGGTCCTACCCGGCTGGTGCAGCCTCCTTCCTCTTGGGTATGGATACAGGAAAACCATGGAAAGCAAGAAGACTAAAAAGTTGGTCGAGGTGCCAAAGGAATTCGATGTGCGCAAGTATGACGCTTGCAAGGAATTTGGCGGTGCCGAGTGGTACACGAACCTGCTACATCGTGCCCTGAGGCTATCAATGATGCGTGACCATTCCGACTATTACCGGGACGAGTTGCGCCGCTCGATCGACTATTTCTTGCGTACACCCATCAATAAGAACATCGAGATCAAGGAAGGGGGTGGTTTTAGCAAGAACGTGTTTCGCGCTCAGGTGCGGGCCATGTCCGCATTGGAATTTCTTTCTGGGAAATCGTGTTTGTATCCAGAGAGAGGCGATCGTTACCTGGACGCCATAAACACTTGGGAAGCGGCAGTAGAGTCGCCCGGCAATGACGCTGATGAGGAAAGGGCGATGAAAGTCTTAGATGTGCCTGCGTGGAAAATGCTCGATGAGTGTGAGATCGATACTTCGGGCGAGGTGCACGTAACGGTGGATCTGTACGCTTCGGAAGAAAAGCTAGTAGACGATTTCCGTAGGTTGCTGCGCGAGACGCGCGCTGCCATGGGTATCCCGAATTTGCAGAAGCGCTTCACTCAGTCCGATTTTGATGAATGGCACCAATACCGCATCCTTGCGTACCTTGATCTGGCGACATGGGCCGAGATTCATGGAGTGCGCATCAGCCAGCAAGCGCTGGGCGTTGCTCTCTTCCCCGATGAATACAACGTCGGTCTTGCTGATCGCGTTCGGAAAACAGTTGGACCTCTAGCGCGGGCGGCGGCCGCGCCTTCTTCGATTGAGGCACTTTATTCCCAGATGCTAGAAGAAGCGGAACCGGAAACTGGGAAATCCATTCCGGACTCGAAAACAGAGTAGGAGATTCCGGAGACGGATTCCCTTTGATTGCTTCCGGATTGAAATTTCAAGGTTTTCGTTACTCGCTCTATAGTCTGCAGCGCTATTAAATTCGTATCGACCCGTAACACCTAGGTACGGCGCGATACGGCGGGGGGCATTCGGTATCGCGCTCACTTCTTGGAGCGATACGCGATGCCGATGTCTGTTACACCCTTGGCTAGGTTTGACGACCTGCCAAACAGCGCCAACGTGGACTGCAAGACCGTAGCGGCGCTTCTCTCTTGCACTCGCACCACCGTCTGGCGGCGTTCTAAAGCTGGTCTGCTGCCAAAGCCCCGCAAGTTTGGTTCGTCTGCGCGCTGGAATGTGGGCGAGCTGCGCGCCGTGCTGGCCGGCGAAGCGGTGGAGGCGAAATGATTCATCGTTACGTCCCGCAACGGATTGACACCGCTTGTAAACGCCTGCAATCGCGCTATACTGCGAGCATCCCTGACACAGCAGGGGCCGAGATTGGCGTCTCGAAAGTTTCCGTGGCGGACAACCGCCGCTTGGCGGTTTTTTCATGTCCGCGCATCAAGTGCCTCCTATGGCTGGGCCTTGGTGGGGGTGCGCTTGCGCACGCCGGTTCCCACGGACGCCGGTACGCCAACCTCACCATGTGCCCGGCCACCCCGATTGGCGTCGGGGGCCGGGTTCCTCACCCAGTCCGTGGAGGCTGCATCATGCGCCAATCCCTCGCTCGTCCTGAGCAAAAGCAATTCCCCCTCTCAATCGCCGCTGGCCGCAACGCCGCCGTGCTCTGGTTAGAAAACCCGGTGATGTCCGCCGCAACGTGGCGCGACTCTCGCTTTGCTGCGCACGCTTGCGGCATGGGCTTCACCGAGTTGGTAGAGCGTCGCCGCGCGTTCAACGAAGCCTTCGAGCAGGGCATTGCTGACGCCATCGTTGGTGTGGTGTTCGTCGCCGCGGAGGCGCGCCATGCCTAAGCTCGCCTCCAATACTGCGGCTTCCTCCACGTCTCGCTACAACATTGCGGCTTGTGTTGAGGGCGATGACACCTTCGTCGCGGATCGCCTCCCGGGGTGTCCACCAAGGGTGATGGCTTCGACCAAGATCGATCAGTTGCATGCATTGCTGCGCCTACTCCGGTCCAACGATGGCGGTCCTTGGGAAAGCCTGGAAACCGACGAATTGGACTCCGTCATGGGGCTAGCTGAAGACTTGGCGCTTGAAACCAAGCTGCTGATCGATCTAGCCACCGAGGTGGAGCAATGACCCCACCGAGCGGGTTTGTCCCGCATCACCACGCTCTGATCTCGCAGCGCCGTCTCCGCGCGACTGCCTGGTACCTACTGGGAGCCTAGTAGCTATGAATCTGAGTCTCAACCGACTGCACGGGCAGCCGGGCGGGGGCGCTCATGCCTCGCGCTGCCCTAACTGGCTACTGCCACTTCATCGCGCACGCGCTTCGAGGCTGACACCGCGTCATGGCTGGATCGTTATCCAGGCCGGCGGCCGCATCGCGAAATGGGTGCCGGCAGTTTCAGTCACGCCCGGATACAAACCGAGCCCGAACGACGACCTGTCGGCATTCCATGGTCTCGATTGCGAACTGTTGATCGACGACGACACGAGTTGCGGCCTGGTACGGGGTTTGATCGCCGGCATCTTGCAGGCGAATCCCCTGCGCTTGCTGCTGCTGACAGGCGAGCGGCATCCCGCGATCGTCATTCTGAAGAAGGGGACTATGCATGGGGCTCATTGAGAACTTGGTCCCAGCGACGGCTGAGGCGCAAGCCACCTTCGAGGCAGTCCAGGCAAAGCGGGAGCAACCGGCCAGCCTTCGCCTATTGCTGACGTGCGCTGCGGAAGTTGTGCCGGAAGCCATCACCTGGTTGTGGCCAGACTGGTTGCCCGCAGGGAAGATTTCGCTTTTGGCCGGCTCGCCCGGCACCGGAAAAACCACGCTTGCGCTCGCAATGGCAGCCATTGTCACCACAGGGGGAACATGGCCGGATGGCTCGCGGATGAAGAAACCGGGAGGAGTGTTGATCTGGTCAAGCGAGGATGACCCGGCCGACACGCTGGTCCCGCGCTTGATGGCTGCCGGTGCTGATCTGCGGCGCATCCACTTTGCACAAGCTGTGGCAAACGAAAACGGCGAGCTGCAGCCGTTCGACCCGGCCAGAGACATGCACCTTCTGTCCGAACGCCTAGCGGAAATGGACGACGCCAATCTACTGATCGTCGATCCCATCGTCAGCGCTGTATCTGGCGACGCACACCGGGTGAATGACGTGCGTCGCAACCTGCAGGATCTAGTGAACGTGGCTGCTGCACACCGATGTGCTGTGCTGGGGATCTCGCACTTTGCCAAGGGAACACGAGGCACAAGTCCGGCGGAGCGCGTGATCGGTTCTCAGGCGTTTGTTGCGCTCGCGCGGATGGTGCTGGTGGCAGGCAAGGACGAAGCTGCTGAACGCCGCATCCTCGCCCGAGCCAAATCGAATATCTCTCCTGATGACGGCGGCGTTAGCTACTCGATCGAGTTGGTTGAGGCGGGCGCCGGCATCACTGCCAGCCGCATTGTGTGGGGTGAACTGATACAGGGCACCGCACGCGAGATCCTGGGGGATGTCGAGCACGAAGAAGACCAGGAAGAACGGACAGAGCGCGATCAGGCTGCCGACTTCCTGCGCTCGATGCTGGAGGATGGCCCAGCGTCGGTAAAGGTCATTAAGTCTGACGCGGCTGGAGCTGGGTACTCCTGGCGCACCATCGAACGCGCAAAGCGTGAACTAGGGGTCGAGGCGCGCAAAGCCGGTATGCAAGAAGGCTGGGTGTGGGTGCTTCCCGCCGAAGTCCGCCACGAAGATGACGAACCCCGCCACTCGCTAAACGGTGGCGGTCTTCGGGAACCGTGGCGGTCTTCCAGAAAAGCAAGGGTTTGCGGGCAGGCGAAGACCGCCGTTTCAGGAGAGGAACGCGAAGACCGCCACAGCGGAGGGAGTGGCGTTGTTCGTCTGAAATCTGCCGACGATGACACGGAGGACGAGGTATGAGCGTTGCACAGATCCTGAGCAAGGCGAAGGCCATGGGCGTCCGTCTGTCTTTGAATGGCGATGGGGTGAAGTTGCGCGGTCCTGCCGATTCAATTGCCGCGCTCAAGCCCGAACTCGCCGCCCACAAGGCAGAAATCGTGGCCTATCTGCGACGGGCCGCGAATAACGCCGCCGATTCGTCGGGCTACCCGGTGGCGGATGGGCCATTCATGCCGTGGTGCCCACCGATGTCGTCAGAGCGCGTAGTGGGTTTGGTTTCTGACCTGCGGGCAACCATTAGCAAGGTGGCCGACATAGAGGGTTGGTCAGATGACCAGCGGGCACATTTACAGGGTTTGGTTGCTCGTCAGCCTGTCTCCAGCCTGGCTGATGATCTGGCGTACTTCCGCGAGCGTTTGGGCGCTATCGAGGCCGTGGCGCGTATCGCCATCATCGGCCGAAAAGCGGTCGCCGAGCATGACGCCATCCGCAAATGCGGGACCTGTCAGCACAGGACGCTCCACGACAGCGGCGTACCGGTGCGATGTGAGATGGGAGCAGCGTTGCGCTGGCGGCATCACGAATGGTTGGATGCGCCGGACGCGTTGAACACGTGCAGGCTTCACAGCCCCAGGCGGTCAATCCGAGTAAAGAAGCAGCAATCCCGGGCGAGTTGAGGGGGATGGGGCGGCCGGGCCTGGGTCCTTCGGCGTTTCGGGCTATGCGGGTACCGGCGACCGCGATCGTCGACTAGGCGCGCAATTCCGAGCGTCTTCGCAGGGTTCGCACTTCGCAGGGTTTGCAATGGAAGCCGTCGGAGGGGCAATGAACAATCAAGAAATTCACGATGAGATTGAACGCGAGGTCCTTGTTCGCCTAGTGGCATGGATCGCAGGCATTCCTATCGATGCGATGCGTTCCGTCGCTTTTGCTCACTGGGGTGCTGATGGGCACCGCCACGTAGGCGCGCGGCTTCGCGCCTACGAACAGTCCACGATGCGCGCGGCACGCGAAGCCGTCCGACGCAAACCAAAGGTTGGTGATGCCGTGCGTGCCGAGGTTGAAGCGCTGCGCGCTGCCGGCTGGAAAATCGATGCAGCATGTGCAGAGGTCGCACGTCTACGCCATCGGGAGCCGGCGACCATTCGAGCGCAGTACTACAGACGTTCTAAGGGCTAGTGCAAAAAGGGAGGCAAATTGCACTCTCGCACTTTTGCGGGGGTGTCCGCTCGCCCATTATTAGCATCAGGATCTACGCGAGATGAATCCGATGGATGAACTCAAAAAATTGATGCCGGCTGTCGAGTTACCACAAGGTGATGCAGTCGATCTCATGCAGGTCGCTATGTTGCTTGCGGATTATGACTATGCCCGCGCCATGACGCTGGTGGCAGCAATGAGAAGTGCGCTCATGGCTGGTGACCTGCACAGTATCGATGACATCCGGTTCATTTCTGTGAACGTCGACGGCGTGCAATGGAAGAAGCCGCGCGAAGTCATCGAGGGCGTACGCATCGATCGCGCCGAACTGGCACGCTGGCTCGCATCGCGCGATGTCAATCTTCCTTCAACTTCACCGGCCTTGCGTTGGGTTAATCGGAGATGACAAATGGCAATTCGTGACTTACTAGTGGCGCTGACTGGCGCGCGAAACTCGATCGGCGCGCTCGACAAGGAAATCTCAGACCTTGAAGGGGAGCGTGAGCGTGTGGCGAAGCTTCCGCCAGATGCAGCGTCATTTATCGCGTGGCTGAAGAAAGGCCTTGAAAATCACGAGAAGGCTTTTATCGAGAGCCTGAGTTGGCACTGGACGCCCGATGCTCTTTCTAAGGTCGACGGCGAATGGATTGACAACGATGCGGAAGGCGGCCATTTGCTCGGCACGAAGCGGCACCGCGCAGGTAATGGCGAGTACGTCGGTCAGTATCGAGGCATGGATGTATCGCAGCCGCCTGCGGACCCTGCAGCGTTGATTTTCTTCATGCGGCCGCTCATTGAGGACCGCTTGCCAGAACTTGTGAGCCGGGTTTGGGGAAGCGATCTTAGGAGCGGTATCAGTGCGGCCGATCGAGCCAAACGCTTGTCGAGGATCGACGCAGATTTGATCAGGCTACGCAAGCAGCGTGAAGAGATCGTGGCTGAGCTGGAGGCTGCCAGAGCCGCGGCGACCTGAGTTTTCCTTGGTACCGAAACGCGTGTGCAGGCACCGCTGCAGATGCGATGGCCGCTGACCCGGTGCCACCCATTCTGTATGGGTTTGCGGGGGTGACGCGGCCACTTCTCTTTCATGAGGACACCCTTATGCCTACCAAGCCTACTCGCGAACATCGTCGCCTCGCTGAAGCCGTCGCGAAGGACTTCGCCAACCAGCAAGCCCAAGCGAATGAGCCAACGAACATGGTGCTTGCATTTCTTTCCGCCGCACGCGGAGACGTGGCCAAAGCTCTGGCGCTTGCAGAGCAATCGGCGAAGATTGAGAAGCAACTCAAGCGCGGTAGTTATGTGAAGCACTGATCTGCCATCGAAGCCCAGTAAGCGTTGAGCTTCTTTCTGCGATCGGTTTCGTGGGGCGTCAGCTTTACATGCCGACCCTAATCGACGGGCGTCTGAGTTGTCCGTCTAAGTATTGAGGAGATTCCAATGAATGGATGGATTCAACTTGGCATCATGGTGGTGACCTACATCCTGAGCATCGCGATGAGGCCGAAACCGAGTAGTCCGCCTGCGGCTACGTTGCAGGATGTCAGCGTGCCAACCGTCGACCAGGGAACGCCGGTTCCTGTCGTCTTTGGTGACGTGTGGATCGAAAACTGGATGGTGCTCTGGTACGGAGATCTGCGGGTGGCGCCAATCAAGTCAGGCGGTAAGAAGTGAGTTACGTTACCGTCCTTGCTGCGCAGCGAGGGTGCGTAGAACAGTTCTACACCCAAGGCAAGTGCGTCGCGTTGGTGATGCACAATCTTGGAACCAATGGATGAGCTGCGGGCGTTGCATTTGTGCCGCTAAGGCGGGACAGCGGGCCGCCCAAGAAAGCGCAATCCCGGGCGAATTGACGGGGTTGGTCGGGCGGTCGCGCGCGCCCGGGTCCTTCGGCGCTTTGGGCCACGCGGGTACCGGCGACCCCGCGACCGCGTTAGCGCGGCACCATCTGAACAAGTTACCAGCGGGGGTTACCGCTGAGGTGCGCTCAAATCCGGCGTATGGGCACGTAGGCTCGGGCGAATAGCCGAAACTGCGTCAGAGAGATCGGCACCCGCCTTTCGGCGCGAGTGGTAACCAGTGTGAGGCGGTTACCGCGTGGGGGCATGAAGTCGTCTGGTATAGCCGTGATGCCATCGAACAGTGACGGCTGGATCTTTACCGCCCACTCCGCATGTTCGATTCTCCTGCGCAGGGTGCTGGCCCCAATCGCCAGGTGATCGGCGACGGCGGATCGATCGTTCTTCATCGCTGCGAAGATGCGAAGGTATGCAACTGCCTCAGCGAAATACCCGAGGATCTGCCGTTCTTGTCTGCGCTCGTCTTCTCGATTTTCGATAGCCTGGGAAGGGTCGTAGGCAGAGGGGGCTGCCAGTGCGGCCGCGATCGAGTTCTCGCGCATCCCACCGTCATCATCTTCTCGTTGTTCGTCAATACGCGTCGCGAAACGCAGGTGCTTGTCCGCAAAGTTGACAAAGCGGTTGTAGAGTCGACCGAGTATTTGCTGCTGGAAGCCCCTGTCGCCCGCATCTGGCGGAGGATCACGGTCTCGGCTTAACTCTTCCGCTACGAGCCACGCCTCAGTTTGGAGATCTTCGACCGTGGTTTCGCCACGTGAGCGGCTAGCAATGCGACGAAGGTCAGAAATGATGGACGGGATCAGCCTGGCGAAGAATGTGCCGGCGGAACGTGGTGTCATGGCATGACGCGGGTAGATGGCGTAGCTATGGACTCTACGGCATTGCGTGTTAGGTGTGCCTAATACGTAGCCAACGCACTCCGTTCCCCATCTATTTGTCACCGACACTCTGATACCGGCGTCGCTCGCTGATCATGCGCCGGTACAGGACTCGGAAGTAGAATCGCCTAGAAAAGGGAGACCGCATGCTATGCCATTCCGATTTCAACGCCGCATCAAGATCGCCCCAGGTGTGCATCTGAACATCAGCAAATCCGGCATATCGCTGTCCGTCGGCGGGAAGGGGGCGACCCTGAATGTTGGCGGTCTACGCGGCCCTCGCGGCACTGTAGGTGTTCCCGGCACTGGTCTGTCGTACTCTCAGCGCGTGTCTAACCTGCGCGACCAGGATGTGCCTAGGCGTTCCGGCTGGCTATGGATGCTGGTGCTGATAGTGTTGGCGCTTGCGATGTGCTGGCTCTACTTCGGGTAGGCGGCGTATCGGCTGAGTGCCGAAACGAAGGCCGGCCGCGCGCTAGTGAGTGTAAATAGGAGGGTTTTTTGAGGGCTGACAACAAGTGCCCATTGGTGCATAAGGGTTTGCAGGCGATTTACACAGAATGATCGAATATGTAAGCATGTCGCTCGCGGCTCCGGTCGCGATGGATGTGACAAAACCCCGGCAGCTTCGGCTGGCCGGGGTTTTTTTGTTTGGAGCCGGAACCCGCCGTCCGCTTGTGCTGGCACGCTTGGTGGATGCGCTCACAGAAGGGCGGGCAAGCCAATGGGCCTCGGCGCCGTTGCTGCAACAAAGGCGCCGCAGGCGCATGCGCTGGGCTTCGTTCAATCAGCCCAGTTGCTCAGGACGTTCCGCCTGGGGAAGGCGCGCGTGCCTGATGCGGCTTCGCCGCTGCGCGCAGGCGGCGCCTAGTTCGGCAACCGCGTTGTGCCCGGCGATTGTGGCCCCGGCGAGCGCCCGCGCAGCACATCGCGCAGCCGCCGCACGCCGCGCCACAGCTTGGGCAGCAGCCACGCCGATACCAACAGCAGCAGCGCGAGCACCACCAGAAACGCAATCGGCAGGAAGAACGCCATCAACAAACCGCCGCTGGCCGCCACGTCTTCGCTGAACGACGCCACCCAGTTCGAGAACGGTTCCGGCGACGTGTTGATCAGGGCGCGCGTGCCGGCTTTGGTGGCATGCGCAGTGCCGGCCAGCGTCCCGCCGATGAGCCCCGCGGCCACCATCCATTGCGGATCGAGCTGTCCGAACGCAGCCGCAGCCAGGATCGCACCCGCAGGCACGCGGATGAAGGTCTGGATGCCATCCCACACCGAATCGAACCCGGGAATCTTGTCGGCCAGGAATTCCGCTACCGCCAGCACGCCGGCCAGGCCGATGACCCACCACGATTCCAGCATCTGCAGGCCGGGCGGCAAATGCAGCCAACCCGTGCGGCCCAGCACGCCCGCAGCAAATACGGCCAGGTAGAGACGGAATCCGCTGGTCCAGGAGAGTCCGGCAGCCAGCGCGGCGGTTTCCAGCATGAGGTTCCTCGGGAGCGAAGAAGGGGACGGACGAACGGCGAATCATTATTGCAGTGTAGTGCGCGCTCGCCTGCGCAGCGGCTTAAAGCAGCGATTTGCCCTGCGCCAAGATCTTGTCGCAAGCCTGCCGGGTGATTTGCGACTTGAGGGTGCTCAAGTCGAATGTGTTGCCATCCGCGCCGGTCAGGATGCCCTTTGTGCCGTCGGTGTAACCCGGGTTGGCTGCCGGCGCACCGCTCAGCTTGCCGAGCAGCTTGTCCTTGACCGAGGCCACGTCGGTGGCACCGCCCAGGTAGTTGTTCCGCATGCAGAACTCCAGCACACCTGCCACATTGCCGGTGCTGCCCGATGTCAACGACCCCAGCGACGGTAGACCGCCCAGGCTGCCGATGTTGCCGAGGCTACCCGTGCCGCCCTGGCTGGTGCCCTGCGTGGCGCCTTTGATGAGCTCTCCGAGCTGGGCGTGGGCGGCAGCGGGAAGCAGCGCGGCAATGAGCAGTGTTGCCGTGGTGGCGGTGCAGGTCAGATGGTGTTTCATGCGGGGGGCTCCTTGAATGGCACGGGTGCTACCACACCGTACTGCGCGATCCGCCGAAATGACGTGTTGCGCGCGGTGCATCCCCGTCATTGTCCTGCGCCCCGGCAACAAAAAACCCGGCATGTCGCCGGGTTTTTTGCATTTGAACACCGCCGCCGTCAGGCGGGGTGCCGCGCAACGCCAATCAGGCAGCCTGGATGTTGGTAGCCTGCTTGCCCTTCGGGCCTTGCGTCACTTCGAACGAGACGCGCTGATTTTCCTTGAGCGTCTTGAAGCCAGCCATTTGGATGGCCGAGAAATGCGCGAACAGCTCTTCGCCGCCTTCGTCAGGCGAGATGAAACCGAAACCCTTGGCGTCGTTAAACCATTTGACCGTACCGAGTGCCATGAAAACCCCTCCGTTAAAACACAAGTCAGAGCCGGGAGGGTATGCCTGTCGGGGCAGTGCAGAGCGGTACCGCGCAGTCATCGCCCGGCCGCCGGCCTGCGAGGCACGACGAATGGCGCGGGTGGAACCGCGCCGCAAGCGATCGGTCTTCTTGTGGCAAACACCACAGCCTGAAGCGGTTGTCGATCTGTTGTCGACTGGTGTGAGGCCTCCCGGGCTCACCATTCATGCGGCTCGCTGCCAACGGTTTGCGGGGCAGTAGGGCGCACATGTTGAATTCGATTGTTCGAGGAATGCAACAGACTGTCAAGGCCACAATAGGTGGGTCTGTGGCGAAAAACGGTCAGTTTCTGAAGAGGATTTGCTCGAAATGGGCTGGATCGTCCCAAAGTAATGAAAACGGTCAGCGTTTCAGGCCCGGACCTTGCGCCTGTTCCAGCCAGCGTGCAGGCGGTAAAACCCTTCGCGCCCGAGGGCTGATGGACGCACGCGGCGCTGGCCAAACCGTTTGTAGACCTTGAAGTCGGCGTTATTTCCCCAAATTGCGAACTCGAAAGGAGTGGTTAGAATAAGACCATGGCAATCCGGCAAGCGACCACTCCACAACACGATGCAGGCACCGTCCTGGAGCGGAAAGAGCAAGCGCTCAAACCGCCCGCGATGTACAAGGTGCTGCTGCTCAACGACGACTACACCCCGATGGAATTCGTCGTGATGATTCTTCAGCAATACTTCAGCAAAGACCGGGAGACTGCCACACAGATCATGCTGACTGTGCATCGGGAAGGTAAGGGCGTGTGCGGTATCTACACTCGGGATATCGCCGCGACGAAAGTGGAATTGGTATCAACCCATGCACGGCAAGCGGGTCATCCGCTGCAGTGCGTGATGGAGGAAGCATGATCGCGCAAGAACTGGAAGTCAGCCTGCACATGGCGTTTGTCGAAGCCCGCCAGGCTCGCCACGAATTCATTACGGTGGAGCACCTGCTGCTTGCGCTGCTGGACAATCCGACGGCCGCGGAGGTGCTGCGCGCCTGCGCCGCCAACATCGAAGATCTCCGCACGCACCTGAAGAACTTCATCGCTGACAACACGCCCGTCGTGCCCGGCACCGACGAGGTGGATACGCAGCCGACGCTCGGCTTTCAGCGCGTGATCCAGCGCGCCATCATGCACGTGCAGTCGACCTCCAACGGCAAGAAGGAAGTCACGGGCGCGAATGTGCTGGTGGCCATCTTCGGCGAGAAGGATTCGCACGCGGTGTACTACCTGCAGCAACAGGGCGTGACCCGGCTGGATGTCGTCAACTTCATCAGCCACGGCATCCGCAAGGACCAGGCGGAGCCCGCCAAGCAAGGCGAGGGCAACCCCGAAGGCGAAGGCGGCGACGGCAAGGAAAGCCCGTTGGAGCAGTTCACCCAGAACCTGAACGCGTTGGCCAAGGCCGGCAAGATCGATCCGCTGATCGGCCGCGAGCAGGAAGTCGAGCGCGTGGTGCAGGTGCTGTGCCGCCGCCGCAAGAACAACCCGCTGCTGGTGGGCGAGGCCGGTGTCGGCAAGACGGCCATTGCCGAAGGTCTGGCCTGGCGCATCACGAAGGGCGAAGTGCCGGACATCCTCGCGAAGTCCGTCGTCTACTCGCTCGACATGGGCGCGCTGCTGGCCGGCACCAAATACCGCGGCGACTTTGAGCAACGCCTGAAGGGCGTGTTGAAGTCCCTCAAGGACAACCCGAACGCGATCCTGTTCATCGACGAAATCCATACGCTGATCGGCGCTGGCGCCGCTTCGGGCGGCACGCTGGACGCGAGCAATCTGCTCAAGCCGGCGCTGTCGTCGGGTGCGCTCAAGTGCATCGGTGCGACGACGTTCACGGAATACCGTGGCATCTTCGAAAAAGATGCAGCGCTGTCCCGCCGCTTCCAGAAGATCGACGTGGTGGAGCCGACCGTCGATCAGACCGTGCAGATTCTGCGCGGCCTGAAGTCGCGCTTCGAAGAACACCATGGCGTGAAGTACGCGTCGTCGGCGTTGACTGCGGCGGCTGAGCTGTCGGCGCGCTTCATCACCGACCGTCATTTGCCGGACAAGGCGATCGACGTGATCGACGAAGCCGGTGCGGCCCAACGCATCCTGCCGAAGTCGAAGCAGAAGAAGACGATTGGCAAGGGCGAGATCGAGGACATCGTCTCGCGCATCGCACGCGTCCCGCCGCAAAGCGTGTCGCAGGACGATCGCAGCAAGCTGCAGACGCTGGAGCGCGACCTGAAGTCGGTCGTGTTCGGGCAGGATCCGGCCATCGACGCGCTGGCTTCGGCGATCAAGATGTCGCGTGCCGGCCTGGGCAAGACGGACAAGCCGATCGGCTCGTTCCTGTTCAGCGGCCCGACGGGCGTGGGCAAGACGGAAGTTGCCAAGCAGCTCGCGTTCATTCTCGGCATCGAGCTGATTCGGTTCGACATGTCGGAGTACATGGAGCGCCATGCGGTGAGCCGGCTCATCGGCGCGCCTCCGGGCTACGTGGGCTTCGACCAAGGCGGTCTGCTGACGGAAGCCGTGACCAAGAAGCCGCACTGCGTGCTGCTGCTGGACGAGATCGAGAAGGCGCACCCAGACATCTTCAACATCCTGCTGCAGGTGATGGACCACGGCGCGCTGACGGACAACAACGGCCGCAAGGCGGACTTCCGCAACGTGATCATCATCATGACGACCAATGCAGGCGCCGAGACGATGAACAAGGCAACGATCGGTTTCACCACGGCGCGCGAACAGGGCGACGAGATGGCCGACATCAAGCGCATGTTCACGCCGGAGTTCCGCAACCGTCTGGACGCAACCATCAGCTTCCGCTCGCTCGATGAGGAAATCATCATGCGCGTGGTCGACAAGTTCCTCATGCAGCTGGAAGAGCAACTGCACGAGAAGAAGGTGGATGCCATCTTCACCGAGAAGCTGCGTCGCTTCCTGGCGAAGAAGGGCTTCGACCCGCTGATGGGCGCGCGCCCGATGCAGCGTCTGATTCAGGACCTGATCCGCAAGGCGCTGGCCGACGAGCTGTTGTTCGGCAAGCTGGTCAACGGCGGAAAGGTAGTCGTGGATCTGGACGATGCGGATGCGGTGAAGCTGGAATTCTCCGAGAACGAAGCGCCGCCGGCACCTGCCCAGGAAGAAGCGGAAGCTTGACGCGTTTGTCGCACCAAACAAAAGGCCCGGAACTTCCGGGCCTTTTTTCATGCGGGCGATATTGTCAGTGGCGCCCTGTGCTGCCGAAACCGCCGGCACCGCGCTCGCTCTCGGCAAAGTCGTCGACGATGTTCAGCTCGGCTTGCACGACCGGCACGATCACGAGCTGCGCAAGGCGCTCCATCGGGTTGAGAACGAACGCAGTGCTGCCACGGTTCCAGGTGCTGACCATCAGCTGGCCCTGGTAATCCGAATCGATCAGGCCGACCAGGTTGCCCAGCACGATGCCATGTTTGTGGCCCATGCCCGAGCGCGGCAGGATCAGCGCGGCATAACCGGGGTCGGCCAGGTGGATGGCCATGCCGGTCGGGACCAGATGCGTGGTGCCGGGCTCAATGGTGAGCGGGGCGTCGATGCAGGCGCGCAGGTCCAGCCCGGCGCTGCCGGTGGTGGCGTACTGCGGGAGCTGTTCGTGCAGGCGGGCGTCGAGGATCTTGACGTCGAGTTTCATGCGGGGCAGGCCGAAGAGGTTGCAGAAGCCGGAGATGGTAGCGCAAACGCCTCGGCCAGCAGCTCGTACGAGCGCAGGCGCGCCTTGTAGCTCGGCGCGACGGTCAGCACGATCAGCTCGTCGGCGACAAAGCGGTCCTTGAGCGCATGCATCTGCTGGGCCACGGATTCCGGCGTGCCGATGATGCTGCGCGGCCGCTCGCGCATGACGATGGCTTGGTCGCGTTCGGTGTAGACATGCGCTTCGCCTTGCTCGACGGTCGGAATCGGGCCATTCACGCCAATCGCCATCTGCACGCGGCGCAAATCAATCGCAGCTTCGTAGCGGCGCGCCTCGGCTTCAGTGTCTGCCGCAATCACGAAGACGGCGGCAGCGCTGTACTGCCGTGCGTCGTAGCCGGGTTCGAAATCGGTGCGGTACTGCTGCGCGACGATGTGCCCGACGTGCGGGTTGATGAAATGCGCAAACGCGAAACGGATACCCAGGCGCGCGGCCAGCGCGCCGCCAAAATCGCTGGAGCCGAGCACCCACAGTTCGGGTTGGGTGTCGATCTCGGGCTGCAGGATGACGCCGTAGGCGGGGTGATCCGGCGGCAGCGTGCCCGTCAGGTGCCAGATCAGTTCCTGCACCTGCTGCGGGAAGATGTCGCCGCGGTTGTAGTCGCCCATGGCCACGGCCTGCGCGGTACGCATGTCGCCGCCGGGCGCGCGGCCGACACCCAGGTCGATACGGTTCGGGAACAGCGCTTCCAGCAGGCGGAACTGCTCGGCCAGCTTGAACGGGCTGTAATACGGCAGCATCACGCCGCCAGAGCCCACGCGTAAGTGCTTCGTGGCGCTCGCCACGCGGGCGATCATCACTTCCGGCGCAGGGTTGCTGACGCCCCGCAGGCCGTGGTGCTCGGCGCACCAGTAGCGCGTGTAGCCGAGCGAATCCGTCAGTTGTGCCAGGTCGACCGTCGCGGCGATGGCATCGCGTGCGCTGTGGCCGTAAATGACGGGGCTTTGGTCCAGGACCGATAGACGGATCGGCGCGGCACTCATGACCGTGCTCCGTGCACACGGTCGGCGATGGCGGCGACGATCTGGCGCGCCAGCGTCAGCTTGTCGGCGCGCGGCAGGCGCGTGATGCCCTTTGCATCGAAGAGCGCGACTTCATTGTCGTCGCGGCCGAAGGTCTGATGGCCGAGATTGCCGACCAGCAACGGAATGCCTTTTTTCTGACGCTTGGCCTCGCCGAACTCTTCCAGGCGTTCGGTTTCTGCTGCAAAGCCGACGCAGAACGGCGCATTCGCACGGCGCGCCACGGCGGCCAGGATGTCCGGGTTTTGCGTGAACGTCAGTGTCGGTACGTCGGAATCGCTCTGCTTCTTGAGCTTCTGCTCCGCGGCTTGCGCCACACGCCAATCCGCCACGGCGGCCACGGCGATGAAGATGTCGTTCTTCGTGGTGTCCAACTCGCGCATGACGGCATCGTGCATCTGCTGGGCGGTTTGCACATCGATGCGCAATACGCCTGCAGGCGTGTCCTGATGGCACGGCCCAGCGACGAGCGTGACCTCCGCACCGGCCTGCGATGCGGCCCGCGCCAGCGCAAAGCCCATCTTGCCGCTGGACAGGTTCGTGATGCCGCGCACCGGGTCGATCGGCTCGAAGGTCGGGCCGGCTGTCAACAGCACGCGGTGGCCGCGCAGCAGCTTAGGCTGGAAGAAGCCGATGAGTTGCTCGACGATGTCTTCCGGCTCGAGCATGCGGCCGTCGCCGACTTCGCCGCAGGCCTGGTCGCCGGCATCGGGGCCGAGCAGGGTGACGTCGTCGGCGCGCAGTTGAGCGGCATTGCGTTGCGTGGCGGGCGCGGCCCACATCTGGCGGTTCATCGCGGGTGCCACAAGCAGCGGGCAATCGCGCGCGATGCACAGTGTGGAGAGCAGGTCGTCGGCCATGCCGTGCGCGAGCTTGGCGAGAAAGTCGGTGGACGCCGGCGCGATGACGATGGCATCCGCCTCGCGCGAGAGGTCGATGTGCGGCATGTTGTTGCCGATGCGGCCGTCCCACTGGGACGTGAAGACCGGGCGACCGGAAAGCGCCTGCATCGTCACCGGCGTGATGAAGTGCGTGGCGGCCTCGGTCATCACCACCTGCACGGTTGCGCCCGCCTTGGTCAAGAGCCGCACCAGCTCGGCCGACTTGTAGCACGCGATGCCCCCGGTCAGGCCGAGCACGAAATGTTTGCCTTGCAGTTCCATAACAACCCGCTTGGGAATCCGATTGACGCAATATGCGCGGGCAGGATACAACCCGGTGCCCGGGCTTCCTGCTGAACAGTGGCGATGATACCGGCTTGCCCCGGGGCGCGTCTGGCGCTCGGGTTTTTCGTCAAACGCGCATTCTCGATATGGTTTTCGGTCGTTCCGCAGTTCGCAATGTCCTCGCCTGGATTGGCGGTTGCGCCATCGTGGCGGTGGTGGTCGGCGCTACGCTCGTGTGTGGGGCGAAGACATGGCTGCGCGAGGAGCCGAAGCTTGGGCACGCAGACATGATCGTCGTGCTGGGCGGCGAATCGGGCCGGCGCGTGATCGGCGCCGCCGAGCTGTACCACGCAGGCATCGCGCCACGCGTGTTTGTCAGCGGGCAGGGCGATTGCCTTCTCATCGCGCGCCGCCTGGTGATGGCCGGTGTGCCGGCAGAGCGCATTGGCCACGAATGTGTGTCCGGCAGCACGATGGAGAATGCGCGGATGACGCGCGAGACGCTGGCGGACCAGCACGTCGACAGCGCAATACTGGTCACGAGCTGGTATCACACCGGCCGGGCGCTGGCGGTGTTCCGCAAGGTCTGGCCGGAGGTCGCCTGGGGTGCGCGGGGCGTATTCCCGGGTGACACGCTCGCCAAGTCGGTTCCGATCTACGAGGCCGGGTCGATTCTTGCCGAATACGTCAAACGGGCGTGGTACGCCGTCCGCTATTGGGCGTGAGCCTCATTCGGCAGGCATGGGCCGCGCATCGGCGGCCAGGTCGTCCAGGGACGGGACGAAGCGGATCGTGTCGCGCTTGTTGGATTCCCGCACCCAGTCGCGCAGCGCGCTGCTGGCGTCCAGGTGCGCGGAGATGTCGCCGACCACGGCGAGCTTCAACCGGTAGTTCGTGATCTTCTGCGCGATGCCGCCGGCCAGACCGGTGCGCAGCGCAAAGAACGCGGCGTCGAGGCGGCTGACCGGCACGGCAACCATCGATGCGCCATGCCCCAGCGCCTCGCCGATCAGATGATCCAGTGCGTCCTGTTCGCTGGCGATGCGCGGGCCGGCCTCATCGAGGCACAGCACCGCTTCGCCGTTCCAATGCTGGAGGTCTGACACGGCAGCCTTAGCGACGCACGCGCCGCAGTTCGTCGACGATCAGCAGCACCGCGCCGATGCAGATACCGCAGTCCGCCACGTTGAAGGCGGGCCAGTGGTAGTTGTGCAGGTAGAAGTCGAGGAAGTCCACCACGTGACCGTAGATGACGCGGTCGATCACGTTGCCCAGCGCGCCGCCCAGAATCAGCGCCAGCGCAAAGCAGAACATCTTCTGCCCGCTGTGCCGCTTGAGCAGCCACACGATGAACAGCGCAGCCGCCACGCCCAGGCCCGTGAAGAACCAGCGTTGCCAGCCGCCCGCCGCCGCCAGGAACGAGAACGCCGCTCCCTTGTTATAGGCCAGCACCAGGTTGAAGAACCCGGTGACCGGCCGCGACTCGCCGTACGTGAAGGTTTTGAGGACGGCGATCTTGGTCAACTGGTCCAGCAGGATCCAGATGACGGCCAGGCCGAGCCAGGGGCCCACGCCATGACCGCCGCCGCTCTTCTTCATTCCGATCGATTTGCTCTTGCCCTTGTTGCGAGTGGCCATCAGGCAGCGCTCCGTTGTTCGCCGGCGCCGAACAGGTTGTCGGTGCAGCGCTTGCAGAGGGTCGGGTGGGCGTGGTCGTGGCCGACGTCGGCGCGGTAGTGCCAGCAGCGCTCGCACTTGGCGTGCGTGGACGGCACCACGGTGATGAGCAGATCGCCGCCTTCCGGTGCGCGTTCCAGCTTGGCCGCCGACGTGATCAGCACGAAGCGCAGGTCGTCGCCGAGGCTGGCCAATGCGTCATGCACCGACTCACCCGCCGACACCGTCACTTCCGCCTGCAGCGACGAGCCGATCTTGCCGTCGATGCGCAGGGCTTCGAGTTGCTTGGTGACTTCGCCACGCACGTTGCGGATGGCGGCCCACTTCTCCAGCAGCGCGCTGGCGCCTTGCGGCACCGGAGCGTCGTAGTAGGTGCTGGTGAAGATGGTGTCGGTGTGCTCGGTGCCGTGTGCGAAGACCTGCCATGCCTCTTCGGCCGTGAACGACAGGAACGGCGCCATCCAGTGCAGCATGGCCTGGGTGATGTGATACAGCGCGTTCTGTGCGGAGCGGCGCGCCACGGAATCGGGCGCCGTGGTGTACAGGCGGTCCTTCAGCACGTCGAGGTAGAAGCCGCCCAGGTCTTCCGAGCAGAACGTCTGCAGCTTGGCGACGACCGGGTGGAATTCATAGACGTCGTAGTGCGACAGGACTTCCTTCTGCAACGCATCCGTCAGCGCTACGGCATAGCGGTCGATTTCGAGCCATTGCTCGGTCGGCAGCGCGTGTTTGGCGTGATCGTAGTCGGTCAGGTTGGCGAGCAGGAAGCGCAGCGTGTTGCGGATGCGGCGATAGCCTTCCACCACGCGCTTGAGAATTTCGTCCGAGATGGCGAGTTCGCCCGAGTAGTCGGTCGAAGCCACCCACAGGCGAATGATCTCGGCGCCCATCTTGTTGGCGATTTCCTGCGGCGCGATCGTGTTGCCGATCGACTTCGACATCTTGCGGCCTTCGCCGTCCACCGTGAAGCCGTGCGTGAGCAGGCCCTTGTACGGCGGCTTGCCGTACAGCATCGAAGCCGTCAGCAGCGACGAGTGGAACCAGCCGCGGTGCTGGTCGGAGCCTTCCAGGTACAGGTCGGCCAGGCGACCGTCCGGCAGGTCGGCCGAAGCGTCGTACAGATCTGCGGCATGCGAGCCGCGGATGACGTGCCAGTGCGTCGTGCCCGAGTCGAACCACACGTCGAGCGTGTCGCGATTCTTCTCGTACATGTCAGCCTCGTCGCCGAGCAGGTCGCGCGGGTCGAGCGTCTGCCAGGCTTCGATGCCGCTTTGTTCGATGCGCTGGGCGACTTGCTCCAGCAGCTCGGGCGTGCGCGGGTGCAGTGCGCCGGTTTCCTTGTGCACGAAGAAGGCCATCGGCACGCCCCATTGGCGCTGGCGCGAGAGCGTCCAGTCCGGGCGGTTGGCGATCATGTTGTGCAGGCGCTGCTTACCCCACGACGGGTAGAACGCGGTGGCATCGATGCCGGCGAGCGCCGTTTCGCGCAGCGTGGCGTTGCCGTCGTTGGGCTGCACGTCCATCCCCGCAAACCACTGCGACGTGGCGCGATAGATGATCGGCGTCTTGTGGCGCCAGCAGTGCATGTAGCTGTGCGCGTATTTGTGCGCATCGAACAGGTTGCCCGAGTCGCGCAGCACCTCGACGATCTTCGGATTGGCATCCCAGATCATCTGGCCGCCGAACAGTGGCAGCGTCGATGCGTACACGCCGTTGCCCATGACCGGGTTGATGATCTCCGAGTCGGGCATGTTGTGGGCCTTGCACGACTGGAAGTCTTCCACGCCGTAGGCGGGCGCGGAGTGGACGATGCCCGTGCCGGTGTCAATGGTCACGTAGTCGCCCAGATAGACCGGCGAGGTGCGGTCGTAGCCCGCGTCCATCTTGGCGAGCGGATGGTGGAAACGCACGCCCGAGAGCGCCGCGCCTTCGCACGTGGCCAGCACGGTGCCTTCGAGCTTCCAGCTTTGCAGGCAGGCCTCGACGCGCTCCTTGGCGACGATCAGCAGCCCGCGCGGCGTGTCGACCAGCGCGTATTCGATTTCCGGGTGCAGGTTCAGCGCTTGGTTGGAAGGGATCGTCCACGGTGTGGTGGTCCAGATCACGATCCAGCCCGGCTTGGCCTTGAGCACATCGGCGCCGACGTGGAAGGCGCTCGCCAGCGCGTCGATGTCGGCGAACGGGAAGCCGACGTCGATCGACAGGTCGGTCCGATCCGCGTATTCGACTTCCGCCTCAGCCAATGCCGAGCCGCAGTCGAAGCACCAGTTGACCGGCTTCAGGCCGCGGAACACGTAGCCCTTTTCCAGAATCTTGCCCAGCGCGCGCACTTCATCCGCTTCGTTGCGGAAGTTCATGGTCAGGTACGGATCGGCCCAGTCGCCCAGCACGCCCAGGCGTTCGAAATCCGCCTTCTGGCGAGCGATCTGGCCCGTGGCGTAGGCACGCGCTTTCTCTTGGACTTCCTTGACCGGCAAGCCCTTGCCGAACTGCTTTTCGATCTGGATTTCGATCGGCATGCCGTGGCAGTCCCAGCCCGGCACGTAGACGGCGTCCAGCCCGGTCAGGCCGCGCGCCTTGATCACCATGTCCTTGAGGATCTTGTTGACCGCATGGCCGATGTGCAGATCGCCGTTGGCATACGGCGGGCCGTCGTGAAGGATGAACTTCTTTGCGCCTTTGCGCGCGGCACGGATCTTCTTGTAGAGCTGCTTGTCCTGCCACTGCTTGACCCACAGCGGTTCGCGCTTGGGCAGGTCGCCGCGCATGGGGAAGGGCGTGTCCAGCAGGTTGACCGGGTACTTGCTCTTCTCCGGCGTAGGCTTCTTGGAATCGGACATGGTGTGATGTGGGGCAGATTCGGGCAATTCGGGTGGGTGCAGGCACGGCTGACAGTGCAGGGCGCGCGTGCGCAGCGTGTGGCTTCTGGGCGGCGAACGTGTCGGCCGCCTACTGAATTCGGTCGGTGGCGGAGGTGGCGAAGTCGCGCCGAAGCGCTGGCGACTCGCCGGCCGGCGGAACGGGCAGGCCGAAGAACTGCCGCGCGTGAACACAGTCCTGCGCGATGGCGTCCTTGAGCGCATCGAGCGAATCGTAGCGAGCCTCGTCGCGCAGCTTCTTCATGAATTCCACGCGGACCAGCTTGCCGTAGACGCTGGCGTTGTAATCAAAGACATGCACTTCCAGCAGCACGCGGCCGGAGTCGTCCACCGTCGGGCGTACGCCAATGCTGGCGACGGCCGGCAGCGGCTTTTCAGCCAGCCCGTGCACCTGCACGACAAAGATGCCGGCCACTGCCGGCTTGCGGTGCGAGATGCGCAGATTCAGCGTCGGGAAGCCGAGCGAGCGGCCGAGCTTTTGCCCATGCACCACGTGCCCGCTGATGGCATAACCGTGACCGAGCAGGCGGCGGGCATGTTCGAGGTCGCCCGCGGCCAGCGCCTCGCGCACCGCCGAGCTGGAGATGCGGATGCCGGACTCCGACACCGAGCCCATCTGCTCGACTTCAAAGCCGAACTGCGCGCCGGCGGCCTGCAGGTAGGTGAAATCTCCGGCGCGCTTGGCGCCAAAGCGGAAGTCATCGCCCACCAGCAGCCAGCGCGCGTGCAGACCATCCACCAGGACATTGCGGACGAATTCGTCCGGCGTTTGGCCCGCAAAATGCGCGTTGAAATGCTCCACGACCACGCGGTCGACGCCTTGGCGGCGCAGGCTTTCCAGCTTGTCGCGCAGCAGGGCGATGCGGGTGGGCGCGCGGTCCGGCATGAAGAATTCGCGCGGATGCGGCTCGAACGTCATCACCGTGAGCGGCAATCCGCGTGCGTCGGCCGCCGCGCGTGCGCGGGCCAGCAGAGACTGGTGCCCGCGGTGCACGCCGTCGAAGTTGCCGATGGTCAACGCGCAGGGCGCGCGACTTTCGGCGTTGGGCAGGCCGCGAAAGACTTTCACGAGAAGCGTCGGTGGTCGAGGAAGGGGGAAGTGCGTTTTGTACCGGATTGGCGCGGCTGCCGGCCAAAATCCAGCAAAACGCACATTATATAAGGGATTGCCCCGTCCCCGGCGGGTCAAGGGAGGATGAAGCTGGGTGTTGCACAATCGTCCGAACGATGCGCCCGCGCGGTTCATGCTTGCGGCACAATCCGGTATCCAGTTTCTTGCCGACATCGCCTTGAACGCCTCGCTGCGCCTTTTCTTCGCCAAGTTCGGGCTTGCCAGCCGCGCGCCGCTTGAACTGGATGCCCGAGCCAAGCTGCTCGCCGCCGTGCATCGCGGGGCGCCCATGGGGATCGCCGCCTCGGTCGTCCTGCCCGCCCTGACGGTCGCCGCATTCTGGGATGCCTCGAACCGGCCGGGGCTGCTGGGCTGGTGCCTCATCATGCTGTGCCTGACGGCGTCGGGCCTGCGCTTCTATTTTGGTTATCGCTACGACCTGACCCGCATGACGCTGGCCGCGCACACCCGCAAGTGGTGGACGGGCATGCACGTCATGTCAGCGGTGGGGGGGGTGGCGTGGGGCTGTTCGGCAGGGCTGTATCTGATGTCGCCGTCGCTGGAATTCAGCAGCCTGCTGATGATCGTGATCATCGGTGTGGCGGCGGCGGCGGTGTTGTCGCAGGCGCCGGTGCCATCCAGTTTGCTGATCCTCGGGACGGGCATCCTGGCGCCGCACTTTGTGCTGGCCGAGCAGGCGTTTCCGGGGCATGGGCTGTATTTGCGCGGCGTGCTGCTGTTTTTTGCGGCGCTGCTGACGCGGCATGCCGTGAACATCCACAACACGCTGGTGCGCGAAATCCAGCTGGAGAACGAGAGCCGCCAGCTCGCGCGCCGCTACCAGGATGAAAAGCAGCGCGCATTGTCGGCGTCGGAAGAAAAATCGCGCTTCCTGGCCGCGGCCAGCCACGACTTGCGCCAGCCGGTGCATGCGATCGTGCTGCTGGTAGAGGCGCTACGGGCGCGCAACCAGTCGGAATCCTTGGCGCCGCTGGTGGAGCAACTCGCTTCGGGCGCTGCGACCATCGACTTGCTGTTCCGCTCGCTGCTGGATCTGTCCAAGCTGGAGAGCCGCAAGACCTCGCCGACGCTGGAGCCGGTGGATCTGGGCGAGGTCATCACCGAGGTGGTTCAGCAGTTCATGCCGGATGCGCGCGCCAAGGGCCTGACGCTCGCGGCGCGTATCCCGCCGCTGCCCGTATTCGGGATGGCCGAGCCGGTGCTGCTGCGTCGGGCGCTGTTCAACCTCCTGCAAAACGCGCTGCGCTACACCGAGCGCGGCGGCGTGATGGTGGCGCTGCGCGTGCGCCAGAAGCATCTGCGGATCGAGGTCTGGGATACCGGCATCGGCATCGCGCCGGAGCACCAGAAAGACATCTTCTCGACGTACTACCAGGTCGAAAACCCGGAGCGCGATCCGAGCCAGGGTCTCGGCTTGGGCCTGTCGATCTACAAGGAATGTGTGCGTCTGCTGCGCGGCACGTTTGGCGTGCGCTCGGTGCCGGGGCGCGGCTCGATGTTCTGGATGGCGCTGCGGCCCGTACCCGCCGAGATCAAGGCGCCGCTGGCGACGCAGCCGCGCGCCGAGCAGAAGCGCGCCGTGCTCGACCAGCCGCGGTTCTCCGGCGTGGTGCTGGTGGTGGATGACGACCCGCAGATCCGCAAGGCCTGGCACGCGCTGCTCGAAGCCTGGGGCGTGGAAGTCCACAGCGCGGCAGACGGCCGCTCCGCCGAGCAACTGCTCGCGCGCGGCATTCGTCCGCAGATCATCTTCTGCGACTTGCGCCTGCCCGGCGAGGAAGACGGCCTGCAACTGCTTGAGCGCTGGCAGGTCAGCCACCCCGATGCGCACGCCGTGCTGCTCACCGGCGATCGCAACTCCGCCGCCCTGGCGCGCGCCGAAGAAGCAGGCTACCTGCTGCTGGCCAAGCCGATGGACCCGAACATGCTGCGCGTGCTGCTCAAGCGCTGGCTGCGCGGCCGCTCAGCCGAGCCGCAGGTCGCTTACTGATCCGGACGGGAATGTAAAACGGCGCCGTCGATGGCGGCGCCGCGATGGTCAGGCCAAGCGTGCAGATCAGGCCGCGCCTGTCAGGCGGAAGCGCTCCATGCGGGAGATGATCTGGATGCGCGTGCGCACGCCGAGCCGCTGCAAAATCGCCGAGACGTGTTCTTTGACGGTGTTTTCCGTCAGGCCCAACTGACGCGCAATCGACTTGTTCGGCAGACCTTCGAGCAGCAGCGCCAGCACCGAGCCCTGACGCGGCGTCAGCCCCAGTTCCGCCGGCGTGATCGGGATGCCGTGCGAGGCGCCGCCCTTGCCGTTCGTGCCGCCCATATCGTCTTCCGACGGGAAGGATGCATCGCCGCCAAAGATGCCGGCGACTGCCTTGGAGAAGGCATGCGCATCGGCGTGCTTGCCGATGAAGCCGATGGCGCCCAGCGCTTGGGCCTTGGCGACGATTTCCGGCGTGTTTTCCGCCGACATGAAGGCAAAGCGCGCTTCCGGCAGTTTGCCGCGCAGCTCCCGCATGGCGTCGAAGCCGGTGCAGTCGGACAGCCACACGTCCAGCAGCACGACGTCCGGACGGACGCCTTCTTCCACCAGCGCAAGCGCCTGGCGCCGGCCAATGGCCGCGTGCACCTGGACTTCAGGCAAGGCGTGTGCAAGAAATGTGGTCGTGCCAGACAAGGCGAGAGGGTGGTCGTCGACCACCAGCAGGCTACGCAGCGAGCTCGTCATTCTTATTCCCCGGTGAGGGCAGAGCCCTCTTGTTGTTGTACGCGTGTCGACCCGGCGCGGGCGATGGCCGATGGGCCGGGCATATAACCCTGTGCCGATCGACCGTCACGGTATCGCCCGCACGATGTTGCAGCGCGGGATGAACGGACGCCGGATACGCGTCGGATCACCGCTGGCTGCACACCCGACCCCTCGGGAGCGCGGACAATTATGGTGCTGAGATTATCAGAGCGCGCCAAAGCACGCCAACGGTTGCCCCTTCCTTTTGCCGGCGCGACAGGGTTTTTGCCGGCACGCGTCGGCAAAATGCCACGGTGCCTGCAAAAGCGCCCGCGGCATGGCCCCGCAGCCGTCACACCCGATTTTCTCGGGGAACTGCGGCGCACTTGATAAAATGCCGCGATGAAAAACATCGTCATTCTCATTTCCGGACGCGGCTCCAATATGGAAGCCATTGTCCGCGCCTGTCAGGCCGAAGGTTGGTCGGGACGCATTGCCGCCGTCATTTCTAATCGGCCCGAAGCGGCAGGACTTAAATTTGCCGCGTCGCACGGCATTGCGACCGCGGTGGTCGACCACAAGACTTTCCCCGATCGCGACAGCTTCGACGCCGCCCTGGCGCAGGTGATCGACGGCTTTTCGCCCGATCTCGTGGTGCTGGCCGGTTTCATGCGCATCCTTACGCCCGGCTTTGTAAAGCGCTATGCGGGCCGCATGCTGAACATTCACCCATCTCTGCTGCCGTGCTTCCCTGGTTTGCATACGCACGAGGCCGCGCTGGCCATGGGCGTGAAGGTGCACGGCGCCACGGTGCATTTCGTCACCGCTGACCTGGATCACGGCCCGATCGTGCTGCAGGCCATCATCGACGTGCGTCAGGACGATACGCCTGAATCGCTCGCCGGGCGGCTGCTGGCACAGGAACACACGATCTACCCGCGTGCCGTGCGGTGGTTCGTGGAAGGGCGGTTGTCGATCGAAGACGGTGTCGTGCGCGTCTCGCCGGATGAATCGCAGCTTGTCATTGGCGTCAACGCCCGGGAGGCAGCATGAGCCAGGATCGTCAGCGTTCGCGCGGCAACGGAAACGGCGGATCAGGCAACAAGCGTGCGGGTTCGGGTGGCGGTGGCTGGTATCGCGCACCCCAGGGCAAGCCTGCGCCCCGCAGCGCTCCGCGTCCCCGCACGGGCGTGCATGGCAGCCATCTGGAGCACCTCGACAAGGTGCTTGCGCGCCTGCTGCACTTTGCAGCGCCCGCCGATATGGTGGTCAGCCAGTACTTCCGCGAGCACCACGAACTTGGCCATCGCGAGCGCGGCATCATCGCCGAAGCGGCCTTTGCCGTGTTGCGCCGCAAGGTGGAATTCGGCCAGTTTGCCGAGAGCGGCACGGGCCCGGCGCGTCGCCGTCTGGTACTGCTCGGCTTGCTGCAGACGGCTGGCCGTGAGGCGATTGCCCCGTTCCTGAACCCGGCCGAAGCCGAATGGCTGGATCGCTGGGAAAACCGCGACCGCGCAGCGTTGGCGGCCCGCGTGCGTGCCAATCTGCCCGACTGGCTGTTCGACGCGCTGGTTGCCCAGCACGGTGCGGAATTCACCGAAGCGCTGGCTCAGGCGTGGTTGACGCCGGCGCCGCTGGATTTGCGCGTGAACACGCTCAAGGGCGAACGCGACGCCGTGCTCGCCACGCTGGCCGAAGCCGGCATTGAAGGCGCTGCGGCGCCGCTCTCGCCGGTGGGCATCCGCCTGGCGGGCAAGCCGGCGCTGAACAAGCTCGACATCTTCACCAACGGCACGGTCGAGGTGCAGGACGAGGGCAGCCAACTGCTGTGCCAATTGCTGGCGCCCAAGCGCGGCGAAATGGTGGTCGATTTCTGCGCCGGTGCCGGCGGCAAGACCCTGGCGATTGGCGCGGCGATGCGCTCCACCGGGCGCCTATATGCCTTCGACGTATCGGAAAAGCGCTTGTCGAACCTCGGCCCGCGACTGGCGCGCAGCGGCCTGTCCAACGTGCACCCGGGCCGTATCGACAGCGAGCACGATGCCAAGGTCAAGCGTCTGGCGGGCAAGATCGATCGCGTGTTGGTCGACGCGCCGTGCAGCGGCCTGGGCACGTTGCGCCGTAATCCGGACCTGAAGTGGCGCCAGTCGGCCCAGGCCGTGGAAGAAATGTCGGCCAAGCAGCTGTCGATCCTGACATCGGCGGCGCGGCTGCTGAAGGCGGGTGGCCGCCTCGTCTACGCGACGTGCAGCGTCCTGGCGCGCGAGAACCAGCAGGTGGTCGAGCAGTTCCTGGCGGCACATGAAGACTTCGTGCTCGTGCCCGCCGCCGAGGTGCTGGCCGCACAGAAGATCGCGCTGGAAATGGGGCCCTACCTCGAGCTGTATCCGCACACGCACCAGACCGACGGCTTCTTCGCGGCCGTGCTGGAGCGCCGCGCATGATGGTGCGCCGCTTCGGTTGGCTGCTGGCCGCATGGCTGGCGTTGGCCGCAGGTGGCGTCGCACTTGCCCGCAGCGCGCCACCGGTGCAACCCGCCAAGGGCACGGTGCAGGCCGCGTTCACGCCCGATGACGACATCGAAGGATTGTTGGCCGATGCCATCGACCAGGCGCGTGAGCAGGTGCTGGTGCAGGCGTATCTGCTGTCGAACAAGGCGATTACCCGTGCACTACTGGCGGCGCATCAGCGTGGCGTGGATGTGCGCGTGCTGGCCGATCGCGAGCAGATGACGCGCTCCGGCGGCAGCCGCGTGCCGGAGGTCGCCAACGCGGGCATCCCCGTCTGGCTGGAGGTGCGCTACAAGAACGCGCACAACAAGGTCATCGTGATCGACCCGCGCGGCGCGCATCCGGTGCTGGTCACTGGCAGCTTCAACTTCACGCAGACCGCGCAGCGCGGCAATGCCGAGAACGTACTGATCGTGCGCGGCGACGCCGATCTCGCCCAGCGCTATGCCGCCAACTGGCAGAAGCATGTGGGTGACGCATTGCCCTATCGGACCCAGTAAGGGTTTGCAATCACCCGTCAAGCCAATGAACGGATTGCCGCTGAACCTGAACCACATTGCGCTGGGCCACATGATCGACGACATCGTCCGTGATCTGGGTGGCCCGCGCTTCATCTGGCAACTGGGCGCGCTCGTGCTGGTGCTCGTTGCCGCCTGGCTCATTGCACGGCCCATCTCGCGGCGCCTGCATGCGGCGCATGTGAACGAGACCTTCGCCCTGCGTTTTGCCTGGTCGAGCCTGGAGCGGGCGATGTTCCCGCTGATCGGCTGGCTGCTCGTGGTGGGCGCGCGCTATGCCCTGGTCGGCACCATGCCGATCAGCGTGTTCCGGCTGGCCGCGGTGCCGCTGTTTGGCCTGGCGATCCTGTATCTCGGCTTCTACGTGTTGCGCCGCGTGCTGTCCGCCAACGGCGAGCTACACGGCATGCTCGTCCTCGCAGAGCGCGTGCTGACCACGCTGATGTGGATCGGCATGGTGCTCTACGTGCTGGGCGTGCTCGGCGATGTGGTGGATTACCTCGACGGCATCCGCTTTGCGCTGGGCGGCAAGCAGAAGGTGAGCCTGGCGGCCATGCTGATGGGCGTGGTGTGGATTCTCGTCACCGTGTTGGTGGCAATGTGGTTCGGCTCGTGGCTGGACAGCCGCATCACGCGTGCTTCGGCCATTGACGCCAACCTGAAGGTGGTGCTGTCGCGCGTGACCAAGGCGGTGCTGCTGCTGGTGTCGCTGCTGCTGAGCCTGTCGCTGGTGGGCATCGACCTGACGGTGCTGTCGGTGTTTGGCGGCGCGCTCGGCGTCGGCCTGGGCTTCGGCTTGCAGAAGATCGCCAGCAATTACGTCTCGGGCTTCATCATCCTGCTGGAGCGCTCGCTCAAGCTGGGCGATCAGATCACGGTCAGCACGTACACCGGCATCGTCACGCAGATCCGCACCCGCTACACCGTGGTGCGCAATGGCGATGGCGATACGCTCGTCCCGAACGAACTGATGGTCGCGCAGGCCGTGCAGAACCACAACGAGCGCGGCACCGTGCGCGTGGCGGTGCGCGTGCAAGCGTCGTATGCCGCTGATCCTGAAAGCGTGTTGGCGCTGCTGCTGCAATGCGCCGAGGGCATCCCGCGCGTTCTGCCTGAGCCAGCGCCCGCCGCCTTCATGGCGTTGTTTGCCGACAGCGGCATCGAATACGAACTTGGGGTGTGGATCGGCGACCCGCACAACGGCAAGCTCGGCGTGCAATCCGACCTGAACCGCGCCATCTATCGCCGCTTCAAGGAAGCCGGCATCGAGATCCCATACCCGCAACGTGAAGTGCGGGTGCTCGGGGCTCAGGCGCTGCAACAGGGCGCTTCGAGCACTTCGGGTGATGCTGGAGCCGCATCGAAGCCGTCCTCCTCGGCGTAACACATCTGCGCGGGGAACGGCGCCCTCTTGTCCGAGGTCAAAACGGCGGTTTTCCCCCATGGAATAGAGGGGGTGTTCGGTTAAAATGCCGATTGCTCCCACGAAGGATTAGACGGCTCGTCGCCAAGGCTCAGTATTTGCGACAAAGCGCTGCGAATACCTTGTATTGCGCAGGGGCGGAGGTCATATAAATGGCGGCAGGAAGCTGGCCGATGTGACGCGCAAGCCGGGTGCCAACACCCGAATCCCCGCCAACACGACCCCGTTGTCGCAACGCTGCGACAACGGATGGCCTTAAGAGGCAGCATGGTTTGTTCGATTGACGGACCAAGGGCTGCTTTGATCACCCGAGTTGACCACGGAGAACACTTTGATCGACTCCTTTCTGACTTTCCTTGCCAACGGCACCCTGGATTGGGCCTGGTGGCAAATCCTGATTTTCACGCTGGTGATGACGCACATCACCATCGCCAGCGTCACGATTTTTCTGCACCGCTGCCAAGCGCACCGGGCGCTGGACGTGCATCCCATCGCCGGACACTTCTTCCGTTTCTGGCTGTGGCTGACCACCGGCATGGTCACGAAGGAATGGACCGCCATTCACCGCAAGCACCACGCCAAGTGCGAAACCGAAGAGGATCCGCACAGCCCGCAGACCCGAGGCATCCGCAAGGTGCTGATGGAAGGCGCGGAGCTGTATCGCGCTGAGGCCAAGAACAAGGAAACGATCCAGAAGTTCGGCCACGGTACGCCGGACGATTGGGTCGAGAAGAACGTGTATTCGAAGTTCACGTGGCAAGGCGTCGGTTTGATGCTGATCCTCGACGTGCTGATGTTCGGTGCGCTGGGCCTGACGGTGTGGGCCGTGCAGATGCTGTGGATTCCGATTCACGCTGCCGGCATCATCAACGGTCTGGGCCACTTCTGGGGCTACCGCAACTTCGACTGCGAAGACGCTTCGACGAACGTGTCGCCGTGGGGCATCATCATCGGCGGCGAAGAGCTGCACAACAACCACCACACGTACGCCACGTCGGCCAAGTTCTCGGTCAAGTGGTATGAGTTCGACATCGGCTGGGGCTACATCCGCGCGCTCGAAATCGTCGGTTTGGCGAAGGTCAAGAAGGTGGCGCCCAAGGCCCGCTTTGGCGACGTGAAGCCGGTCGACCAGAACACGCTGGAAGCCATCATCGCCAACCGCTACGACGTGATGGCTCGCTATGCCAAGACCGTCAAGACGGCCTATCGCCAAGAGCTGGCCAAGCTGAAGGATTCGCGCGCTGTCGAGTACCGCGCGCTGAAGCCGGCCCGCAAGTGGTTCCACCGCGACGAGACCAAGCTGGGCGCGCCGCAGCGCGAGCAGCTCTCGCAAATCGTGTCGGACCACTCGGCGCTGCACACCTTCGTTGAGATGCGCCGCGAGCTGGGCGCCCTCTGGGGCCGTTCGAACGCCACGCGCGAGCAACTGCTGCATCAGCTGCAGGAATGGTGCAAGCGCGCTGAGGAAAGCGGTATCCACGCACTGCAGGAATTTGCTGTGCGCCTGCGCCGCTACGCCTGAGTTTCTTGTTTCATAGGTGAAGCCCCGCTCCGCAGCGGGGCTTTTCTTTTGGGTAAACTGCCCCAATTCCCATTTTTAATACGCCGCGACAATGTATCGCGGTGCCAGTCCTCCTCACACGCCGTCCGTTTCATTGCCGCGCCAGCTTCTTGGCGCCTTCACAGCGCGAATGGACGCGGAGACCACCATGGAAACCCACATCAAGACGGTTGAATTCGAGCGCCCGGATATGCTTTCCGAGGCGCAATCCGGCGCAAGCTGCGTCGCCCATGCCTGGGCCAAGGTGCCGCCGGTGCTGTCGCGCGAAGAACGCGACGACCTGAAAGCCCGCATCAAGCGCCTGCTCAAGGAGCGCGAGGCCGTGTTGGTTGCGCACTACTACGTTGACGCCGACCTGCAGGACCTGGCCGAAGAAACCGGTGGCTGCGTATCCGATTCGCTGGAAATGGCGCGCTTTGGCCGCGATCATTCGGCCAAGACGTTGGTCGTGGCGGGCGTGCGCTTCATGGGCGAGACCGCCAAGATTCTGAGCCCCGAGAAGACCGTGCTGATGCCGGATCTTGACGCCACCTGCTCGCTGGATCTGGGTTGCCCGCCGGATGAGTTCGCCGCCTTTTGCGATGCGCATCCGGATCGCACCGTGGTCGTCTATGCCAATACCAGCGCCGCAGTGAAGGCGCGCGCCGACTGGATGGTGACCTCGTCCATTGGCCTGAAGATCGTGCAGCACCTTCACGCCCAGGGAAAGAAGATCCTGTGGGCCCCCGATCGCCACCTCGGCAGCTACATTCAGAAGCAGACCGGTGCCGACATGCTGATGTGGCAGGGCTCGTGCCTGGTGCACGACGAATTCAAGGGCGTCGAGCTTGACCTGCTGCGCGCCGAACACCCGAACGCGAAGATTCTCGTGCACCCGGAATCGCCGGAATCGGTGGTGGCGCAGGCTGATGTGGTGGGCTCGACTTCGCAACTGATTGCCGCGGCGCAGTCGTTGTCGGCGCAGGAATTCATCGTGGCGACCGACAACGGCATCCTGCACAAGATGCGGATGGCCGCCCCCGGCAAGCGCTTCATCGAGGCCCCGACGGCGGGTAACGCTGCCACGTGCAAGAGCTGCGCGCATTGCCCGTGGATGGCGATGAACGCGCTGACCAATCTGGCCGAGGTGCTGGAAACCGGTCGCAACGAGATTCACGTCGATCCGGCCATCGGGCGGCAAGCCGTGGTCTGCATCGACCGCATGCTCGACTTTGCCGCGCGCGAGAAAGCCGCGGTTCGCCCGCAAGGCGACCTGGCCGCCAACGCACAACTCTTCCAAGGAATCGGCCCGGCATGACGGCAACACAGATGAACACGACAAGTCTTGCCCCTTCGGCTGAGGCAATTTTCGATGGCTTCGGCCCGGCGCTGCGCGAGGCGTTGGCCGCGAACGTGGCTGCAGCCATTGCAGAGGACGTCGGCACGGGCGACCGCACCGGCTTGCTGATTCCCGCCGATCGCCATGCGCGCGCGCGCGTGATCGTGCGCGAGCACGCCGTGCTCTGCGGAACGCCCTGGTTCGACGCCTGCATGCGCGCCGTTGACCCGACGCTGCGCGTCACGTGGCGCCAGCACGAAGGCGATCGCATGGCGCCCGATTCCGTGGTGTGCGAGATCGAAGGCCCAGCGCGTTCGCTGTTGACGGCGGAACGCCCGTCGCTGAACTTCCTGCAGCTGCTGTCCGGTGTGGCGACGGCAACTTCGCGTTACGCCGCTGCCGTCGAAGGCACGCGCGCCCGCGTGCTCGACACGCGCAAGACGCTGCCGGGCTTGCGCCTGGCGCAGAAGTACGCCGTGAGGATCGGTGGCGGTGAGAATCAGCGTCTGGCCTTGTACGACGGCATCCTCATCAAGGAAAACCATATCGCGGCGGCAGGTGGTGTGACGGCGGCCCTGCGCGCGGCGCAGGCGTTGAATGCCGGTGTGACGATCCAGATTGAGGTGGAAACGCTCGCGCAGCTGGATGAGGCGCTGGCGGCCGGTGCCAGCTCCGTGCTGCTCGACAATTTCGAGCCGGCTGCGATGCGCGAGGCTGTGCGCGTGACGGCGGGCAGGGCGCTGCTGGAGGTGTCCGGCGGCGTGAACATCGAGACGATCCGCACCTTTGCCGAGACGGGCGTGGACCGCATCTCCGTCGGCGCGCTTACGAAGGATGTGCGCGCAACCGACTTCTCTTTGCGGATCGTCGACTAAGCCTAAGCCTCAGCGTTTCCGGGCGATCTGCCGATGGGTCGGCTGCATGACCGTCGGCAGCGCCTTGGGTAGCGTTTCAGGGTAGTCGCGCGAGAAATGCAGGCCGCGGCTCTCATGCCGTGACAGCGCGCTGTCGACGATGAGCGAGGCAGCCTCGACGAGGTTGCGCAATTCCAGCAGATCGTGGCTCACGCGGAAGTTGGCGTAGTACTCCGTGATCTCCTCGCGCAACAGCGCAATGCGGTGCTGCGCGCGCTCCAGCCGCTTGTTCGTACGCACGATGCCGACGTAGTTCCACATCATGCGACGCAGCTCGTCCCAGTTGTGCGAGACGACGACTTCCTCATCGGGATCGGTCACGCGGCTTTCGTCCCATGCGGGAATTTGCACCGATGTGGGGTCTGACGCCGGTTGCGCGAGGATATCTTCCGCCGCGCCGCGTCCGATCACCATGCACTCCAGCAACGAATTGCTCGCCAGCCGGTTGGCGCCGTGCAGGCCGGTGTAAGCCGTCTCGCCGACGGCGTACAGGCCAGCGATATCCGTGCGCCCAAGATGGTCCGTCACCACGCCGCCGCACGTGTAGTGCGCTGCCGGCACGACGGGAATCGGTTCACGCGTGATGTCGATGCCCAGCTCCAGGCAGCGCGCCATGATGGTCGGAAAATGTTCCTGGAGGAACGCTGGGCTCTGATGGCTGATGTCGAGATAAACGCAGTCCAGGCCGCGCTTCTTCATCTCGAAGTCGATGGCGCGCGCGACGATATCGCGCGGCGCCAGCTCCGCTCGCTCATCGTGCGCAGGCATGAAGCGCGTGCCGTCGGGCAGGATCAGCTTGCCGCCTTCGCCGCGCACGGCTTCGGTAATCAGGAAGGACTTCGCGAACGGGTGGTACAGGCACGTGGGATGGAACTGGATGAACTCCATGTTCGCCACGCGGCATCCCGCACGCCACGCCATGGCAATGCCGTCGCCGCTGGCCGTGTCGGGATTCGTCGTATAGAGATAGACCTTGCCCGCACCGCCCGTGGCCATCACGGTCTGGCTCGCGGTAATCGTCTTGACGTGGCCCGACGCAATGTCCAGCGCGTACAGGCCATGGCAGCGCATGCCGGGCAGGCCTAGCTTCGCGTCGGTAATCAGGTCGATCGCGAAATGGTCTTCCAGCAGCGTGATGTTCGGGTGATTGCGCACCTTCTCGACCAGCGTCGTGACCACGGCATGGCCGGTAGCATCGGCGGCGTGGATGATGCGTCGATGGCGATGGCCGCCTTCACGCGTCAGGTGGAAGCCGAGTTCGGCCTGCTCGTCACGCGTGAAAGGCACGCCATGGCCGATCAGCCATTCAATGGCCGAGCGCCCGTTCTCGACGATGTAGCGGGTCGCGGCTTCATCGCACAGTCCTGCCCCGGCAATGAGCGTGTCGTCGACGTGCTCGTCATGGCTGTCGCCTGAGTCGAGCACCGCGGCAATGCCGCCCTGTGCCCAGTCGCTGGCGCCTTCCGGCAGGCTGCGCTTGCTGATGACGACCACGCGGCGGTGATCGGCTAGGTGCAGGGCGACGGTCAGGCCCGCCAAGCCGCTGCCAACAACGGCAACATCGAAATTCATGGAAGACGCGGGATGCGGTGCAGGCGCGACTGGAGGTAACACAGTCGCGTGTCAATCGGAAAGAGAAGCAGTGTACACCGCAGCATGTGCCAAACAGCAGGCAACAAAAAACCCGCCTGAAAGCGGGTTTTTGCTGTCGGTCATGCCGACGGAAACAAGATGCGCAATCCGCGAGGATTACTTGATCTTGGTTTCCTTGTAAGCGACGTGCTTGCGGGCGACGGGATCGAACTTCATGATCTCCATCTTTTCCGGCTTGGTGCGCTTGTTCTTGGTGGTCGTGTAGAAATGACCCGTACCTGCGGTCGATTCCAGCTTGATCTTGTCGCGTCCGCCTTTGCTGGCCATGTTTAACTCCTAATTAGACTTCGCCGCGTGCGCGCAGGTCCACGAGCACTTCGTCGATGCCTTTTTTATCGATCAGGCGCAGACCAGCGTTCGAGACGCGCAGGCTCACCCAGCGGTTTTCGGATTCGACCCAGAAGCGGCGATTCTGCAGGTTCGGCAGAAAACGGCGCTTGGTCTTGTTGTTTGCGTGGGAAACGTTATTGCCGACCATCGGCGCTTTCCCGGTCACTTGACAGACGCGTGCCATGGAGCACTCCTAACTAAATTCGTTGGCTACAGTTTGCGACCGGGCGCTGGGACCAAAACCAAGCGCAGCGCCACTGTAGAGGTGGGACTTCAGCGAAACGCGGATTATACACACAAAACCGCTGACAAATCAACGAGATCGACGGATTGCTGTTGGGCACCGTGCGATGCGGCATCGGCACTACATTTTGCCGTGTTCCAGGAAGCCGTAGACGTGGCTGCGGCCGACGATCATGTGATCGAGGACGATCACGTCGAGCATGGCCAGCGCGCGGCGCAACTCGCGGGTGAGGGTGATGTCGGATTCGCTGGGCTGCGTATCGCCCGTGGGGTGGTTGTGGGCCAGGATCACAGCGGCCGCATTGTGATGGAGGGCGCGCTTGGCGATCTCGCGCGGGTAGACGCGGGCTTCGGTCAGGGTGCCGCGAAAGAGTTCTTCCCAGGCGATCAGCCGGTGCCGTACATCTAGAAAGAAGCAAGCGAATACCTCGTGCGGGCGGTGGCCCAGTGTCAGGCGCAAGAAATCCTTCACGCTTTGAGGCGATTCAAAGGTTTGACCGTGCGCGAAGTCTTCTTTCAGTGCGCGCCGGGCAACTTCCAGCAGCGCATGCAATTGTGCGTATTTGGCCGGGCCCATGCCGTTGATCGAAGAGAACTCTTGTTGGGAGGCGTGGCACAGCCGCGCGAGCGACCCAAAGTGCGCGAGCAGTTCGCGCGCGAGGTCGACGGCGCTTTTGCCTGGCATGCCGACGCGCAGGAAGATGGCCAGCAGCTCCGCATCGGAGAGTGCGGCGGGGCCGTGAGCGAGCAGTTTTTCACGCGGCCGCTCGTGGGCGGGCCAGTCGACGATTGCCATAGGGTGACAGGAGAGATAGAAAGGCCCTGCGCGCGGGAGTGCGGCCTACGTCGCGCCTGCGGCCGCGCGGAGGGCTGACGTACAATAACGGGTTACTTTTTGGTCAAGCAGGTTGAGCGTGCAAAATTTGGTGAACGAGGCGTCCGCGACGACGCCAGACGGCGCAGGCAAGGTGGTCGGCCCGGATTCATTTCTGACGCTGCACTATCGCATCGCGTTGGAAAACGACACGGACATCGTCACCACCTTCGACGACAAGCCGGCCACGCTGCTGCTCGGCCAAGGCCAGATGGCGCCCACGCTGGAGCAGGCGCTGCTCGGTATGCGCGAGGGCGAGCGCACGACGTTCCGCCTGGCGCCCGAGCATGCGTTCGGCCCGCGCAATCCGGAACTGCTGCAGCGTGTGTCGCTGGCTACGCTGCGCGAAAACTCTTCGTTCGAAGAGGACTATCAGCCGGGCGACCTGGTTGAGTTCAATGCGCCCAGTGGCGGTAAATATGCCGGCGTGCTCAAGGAAGTTGGCGAGACGTCGGCGCTGTTCGACTTCAATCACCCGCTGGCCGGCCAGACGATCGTGTTTGAAGTCCAGTTGATCGGCATTCTTTGATATGGGTAACGCTGTGAACGCCCCGCTCGACTCCATTGATCCGGTCCCCCAGGCCGACGCCGAGGTTTTGTTGGCGCAGCCACGCGGCTTCTGTGCTGGCGTGGATCGTGCCATCGAAATCGTCGAGCGTGCCCTGGAGCTGTTCGGCGCGCCGATTTACGTGCGTCATGAGATCGTGCACAACGCCTATGTGGTGGGCGATCTGCGCAACAAGGGCGCGGTGTTCGTCCAGGAACTCGACGATGTGCCCGTGGGCGGCACGGTCATTTTCAGTGCGCACGGTGTGTCGCGGGCGGTGCGCGAGGCGGCCGAAGCGCGGGGCCTGCGCGTATTCGATGCGACGTGCCCGCTGGTGACGAAGGTGCACGTGGAAGTCTCGAAGATGCGGGCGCAAGGCTTCGAGATCATCATGATCGGGCACAAGGGCCATCCCGAGGTGGAAGGCACCATGGGCCAGGCCAACGACGGCATGCTGCTGGTCGAATCGGTCAATGACGTGGCGCATCTCGAGGTGAAAGACCCGACGCGCCTGGCCTACGTCACGCAAACCACGCTGTCGGTGGACGAGACCCAGGAAATCGTGGCCGCCATCAAGGCGCGCTTCCCGGCGGTGCACGAGCCGAAGAAGCAGGACATCTGCTACGCGACGCAGAATCGCCAGGACGCTGTGAAGTTCATGGCGCCGCAGGTGGAAGTGGTGATCGTTGTCGGCAGCCCGAACAGCTCGAACTCGAATCGTCTGCGTGAGCTCGCCGAAAAGCTGGGCGTCCCTGCCTATATGGTGGATACGCCTGAACAGGTAAAGCCCGAGTGGGTGGCAGGCAAGCGCCGCGTGGGCTTGACCGCCGGTGCTTCGGCGCCTGAGGAGTTGGCGCAATCGATCGTGGATCGGCTGAAGGCGCTCGGTGCGCGCACCGTGCGTCCGCTCGACGGGATCCAGGAAAACATGTCCTTCCCCCTTCCGAGGGGGCTTCAAATGAATTGAGTGCGTTTATGTAAATGCCCACTTAAAAGCGCACAAAAACAGTGCGCCCTAATGCGGTGCATAAAGCGCTTTTGATGATTCAACGGCCACTTCTTTCGGGAGTGGCCGTTTTGTTTTGTGCATTGCAGAAAGCTCTTCAACGCCCGCGAAGCCTTGATCTACCGTGGGAATCGCCCGCCAAGCGGCCTGGATAGGGGGTTTCCCCTACGTTGGCACGGTTCTTGATATGGCTATGCGCCGTTCGCGAATGCCTGCGCGAAATGACGCCTGTTTGGGCATTGGGGAAAGCCCGTAAAGCGGCGTAGTTACTGTAAAAATCGTTGTTGCGACGCGTATTGCATCCGCAATAAAAGGGGATACAATTCGCGCGTTTCAAATTGAAACAATCGGCGCGGGGGGAGCGGCCGGGAGGCAGGACGCTCTTCTTGCTCTTGCGAGATCTAGGAGATCACTCATGCAAATTAAGTTTGCCAAAGTTCTGCCGCTTGCGGCTGCCGTGGCACTCGTAGCAGCTTGCGGTAAGAACGAGGAAAAGCCCGCAGACCAAGCTGCTGCACCTGCAGCAACTTCGGCTCCGGCTGCTGCTGCCGGTGGCGGCGAGACCGTCATCAAGATCGGTCACGCGGCTCCGCTCACGGGCGGTATTGCTCACCTTGGCAAAGACAACGAAAACGGTGCACGCCTGGCCGTTGAAGAAGCCAACAAGGAAGGCCTGACCATCGACGGCAAGAAGATCAAGCTGGAACTGGTCGGTGAAGACGATGCAGGCGACCCGAAGACCGGCACCGCCGTGGCGCAGAAGCTGGTTGACGAGCACGTTGTTGCCGTTGTCGGCCACCTGAACTCGGGCGTTTCGATCCCGGCCTCGAAGATCTACAGCGATGCAGGCATCGTGCAGATCTCGCCGTCGTCGACCAACCCCGACTACACCAAGCAAGGCTTCAAGACGACCTACCGCGTGGTTGCAACCGACGCGCAACAAGGTCCGGCACTGGCGAACTACGCCGCCAAGACCCTGGGCGCCAAGACCGTGGCCATCGTTGACGATGCCACCGCCTACGGCAAGGGCCTGGCCGACGAGTTCGAGAAGACCGCGAAGGCAGGTGGCGTGAATGTCGTGGCGCGTGAGGCAACCAACGACAAGGCGACCGACTTCAAGGCCATTCTGACCAAGATCAAGGGCAAGAAGCCGGACGTGATCATGTACGGCGGCATGGACGCCACCGGCGGTCCGTTCGCCAAGCAAGCCAAGGAACTGGGCATCACGGCCAAGATCGTTGGCGGCGACGGCGTGTGTACCGACAAGGTGGCCGAACTGGCTGGCGACGCGATCGACAACATCGTCTGCTCGGAAGCAGGCCTGGCGCTGTCGAAGATGGAGAAGGGCGCAGACTTCGAGAAGAAGTACCAAGCGCGCTTCAACACGCCGGTGCAGATCTACGCACCGTTCACGTATGACGCCGTCAACGTGATCATCGACGCGATGAAGCGTGCCAACTCGACCGACGCTGCCAAGATCCTGGCTGCCATGCCGGCAACCAACTACAACGGCGTGATCGGCAACATCGCGTTCGACGACAAGGGTGACCTGAAGCAAGGCTCCATCACCCTGTACAACTACAAGGACAAGAAGAAGAGCGTTCTTGACGTTGTGAAGATGTAATCGAAGGGCTACCGCCCTGAAAACGGCACCGCGCCTACCCTAGCGGTGCCGTTTTTTATAGCCTCGCCAGTTACACAAGGCCCTCACCATGGGCGCGTTCGGCAGGCCGCTTACCAGCAACCTCACCTTACCCATCCGATTGATCGCATACCTTGCGGGCACGTCATCCCGTCGCCTACAACAAAGCAAGGCATAGCAGGAGCTGTTCTCATGGATATCTTTATCCAGCAGATCGTGAACGGTCTGGTGCTCGGCAGCATTTACGCGCTGATCGCACTCGGCTACACCATGGTCTACGGTATTCTCGGCATCATCAACTTCGCCCACGGCGATGTTCTGATGGTCGGTGCAATGTCTGCCCTGACTGCCATCAACTTCCTCCAAAAATACTTTCCCAATCTGCCTGACTGGCTCACGCTGGTGTTCGCGTTGCTGTTTGCGATGCCGGTCTGCGCCATCGTTGCCTACACCATTGAACGTGTCGCTTACCGGCCGCTGCGCAATGCGCCGCGCCTGGCGCCGCTGATCACCGCCATCGGCGTGTCGATCGTGCTGCAGACGCTGGCAATGATGATCTGGTCGCGCAACCCGCTGACCTTCCCGCAACTGCTGCCTTCGAACCCGATCGATATCGGTTCCACGGGCGCGACCATTACGGGCAAGGAAATCGTCATCATTCTGGTGTCGATCCTGGTGATGGTCGGGCTGATCCTGCTGGTCAACCGCACCAAGCTCGGCCGTGCCATGCGCGCGACCGCCGAGAACCAGCGTGTGGCAGGCCTGATGGGCGTCAACCCGAACTTCGTGATCTCCGCCACCTTCATGATCGGTGCTGCCATGGCAGCGGTTGCCGGCGTGATGATGGCGACCAACTACGGCAACGCCCACTTCTACATGGGCTTCATCCCCGGCCTGAAGGCGTTTACCGCCGCAGTGCTGGGCGGCATCGGCAACCTGGCTGGCGCCATGGTCGGCGGCATGCTGCTGGGCCTGATCGAAGCATTGGGTGCCGGTTATATCGGCGATCTGACTGGCGGTGTGTTCGGTTCGAACTACCAGGATGTGTTCGCATTCATCGTGCTGATTGGCGTGCTGCTGTTCCGCCCGTCCGGCATCATGGGTGAACGCGTTGCGGACCGCGCATAAGAAGGGGAGCGCCATGACAGAAAATTTCAAAGCGCCGATGAAGACGCGCGCCGCGTTGTACGGCTTCCTGATCCTTGCGATCTTTGCGCCGTTCATCGTGGGAGCCGCAGGTGGCAACTACTGGGTGCGCGTGCTGGACTTCGCACTGCTGTACATCATGCTGGCCTTGGGCCTGAACATCGTGGTGGGCTTTGCCGGCCTGCTCGACTTGGGCTACATCGCGTTCTACGCGGTCGGTGCCTACATGATGGCGTTGCTGGGTTCGCCGCACCTGACCACCCAGTTCGAGTGGATCCACAACCTGTTCCCCAATGGGCTGCACCTCATCGTCTGGTGGGTGATTCCGCTGGGTGCCGGGCTGGCGGCGCTGTTCGGCATTCTGCTGGGCACGCCGGTGCTGAAGCTGCGCGGTGACTACCTCGCCATCGTGACGCTGGGCTTTGGTGAAATCATCCGGATCTTCATGAACAACCTCGACCGCCCGGTGAACATCACCAACGGTCCGAAGGGCATCAACCTGATCGAGCCGGTCAAGATCTTCGGGTTCGACTTTTCGAAGCGCCACGATTTCTTCGGCATCCGCTTCGACTCGGTCTACATGTACTACTACCTGTTCGTGATCCTGGCCGCGATCATCATCATCGTGTGCCTGCGGTTGCAGAACTCGCGTATCGGTCGTGCATGGGTGGCGCTGCGTGAAGATGAAATCGCCGCCAAGGCGATGGGCATCAACACACGCAACATCAAGCTGCTGGCCTTTGCGATGGGTGCCTCGTTCGGTGGTGTGTCGGGTGCGATGTTCGCGTCGTTCCAGGGCTTCGTGTCGCCGGAATCGTTCGTGCTGTGGGAGTCGATCTACATCCTGGCGATCGTGGTGCTGGGCGGTATGGGCCATATCCCGGGCGTGATCCTGGGCGGCATTCTGCTGGTCGGTTTCCAGGAGTTGCTGCGTGCGCTGGCCGAGCCGGTGCAGAACAAGCTGTTCGGCCATGTGATCGTGGAAGCGGAAGTGCTTCGTCAGCTGCTGTTCGGCCTGGCGATGGTGGTGGTGATGCTGTATCGCCCTGCGGGCCTGTGGCCCTCGCCGCGCAAGGAAGACCGTCCGCAAAAGCAGCGGGCTGGTGGACTGTCCCGTATCTGATGGAGGCACGCACATGAGCAACAACAACGTCCTCCTCTCGATCCGAGGAGTCCAGAAGCGTTTCGGCGGCCTGCAAGCGCTGTCCGACGTGAGCCTGGAAATTCGCGAAGGCGAAATCTACGGTCTGATCGGCCCGAACGGCGCCGGCAAGACCACGTTCTTCAACGTCATCACGGGCCTGTATACGCCGGATGCGGGCGAATTCGTGCTGGGCGGCACGCCCTACCAGCCGACCGCCGTGCATGAAGTGGCCAAGGCTGGCATTGCGCGCACGTTCCAGAACATCCGCCTGTTTGGCGACATGACTGCGGCGGAAAACGTCATGGTCGGCCGCCACGTGCGCACCAAGGCCGGCCTGATCGGCGCGGTGTTCCGCACCAAGGCGGCACGCGAAGAAGAGCAGTCGATCGAAGACTGGGCGCACGACCTGCTGGACTATGTCGGCATCGGCAAGTACGCCAACTACACGGCGCGCAACCTGTCGTACGGTCACCAGCGTCGTCTGGAAATCGCCCGTGCCCTGGCCACGCAACCCAAGCTGCTGGCCCTGGACGAGCCGGCCGCCGGCATGAACGCCACGGAAAAAGTGGAACTCCGCGGCCTGCTCGACAAGATCCGTTCCGACGGCAAGACCATCCTGCTGATCGAGCACGATGTGAAGCTGGTGATGGGCCTGTGCAACCGCCTGACCGTGCTGGATTACGGCAAGGTGATCGCACAAGGCCTGCCGCAGGAAGTGCAGAGCAACCCGGCCGTGATCGAGGCCTACCTCGGCGCGTCAGCGCACTGACGCAGAGGAACGGAATATGAAACCAGTAATGTTGAAGATCGACAGCCTGAAGGTCGCTTACGGCGGCATCCAGGCGGTCAAGGGCGTGGATCTGGAGATTCGCGAAGGTGAGCTGGTCACGCTGATCGGTGCCAACGGCGCCGGCAAGACGACCACCATGAAGGCCATCACCGGCCTGCAGGGCTGGGCCGGCGGTGATGTGCAGTATCTGGGCAAGTCCATCAAGGGCGTGCCCAGCTACAACCTGCTCAAGCAGGGTCTGGCGATGGTGCCGGAAGGCCGCGGCGTGTTCGCGCGCATGACCATCGTCGAGAACCTGCAGATGGGCGCCTTCACGCGCAACGACGAGGCCAACATCAAGGCCGACATCGACCGCATGTTCGGCATCTTCCCGCGCCTGAAGGAACGTGCAAACCAGCTGGCCGGCACGATGTCGGGCGGTGAGCAGCAGATGCTGGCCATGGCGCGTGCGCTGATGAGCCAACCGAAGCTGCTGCTGCTGGACGAGCCGTCGATGGGTCTCTCGCCGATCATGGTGGAGAAGATCTTCGAGGTCGTGCGGGACATCTCGGCGCAAGGCGTGACCGTGCTGCTCGTTGAGCAGAACGCGCGTCTGGCGTTGCAGGCTGCGCACCGCGGCTACGTGATGGACTCCGGTCTGATCACCATGAGCGGCGATGCCAAGCAGATGCTCGACGACCCGAAGGTGCGTGCCGCCTACCTGGGCGAATAAGCACCCTCAAGCATCATGAAGAAGCCCCGCAATTGCGGGGCTTTTTCCTTGCGTGTGCCCGGCGTTTCAGGCCGACGTTGCTGTGTAGATGTTCGGCCGATGCAATTGCATGAAGCCAATGCCTTCGGGCACATCGGTGAAGCCGTGCTTGCGATAAAGCCAATCGGCCCCCGTGGTGACCAGCACTGTGCGGCGCAGTGTCTGCAGTTCCGGATGCTCGCGCAGGAAATCCATCAGCGCGTGCGAGACGCCTTTCCCACGCCACGCCGGCAGCACGAACACATCGCACAGATATGCAAACGTCGCGCGGTCGGTAATGACCCGCGCAAAGCCCACGAGGTCGCCATGCGAGCCATCGTCGTTCCGACGATAGGCGGCAAAGCACAGCGAGTTCGCGACCGATCGGTCGAACACCTCTCGCGGCAGGCCGCGGGCCCAATACGTTTCCTGCGAAAGGAAATGGTAGATCTGGTCCAGCGGAAGCCACGCGGAATCATCGGACAAAACGATCCCCGTGGCCGGAACTTGTCGCGTCACGGCCATGGCAAACCTCAGAGTGGGAACAGGGGTAAGGCGATGCAGGGCGACGCATTGCGCGCCGCCCCAAGTAATGCGGTGCGCCTTAGGCGTGCGCCTTCAGCAGCGTACGCAGCATGCCGATCATCGTGTCGATTTCTTCAGTCGTCACGTTCAGCGCAGGCATGAAGCGGAGGATGTTCGGACGCGGGGCGTTCAGCAGCAGGCCCGTCGGGTTCATCTCGCGCGCCGCTTCAACCAGTTGGCCGCCGATGTCCTTGCCGAGCAGCAGCGCGCGCAGCAGACCGTTACCGCGCTCGCCGGCCAGGCCGAACTCTTCGCTCAGCTTGAGCAGTTGCGTGCGCAGATAGGCGCCGCGTTCTTCCACGTCAGCCAGAAAGCCCGGCGCCAGCAGCTGCTCGATCACCGAGCAGCCGACGGCCGTCATCAGCGGGTTGCCGTTGTAGGTGCCGCCCTGGTCGCCGGCTTCGAAGCTCGCCACTTCATCGGTGCACAGCAGGGCCGACAGCGGCACGCCGCCGCCGATGCCCTTGCCCAGCGTCATGATGTCCGGCTCGATGTTCGAGAGCTGGTAGGCGAAGAGCGTGCCGCAGCGGCCGCAACCGGCCTGCACTTCATCGACGATCAACAGGATCTTGTGCTTCTTGGTCAGCGCGCGCAGTTGCTGCATGAATTCCGGCGTGGCCGGCAGCACGCCGCCTTCGCCTTGCACCGGCTCAAGCATCACGCCGACCGTCTCGTCGGTGATGAGCGCTTCGACCGAAGCGATGTCGTTCAGGATGGCCTTCGGGAAGCCCGGCACCTGCGGCGCGAAGATGGTGTCCCAGCCTGCCTTGCCGGAAGCGCTCATGGTGGCGAGCGTGCGGCCGTGGAAGCTGTGGTCGAACGTGATGATCTGGAAGGCGCCGTTCTTATGCTTCTTGCCCCACTTGCGGGCGAGCTTGATGGCGCCTTCATTGGCTTCGGCGCCGCTGTTCGCGAAGAACACCTTGTCGAAGCAGCTGTGCGCCGTGAGCAGACCGGCCAGCTTGGCCATCGGCTCGTTGTAGAACGCCGGGCTCGGGTTGATCAGCTTCTTGGCCTGCGCGTTCAGCGCTTCGATCATGCCGTCGTTGGAGTGGCCGAGGCAGTTGACGGCCCAGCCTTGCACGAAGTCCAGGTATCGCTTGCCGTTGTGGTCCGTCAGCCACGAGCCCTTGCCTTCGGTGAAGACGATCTCGGGCCGGTTGGTGATGTACATCAGGGACTGGACGGGGTAGTCAGCAAACGCCATGGCAAAGCTCCAGAAAAAGGCGGCAGGAAGATGAAAAACCGAAAAAACGCGCGTTGGAAAAAGACAAAGGCCACGGGGGTCGCCCCGTGGCCTTGTGATCGTCGAATCCTGTGAACCCGATATGCAATCAGCAGACAGCCGCGTGGCTTCCCGGAGGGAGCAACGTACGGCGGCGTCGGAGGTGCAGGGCTTGGTTCATAAGGCGCAAGAATAAGACGGATGCCAAGTCAAGTCAAAACGAAATTTTGGCCTTCTTGGGATTTGTGCAACGTCAGCCGGCCGGATGGAGATCGGCCTCCGAGGTGAACGAATCGGCGAAGAATGCGTCCGGATGCATTCCGCACTGGGCAGCGAAGTCCGTGCGGGCCGAGTTGATCACCACCGGCGCGCCGCAGGCGTAGACCTCGTGGCCCGACAGATCGGGGTAGTCGGCCATCACCGCCTGGTGAACGAAACCGGTGCGGCCCGTCCAGGCGTCTTCGGGCAGGGCGTTGGAGACGACCGGCACGTACGTGAAGTTCGGCAGCGTGCGCGCCCATTCTTCGGCCTTGGCGTGCATGTACAGGTCTTGCGGGCGGCGGCCGCCCCAGTACAGCGTCATCGGGCGCGTGCTGCCGATGAACTGGGCATGCTCGACGATCGCCTTGATGGGCGCAAAGCCGGTGCCCGAGGCCAGCAGGATGATCGGCTTGTCGGATTCTTCACGCAGGAAGAAGCTGCCCAGCGGACCTTCGAAGCGCAGGATGTCGCGCTCCTTCATGGCCGGGGCGCCTTCCTTGGCACCAAACACGTAGTCGGTAAACGCGCCGCCCGGCATGTGGCGGATGTGCAGCTCGATCGGGCCGTCGTCGTGGGGCGGATTGGCGATCGAGTAGCTGCGGCGCTTGCCGTCGCGCAGGAGAAATTCCACGTACTGCCCGGCCAGAAATTGCATACGCTCGGTGGCAGGCAGTTGCAGCTTGACGATGGTGACGTCCGGCGCGGCCTTCTCAAGCGACGCGACGCGGCATGGGATCTTCTTGATGGGGACATCGCCGGCGCCGTGCACTTCACGCACTTCGATGGTGACGTTCGTGGCAGGCGTGGCGCAGCAGAACAGCGCGCGGCCTTCGGTGGCCTCCTGGGCGGTCAGCGCGTTGGGCGAGTGGTTGCCCTGAACGATGGAGCCCTCGCGCACTTGGCCCTTGCACGAGCCGCATGCGCCGTTCTTGCAGCCGTACGGCAGGCCGATGCCCTGGCGCAGCGCTGCTGCAAGGATGGTCTCGCCGTCTTCGGCCTGGAACTGGCGGCCGCTGGGCAGCACGTTGATCTGGTAAGCCATCTACAATCCGAATATGTTGAAAAGAGTGTCTGGTCGCCCTGATGGGCATGCAATGGTGGTCAATCCGGCAGCACGTCCGATGGTGAATCAGTCAGTCGCTGGGCCGTCCAATCCTGCACCACGCCTGGGACGTCCGCGCGTGCTGATCGTCGGCTGCGGCGATGTCGGGCAACGCTGCCTGACGTTGCTGCGCTCGCGTTTTCGCGTCTTTGCCGTCACCTCGCGCCTTGAAGGCCGCGCTTCGTTGCGCGAAGCGGGTGCCGTGCCGATTGTCGCCAACCTGGACGATGCCGCGTCGCTGCAACGGCTGCGAGGGTTGAGCCCCCGCGTGCTGCATCTGGCACCGCCGCCCGCAGTTGGCAACGATGATCCGCGTACCGCCGCGCTGCTGCATACGCTCGCGCAACCGTCCCCGAATTCCACCGCCACAAAACGTCGCATTTTACCCGAGCGGGCGCACAAGTCTGGTGGCCTCACTGGCCGCTTGAAAACCCGCCTCCAAGCGCGCGCGTTTGTCTATGCCAGCACCAGCGGTGTCTACGGTGATGCGGGAGGCGCCTGGGTGGACGAAGCCCGGCCCGTGAAGCCCACCACGGCGCGTGCGCAGCGCCGGGTCGCTGCCGAGCGCCGCGTGCGCTGGTTCGGCGCGGGCGGCGGCTGGCGCACGTCGATCCTGCGCATTCCCGGCATTTATGCGGCGGATCGGCTGCCCGTTGCGCGGCTCCAGCGAGGTACGCCCGCCCTGCGCGCGGAGGATGACGTCTACACCAACCACATTCACGCGGACGACCTCGCGCGTGCCGTCATTGCCGCGCTGTTCCGGGGCCGGCCGCAGCGCGTCGTGCATGCGAGCGACGCCTCGGAGTTGCGCATGGGCGATTACTTCGACGCCGTGGCCGACGCACGCGGCTTGCAGCGGCCGCCGCGCATTTCGCGCGCCGAAGCGGCTCAGCAGATCGAGCCGGCGCTGCTGTCGTTCATGAGCGAATCGCGCCGGCTGCGCAACACGCGGCTTGCGCGTGAGCTGCGGGTGGCGCTGCGCTACCCGACGGTCGCGGATTTCCTCGGCAGCGAGGCCTGACATGAAGGCGCCCGCCCCAACGTCGTCGCATGGCGCCCGGCTGCGCATTGCGCGATGGGCGCTTTGGCTGTCTGCGGCGCTGGTGGGCGTGGGTGTCTCGTGGTTTGCCGCCTGCTTCGTGGCCGATTCGATGAGCGCGCGCGACGTGCAGCAGATGGTGGATGCGCGGCGCCAGTTGGCCGCCCAGGTGGCGGAGGGGATGTCGAGCCAGATCACGGCCGACGTGGCCCTGCTGCGCGCGCTGCCGCAGACGCTCGCGCAGATCGATGCCATCCCGCGCGCGGTGCAGCGCGTCGACACCCGGCGCTGGAACCTGATGGACCAGGGCTCGCGCGCCGAACAGGCGATGTCGCATCCCGAAGTGGTCGACATGGACGCATTCCTGAATGCCACCGCCGGCAATCTCGGGCTGGACTACGTATGGGTCGTGAACCAGAACAATTACGTGGTGCTGGCCAACAACGCCGGTCGTGCCGATTCGTTCGTCGGCGTGCAGTCGAGCATGCAGCCTTACATGAAGGAGGCGATGCTGGGCGGTCTGGGCGAGCAGTTCACGGTGGGCCGGGTGACGGGCGTGCCGGGCCTGTTCTTCGCCGCGCCGGTGTATGACGCGGGTGGATACCTGATCGCGGTGATGGGCACCAAGGTCAGCCTCGCGCGGTTGCAGCACTGGGTATCGCATCCGACCTCGCTGGTGACCGATCCGAATGGGCTGATCATTCTGTCGACCGATGCATCGCTGGTCGGCAAGATCCTGCCCGATGCGCGCCTGCAGCGCATGGGCGCCAGCGACCGGTACAACGCCTACCAGCGCGTCGACTTCGAGCCGTGGCCCTATCAGCCGACCGCGAAGGCGCATCCCGACGTGCCGAGCTGGGTGCCGGCCGAGGTGCGCGATACGCTGGCCTGGCGCGAGGGCAGTGCGATGCCATCGCTCACCGTGTCACGCAATGCGAGTGCAGACCTCACCGTCGTCGTGGCCGAGCCGCTGCCGGCGTGGGGGCAGCAGATCGCCAACCATGCGCGCAATCGGATGATCGGGTTCGTGCTGTTCGTGAGCGTGCTGGCTACGTTCGTGCTGGTGGCGTGGTCGTTGGTGCGCGAGCGGCAGCACCACCGTGTGACGCGCCATCTGAACCAGCGGCTGCAGCGCACCAACAGCGCACTCGCCAACGAAGCGCATTTCGACCATCTGACGGGTGTTCTGACGCGCCGCCGCTTCCTGGCGCTGTTCGACACGGTGCTCGCGCGTGCCCACAATCGCGCCGAACCACTCGTGCTGGTGCTGGCCGATCTGGATCACTTCAAGCGGATCAACGACACATGGGGCCACGCTGTGGGCGACATGGCGCTGCAGCGCTTTGCGTCGCTTGCCACGGGCGTGCTGCGCAGCAGTGACCTCGTTGGGCGGTTGGGCGGCGAGGAATTCGCCATGGTGATGGGCCGCACCACGCTGGAAACCGCCACCGAGGTGGCCGAGCGCCTGCGCACCGCAGTGGCCGAGAGCGACGAAAGTTTCCCGACCGGGCTCTCGATGACGGTCAGCATGGGCATGACGGTTTGCCGGCCGGGCGATACCGCGTCGGAAATGCTCAAGCGCGCCGATCTGGCGCTGTATCGCGCCAAGGAAAGCGGGCGCAACCGGCACGTGGCCGGCTGAGCGTTGAGACTAGCGCGCCCCGCGGCCGGCGCGCCGACGGCGCAGTTCAAGCTGCGTGCGTGCGCCCGCCAGCGGCACACGGCGGAAGCGTTCACGGCGCTGTTCTTCATCAAAGAAGGCCAGCGATGGTTTGACCAGATCGCTGCGCGAGACAATGCCCACCAACGCGCGCGATTGCGAATCGGCCACCACAGGCAGCCGCTCCAGCCCATGCACCGCCAGCCGTGTGGCAACGATGCGGCAGGTCTCGCCCGGCAACGCCATCACGGGGGCGTTTGCACCAAACAATTCGGCCACGGTGACGGCGCCGCGCGTCTGGCCTGCCAGCAGCGCATCGCGGTCGAGCATGCCGATCAGCCTGCCATTCGGCCCGCCTTGCACCACGGGAAATGCGCGGTGCGCCTGCCTGGCGCCAAAGCGGTCGGCGAGTGTATCGGCCAGCGTGGCCTGTGCGTCGATGGTCTGCACGGAACGCGTCATCACCTCGTCCACGGCGTGGCGCTCGAGCGGATCGACAGCGTATTCGCGATAGATGTGGAAGCCGCGGCGCGCGATCTTCTCGGTCATGATCGAGCGCGGCATGGTCAGCACGACAAAACCGTAGGACACCGCGACCGCAAGCAAAATCGGCAGCAGCGCATTGACATCGTGCGTGAGCCCAAAGGCGAAGACGATGGCCGTGAGCGGGGCGCCCAGCACACCGGCCAGCATGGCGGCCATGCAGACAAGCGGCCACAGGCCCGGATCGCCGCCCGGCAGCACAGGCCCGACGAGCACACCAAGACCAGCGCCCATCATCAGCAGCGGAGCGAGCACACCGCCCGACGTGCCCGAGCCCAGCGCGATCACCCAGATGATGGCCTTGACCACCAGCAGCGCCAGCGCTACGCGGATGGCGAGATGGTTGTGCAGCAAATCGCCGATGACGTCGTAGCCGACGCCCAGCGCGCGCGGTTCGAAATAGCCGCCAATGCCCACCACCAGGCCGCCGATGGCCGGCCACCACATCCAGTGGATCGGCAGGCGGCCGAACAGGTCTTCGGTCTTGTACAGCGCCATCGACAGCGAGCGCGCCAGCGCGCCGCACAGCAACCCGGCGATCACGCAGGAGCCCAGCGCAGGCAGCGTCGCGGGCGCGGTTTCCAGCGGGAAGAGGGGGCCGGGCTCCAGCACCAGCACACGGAGGAAGCCCGCCACCGCGCAGGCCACCGCCACGGGCAGCATGCTGCGCGGGCGCCATTCGAACAGCAGCAGCTCCACCGCCAGCAGCAAGGCGGCGACGGGCGTGCCGAATACGGCGGTCATGCCGGCCGTGGCACCGGCCACCAGCAGGGTCTTGCGCTCAGCCGCCGTCAGCTTGAAGAACTGCGCGAACAGCGAGCCGATCGCGCCGCCGGTCATGATGATCGGGCCTTCCGCGCCAAACGGCCCGCCGCTGCCGATCACGACGCCCGACGACAGCGGCTTGAGCACCGCCACCTTCGGCGACATCTTGCTCTTGCCGAACAGGATCGCTTCGATGGCCTCGGGAATGCCGTGACCGCGGATCTTCTCCGAACCGAAGCGCGCCATCAGCCCGACGATGAGCCCGCCGAGGAGCGGCACCGCAATCACCCAGGCGCCGAGCGTATTGGTGGCCGGCGATCGATCCGCCAGCGACAGCGTCTGGAAAAAGAACAGGTTGGTGAAGAAGCGGATCAGGTGGAGCAGCACCGTCGCCGCCAGCGTGGCAAACGCAGCGATGACGACAGCCAGCGCCGTGGTGCGGAACAGCGTGGTGTCCGTTGCAAAGTCGCGCCGAGGCTGTGTGTGTTCAACGGTGTGCATGACGTTACTGCTCGGCGGTGGGCTCGGCGGGTTGATCGAGGTGCGGAAGCTTGAAGGCGCGGCTGAAGGCCGACAGCTCGCTCTGGTGCAGCTCGGCCAGCAGCGCAACGAGGTGATCGCCCTTTCTGGAAAGATGCACTTCCACTTGGCGGGCGTCGGTATCGCTCTGACGGCGCACGACCAGACCGGCTTCTTCGCAACGCGTGACGAGCGCCGCCGTGCCGTGCGGCGCCGCCTGCAGGCGCTCGGCCAGCTCGCCAACGGTCGCCCATTCACGTCCGGCATAGCCTTTCACGTGCAGCAGCAATTGATACTGCAGCGGGGTGATGCCCTTGGCCTGGATCAGATCTTCGGACGCGCGCAGGAAGCGGCGCAGGTGGTAGCGGAAATTGGAGAGGTTCTCGAAATCCTGCTTGGACAAAGGGCGTGCGGAAGTGGACATGGCGCAAATAATGGGTTTGCGGTCGAATATATCACTATGTGACATATATTGGAAAGCCGACGCGCGCGCTGTGCTGACACCCCGCAGTGCGCCCCAATCAACATGCATTGTTGATTGACAATCAAGACTGTTTCGTCGACGGACGGGTTTTTCTGCAAAGGTGGAGCCCGCACACTGCAATCCATGCTTATTACGCAGGCCCAGGCGCCATCGTTCTGGCGACGGCGCCGGACGCGTTGCATTTCCCCAGAAATCGTCGCCCGCTTGCTCAAAGGTTTGCGGAAATCGCGGCAGAGGTCCTGCCCGCTTTCCAATCCTCTGCTCTGGAGTACACCGTATGAATTCCATCCAAACTTCCACCGAGCGCGAACGCAGCAGCGCCACACTGCCGCTGCTCGCGCTTGCCGCCGGCGCCTTTGGTATCGGCACGACCGAGTTCTCGCCGATGGGCCTGCTGCCTGTGATTGCCGACGGCGTGCATGTATCGATTCCACAGGCCGGCATGCTGATCAGCGCATACGCCATTGGCGTCATGGTCGGCGCGCCGATCATGACGTTGCTTCTTGCACGCTGGCCGCGCCGCAAGGCGCTGATCGCGCTGATGAGCATCTTCACCATCGGCAATCTGCTCTCTGCTGTGGCGCCGGATTACATGACGCTGCTGCTCGCGCGGCTCGTCACCAGCCTCAACCACGGCGCGTTCTTCGGGCTGGGTTCGGTGGTGGCCGCCAGCCTTGTGCCGCACGAGAAGCAGGCCAGCGCCGTGGCAACGATGTTCATGGGCCTGACGATCGCCAACGTCGGCGGTGTGCCGGCCGCGACGTGGCTGGGCCAGATGATCGGCTGGCGCATGTCGTTTGCCGCCACGGCAAGCCTGGGCGTGATCGCCATCGCGGGCTTGTTCACCGCACTGCCGAAGGGCGATGCCGGCAAGATGCCCAACCTGCGCGCCGAGCTGGCCGTGCTGACACGTCCCGTGGTGCTTGGCGCGCTTGCCACGACGGTGCTCGGTGCCGGCGCGATGTTCACGCTTTACACGTACGTTGCCCCGACGCTTGCACAGCTGACCGGCGCCTCGCCGGCGTTCGTGACGGCCATGCTGGTGCTGATCGGCATCGGCTTTTCGATCGGCAACATTGCCGGCGGCCGCTTGGCCGATCGCTCGCTCGACGGCAGCCTGATCGGTTTCCTCGTGCTGTTGATCGTGACGATGCTCGCGTTTCCCGTGTTGGCCAAGACGCACGTCGGTGCCGCCACCGCCTTGCTGGTGTGGGGCATTGCCACGTTCGCGGTTGTGCCGCCGCTGCAGATGCGCGTGATGCGTGCCGCGGCTGAGGCGCCGGGCCTTGCGTCGTCGGTCAACGTGGGCGCGTTCAACCTCGGCAACGCGCTGGGCGCGGCAGCGGGCGGTGCGGCCATCTCCGCAGGCCTGGGCTATGCGGCGGTGCCGATTGTCGGCGCGGTGATTGCTGCGGCAGGCCTAGCGCTGGTGGGGCTGCACGTGGTGCAGCGCCGGGCGCGCCTCGCCATGAACCCCTGATTCGATCTTCCCTGGAGCACAAGATGAACAAGATTCCCGCTTTCGGCCTCGGCACGTTCCGCCTGAAGGGCCAGGTTGTCATCGACTCGGTTCGCAATGGCCTGGAACTCGGCTACCGCGCAATCGACACAGCACAGATCTACGGCAACGAAGCCGACGTGGGTGAGGCGATTGCCAGCTCAGGTGTGCGTCGCGAAGACCTCTTCCTCACCACCAAGATCTGGGTCGACAACTACGCCAAGGACAAGCTGGCGCCAAGCCTCGAAGACAGCCTCGCCAAGCTGCGCACCGATTACGTCGACCTCACGCTGATCCACTGGCCTGCGCCCAACAACGGCGTGTCGCTCGAAGAATTCATGACTGCGCTGGCCGAAGCCAAGGCCCGGGGTTTGACGCGCGAGATCGGCGTCTCGAACTTCAACATCGCGCTGACGCAACAGGCGATGGCGGTGGTCGGCAATGACGCCATCGCCACCAACCAGATCGAGTTGAGCCCGTATCTGCAGAACCGCAAGCTCGTCGAATTCCTGCAGCGCGAGGGCGTTCATGTCACGTCTTACATGACGCTCGCCTACGGCAAGGTGCTGGGCGATCCGGTAATCGGCGCGATTGCACAGCGGCACGAGGCGACGCCGGCGCAGGTGGCGCTGGCCTGGGCGATGCAGCTCGGCTATTCGGTGATCCCGTCGTCGACCAAGCGTGAAAATCTTGCGAGCAACCTGCGCGCACAAACGCTGCAACTGACCGCTGACGACATGGCGCAGATCGCCGCGCTTGAGCGCAACGGCCGCGACGTTTCACCAGACGGGCTGGCGCCGCAGTGGGATTGAACATCGCAGCACCGACGCAATAGAAAAAGCCGCTCCGAAGAGCGGCTTTTTTCACGTGGATCGAGCGCTTGGCCCGTGCTGCGTCAGTCGTCCAGTTGCGACAGGTCGCGCACTGCGCCCTTGTCCGCCGACATGACCAGCTTCGCGTACGCCTTGAGCGCGGCCGACACCTTGCGCGGACGCGGCTGCGCAGGCTTCCAGCCCTTGGCGTTCTGCTCTTCGCGGCGACGCGCGAGTTCTTCATCCGACACCAGCACGTTGATCGTGCGGTTGGGGATGTCGATGCGGATCTTGTCACCGTTGCGCACCAGGCCGATCGCGCCGCCTGCAGCCGCTTCCGGCGAGCAGTGACCAATCGACAGGCCCGACGTGCCGCCCGAGAAGCGGCCGTCCGTCAGCAGCGCACAGGCTTTGCCCAGGCCCTTGGACTTGATGTAGCTCGTCGGGTACAGCATTTCCTGCATGCCGGGGCCGCCCTTCGGGCCCTCGTAACGCACGACCACCACGTCGCCGGCCTTGACCTTGTCGGCGAGGATGTTCTCGACCGCTTCGTCCTGCGATTCCGTCACATGCGCCGTGCCTTCGAACACGAGGATGCTCTCGTCCACGCCCGCGGTCTTCACCACGCAGCCGTCCAGCGCGATGTTGCCCCTCAGGACGGCCAGGCCGCCTTCCTTGGAGAACGCATGTTCGTGCGAGCGGATGCAGCCCTCGGCGCGGTCCAGGTCCAGGCTCGGCCAGCGCGTGTTCTGGCTGAAGGCCACCTGCGTCGGGATACCGGCCGGGCCGGCACGGTAGAACGTCTGCACGGCTTCATCCGACGTGCGGACGATGTCCCACTGGTCCAGCGCGTCCTTCATCGTGGGCGCGTGCACGGTGGGTGCGTCGGTGTGCAGCTTGCCGGCGCGGTCCAGCTCACCCAGGATGGCCATGATACCGCCAGCGCGGTGCACGTCTTCGATGTGGTACTTGTTCGTGTTCGGCGCGACCTTGCACAGCTGCGGCACGACGCGCGAAAGGCGGTCGATGTCCGCCATCGTGAAGTCGATTTCGGCTTCTTGCGCGATGGCCAGCAGGTGCAGGATCGTGTTGGTCGAGCCACCCATCGCGATGTCCAGCGTCATGGCGTTCTCAAATGCCTTGAAGCCGACCGAGCGCGGCAGCACGCGCTCGTCGTCCTGCTCGTAGTACTGGCGGGCCAGTTCAACGATGCGGCGGCCGGCGCGCTTGAAGAGCTGTTCGCGGTCTGCGTGCGTGGCGACCACGGTGCCGTTGCCGGGCAGCGACAGGCCGAGCGCTTCGGTCAGGCAGTTCATCGAGTTGGCCGTGAACATGCCCGAGCACGAACCGCAGGTCGGGCAAGCCGAGCGTTCGACTTCGGCCACTTCCTCGTCGGAATACTTGCTGTCGGCCGCGATCACCATCGCGTCGATCAGGTCCAGCTTCTTGATCTCGATGGCCTTGGTGACGGGGTTTGCCAGGCGCGTCTTGCCTGCTTCCATCGGGCCGCCGGAGACGAAGATCACCGGAATGTTCAGGCGCATGGCCGCCATCAGCATGCCCGGGGTGATCTTGTCGCAGTTGGAGATGCAGACCATGGCATCGGCGCAGTGCGCGTTGACCATGTATTCGACCGAGTCGGCAATGATGTCGCGGCTGGGCAGCGAATACAGCATGCCGTCGTGGCCCATGGCGATGCCGTCATCCACGGCGATCGTGTTGAATTCCTTGGCAACCCCGCCCGCCGCTTCGATCTCGCGCGCGACGAGCTGGCCCAGGTCTTTCAGGTGCACGTGGCCGGGAACGAACTGGGTGAACGAGTTGACCACCGCGATGATCGGCTTCTGGAAGTCTTCGTCTTTCATGCCGGTGGCGCGCCAGAGCGAGCGTGCCCCCGCCATGTTGCGGCCGGCGGTGGAGGTTTTGGAACGGTATGCGGGCATTTTGGGTGCTGAAGAAAGTCGATGGTGGGGCGGGCCACGCGGATAAAGGCCCTCGCGCCCGTGCGATCAACCTCTTGAGCCGCGCCCGGGGCAAAACCGCCATTATCCCACGCCGCGCTGGGCGTGTTGCCGGCTGTCATCGCGTTGCCGAACGCCCAATGAAAAAGCCGCTTCTGCGTGAACAGAAGCGGCTTGAATTCTGGTGCCCGAGGCCGGAATCGAACCGGCACGCCTTGCGGCGGGGGATTTTGAGTCCCCTGCGTCTACCAATTTCACCACTCGGGCAGGTGCTGATGAGCCGGCAATTATGCCAGAAGTCCGGCCAGCCAAACAAGGCGGGCCGGAAGACGCTCAATCCGTCTGCTGGTTGTTCTGCTGCTCGAGCACGCGCAGCAGCGACGCCGTATCGTCATACCCCCAGCCGTTGGCGACCAGCGTATTGAGCTGCGAAGCCACTAGCTCCATCGCCGGCATCTGCAGGCCCAGTTCCTGGGCGATCTCGCGCACGAGGCCGAAATCCTTGTCGTGCAGGCGCGCTTCGATGCCGGCGGCAAAGTTGCGCTCCGCCATCTTGGGGCCCTCCAGGTCGAGCATGCGGCTGCCGGCAAAGCCCGGGCCGATGGCGGCCAGCACGCGCGACGGATCGGTGCCCTGAGCGCGTGCAAAGAGCATGGCTTCGGCAATGCCCTGAATATTGATGACCTGCACGATCTGGTTGCACGCCTTGGCGACCTGGCCGGCACCGTGATCGCCGACGTGCGTGATCGTCGTGCCCAGCAGTTGGAGCAGCGGCCGCACGCGTTCCAGCACTTCGGCCTTGCCGCCAACCATGATCGACAGCGTGGCCTTCTGTGCGCCTGCGGTGCCGCCTGAGACCGGCGCATCCAGGAACTCCAGGCCCGCCGCTTCCAAATCGGCCGCGATCCGGCGTGTGGCGACAGCGGAGATCGTGCTGTGATCGACGCACACCGCGCCACGCGGCGCGCCGTGGATGACGCCGTCCGGCCCGAGCAGCACGCTTTCCACATCGGCTGTGGACGTCACGTTGGTGAAGATCACCTCCGCGTCGCGCGCCGCTTCGGCGGGCGTGTTGACGGGCTCGGCGCCGAGGGCGCGGGCGTTGTCGGCGGCTTCCGGGCGGCGCACATAGGCGCGCACGGTGTGCCCGGCGGCAATCAGGTGCTGGACCATCGGCGTGCCCATGTTGCCGAGGCCGATGAAGGCAATGCGTGTCATGGCAAATCTCTGCGTGTTGGATTAGCGCGGGCCGGCGTATGCGAAACGGCCGTTCTTGATGATGCCCATCACGCGCGAACGTTGGTCGAAGCCTTGGTGATCCTGGGCATTCAGGTTCAGCACGCCGTTGGGCACGGTCAGATCGCGCGTCGTTTCCAGCGCATCGCGCAGGGCGGCGCGGAAGGCGGGGGTGCCGGGCGTGGCGCCGCTCTTGAGCGCCCGGGCCGTGGCGTTGTCGAGCAGCTGCCACGCGCCCCATGCATCGCCCGCGAACTGCGTGACGGTGTTGGGGCCGTACTTGGCTTCATAGCGATCGGCAAATTCCACGGCGACCTTGCGCACCGGGTGGCTGGCCGGCAACTCGCGCGCCACCACCACGGGGCCGGTCGGGAAGAGCGTGCCTTCCACGTCCTTGCCGCCCACCTTCAGGAATTCGGTGCTGGCGATGCCGTGTGTCTGGTAAATGCGGCCCTTGTAGCCGCGCTCCACCAGCGTGCGTTGGGGCAGGGCGGCCGGGGTGCCGGCGCCGGCAATCAGGATGGCGTCGGGCTTGGCGGCCATCAGCTTGAGAATCTGCCCCGTCACGCTGGTATCCGTGCGCGCAAAACGCTCGTTGGCCACCACGCGCAGCTTGCGCACGTCGGCCAGCTTCGAGAATTCACGCCACCAGCTTTCGCCATACGCATCCGTAAAGCCGATGAAGCCGACGGTGTGCACGCCGTTGTCCGCCATGTGCTGGGTGACGAGCGTGGCCATCTGCGAATCGTTCTGCGGCATCTTGAAGGCCCAGCGGCGCTTGGCGTCCTGCGGTTCGACGATGGAGGCGGAAGCTGCCAGCGTGACCATCGGCGTTTGCCCTTCGGCCACGGCATCGAGCGAGGCCAGTGCCGTCGGCACGATCGTCGGGCCAACGATGACATCGACCTTGTCTTCGGCGATCAGCTTGCGCACGTTGCGCACCGCCATCGACGGGTCGGAGGCATCGTCCAGCACGATGACCTGCGCGCGCTGGCCGCCGATGGTCGCCGGCCACATCTGCACGGTGTTCTTGCTGGGAATGCCGATGGCCGCGGCGGGGCCGGTGGTCGACAGCACCACGCCCACGCGGATGTCGGCTTGGGCAGGCAGGGCAAGTGCAGCAGCGCTGGCAAAGAGCGCCATGCCGCACAGCAGGCGACGTCGGGTCGTCATGAAATCTCCGGGAAGTTCGAGTGTTGCGGATTGCCGGCGGATCAAAGCTCGTACGCTTCGTGATCGCCGGACATGAGTTGTTCGACCAGCTTGCGCGTGAGCGTCGGCGCAAACAGTTCGATGAACGTGTAGACGAAGCCGCGCAGGTACGCCCCTTGTTTGACGCCCAGGTGCGTGACGTTGGTGCCGAACAGGTGTCCGGCCGGAATGGCGCGCAGGTTGCGGTCGCGCTCGGCATCGAACGCGACGCCGGCCACGATGCCCACGCCCAGGCCCACTTCCACGTACGTCTTGATGACGTCGGCGTCGATGGCTTCGAGCACGATGTCGGGCTTGATCTGGCGCAGCTCGAACGCGTGGTCGATCTTGGGCCGGCCGGCAAAGTGGTGGTCGTACGTGATGATCGGGTAACCCTTCAGGTCGTCCAGCGTCAGGTGCTGGCGCGACAGAAGCGGGTGGTCAGGTGGCGTCACCACCACATGCTGCCACTGGTAGCCCGGGATCGAGATCAGATCCTTCACGTGCGACATGCCTTCGGTGGCGATGGCGATGTCGGCCTGGTCGTGCAGCACCATCTCGGCAATCTGCGCGGGCGTGCCCTGCTGAATGGAAAGGCGCACCTTGGGATATTTGCGCGTGAATTCGGCAATCGCCTTGGGCAGGGCGTAGCGCGCCTGCGTGTGCGTGGTGGCGATGGTGAAGTTGCCCTGGTCCTGTGCGGCGTAGTCCTTGCCGACGCGCTTGAGGGTTTCCACTTCTTCTAGCACGCGCTCGACCGAGGCGAGGATGCGGCGTCCCGGCTCTGTGAGACCCCGGATGCGCTTGCCGTGCCGGGTGAAGATATCGACGCCCAACTCCTCTTCCAGCTCGATGATGGCCTTGGACACGCCGGGTTGTGATGTATAGAGCGCTTTTGCGGCCTCTGTCAGATTGAATTTCTGCCGCACGGCTTCGCGCACGAAGCGGAATTGGTGGAGGTTCATGGCTGCGCGGTCAATAAGAAAAACGGGTGCGAACTGAACGCTACTTATAACCGACACCATATAAACAAACAATTTTTTATTGGTTTGGGATATGAGGCCAGTTCATTACGATGCTCGAACTTCGTGATAACACGCCCTCACTGTCCCTGCGCCATGACGCTTGCCTATACGATTTCCGGTCTGCTGGTCGGCCTCCTGGTCGGCCTGACGGGCGTTGGCGGCGGCTCGCTGATGACGCCGCTGCTGACGCTGATGTTCGGTTTTTCGCCAGCGACCGCGGTGGGCACGGACCTGGCATTCGCCTCGCTGACCAAGGGCGTCGGTACGATGGCGCATCGCAGCCATGGTCATGTCCGCTGGGACATCGTCAAGCGCCTCTGCCTGGGCAGCCTGCCCGCCGCGCTGGTGACGGTGATCGTGCTGAAGAGTGCCGGCAACCTCGACGCTGAATGGATGCACGTGATTCGCCTGACGATTGGCGTATCGGTCATCCTGACCGTGATTTCGCTGTTGTTCCGCCAGCGCGTGCTGGGCTGGCTGGCCCGCAACCCGCGCTATCGCCTGCAAGGCACGGCGCTGGCCGCAGCCACCGTTCTCGTTGGCGCGGTGCTGGGCGTGCTGGTGACGGTGTCGTCCATCGGTGCCGGTGCGGTGGGCGCGACGCTCATCCTGATCCTGTATCCCGAGTTGAAGAGCGCCGAAGTGGCCGGCACCGACATCGCCTATGCCGTGCCGCTGACCGCCGTGGCGGGCCTGGGCCACATGTACCTGGGCACCATCGACTGGAACCTCCTGGTGTCGCTGCTGGTGGGCTCCATCCCGGGTATCTGGCTGGGCGCGCGCCTGTCCAAGAATCTGCCGGAACGTCTGGTGCGCGGCGCGCTTGCCGCCACGCTGACGATCACGGCCATCAAGCTGGTGTCGTGATGCGTGAATTCATGCCGGCGCCGCTTGATTGCCGCTGTTGTCGCTGAGACGACAGCAGCGCCATAACGAAACGCATTCCCCCAATTGAATCGCATGCCGGCCCAGCCGGATCGGACTGAACAGTCATGTACCAATACGACGCTTACGATCACCGCCTCGTCGCCGACCGCGTTGCGCAGTTCCGCGACCAGGTGCGCCGCCGTATCTCGGGCGAACTGACCGAAGAAGAGTTCCTGCCGCTGCGCCTCCAGAACGGCCTGTACTACCAGCGCCACGCCTATATGCTGCGCGTGGCGATTCCGTACGGCCATCTGCGCGCCAACCAGATGCGCATGCTCAGCCATATCGCGGCGGAGCACGACCGCGGCTACGGCCACTTCAGCACGCGCCAGAACATCCAGTACAACTGGATCGAACTGGAGCAAGTGCCGGACATCCTGGCCAAGCTGGCCTCGGTGGAAATGCACGCCATCCAGACTTCGGGCAACTGCATCCGCAACATCACGACCGACCAGTTTGCCGGCGTGGCGCCGGACGAAGTGATCGACGCGCGCCCGCTGGCGGAAATCCTGCGCCAATGGTCGACGTTCATCCCCGAGTTCGCCTTCCTGCCGCGCAAGTTCAAGATTGCGGTGTCGGCCTCGCGCCAAGACCGCGCCGTGACGCAACTGCACGACATCGGCGTCTACGCCTATGAGAAGGACGGCCAGACGCTGCTGCGCATCCTGGCCGGTGGCGGCATGGGCCGTACCCCGATCCTGGGCGCGATCATCAAGGAAGACCTGCCGTGGCAGCACATGCTGTCGTACATCGAAGCCGCCGTGCGCGTGTACAACCGCTACGGCCGTCGCGACAACAAGTACAAGGCGCGCATCAAGATTCTCGTGAAGGCCATCGGCGCAGAGGAATTTGCGCGCCAGGTGGAAGAAGAGTGGCAGCACATCAAGGACGGCCCCTCGACCATCACGCAGGCCGAATTCGACCGCGTGGCGCAGTTCTTCGCGCCGCCCGCGTATGAAAAGCTGGCCGACACCGATGCCGGCTATGAAAAGGCGCTGCTGGAGAACAAGGCGTTCGCACGCTGGGTCAGCCGTAACGTGCATCCGCACCGCGTGCCGGGCTACGCCGCGGTCACGCTGTCGCTCAAGCCGGGCGCGGCGCTGCCTCCGGGCGATGCCACGGCCGAGCAGATGGCGCTGGTGGCGGATTGGTCGGAGCGCTTCGGCTTTGGCGAGGTGCGTGTCGCGCATGAGCAGAACCTGATCCTACCGGACGTGAAGAAGCACGACCTGCTGGAGCTGTGGCAGCTGGCTAAGGAGCACGGCATGGCCACCGCCAACATCGGCCTGCTGACCGACATCATTGCGTGCCCGGGCGGCGATTTCTGCTCGCTGGCCAACGCCAAGTCGATCCCCATCGCGCAGGCGATCCAGGCGCGTTTCGACGATCTCGATTACGTGCACGACCTGGGCGAGCTGTCGCTCAACATCTCGGGTTGCATCAACTCGTGCGGTCACCACCACGTTGGCAACATCGGCATCCTGGGTGTCGATAAGCACGACGAAGAGTGGTACCAGGTGTCGCTGGGCGGAGCGCAGGGCAACGATTCGGCGATCGGCAAGATCATCGGGCCGTCGTTCAAGGCCGAAGAAATGCCCGACGTGATCGAGCGCATCATCGACACCTTTGTTGCCAACCGCACAGAAGACGAGCTGTTCATCGACACCTATCACCGCATCGGCATGACTCCGTTCAAGGAACGCGTCTACGCCCGTGCAGAAGCCTGAATGCCGAGGGAAACGAACATGAGCAAGATCATCAAGCTGCAAAACGGTGCCCCGCAAATCGTGGCTGACGAATGGACCGTGCTGCGCGCGCCGGAAGGCGGCGAACTGACGCAAGCCGATGTGGATGCTGCCGTGCACGCCATCGTGCCGCTGGCTTATTGGCAAGCCCATCGTGAAGCGCTGCTCGGCCGCGCTCGCGCCGGCACGCTGGCCGTCTGGTTGGCTCCGGACGATGAGCCGTTCGCCCTGGAAGCCGATCTGCCGAATCTGTCGCTCGTGGCGGTGGATTTCCCGGTCTTCCGCGATGGCCGTGGCTACAGCACTGCGTTCCTGCTGCGTCAGCGCCTGGGCTTCACGCGGGAGTTGCGCGCCATTGGCGACGTGCTGCGCGACCAGCTCGACTTCATGCGCCGTTGCGGTTTCGACGCCTACGCCGTGCGCGCAGACAAGAACATCGACGATGCACTGAATGGCTTCGGCGAGATCAGCGTGCGCTACCAAGGCGCCGTCGACGAGCCGCGTCCGTTGTTCCGTCGCGAGCGTGCCGTTCAGGAGGCCGCGTGAGCGACGTGCAAGACGTGAGCGTGTCCGAAGTGCCGGTGTCCGCAATCGGTCGCCCGGTGCTCTGGACGCGTCCGGCCTACACCGGCACGGCTGAAGCCCTGGCCGCGAAGGAAGCCGCGCTGTTCGAGCGCCTGGCTGAGATTGCCGCCAAGCACGGCGTGGCGAAGTTCGCCACGAGCCTCGCTGCCGAAGACATGGTCGTGACCGATGCGATCCTGCGCAGCCCCGAGGCCGTGCGCGCGCACCTGCCGATCTTCACGTTGCAGACGGGCCGTCTGCACGCCGAAACGCTGGAGATGCTCGATCGCGTCCGGGCGCATTACGGTTACGCCATCGAGCAGTACGCGCCGGACGCCCGCGCGGTGGAAGCCTACGTGCGCGACCACGGCCTCAACGCTTTTTACGACAGCATCGAGCTGCGCAAGGCTTGCTGCAACATCCGCAAGGTGGTGCCGCTGAACCGCGCGCTCAAAGACGCCGACGCGTGGCTCACGGGCCAGCGCCGCGAACAGGCCGTCACGCGTGCCGACCTGCCGTTTGCCGAAGATGACGAGGCCCGCGGCATCGCCAAGTACAACCCGCTGTTCGACTGGTCCGAGGCCGAAGTCTGGGCGTACCTCGAGCAGCACAACGTGCCCACCAACGCGCTGCACGACAAGGGCTATCCCAGCATCGGCTGCGAGCCTTGCACGCGCGCGGTGCGTGCCGGCGAGGATGTGCGCGCCGGCCGCTGGTGGTGGGAATCGCGCGACAGCAAGGAATGCGGTCTGCATGCGGCAAATGCGGTGACAAGTTCGGCGACGAACCTGTCGCAAAAGAATTGAGCGAAAGCGAAGGAAGAATCATGGGAGTGATGAGCGAGATCCCCGGCACGGCGCTGACGCCGGTGCAGAACGAACACCTCGACTGGCTGGAAGCCGAGTCGATCTACATCATCCGTGAAGTGGTGGCCGAGTGCCGCAACCCGGCGCTGCTGTTTTCCGGCGGCAAGGATTCGATCGTCATGCTGCATCTGGCGCTCAAGGCCTTCCGTCTGGGTGACCGCAAGATTGAACTGCCATTCCCGCTGGTGCACATTGATACGGGGCACAACTACCCGGAAGTGATCCAGTTTCGCGACCAGCGCGTTGCCGAACTCGGCGCGCGCCTGGTGGTCGGCCACGTGGAAGACTCCATCAAGCGCGGCACCGTGCGCCTGCGCAAGGAAACCGATTCGCGCAACGCCGCACAGGCCGTCACGCTGCTGGAAACGATCGAAGCGAACGGTTTCGATGCCCTGATGGGCGGCGCCCGTCGTGATGAAGAGAAGGCCCGTGCGAAGGAACGCATCTTCTCGTTCCGCGACGAATTCGGCCAGTGGGATCCGAAGGCGCAGCGCCCGGAACTCTGGAGCCTGTACAACGCCCGGATGGCGCAGGGCGAGCAGATGCGCGTGTTCCCGATCTCCAACTGGACGGAACTCGACGTGTGGCAGTACATCGCCCGCGAGAACCTCGCCCTGCCGCCGATCTACTACGCGCATCAGCGTGAAGTCGTGCGCAAGAACGGCCTGCTGGTGCCGGTTACGCCGATCACACCCAAGGCCGACGGCGACGTGAGCGAAGTGCTGTCGGTGCGCTTCCGCACCGTAGGGGACATCAGCTGCACTTGCCCCGTGGCGAGCACCGCCGCCACGCCGGCCGAGATCATTGCCGAGACGGCCGTGACCGAAATCACCGAACGCGGCGCCACGCGCATGGATGACCAGACGAGCGAAGCCTCGATGGAGAAGCGCAAGAAGGAAGGGTATTTCTGATCATGACAAATCAAGCATCACACCAAGGCCTGCTGCGCTTCATCACCGCCGGTTCCGTCGACGACGGCAAGAGCACGCTGATCGGCCGCCTGCTGTACGACAGCAAGGCCGTGCTGACCGACCAGCTGCAAGCGCTGGCCAACGCCAAGAACAAACGTACCGCCGGCGAGCAGATCGATTTCTCGCTGCTGACCGACGGCCTGGAAGCGGAGCGTGAACAGGGCATCACGATCGACGTGGCGTACCGTTACTTCTCGACCGCGCGCCGCAAGTTCATCATTGCCGACACGCCGGGCCACGAGCAGTACACGCGCAACATGGTGACGGGCGCCTCGACCGCGCATGCCGCCATCATCCTGATCGATGCGACGCGCGTGACGACCGTCGACGGCAAGACTGAGCTGCTGGCGCAGACCAAGCGCCATTCGGCCATCGTGAAGCTGCTGGAACTGCAGCACGTGATCGTGGCCATCAACAAGATGGACCTGGTCGACTACAGCGAGGCGCGCTTCAACGAAATCCGCACCGCCTATGATGCGCTGGCCACGCAACTCGGCCTCCGCGACGTGCGCTATGTGCCGGTGTCGGCGCTGCGCGGCGACAACATCGTGCATGCCTCCGAAGCCATGCCTTGGTATCAGGGCGAGCCGCTGCTGGCGTTGCTCGAAGACCTGAAGGTGGAAGAGACCGCCCCGGTGGGCGACGATGCGCTGCGCTTCCCGGTGCAGCTCGTGGCGCGCCAGGATGGCTCGCAAGCCGATGATTTCCGCGGCTACATGGGCCGTGTGGAAGCCGGGACCGTGCGCGTCGGCCAGGCCGTGCGCGTGCTGCCTGCCAACTGCGAAACCACCGTGGCCGAAGTGCTGACGCCCAATGGCTCAGCGGATGCGGCCGGCCCGGGCGAGACCATCACGGTGCGTCTGGCCGACGATGTGGACATTTCGCGCGGCGACACCATCGTCGCGGCTCCAACCACTGCCGCCAACGCCGCCAAGAAGCTGCATGCCGACCTGTGCTGGTTCGACGAGCATGAGCTGAACCCGGCCCGCAAATACGTGCTCAAGCACACCACGGCGACCGTGTTCGCACGCGTGTCGGATGTGGAGCGCGTGCTCGACGTGCATACGCTGTCGCACGAAACCGGCCGCAAGCAGATCGCGCTCAACGATATCGGCACGGTCAATATCAGCCTGCAAAAGCCGATCGTGTGCGACGTGTATGGCGATAACCCGGCCACCGGCGCGTTTATCCTGGTGGACGAAGCCACGCACCATACGGTCGCGGCTGGCATGATCCGTGCGTTTTCCTGATGGGAAAGGGGCGCGGTAACTCGCGCCCCGCGAGGAAAAGGCAAAGGAAGCTGCAAATGGAAGCGAAGACCCACAAGACGCTCGGCCACGTGAGCCTGATTGGTGCGGGCCCCGGCGCTGCGGACCTCATCACGGTGCGCGGCGCACGGTTGTTGGGCGAAGCCGAGGTCGTGCTGCACGACGCTCTCGTCTCGCCCGAGGTCTTCCAGTACTGCCCGCAAGCCGTGCTCATTCCGGTCGGCAAGCGATGCGGCAAGCGTTCGACTGCGCAGCGCTTCATCAACCGGCAACTCGTCGATCTGGCGACCAAGTATCAACGCGTGGTGCGCCTCAAGGGCGGTGATCCGATGCTGTTCGGCCGCGCCGATGAAGAACTGCAGGCGCTGGAGCAAGCCGGCATCGACTACGAAATCGTTCCGGGCATCACGGCCGCGCTGGCAGCCGCATCGGCGATTCGTCAGCCGTTGACCAAGCGCGGCGTCGCTCGCAGCGTCGCGTTTGTTACGCAAGCCAAGGCAACCGACCCGGACACGCCGCAACCCGAAGGCGTTGTGCCCGGCCCCGTTGCGCAGGCCGATTCGCTCGTCTACTACATGGGCCGTGATCAGGCTGCCTCCATTGCAGCGGACCTGATCGCCCGCGGCCGCGCATCGTCGACACCCGCCTGGGTAGTCGAGGCCGCGACCACGCCGGAGCAGCGCTCGGCGTGCTTCACGCTGCAGCAGATGGCCGACGGCGCCGCTGCGCAGTGGATCAACCCAGAGCATCCGAGCCTGCTGATGATCGGCGACGCCTTTGCCCTGCGCGCCTCGGCAGCGGCGCCGGAAATTCTCGCGGGCGAGCCGCATATCCTGGCGGCCTGAGGCCTTCAGCCGGCCTCAGAACGTCAGCGCAATCTTCCCGAACACCTTCCCGGCCTGCAGTGCCCCGAACGCTTCGGGCGCGTCCTGCCACGGCAGCACCTGATCGACGATCGGGCGCAGGCCGTGCAACGCCAGCGCGCTGTTCATCGCTTCAAACGACGCGCGCGGCCCCACCGATGCCGGCCGGATCACCGCCTTGCGCGCAAAGATCTCCAAGGGCGTGACACCGCCGTCGCGCCCGGCGAGGTAGCCGACGAGGTGAATCTGTCCTCCGATCCGCAACGCCTTCAGCGAGCGCTGCAGCGTGCCGCCGCCGCCCACTTCGATGACGTGATCGACGCCCCGGCCTTCCGTGCGTGCCAAGACGGCCTCATGCCATTCCGGCGTCGATCGATAGTTGATCGTGTCCGACTCGGGCACGCCCAGTGCCCTGACGCGCTCCAGCTTGGCGTCGCTGCTGGATAGCACGATGGGCCGCGCGCCGGCCATCCGCGCAAATTGCACGGCGAACATCGACACGCCGCCCGTGCCCTGCACAAGGACGGTCTCGCCGGGTTGCAGGTTGCCTGCTTCGATCAGGCAATGCCAGGCGGTGACCCCCGCGCAGGGCAGTGTGGCCGCCTCCGCGTCGCTCAGGTGCGCAGGAACGATCACCGCGCCGCCGGCGTCCAGCCGCATGGTGTCGGCCAGCCAGCCGTCGATGGGGCCGCCAAGCATGCGGCGCGTGTCGGCGTTGCGGAAGTCGCCGGCATCCCAACGTTGCCAGAACGTGCCGGCCACGCGGTCCCCGGGGCGCACGCGCGTGACGCGTTCGCCCACCGCCACGACCTCGCCAACCCCGTCCGAGAGCGGAATCAGCGGCAACGGAAAGCGCGTGAAAAAGGTGCCGCAGACGATTTCGAGATCGCGGTAGTTGAGCGATGCGGCGCGCGTCCGAACGATGATCTCGTCGGGCGCGGGCGTCGGGTCATCCCGTTCGATGGGGCGCAGGGCATCGATGCCGTAACCGTCGGTCAGAGCCAGGGCTTTCATGGGTTCCTCTTCGCTGAAGTTTTGGTGGCCGCGCACGAGGCGCGTCTGGCACGACTGTGGCGCATGTCATAAGATGAATCCAATTCAATTTGATCAGAAAAAACATAACAAAGAGGAATGTCGACATGCTCGAGGAAATGCGTACCTTTGTGCTGTTGGCGCAGACGGGCTCGATCGCTCGCGTAGCGGAGCGCCTGCCGCTCACGCAGCCGGCCGTCACCAAGCAGATTCAGCGGCTCGAACGCGCGCTGGATACCGTGCTCTTCGACCGCCGCGTCAAGCCATTCCGCCTGACAGCCGAGGGCGAGGCGGTGCTGGCCCGTTGCCGCACCATCGTCGGCGAATTCGAAGCCTTGCGCGGCAGCGTGCGGTCTTCGGGCGAACCGGAAGGCGTGCTGCGTGTGGGCGTCAGCCACGCCGTGGGCGACGCGCGATTCGCGCGTGTGCTGTCCGGCCTGCGGGAGCGCTATCCGGCGGTGTCGTTTCGTTTGAGCTGCGAGTGGGGCGGCGTCCTGCGTGAGCGTCTTCAGCGCGCCGAACTGGATGCAGCGCTGTGGCTGGCGCCGTCGGGTGTTGCCGGCCATCGCTCGGACGGCGGTATCCGCGTGATCGGCACGGAGCCGGTCAGTCTGATTGCCGCGCCCTCGCGCAAGCTGCCGGCCGCCGTGTCCATGGCGCAGGTCCGGGACGAAGCCTGGGTGCTGAATCCGGCAGGGTGCGAGATGCGCGCCTGGTTGCTCGGGCGCTACGAGGCTGATCGGCTGACGCCCAACGTGGCTGCCGAGGTGCAATCGGTGCCGTTGCAGCATGCGTTGGTGGCGGAGGGTTTCGGGCTCGGCTTCGCGCCGTTGCGACTCATCGGCGCCCAGCTTGCCGAGGGCGCGCTCTCGGCGCACAAGCTGGCAGCGGCGCCCGCACTCTGGGATGTGTGCGTGCAACGGGGTCCGTCGCTCGGCCGGCTGGGACGGGTCGTGGATGCGCTCGAAACGGCGCTGTCCACTGAAGCCGCGGTGGTGCGTTAATCACCTAACGTTCTTTTCAGGCGCCTGCGATGCCGCACGTCATCATTGAATACACCGCCAATGTCGAAGCCGATGCGCGCATCCCCGAGCTGATGCGCACGCTCAACGATGTGCTGATCGGCCACGCCGATGTGTTTCCTACCGCCGGCATCCGCACACGCGCGCTGCGCCTGGACCAGTACCGCATGGCCGACGGCGGTGCGGACGACGCCTTCATTCACGTGACGTTCAGGATCAAGGCGGGCCGACCAAAAGACGTGACGGGGCCGATCTGTGCGGCTATGTTCGCCGCCATGCGCGCGCATCTGGCCGACGTGTTTGCGCGCCGTTATCTCGGGCTGACACTGGAGCTGGTGGAGTTCGACACGCACGGCTTTCACGTCGAGAACAACGTGCATGCGCGCTTTGCGCGCGTAGCTCAATCGCAGCAGGACGGTCTGGCTTAGCCGAGCTGGCGGACGCAGTAACCGGCAATGGCGTCGAGCACGGCGTCGTCTTCGCCAACGGCGTCGACGCAACGGATGGAAAGCGTGGGGTGAGCCTGCGCGCATTGCGCGATCAGCGCAGGCAGATCGCGCCGCAAGTGGCCGCCCTGGCCGAAGAACACCGGCACGATGGTGACCGTCTGCGTGCCCTTTGCGGCCAGGTCTTCGATGGTGCCCGGCAGATCGGGCGCCATCAGTTCGAGAAAGGCGAGGCGTGTGTCGACGTCAGGCTGCTGCGTTGCCAAACGCTCGCGCAGGCGGTCGAACGGTTCACGCCAGCGGGCATCGCGCGCGCCGTGTGCAAACAGGACAAGCGCGCGGGCCGCCATCAGTGGCGCTCCACCCAGCGCAGGCTGACCAGCGCCAGTGCCAGATACAGCGCGCCCGGCACGATGGCCGTGAAGATGGCCGGCCAGGTGTTGAGCAGGCCGACGTGCGAGAACAGGTTGTTGACCAGCTGGAATGACAACCCCAGCATGATGCCGCCGAATACCTTCAGGCCGACCGCGCCCGCACGTGCATGCAGATACGCAAAGGGCAGGGCCAGCGCCATCATCACCAGCACGGTGAACGGATAGACCACCTTCTTCCACAGCGCGATCTCGTAGCGCTGCGTGTCCTGCTTGTTGTCGCGCAGGTGGCGGATGTACTGGAAGAGGTCCAGCGTGGCCATGCGGTCGGGTGTGACCATCAGCACCGACAGGATCTGCGGCGTCAGCTCGGAGCGCATTTCCTGATGCGGCAGCTTGGTCTGCTCGCCGCGGAAGTCGGGCGCCAACGCATCGGGTGCGCCCGCCACGGCCTGCACGGTGTCTTGCGGGGCGACCGTGCCGGGCTTGCGCGGGTATTCAATGAAGCGCGTCTCCGTCACGTCGTTCAGTTGCCAGTTCTGGTGGCCCTGGTAGCGCGCCTGCTCCGCCACGCGGATCGAACTCAGGCGGTAGTCCGAATCGAATTCATAGATGCGCAGCCCCTTGATGGACTGGTCCGGCTGCAGCGCGCCCACGTTGACGAAGCGGGTGACTTCGCCGCCCGTGCCGTCCGGCTTGGCGGGGCCGCGGTCCTTCACCCACACGCCCGAGCGGAACCCGGCCGACACCGTCGCGCCCAGCGCTTCCAGTCGCACCTTCTGTGCGTACTCTTCGGCTTTCGGGCCGATGAATTCACCAAAGATGTACGTCACGAGGGCCAGCGGCAGCGCAATCTTGAACAACGACAGCAGCGCACGCCGCGTGTCCAGCCCCGCCACGCGAAAGATCGTGAACTCCGACTGGCTTGCCATCTGCGAAAACACATAGATGGCGCTGATGAGCGCCGCCACCGGAATCACCTCATACACCCGCGTCGGCGCCTGCAGCATCACGTGGAAAAACGCCACAAGCGTGGTGTAGCGTCCGACGACCGAGCCCAGCTCGCCCAGCATGTCGAAGAAGATGAACAGCGCCAGCACCGCAAACAGGATGAAGACGAACACGCCGTAGATCTGGCGCGCGAAGTACTTCTCGTAGACGGGCATCTTCATCATGCCCCCGCCTTCTTGGGCGCAAAGCCGAGCACGGCGGAAATCCCCTTCAGGCCGGCCGCGCTGTAGTGCCGGAAGCGGAACAGCAGCACCGCGCAGATGAAGGCGACGAGGTGGATCGGCCACCAGGCCATGAACACGTTCATCTTGCCCTGCGAGACCCACGCCTGCGACAGGTTCAGCAGGTTCGAATACGTCAGGTAGATCAGCACCGCGAAGATCATCGGTGTGTAGCGGCCCAGGCGCGGGTTGACGTAGGCGAGCGGAATGGCGATCAGCACGAAGTTCAGCGCCAGCAGCGGCAGGCCGATCCGCCAGACCAGTTCGCCGAGGTTCTCGGGTGTCGGATTGGCGAGCAAGTCCTTGGTGGAGCGGCTCTTGGTCGGCAGGTTGGCGTCGGCCTGGGGTGGCTTGTTGGCGACCTTCACGCCGTATTTGTCGAATTCGACGATGCGGTAGTCGAGCTTGCCGGGCGTGCCTTCATAGCGGCGGCCCTTGTCGAGCACGACGAAGCGGTCGCCGTTGGGCATGGTCTTGAATTCACCGGTCTTGGCCATCGCTACGCCGATCTTGTCCTGCTCGGCATTGGCGACGAACAGGTTGCGGGCGTGCTTCATGCCGTTATCGACGCCCTCGATGAAGAGCACGTAGTTACCGTGCGCGGGCTCGATGAAGCGGCCGGCGGAGATCATCGACAGCACGTCGCGCTGCTCGAAGCGGTCGCGAAACAGCGCGCTCTGCTGGTTGGCCCACGGCCAGCCGAACAGCGCCAGGAGCGCCACCAGCACGATGAACGGCAGCGAGAAGCGCAGCACGGGGCGGATGAAATCCGTCAGGCTGATGCCCGAGGTGAACCACACCACCATCTCGGAATCCTTGTACCAGCGCGTCAGCACCAGCAACACCGAGATGAAGAGCGTGGCGCACAGCAGAATCGCCAGGTAGCCCAGCGTTGCCAGGCCGATAAGGAGCAGGACGTCGTTCGGATTCGCCTCGCCGTTGGCGGCCATGCCGAGGATGCGGATCACCAGGGTGGTCAGCATGAACGTCAGCAGCACGAGAAAGACGGCGCCGGCGGTGAAGGACAGCTCGCGTCGCAGGGCTTGTTCGAAAATCATGCGGATGCGGGATGGGAGGGCGAGGTCATGACCAGTGTGCGTTCCACCGGAGCCCCTGCGCAAAATCGCGGATAATATGGGCTTTCGTTGACTCGCCTCATAGAGAGAAGCGCGATGGAATTTAGCACAAAAGCCCTGGACTGGGCCAAAGCCGGCGCGTTGGCCGCCAAGAGCGATTGCCTCGTGATCGGTCTGTTCGAGTCGCAGACCTTGGCCGGCGCCGCAAAGGCACTGGACGTGGCCACCAAGGGCTTGGTTGCCCGCCTCGTCAAGTTGGGCGATTTTGAAGGCAAGCGTGGCACGTCGCTGCTGCTGCACGAAGTGGCCGGCGTGGGCGCCGCCCGCGTGCTGCTGGTCGGTCTGGGCAAGGAAGCCGACTTCACTGATCGCGCCTACGCCGAAGCCGTGCGCACCGCACTGCGCGCGCTGGCCAGCACCAAGGCCGCCAGCGTGACGTGGACGCTCACCGAGCACACCGCGCGCGACAAGGACACCGCCTGGGCCGTGCTGACCGCCGTCACGCTCATCCGCGAAGCCAGCTACCGCTTCATCGAGCGCCACCCGGAACTCAAGAGCAAGCGGGACAAGAGCAGCACCGGTCTGCGCAAGCTCGTGCTGTCCGTGCCGGCCGCCGACGCCAAGGCCGCCAGCGTGGCCGCCGCCCGCGGCACTGCCATCGCCAACGGCATGGACCTCACACGTGACCTCGGCAACCTGCCGTCCAACATCTGCACGCCGACCTACCTGGCCAACACCGCACGGCAGATCGCCAAGGATTTCAAGCTCAAGGTCGAAGTGCTCGGCCGCAAGCAGATCGAAGCGCTCAAGATGGGCGCCTTCCTGGCCGTGACCAAGGGCAGCGAAGAGCCGCCGCAGTTCATCGTGCTGCGCTATGAAGGCGGTCCCGCCAAGCAGGCCCCGGTGGTGCTGGTCGGCAAGGGCATCACGTTTGATACGGGCGGCATCTCGCTCAAGCCAGGTGAGGGCATGGACGAGATGAAGTACGACATGTGCGGCGCCGCCTCCGTGCTGGGCACGCTGCGCGCCGTGGCCGAGATGGGCCTCAAGCAGAACGTCATCGCCGTGGTGCCGACCTGCGAGAACATGCCCAGCGGCATCGCCACCAAGCCGGGCGACGTGGTGACCAGCATGTCGGGCCAGACCATCGAGATCCTGAACACCGACGCCGAAGGCCGCCTGATCCTGTGCGATGCGCTCACCTATGTGGAGCGCTTCAAGCCGGCCGTGGTGATCGACGTGGCAACGCTCACGGGCGCCTGCATCATCGCGCTGGGCCACATCAACACCGGCATGTACGCCCGCAGCGATGCGCTGGCCGATGCGCTGGTGGCGGCGGGCAAGCAGTCGCTGGATACCGCCTGGCGCATGCCGCTGGACGAGGAATACCAGGAGCAGCTCAAGTCGAACTTTGCCGATATGGGCAACATCGGCGGCCGCCCGGCCGGCAGCGTGACGGCCGCCTGCTTCCTGGCGCGCTTTACTGAAAAGTACGACTGGGCCCACCTCGACATCGCCGGCACGGCGTGGAAGAGCGGCGCGGCCAAGGGCGCCACGGGCCGCCCGGTGCCGCTGCTGACGCGCTTCCTGATGGACCGCGGTTGACGAGCCGGAGGCACTGCACCGTATGACCCGCGTCGATTTCCACAGCAATGTGCCCGGCAAGCTGGCGTACGCGTGCCGGCTCGTGCGCAAGGCCTACGGCGCGGGCCAGAAGGTGATTGTGGTCGGAGATCAGGCTGCGCTGGAGGCGTTCGACACGCAGCTGTGGACATTCAGCCAGCTCGATTTCCTGCCGCACTGCGGCCTGCGGCATCCGCTCGCCGCGCAGACGCCCATCCTGCTGGCCGATGCAACCGAGCCGCTGGACGACGCGCCGCATCACGACATCCTGGTCAACCTGTCGCCTGAGCCGCCTGCGCTGTTCGCGCGCTTCAGCCGGTTGATCGAAATCGTGGGCGATGACGATGCCGATCGCGCCGCTGCGCGCGATCGCTTCCGTTTCTACCGCGATCGCGGTTATCCGATCCAACACCACGACGTGGGGCGCGCATGACCGACGGACGCTATCCCGGGTCCCAGGCGGACAACAACATCCCGGTTCTGACGGAGATCGTCGAACTGGAGGACGCTGCACCCGCTGTAGCGCCTGCCGCGCCGCCGCGCACGCCTGCTGAAGCCTCCAACGCAGACATCCCGCCCGCCCTGCGCGAGCAAGGCCTTGCACCCACCTCGGCCATGCCGCCCGCAGGCACCGACGCCGCCCGCGTGATGGGCGACGTGATGTGGCGTTTCCAATCCGAATGGCCAGCGCTCATCGAAGCGCAATGCCGCGCCGCCATGGAATCGCGCCTGTCGTTGCTGAGTGAACAGCTCGCAGCGGAATTGACGCGCACGCTGGAGGCCCGCCTCATGGATTGGCTGGGCGCCGCGCTGGACGATGCGCTCGCCGCGCAGCAGAAGCCGCCGCAGCGCTGATCGCGCAAAGAAAAACCCGCCGTCTGGCGGGTTTTTTGTGGGTGTCGCCAACAATTCAGTCCGTTACCGCACCCTTGCTGGCCGTTGCTGCCAGTTTTGCAAACTTCGCCAGCACGCCACGCGTATAGCGCGGCGCCGGTTGCTTCCACGCGGCGCGGCGGCGGGCAAGCTCATCGTCGGGCACATTCAACTGCAGCAGTCGCTGGTGCGCGTCGATGGTGATCGAATCGCCTTCGTGCACGAGGCCGATCGTGCCGCCCACGTACGCTTCAGGCGCGACGTGCCCGACCACCATGCCCCACGTGCCGCCCGAGAAACGTCCGTCGGTGATAAAGCCGACCGACTCGCCCAGGCCCTTGCCGATGATGGCTGACGTCGGGGCCAGCATCTCGGGCATGCCCGGACCGCCTTTCGGCCCCAGATAACGCAGTACGAGGATGTCGCCGGCCTTGATCCGGTCGCCCAGGATTGCGCTCATCGCGCTTTGCTCGTCGTCGAAAACGCGCGCCGGCCCGGTGATGACCGGGTTCTTCAGGCCGGTGATCTTCGCCACGGCGCCTTCCTCGGCAAGATTGCCTTTCAGGATGGCGAGGTGACCTTCCTTGTAGAGCGCCTTGTCGATCGGCAGGATCACGTTCTGATCGGCGCGCGGCTGGTCGGGCACATGGGCGAGTTCTTCCGCCAGCGTCTTGCCCGTGATGGTGATGCAATCCCCATGCAGCAGGCCGGCGTTGAGCAGCAGCTTCATCACCTGCGGGATGCCGCCGGCCTCGTGCAGGTCGGTCGCCACATACTGGCCCGACGGCTTGAGGTTGCAGATGACGGGCACGCGCTGGCGGACCCGCTCGAAGTCATCGATGGTCCATTCCACTTCGGCCGCGTGCGCAATGGCCAGGTAATGCAGCACGGCGTTGGTCGAGCCGCCGGTCGCCATGATGACGGCCACGGCGTTTTCGATGGACTTGCGCGTGATGATGTCGCGCGGCTTCAGGTCGCGGCGCACGGCTTCGACGAGCACGCGAGCGGATTCGGCGGCGCTGTCGACCTTCTCCTGATCGGGATTGGCCATCGTCGATGAATACAGCAACGACATGCCCAGCGCTTCAAACGACGAACTCATCGTGTTGGCCGTGTACATGCCGCCGCACGAACCGCTCGACGGGCACGCGTTTTTCTCGATGCCCTCGAAGTCCTCCTCGCTCATGCGGCCGGCCGTGAATTCGCCCACGGCCTCGAACGACGACACGATGGTCAGGTCCTTGCCCTTCCAGTGCCCCGGCTTGATGGTCCCGCCGTACACGTAGATGCCCGGCACATTCGTGCGCGCCAGGGCGATCATGCCGCCGGGCATGTTCTTGTCGCAGCCGCCGATGACGACGACGCCATCCATCCATTGGCCGTTGACGCAGGTCTCGATGCAGTCGGCAATCACTTCGCGCGAGATCAGCGAGAACTTCATGCCCTCCGTGCCCATCGACATGCCGTCGGAAATGGTTGGCGTGCCGAAAATCTGCGGATTCGCGCGGGCGTCCTTCACGGCAGCCACCGCGGCATCGGCCAGCTTCTGCAGGCCGGAGTTGCACGGCGTGATGGTCGAATGGCCGTTCGCCACGCCGATCATCGGATTGTTGAAGTCGTCTTTCGTATAGCCCAGCGCGTAGTACATCGAGCGGTTGGGCGAGCGCGCCACGCCCTGTGTGATGTGCTGGGAACGCTTGTTGTCTGGCATGGGGGTCTCCGTGGGATCGGCACTATCGTTGTAGTCAACTGGCTGGCGCCCAGCATGCGCTTGGAGAAATGGCGCGTCAAATATATTATTCAGCGATTATTGAGTCGTAAAATGTATCAATTGCCGATATGGATCTGCGCCAGCTTCGCTACTTCGTGACCGTTGCCGAAGAACTGCATTTCGGGCGCGCCGCCGAGCGGCTTTCGATGACGCAGCCGCCGCTGTCGCAACAGATTCGCGCATTGGAAGACGAACTGGGCGTCACGCTGTTCCACCGCACGCAGCGTTCCGTGGCGCTGTCGGCCGTCGGCGCGCGCTGGCTGGGCGAGGTGCGACGCGTGCTGGCAGAGGCAAACGCGCTGCCGGGGCTCGCACAGCGGTTGGCGCGCGGGGAGGTGGGCACGCTGTCGCTGTCCTTTGTCAGCACCGCCGATTACGGCATCCTGCCGGCCTTGCTGCGGCATTTTCGCGATGCGCGCCCCGATGTGCAGCTTTTGCTGCGCGAGGCCACCAGCGATGTGCAAATCGAAGCGCTCCTAGCGGGCGATGTGGATGCCGGTGTCGTGATCGCACATCACGCCGGCTCCGTGCCGGGCGAGCTGGAATACCGCCCGCTGGTGCGCGAGCGCCTCGTTCTGGCGGTGCCAGCGTCGCGCGCGGCGCAATGGGGCGCGGCGCCAGGCCAGCCGATTGCCCTGGCGGACGCCGCAGCCGAACCGCTGATCATCTTTCCTCGGCGGTCCGCGCCTGCGCTGTATGACATCATTACCGGCTATCATGCCGCGCACGGCGGACGGCCCGAAGACCCCGGCGCCGCCACGCGCTTCGGCCAGGAAGCCATCCAGATGCAGACCATCGTCAGCCTGGTTTCCGCCGAGATGGGCGTCGCGCTCGTGCCGGCATCGCTATGCAACCTCCAGCGGACCGGCGTGGTCTATCTCGAACTCGCCGCGCCCAGCCCGATCATCGAGACCGGCCTTGTGTGGCGGCGCGATGCGGCTTCGCCGGTGCTGCCGTGGTTCGTGGCCAGTGCCGAAGCCGTCGCCAAGCTGCAAGAAGACAACCAAACCTGACACCCACAGGATTCATGCTCATCCATCCGCAATTCGATCCCGTCGCCCTGCATCTGGGGCCGCTCGCCATCCGCTGGTACGGCCTGATGTATCTGGCGGCGTTCATCATGTTCCTGTGGTTCGGCCGCCTGCGTACGCGCCAGCCGCACATCGCCGCCGAAGGCTGGACCGGGCGCGACCTCGACGACATGCTCTTCTATGGCGTGCTCGGCGTGATTCTCGGCGGGCGCCTCGGCTACGTGCTGTTCTACAAGGCGGATTGGTATTTCGCCCACCCGCTCGACGTCTTCAAGGTCTGGGAAGGCGGCATGGCGTTCCACGGCGGCTTTCTCGGCGTGGTCGTGGCGATGATGCTGTATGCGCGCATGCGCGGCCGCTCGTGGATGCAGGTGACCGATTTCATCGCACCGATGGTGCCGTGCGGGCTCGCCGCAGGGCGCCTCGGCAACTTCATCAACGGCGAGCTGTGGGGCCGCGTGTCGTCGCCCAACTTGCCGTGGGCGATGATGTTCCCGCAGGCGCAGGGCGAAGACCGGGAGTGGTTGCTTTCGCATGCCCAGGAGGCCGTCACCAGCGGCCTGCAGGCCGTTTTCGACCAGTACCACATGCTGCCGCGCCACCCTTCGCAGATCTACCAGTTCCTCGGCGAGGGCGTGCTGTTCTTCATCCTGCTGTGGCTGTATGCGCGCAAGCCCCGGCCGATGGGTGCGGTGTCGGGCGCATTCCTGCTCGGCTACGGCGTGTTCCGCTTCGCTGCGGAATTTGCGCGTGAGCCGGACAACTTCCTCGGCCTGCTCGCGGCGAATCTTTCAATGGGGCAGTGGCTGTCGTTGCCGATGATCCTGGCCGGCATCGCCATGCTGGTCTGGTCCTATCGTCGTGCAGGCAACGGTGCAAAAAGCCAGGCGCACGCCTGACGTCGGCGCGCAAAGAAAAAGCCACCGAACTTCGGTGGCTTTTTTCATGGAGCGGCTCGCGGCTTACTTCAACATCTGCACGGCGCCGGAAACCGTCACCGTGACCTGCGCCTTGCCGCCCTCGATGGGCACCGGCGCCGAATCGAACGATGCCGGAGCGGCTGCCATGCGCATCATCGGACGCGGGCCCGGGTTGTTGCTGCCCTCGCTCACGTGCACGTCGCGGATCGTGTAGCTGGAGTAGCCAAACAGCTTGGTGGTCGCCAGCGCCTTGTCGCGGAACGAACTCACAGCCTGATCGATGAGCTTGGCTTCCGCCGCCGTGCGCGCCTCGCGCGAGAGCGTGAAGTTCACGTTCTGCACCTGCATCTGATTGGCCAGCTGGCCCGCCAGCTTGGACGCCGCCGCAAAGTCCTTCGACGTGATGCGCACTTCGGCCCGGCCGCGCCACACGCTGATCTTGCCGTTGCGATCGGTGTTCGGATAGATATTGAAGCCGCCCGTTTCGGCTTGCACGCCGGACGTCCGCTTGGCCTGGTTGATCACCTCATCGGCCTTGCGCGACAGCGTGGTGGAGATGGCGCCCGGGTCTGCCCCTTCCTGCTCGGCGCTCAACGTGAGCGTGACGGTGTCGGTCGGCACTTCGGCCACCGCCTGGGCATCCAGCGAAAGCACGCCCGAATGATTCGTCTCAGGAGCGGCCTGTGCGAAAGCAGTCGTCATCATTGCAGTCCCCAAAATGGTTGCGGCCAGGACAGATTTCATTGTGTTCTCCCAAAAAAGCAATGTGATGCGTCTGACTGGCTCCTACGCGCATCGTTCATCACGTTTGTAACAATTTCCCGCCGCGCACCACCATTTACTCAGGATCGCGCATCAATTTCGTGGTGATGTAACGCCACTGCGCCGGTGTGACGGGCGTGATCGAAAGGCGGTTGCCGCGTTGCAGCACCGTCATGTCGGCCAATGGTTCGTGCGCACGCAGCGTCGGCAGATCAATCAGTGCGCACTTGCGTACGAACTTCACGTCGACGAGCATCCAGCGGGGCGCTTCCGGCTTCGACGCGGGATCGTGGTAGTGGCTTTTGGCGTCGAACTGTGTGGGATCCGGATAGCTGGTCGAGCAGACTTCCGCCAGCCCCGCGATGCCGGGCTGCGGACAGGACGAGTGGTAGAACAGCACGCCGTCGCCGATGCGCATGCGGTCACGCATGAAGTTGCGCGCCTGATAATTGCGCACGCCGGTCCAGGGGAGGGTGCCTTCGGCGTGCAGCGTGTCGATGCTGGCCTCGTCGGGCTCGGACTTCATCAACCAGTATTGGGTGGCCATCGTGTGAGACGCGCGGGCGACGTGCGGAAGTGGCGGTGTGCGCAGCATAGCAACACGGCCGCCGCCTCGCCATTGGCCGCGCACCAACGGCGAGCGCATTCACGATTGGCAAAGGAAAAGGCGGTAGCGCACATGTGCACTACCGCCTTTTGTTGGGTCCCCACCTTGGCCGCTAGACCCGCATCCTGAACCCAAGTGAGGTTCAGAGTGGCAGCGGAAGCCGCATTTCGGGTACATCACCGGCGCAGGGAGCCCACGACTTGCGTCGCACGCTATGCACTGGAAGACGCGCTCGCCCACACGGCATATCCCGCACCAAGCAATGCTTATCGGTTCAAGGAATTAATGGCCATGGCGAACCAGGCAGGGAAACTGTCAGACGCATCATCACGCTGTGTTTCGAGCGCATGGCGATGCGTCTGAGAGATTCATCGCAGGCAACCGTTTTTCTCGACTCTGTAGCCGCTAAAGCCTTATGGTGTAAGGGTTTGCGGGAGATGCCGGAAGCCATTGGGTGACACTATACACCCGTTCGCATCCGAACCCAAGCCCGGATGCGATCCGGTTACAAACACGTTTTGTATTGAATCAAATGACTTCGCCGTACTGGCGCAGCGCCTCGTCCGTGCGGGCGTTCAGGTCGGCCAGCTTGGCGCGAATCGTCTCGATCGGCAGGGCAGAATCGGATGCGGCTTGGCGTTGCATCGACAGCAAATCCGATGCGATGCTGATGGCGGCCATCACGGCGACGCGCTCGATGCCCTTGGTGTTCGAGCCGTTCTTGATGCGCGTCATCTGGTTGTCGACCATGGCTGCGGCTTCACGCAGCGCAGCCTCGTTATCGGCGGAGACAGCGAACTTGTAGGGCTGCCCGGCGATGTTCACTTCAATTTGCTTGCTGCTCATGCTTAGGTCTCCGAGTGCGGGGCGGGGGCGGCCGCTGTATCGTCGGCGCCTGCGGCCTGGCCGAGGAGGTCAAGCTGGCGGGCGTCGGTGGCCGTGGGCAGCTTGTCGAGAATCGATTGGATGCGCAGTTGCGCTTCTTCGATCTTGGCATTGAGCACGCTGCGATCGGCGACCATCGCGTCGCGCTCGGTCTTGAACGCCTCGGCTTCCGCCTGAAGCCGCTCGACTTCGGCGCGCAGGCGCTGGTTCTCGGCGGCGAGCGCATCGGCGTGACGCAGCACGCGCGCGATCTTGCCGGCAAGTTGTTCGAGTTCGTTCAGCATTGGGTGTCAATCAGAATCGAGTGGGGGGATTTTAGCCGATCATGCGCGTCGCGCCTGTCCTCCATACGGATGCGCGATAGGCGACGGCATGAGGCGACGCAGGGGGCACAACGTGCGGAGGTGTGTTTTTACCGCGACTGGGACGGGTTTGGGGGGCCTTTTCCGTTAAACTTCGGCGCGTCCTGGTGCCCGCAGCACCATCTGCAGTTAAACGGGAAGCAGGGAGCGCGCGCCCCAAGCGATGCGCCAACCTGCGCTGCCCCCGCAACGGTAAGCGAACGCCGCGTGTACCCGCCATCTCGCCAACAAGAAGATGGGTGCCGCGCGGTCTGTCCATACGCCACTGTTCTTTCGGGAATGGGAAGGCGGACAGGCCGCTTCGCCAGCCCGGATACCGGCCAGGACGGTGGATCTCAGAGCCGATGTACAACCCTGGAGGGAACCGCATCGAGATCCTGCTGCCAGCGACCCGCGGGGGAACGGGTCCGGCTGACGCTTCTTGTCTTTTCAACATGAGCTTGACTACAAAGCGGCCACTCCGGATGCACCGGACGGCCACGCGCGCGCTTGCCGGCGCACTCACGGGGGTCATGGCAGGTGCAGTTGCGCCAGCCTGGGCACAAAGCACTACACAGGTTGCCAGCACGCCCGTCGGCGAGCTGAACCCGACAGTGGTGACGGCCTCGCGCAGCGAGCAGCCCCTGTCGGACGCGCTGCCCCACACGACGGTCATCAGCCGCGCCGATATCGAGCGCTCGCAGGCGCCGGACGCGGTAACGCTGCTGCGCCGCGAGGCCGGCATCGAAATCGCGCAGAACGGGGGGCCTGGCACCAACGCCAGCCTCTTCATGCGCGGTGCCAGTTCCAATCAGACGCTGGTTCTGATTGACGGTGTGCGCGTGGCGTCCGGCACTTCGGGCGGCGCCCAGATCGGGCAATTGATGGCCGATCAGATCGATCACATCGAGGTGGTGCGCGGCAACGTGTCTGCGCTGTACGGCTCCGATGCGATCGGCGGCGTGGTGCAGATCTTCACGCGCAACGGTCGCGGCCACGGCCCGCTCGCCAATGCCGAGATCGAATACGGCGCCCGCAATACCAAGCGCGCGCAGGCCGGCATCAGCGGCTCGCTGGGCGAGAACGGCGATACGTCGTTTGCGTTGTCGGTGTCGGAATTCAAGACCAACGGCTTCTCGACGATGAACCCGTTGCAGGCCCCCAAGGCGAACCCGAACGACAACCCGTACACGAACAAGAGCGTGTCGGCGCAGTTGTCGCATCGTTTCTCCGCAGATTGGCAAGCGGGCCTGACGTACTTCCAGACCTGGGGCGATGTCAGCTACGACAACGCCTTCGGCAAGCGGACCGACACCAACGTTGCCCACAACGTGGTGCGTTCGATGTCGGCTTACGTGGACGGCAAGGTGACGCAGGACTGGAAGACGCGCGTGACGCTGTCGCAGGGTGACGACCGCAGCCTGAACTTCACGAACGGTGTGCTGCAGGTGCCGTCGCGTTTCAACACGCGCAATCAGACGGCGAGCTGGCAGAACGACTGGGCCTTCATGCCCAACCAGTTGCTGAAGGTGGGCCTGGAGCACCTGCAAACCAGCGTCGACAGCGATGCTTACAACGTCCCCACGCGCAACGTCGATTCGGGCTACATCGGTTATGAAGGCAAGTTCGGCCAGCACCAGCTGCAGTTGAACCTGCGTCGCGACCGCTACTCGGACTTCGGGGGCGCCAACAGCTATTACGCCGGCTACGGCTTCGCATTCAACCCGCAATGGAAGGCGGTGGCGAGCGTGAGCAATGCCTTCCGCGCGCCCAGCTTCAACGAGCTTTACTACCCGTTCTTCGGCAGCCCGAACCTGCAGCCCGAGAAGGCGCGCTCGGTGGAAGCCGGCGTGGAGTACAGCAGCGCGATGGGCTTGGTGCGCGTGACGGCGTTCGAGACCGACTACAGCAACCTGATCACCAGCGCGTTCGATCCGGTGTCGGGCAACTTCCTGGCCGCCAACGTGAACCGCGCACGTGTGAACGGCGTGGAAACCTCGTATCGGGGTTCGATCTATGGCGTGGACCTGCGGGCCAGCTTTACCATGCAGAACCCGCAGGACTTGTCGGCGAACCAGTTGCTGTCGCGCCGGGCGCGGCACTTCGGCAGCGTCTCGGCGTACAAGACGTTCGGGCCGTTCTCGGCGGGTGTGGAGTGGAATGCAGCGGGTGACCGCCAGGATTCGACCAAGACACTCGGCGGCTACGGCTTGCTGAACCTGGTTGGCCGCTACCAGATCACGCCGGACTGGGCAGTGTCGGCACGTGTTGAAAACGTGACGAACAAGAACTACCAGTTGATCTATCCGTACAACACGGCGTCGCGTGGGGTGTTCTTCACGCTGTCGTGGCAACAGCACGAACCGAAGCGATGACAACACCTGCACTGCCCGCACGTGGTTTTGCCTGGCGACTGTGGTCGCTGCTGGCACTCGCGTGCGTGGTGGTGCTGGTGGCGTCGTTGATGCTCGGCAGTGTGAGGCTGTCGCCCGCCGAGGTCTGGCGGGCCCTCTTTTTTGGCAATAGCAGTGGCGATAGCCTGGCCGCGGGCATCGTCACCGAATTGCGCCTGCCGCGTGCGGGCGCTGCGTTTGCTGCCGGCGGGCTGCTGGCCTTTGCCGGGGCGCTCATGCAGATGCTGCTGCGCAATCCGCTGGCCGATCCGTATGTGCTGGGCGTGTCCGGTGGCGGGGCAGTGGCGGCGCTTACGGCGATGTTGTTTTCGCTGCCGTGGTGGGCGGTGCAGACGAGCGCCGGCGCGGGCGCACTGCTGTCGATGGCGCTGGTGGCCGCGTTGGCGCGCCAGCACCTGTGGCGCGGTGAGCCCGGTGAGGCCAACGCGCGCCTGCTGCTCGGTGGCGTGGTCATGGCGTCCGGCTGGGTTGGCCTGATCACCCTCATCCTGACGGTTGCGCCCGAGAACAAGCTGCGCGGCATGATTTTCTGGATGGTCGGCGACCTCGGTGGCGCCGATCGTTACGCGGGCGCGTTGCTGGCGCTCGTGGCGGCGGTGGCCATCGTGTTGCCGCACGCGCGTGACCTGAACGTGCTGCTGACCGGCGAAACGCGCGCCCGTGCGCTGGGCGTGCCGGTGGCGCGTGTGCGTGCGCTGATCTACGTGGTGGCCTCCTTGTGCACGGCGGTGGCGGTGACCATTGCGGGTTCCGTCGCCTTTGTCGGCCTGCTGGTGCCGCACATGGTGCGCCTGGCATGGACGCGCGACGTGCGCATCCACTTGCCTGCTACGGCGATGGCCGGCGGCGGGCTGCTGATGCTGGCCGACCTGATCGCCCGCACGCTGATGGCCCCAACGCAACTGCCCGTGGGCGTGATCACCACCATGCTTGGCGTGCCGACGTTTCTCTATTTGCTGATGCGGAGCGCGCGATGAGCTGGTGGCGCCGTCCAAGTCCCGCTCCGGATGCATTCGCGCAATTGGACGCAGCGCCCGAACTGGCGCTGCGCGATCTGCGAGTGTCGATCGATGGGCGCGTGCTGGTCGAGCGGTTGTCGATGACGGCCACCGCCGGGCAGCTCTGGTGCGTGATCGGCCCGAACGGCGCAGGCAAGTCGACATGGCTCTCCGTGCTCGCAGGGCTGCGTTCGCCAGACGGCGGCAGCGTCGCGCTCGACGGTGTGCCGCTCGCCGATTGGCCTGCACTGGCGATGGCCCGCCGCCGCGCGTTTCTGCCGCAGTCCTTGCATGACACGTTCCCGATCACTGTGTACGACGCCGTGATGACCGGCCGCCATCCGCACCTGGCGCGCTGGGAGTGGGAAGGCGACGCCGATGCCCGCGCCGTGGATGCAGCGATGTCTGCACTGCAGTTGCAGCCTCTTGCCCAGCGCGATGTGCGCACCCTTTCCGGCGGTGAACGTCAGCGTGTCGCCATGGCTGCCGTGGTGGCGCAGGAGGCGCGCGTGCTGCTGCTCGATGAACCTGTCGCCCACCTCGATTTGCATCAGCAGATCGCCGTGCTGCGCCTGTTGCGCGAAGGCTGCCGCAAGCACGGCTGGCTGGTCGTGCTGACCGTGCATGACTTGAACCTTGCGCGCCGCTTCGCCACGCACGCCCTGCTGATGGACGGCGCGGGACACACCAACGCTGGCATCGCGGCCGATGTGCTCACGCCCGAGCACTGCGCGCGCGTGCTGCGCACCCCCATTGCCGAGGTGGCCGACGGCCGCCACACGGCCCTGATTGCAGATGACCCCGATGACGACTGAAGACAACAACGATGGCCTGAACGAGCGCCACCGCTCACGCATGCAACGCAAGAAGGCCGTGGTGGACGCCAAGATTGCCGCCGCGACCGACGTACGCGGCGTGCTGCTCGTCAACACCGGTAACGGCAAGGGCAAATCCAGCTCCGGCTTCGGCATGGTGATCCGCGCCATGGGCCACGACATGCAGGTCGGCGTGGTGCAATTCATCAAGGGCGCGATCCCGACCGGCGAAGAACGCTTCCTGCGTCGCTTTCCCGAACAATGCCGCTTTCACGTAATGGGCGAAGGCTACACGTGGGAGACGCAGGACCGCACGCGCGACATGGAAAAAGCCCAGGCCGCATGGGCCTGCGCCCGTGAACTGCTGAGCGATCCGACCATCGGCCTGGTGCTGCTGGACGAACTGAACATCGCTCTGAAGTATCACTACCTTGACGTGCAGACGGTGCTGGCCGACTTGCGCGCACGCCCCTCCGCGCAGCATGTGGTGATTACCGGACGCGGCGCGCCGCCGGAGCTGATCGACGCAGCCGACACCGTGACCGACATGACGCTCGTCAAGCACGCGTTTTCCCAAGGCATCCAGGCGCAGCCGGGAGTCGAACTGTAATGAAACAAGCGATGCACATTCCGCCATTTGACGATGCGTTGCGCGCGCGCCTGCAGGCCGCCGTGGATTGCAAGACCAAGCCGCTCGGCGCGCTCGGCCGGCTTGAATCGCTGGCCGTGCAGATCGGCCTGATCCAGAACACCGACACACCGCAGCTGACGCGCCCCGCAATGGTCGTGTTTGCCGCAGACCACGGCATCGCCCACGCTGGCGTGAGCGCGTATCCGCAAGCGGTGACGGCCCAGATGGTGCTGAACTTCATCGCGGGCGGAGCGGCCGTCAACGTGTTCTGCCGCCAGCATGGGTTTGCGCTGGAAGTGGTGAACGCAGGCGTCGCCGCGCCGTTGTGGACGGCTGATACACCGGGCCTGATCGATGCGCCCGTTGGCCCCGGTACGCGCAACTTTGCCGCCGAGGGTGTTCAGCAAGCTGCCATGACTGCCGACGAACGCGATCGCGCCATGGCACTCGGCGCGCAGCGCGTGGCACACCACGCGGCGCTCGGCACCAACGTGATCGCGCTGGGCGAAATGGGCATCGCCAACACGGCATCTGCCGCCTGCCTGATGGCGCGCTTATGCGATCTTCCGGTCGCGCAATGCGTTGGCCGCGGCACCGGGCTCGACGACGACGGCCTCGCCCACAAGCGCGCCGTGCTGGAAGCCGCGATGGCAAAGCACGTTGACGTCCGCGAGCCACTGGACGTGCTTGCCTGCTTCGGCGGCTTCGAGGTCGCGGCGATGGTGGGGGCGATGCTTGAAGCGGCGCAGCGGCGCCTGGTCATCCTCGTCGACGGGTTTATTGCGACGGCCGCCGTGCTGGTGGCGGCCCGTGTGGCGCCCGACGTGCTGCGCTATTGCGTGTTCGGTCATGTCTCGGACGAGCGCGGGCATCGCGCGTTGCTGGAGGTGCTCGATGCGCGGCCATTGCTTTCGCTGTCGTTGCGGCTGGGCGAGGGCAGCGGTGCGGTGCTGGCGTATCCCGTGGTCGTCTCGGCGGTGGCGTTCCTGCGCGAGATGGCGACCTTCGCCAGCGCAGGCGTGAGCGAGCGCGCATCGCCATGAATGCCTGGCGCGAACATTGGCAGGCGCTGTGGACGGCGGTCGGGTATTTCACCCGCATCCCCGTGCCGGCGTCGGTCGGGTTCTCGCAAGCGGGGTTGAATCGCGCGGCGCGCTACTTTCCGCTGGTCGGGTGGCTGGTGGGCGCCGTGGCAGCCGCGGTGTACTGGCTCGTGTCGCGCACGGTGCCCGCGCCAGGTGTGGCGGTGGCCGTGTCGATGGTGGCGACGCTGTTGCTGACCGGCGCGTTTCACGAAGACGGTCTGGCCGATTGCTCAGACGGCTTTGGCGGCGGCTACACGCCTGAAGACCGGTTGCGCATCATGCACGACTCGCGCATCGGCGCGTTCGGGGCGATTGCCGTGTGCATGGCGTTGCTGCTGAAGTGGCAATTGCTGAGCGCGATGGCGCCGCATGGCATTGGCACCCTCGTGGCAATGGTGGCGGCGCACGCTGCCAGCCGCGCCGCAGCCGTCAGCTACCTGCTCACGCATGACTACGTGCGGGCGGAAGGCAAGGCCAAGCCGGTCGCGCAGCGCATGCGATGGAGCGACGCACTGTGGGCCGGCGTGTTCGGTCTCGCGCCTCTGCTGTGGTTCGGGACGATGTGCGCGGCGTTCATCGTCGTCGGCTTGATCGTTGCGCGCTGGCTGCTGGGCCGCTACTTCGTGCGCCGCATCGGCGGCATCACGGGCGATTGCCTGGGCATGGCGCAGCAGATTTTCGAGCTGCTGATCCTCTGGGGGTTGCTGGCATGGATGTCATCCTGATTCGCCACGCGCGGCCCGCCATGACGGCAGGTCTTTGCTATGGCCGCACCGATCTGGAGCTGGCCTCGCCGATGGACCCGGCGCCGTCGGCCATCGTCGAGAAACTCGCCGCGCACACTCCGCATCGTCTGCTGGCCAGCCCGTTGCAACGCAGCCGCCTGACGGCCGAAGCGATGGCGCAAGCGGCTCGACTCCCTGCGATCGAACTCGATGCGCAATTGATGGAACTCGATTTTGGTGCCTGGGAAGGCTGCCAATGGGATGACATCCCGCGCGCCGAAATCGACCGCTGGGCGCGCGATCTCGTGCACGGCAACCCGCATGGCGGAGAATCGGCGGCGGATCTGCTGGCCCGCGTGACGACGTGGGCGACGGCAATGACCGCAGCGACCGCAGCGACCACGACGTCGGGCGCGTGCGTGTGGGCCGTCACGCATGCCGGCTGCATGCGTGCGCTGGCGGCGCATTGGTTGCAACGGCCGCTGGCCGAGACGCTGCAATGGCCGTTGCAATGGGGGGCAGCCTGCGGCTTTCGCGTGCTGCCCGACACGTTGCCGGTGCTGCTGTTCTGGAACCGCTGAGCGGCGCGCGGTTTAACGACCCGGCCCGTTGACGGCTTGTGAACCGAGGCGTCGCGCGCGGGCTTGCTCCAGGTCTTCGCACAACACGGTCGCGGCTTCCACAAGGCGCGGACCAAAGCGGTTGATCAGGTCACCGTTGATGCTGAAGAGGTTGCCGCGCTGCACGGCAAGCAATTGCGGCCAGCGCTTCCACGCGTCGAGCGTACCGATCGGGCGGCTGCCTTGCGTGGCGCCCATGCTGGCGGTCAGCAGCACTTCCGGGTTGGCTGCGATCACGGCCTCGGGCGAGACCGTCGGCACTAGCAAAGGCTCTGCCGCAAACACATTGCGACCGCCGCACAGCGCCAGCATGTCCGAGAAGATGTGCTGACCGTTGAGCGTCATGAGCGGTTGTTCCCAGACCTGATAGAACACCGAAACCGGCGGCTGGCTCGCGTAGCGCTGGCGCAGCGCATCGGCGCGTTGGCGAAATTGCTGCGCGGCGTCGTGCGCGCTCGCGCGGGTGTCGAGCAGGGTGCCGAGCGCTTCGATCGAGCGCGGAATATCGCTCATGCGATGCGGCTCGGAGAAGAACAGCGGAATGCCGAGCGCGCGCAGGCGATCGATCTGTTTCTGCGCGTTGCCGTGGCGCCAGACCACCACCAGGTCAGGCTTGAGCGCGGCGATGCGTTCCAGATCCAGCGAGCGGTTATCGCCCACGTGGGGAATGTCGCGCGCGGGCGGCGGGTAATCGCTGTAAGCCACGGTGCCGACGATGCGTGCGCCGCCGCCCGCCGCGAACAGCAACTCAGTCGCATGCGGCGCAAGGCTGACGATGCGTTGCGCAGGGCGCTGCAGCGTCACGGCAGCGCCGGTATCGTCCGTGACGGAAATGGCCGCACATGCCGGTGCGGCAGCGATCGTGAGCGCAATGGCGGACAGACCGCACACATACAGGCGACGGGCGAGGCGAGAGAGACGAGCGGGCATCGGGGGGGGGGGAGGTCAGGCGGAGTGCGACAGCGATGCTAGCGCATCGGCAAGGCGTTGCCATCCGGTCTCGTCCGGGGGCAGGCCGAAGCGCACGCCGCTGACGGGCGCATCGAACAGGCGCGTCCAGATGCCGAGGCGCGCCAGGCCTACGTGCAGCGCCGGTGCGTGCGCAGCGGGTGCCCAGGCAAACAGCGGTGTTGCGACATTCGGCAGCCCGTGGCCAGCAAGCAACGCCGAGAGCCGCGCGCCGGCCGCCTGCAGTTGCGCGCGCGTGGCAGCTTGCCAGGCGGTATCGGCCAGCGCCGACCGTACGACGGCACACGCCGGACCGTTGACGGTCCAGTGTCCCAACGCCTCGCGCAGCGCGGTCAACAGTTCCGGTGCCGCCAGCGTGAAGCCGATGCGGGCTCCCGCGAGCCCGTAGAACTTGCCGATCGACCGCAGCACGACGAGCCCCGGCATTCCTGCCTGCGGTGCCAACGTGGGGCCATCGTCGAACGCTTCGATAAAGGCCTCGTCGACGATCAACGCCCCGCCGCGCGCATGCAGACGCGTGTGCCAATCGCGCAGCGTTTCCGCGGGCAGCAGGCGTGCCGTGGGGTTGTTCGGATTGACGACGACCAGATGCTGCACGTCCTTCGGCAGGTCACCGAGGAAAGCGGATTCGGGCAGCGGCACGACGTCGTGGCCGGCGCGCGCAAAGGCGGGTGCGTATTCGCTGTAGCCGATCTGCGCGATGCCGGCTCGCCCTCGCGGCAGCAGGGTCGGCAGCGTGCGGATCGCCGCCTGCGAACCTGCAACCGCCAGCACGGCGCGCGGGTCGATCACGCCGTAGTGCACGGAGGCCAGCGCTTCGAGGCCGTCGTCTTCGGGCAGGCGCAACCAGGCGTCGGGCGGGATCGGCGGAATGGGATAGCCGTGCGGATTGATGCCTGTGGACAAGTCCAGCCAGCCGCCCGCTGGCTCGCCGTACCGCACGCGTGCCGCAGAGAGATTGCCGCCATGCACGATGCCGCTCACGCCAGGCCCCACGCCAACGCTGCGATCAGGCCCAACGCGCCGAGCCACAGCCACAACGTGTGCGACACGAGCGTCAATGCACGGGTGATATCGGCGGCTGTTGCCGGCTTGCCCGCGCCAAGCGACGGACGTGCTTCTTCAACGCCTTCGTAGCGTGCCGCGCCACCGAGTTGAACGCGCAGGCTTCCGGCGCCCGCGGCCATCACCGGGCCGGCGTTCGGGCTCGACCATTGCGGTGCTTGCGTGCGCCAGCAGCGCAGCGCATCGGCGGTGCTGCCAAGCAGCGCGTAGCTGAAGGCCGTGAGTCGCGCGGGCATCCAGTTGAGCACGTCGTCGATGCGTGCGGCGGCCCACCCAAAGCCGGTAAAGCGCGCATTGCGGTAGCCCCACATTGCATCGAGCGTGTTGGCCAGCCGGTACAGCATCACGCCGGGCGCGCCGGCCACAACCAGCCAGAACAGCGGCGCGAAGACGGCATCGCTGCCGTTCTCCAGCGCCGATTCCACCGCGGCGCGCGCGATGGGCTCGTCGGCCGCTTGCGTGAGGTCGCGCGACACGATGCGCGAGGCGAGGGCGCGTGCGCGGGGCAGATCCGCATCGCGCAACGCAAGCGCGATCGGCGCGATGTGTTCATGCAGGCTGCGCGCGCCAATGGCGAAATAGAGGGCGATCGCATCAAGCGCGACCACCAGCCACGGCGACACATCGTGCGCGATGACGACGAGCCATCCTGCCAGCAGCACGAAGGGCAACACGGTCGCCGCCCATGCAAGAAGGCCGACGATGCGCGACCAGGCGAGCGCAGCCGGCCTGCGGTTCATGCGACGCTCCATCGCAGTCGCGATGCGTCCAAAGCCGACCAGCGGATGCCAGCGCGGCACCTCACCGAACAGCCGATCGAGGAATACGCCTGCCAGCGCGGCCAGCGTCACGAGCGTCCACCCGAGATCGAACACGCCCCCCGACGATAAGCTCACGGCGCCGCGCCGAGTGCCGGCCCTTTCACCACCATCGGGATGCCGGCCACCAGCAGATGCACGCTGTCGGCCAGTGCGGCGAGGCGTTGGTTCAGCCGGCCCAGTTCGTCCACGTAGAACCGCGTGACGGCGCCCATCGGCACCACGCCCAGGCCGATTTCGTTGCTGACCAGGATGACCTCGCCGGGCAGCAGCGGCAGAGCGGTGAGGAGCGCATCGATCTCGGCCGTCCAGGCTTCGGGCGGCGTGACGAGGCCTGTCTCGGGGTATTCGTGGTGCTCGGAGAAGAGCAGGTTGTTGAGCCACAGCGTCATGCAATCGACGAGCACGCAGCCACCGTGCTGCGCGTGCGCGTAGAGCGCTTCGGCCAGGTGCACGGGCTCTTCGACCAGCCCCCAGTTGGTCGGGCGGCGCGCACGGTGCAGGGCCACGCGCAGTTGCATTTCCTCATCGCCCTCGCCGGCGGTGGCGACGTACGTGACGGGCCCCGCGCATTGCAGCGCGAGCTGTTCGGCGTGGTGGCTCTTGCCTGAGCGGGCACCCCCGAGAACGAGTGTGAGGCGGCGTGACATTCCCGCATTCTAGCGAGGGCGGAGCAGCTAGGCACGACAACGCCGATGCGATAATCCGCGCATGTCGAAAGCTCCATTTCCTGTGCCGCCGGACTCGCTTCGGGGCACGCTGATGATCCAGGGCACCACGTCCGACGCCGGCAAGAGCACGCTGGTCGCCGGCCTGTGCCGCGTCGCGCATCGTGCGGGTGTGCGCGTGGCGCCGTTCAAGCCGCAGAACATGGCGCTCAACAGCGCCGTCACCGCAGATGGCGGAGAGATCGGCCGCGCGCAGGCGTTGCAGGCGCAGGCGGCGGGCGTCGCCCCCACGGTCGACATGAACCCCGTCCTGCTCAAGCCCAACAGCGACACCGGCGCGCAGATCATCATCCACGGCCAGCCGCGCTGCGACCTCGACGCCCGTGCGTACCACGACTACAAGCCCACCGCCATGGCGGCCGTGCTCGAATCGCACACGCGGCTGCGCGCGCGTTACGACCTCGTGCTGGTCGAGGGCGCGGGCAGCCCGGCGGAGATCAACCTGCGCGACCGGGACATCGCCAACATGGGCTTTGCCGAAGCCGTCGATTGCCCCGTCGTGCTCGTCGCCGACATCGATCGCGGCGGCGTGTTCGCGCACCTTGTCGGCACGCTGGCCTGCTTGTCGGACAGCGAACGCGCGCGCGTGACGGGCTTCATCATCAACCGGTTTCGCGGCGACATTTCATTGCTGACGCCGGGGCTCGACTGGCTGACCGCGCAGACGGGCAAGCCGGTGTTTGGCGTGCTGCCGTATCTGCATGGCCTGCACCTCGACGCAGAAGACGCGGTGCAGACGGCGCAGCGCGCTGCCTCGGCCGATGCGCTGCGCGTTGTCATTCCGGTGTTGCCGCGCGTGTCCAACCACACAGATTTCGATGCGCTGCGCGCGCATCCGCAGGTGGATGTTCGACTGGTCGGCCCTGGCCAGCCGATTCCGCCCGCCGACCTCATCATCCTGCCCGGCAGCAAGAGCGTGCAGGCCGATCTGGCCTGGCTGCGCAGCAACGGTTGGGAAGCGGCCATCGCGCGGCATCTGCGCTACGGCGGCAGGTTGATCGGTATCTGCGGCGGCATGCAGATGCTGGGGCGGCGCTTGCATGATCCGCACGGGCTGGAAGGTGCCGCAGGCAGCGTCGACGGATTGGGCTATCTCGATTTCGAAACCACGCTGGAGGCGGCCAAGCAGTTGCGCCAGGTGCGCGGCACGCTGGCGGAAAGCGGTGCGGCCATCGCCGGCTACGAAATCCACATGGGGGTGACTGAGGGGCCTGCGCTGGCATGCCCCGCCGTGCTGCTCGATGATGGCCGGGTAGATGGCGCGATTTCGGCCGACGGGCAAATCTTCGCGACGTATCTGCACGGCTTGTTCGACACGCCCGATGCCTGCCGCGCGTTGCTTGCCTGGGCCGGCGTGCGTGACGCGCAGGCGCAGGACTACGCCGCGTTGCGTGAGGCATCGCTCGAACGTCTGGCCGACACGTGCGCGACGCATCTGGATCTCGCCGCGCTTTTCCGAACGCTGCCACGTGCAGGCTGAGCCATAATTGCCGGATGGGCAGATTCGCCGGGTGATCGACTAGGCACATGATTCAACGAGCGCAAGGAGGCAGGCATGCCGGTGGCCGTTGTAGCGAATCCGAAGGGCGGGGTGGGCAAAAGCACGCTGGCCACCAATCTGGCCGGCTACTTTGCCGCGCAGAATCACGCCGTGATGCTGGGCGACACCGACCGCCAGCAGTCCTCACGCGAGTGGCTGGCCTTGCGCCCGGAAACCGCCAAGCCCATCCGCACCTGGGAGATCAACGCCGACCACATCGCCAAGCCGCCCAAGGGGACGACGCACGTGGTGCTCGATACGCCGGCGGGCCTTCATGGCTGGCGCCTGGGTGACCTCGTCAAGATGTCCGGTTACGTGATCGTGCCGCTGCAGCCTTCCATGTTCGACATCCTCGCCACGCAGACTTTCCTGCGCAAACTGGCCGATGAAAAGCCCGTGCGTCATGGCGAGGTCAAGCTGGGCGTGGTGGGCATGCGTGTGGATATGCGCACGCGCGCGGCCGAACAGCTTCAGCGTTTCGTGCAGGGGCTGGACGTGCCCATCCTCGGCTATCTGCGCGATACCCAGAACTACGTGCAACTCGCCGCGCATGGCCTGACGCTGTGGGACGTGGCACCGTCGCGCGTGGCGAAGGATGTGGAGCAGTGGAGCGGCATTCTCGAGTGGCTGGGAGAATCGCCCCCGCAGACCAGCGTTGCCGATACGTCGGCGGCGGCATGAAAAAAGCCCGGCAATGCCGGGCTTTTTCGTGGACCAAGGCGCCGTCCCTCAGATTTCGAGGTTATCGATCAAGCGCGTCTTGCCGAGTTTGGCAGCCGTGAGCACGACCAGCGGTTCGCCGGCAGCGATGTTCTCGGGCGTCGGTTTTTGCAGGTCGGAGCGGCGGCGCACGGCCACGTAGTCGGGCTGCCAGCCGCGGCCACGCAGGTATTCCATGGCCTTGGCCGTCACCTCTTCGTGCGACGCCTGGCCTTGCAGCACGGTTTCCAGCACGTCCTGACGGACTTGGTGGAGCGTGCGATACAGCTCGGGCGCTTCGGCGCGCTCTTCGTTGGTCAGGTAGACGTTGCGCGACGACAGCGCGAGGCCGTCATCCGCGCGAACCGTTTCGGCGGGAACGATATCGACCGGCAACGCAAACTGGTGCGCCATGCGGCGCACGATCATCAACTGCTGGTAATCCTTCTTGCCGAATACGGCCACGCGCGGTTGCACGCAGCAGAACAGCTTCATCACCACCGTGCACACGCCCTTGAAGAAGCCCGGGCGGAATTCGCCTTCGAGCGTGTCGCCCAGGTCGTGCGGCGGGTCGACGCGGTATTCCTGTGGCTCGGGGTACATGTCGCGCTCGGTGGGCGCGAACAGCACGTACACGCCTTCCTTCTGCAGCTTTTCGATGTCGTCCTGCAGCGTGCGCGGGTATTTGTCGAAATCTTCGTTCGGGCCGAACTGGAGGCGGTTCACGAAAATGGACGCCACCACCGGATCGCCATGCTGGCGCGCCAGGCGCATCAGGCTCAGGTGGCCCTCATGCAGGTTGCCCATGGTCGGCACGAAGGCGACGCGGTTCTGGCCGCGCAGCTGGTCGCGCAGTTCCTGGATCGACGAGATGACTTTCATAGTTGTTGTATGACCTGGCGTGAGTCAGGTCGGACGGATTACGTCGGTGAATAGGCGAGACGCACGTAAATGGGCGCGTACGGTTCGGCCTGCGTGATTTCGAGCAGGGATTCGCGCGAAAGCTCGAGCATGGCGACAAAGTTGACGACGACGATGGGCGCACCCTTGCCGGACTGGATCGCTTCTTCGAACAGCTCGGTGAACTCCATGAACCGCGCATGCTGGAGCCGGCGCAGGATCTGGCTCATGTGCTCACGTACCGACAGCTCTTCGCGCGAGATCTTGTGGTGCTGTGTGAGCTTGGCCCGGCGCAGCACGTCGGCCCAGGCGGCACGCAGGTCGTCGGAATTGACGTCGGGGTAGCGGGGCGCGAGGCTTTGCTCGATGTAGACCTGCGCGCGCAGGAAGTCGCGGCCCAGTTGCGGCACGGTGTCGAGCTTCTGCGCGGCCAGCTTCATCTGCTCGTATTCGAGCAGGCGGCGGACGAGTTCTGCGCGCGGGTCTTCGGGCTCGACGCCTTCGTCGGTCTTCTTGACCGGCAGCAGCATGCGCGACTTGATCTCGATGAGCATGGCCGCCATGAGCAGGTATTCGGCTGCCAGCTCGAGGTTGGTCGCGCGAATCTGCTCGATGTACGCCAGGTACTGCCGCGTGACCTGCGCCAGCGGAATGTCCAGCACGTTGAAGTTCTGGCGCCGGATCAGGTACAGCAGCAAGTCCAGCGGCCCTTCAAACGCTTCAAGGAAGACCTCGAGCGCATCGGGCGGGATGTAGAGATCCTGCGGGAGCTTGAACAGCGGCTCCCCGTAGAGCCGTGCAAAGGCGAGGCCGTCGACCTGCGCGGGCGTGGAGTCCTGATCGGGCGCCACGCTGGGCAGCTCGACGGGCAGTGGCAGCTTGTCCTGCGCGGAAGTGGTCATGCGGCGGCGCGCCTGGCGGGCTGAAGGCCGGTCGGCCGATCAGTCCAGCGAATAGACGTACGGCTTTTGCGCCACGCGGGCGGCCTTGGCGCGTGCGCGCTCTTCCAGGTCGATCGGGTCCTTGTCCCACAGCAGGGAGCGACCTTGGCGCTGCTGCGCTTCCAGGTCGGGCTTCTGGGCCTTGAGTTCTTCCAGGAACTGGGTGATCTCGGACTTGTACAGGGCCATGGCGGTATGTGATGTTGGATGAACTTGCCCGCTCGGAAGGCTCCCCGGCGGAAAACCGGCGCATTTTACCGTATTGGCCGTCGTTCCGGCCCTGGGCACGGCGCGTGCGAAACGGCTCCGGCCGATCCAGAAGGCAGTATTCGTTGCATTTGCCTGGGCACCCGTGCGGGTCGGTATGGTCAAATACGCCTTTCCTTCGACTCAGCCGGCCCGTGGGGCGGCGCCACGCTTGCCACGATGACCGGCTCCAATCGACCATCGCGACCGTCACGACCACCACGCTTTCGCCTTTATGGTTTGCCCGCCCTCGTGCTGGCGGCCGGCTGTGCCGTGTCCTTGGCCTGCGCGCCGGCGCACGCTGAATACGACGTCAAGATCGACGCGCCCAAGTCCATTCGCGACTTGCTGGAGCGCCACCTGGATCTGTCGCGCTACAAAGACCGCAAGGACATCACTGACGACCAGCTGCAGTACATGGTCGAGACCATTGGCGATCAGGTCACCAAGCTGACGGCCACGGAAGGCTATTTCGTGCCGAAAGCGACGGCGAAGCTGGACGGCCCGCCGGACCACCGCGTGGTCAACGTGAAGGTCGAGCCGGGGCCGCGTACCACCATCGACAATGTGGCGCTCGACTTTACCGGCGCCATCACGCAAGACGCCAAGCGCATCGACGAGTTGAAAAAATCGTGGAGCCTGCAGCACGGCATGGCGTTCCGCCAAGCGGGCTGGGACAAGGCCAAGGACGACAGCCTGGCTGCCCTGCAGAGCAAACGTTATTACGCGGCCAAGCAGACGTCGTCGCAGGCGCGTGTCGATCCGGACGAAAGCAAGGCGGACCTGTCGGTGGGCTATGACAGCGGTCCGGCCTACACGCTGGGGCCGCTGGATGTGCAGGGCTTGTCGCGCTACCCGATCAGCATCATCAACCACGTGAACCCGCTGCGCGTGGGCGAGGACTACTCCGCTGATCGCCTGCAAGCGCTGCAAGCTGCTATCCAGGGACAGCCGTATTTTTCCAATGCGATCGTCGACCTGGGTGACGACCCGAAGAACCCGGTCAACGCGCCGGTGCGGGTGCGTGTGCGGGAGTACCCGCCCAACCGCATCACCAGCGGTGTGGGTTACGGCACGGACACGGGTGCCTCGCTGGAAGGGCGCTATCAATATCTGAACCTGTTCAGCAAGGCGTGGGTGCTCGACACGCAGGCCCGCATCGAACAGCGCCGCCAGTACCTGTTTGCCGGCGTGACAGTGCCGCCCGACGACAAGCAATACGTCAATAGCCTCTACACGAGCATGGACCGCACCGACACATCGGGCACCGAGACGCGCAGCTATCGTTCGGGCTTCAAGCAGACGCGCGTGCGCGGCATCTATGAAACGTCGTTCACCGTTGATTTCTACTACGACGATCTGCGGCCCGACGGCGCCGAGCGCCAGTTGAGCAAGGCGCTCGTCCCCGGTTTCGCTTGGACGCGCCGCGATGTGGACGACCCGCTGTTCCCGCGCCGCGGCAACATCATCACCACGCAGATTGGCGCGGCAGTGAAGGGCGTGCTAACGGACCAATCGTTCGTTCGGTCGTACAGCCGCATCCGCCAGTTCGTGCCGGTGGGGCAGCGCGACATCTTCGTAGCGCGCGGCGAACTGGGTGCGGTCATCACCTCCGGTTCCGGCGACGGCGTGCCGGCCACGCTGCGCTTTCGCACGGGCGGCACGCAGTCGGTGCGCGGCTACGATTTCCAGAGCATCGGTAACGACGTCAACGGCAGCACGCTGCCGACCAAGTTCCTCGTGACCGGCGGGCTGGAGTATCAACGCTGGTTCCTGCCGCAATGGGGCGCCGCCGTGTTCTGGGATACCGGCACGGCCACCGACAACTGGTCGGAGCGCCGCTGGTTCAACGGGGTGGGCGTCGGCGTGCGCTGGAAGAGCCCGGTCGGGCCGATCCAGCTCGACATGGCCTATGGCATCCAGCAGAAACAGTTCCGGCCGAGCGTGTCGCTGGGCATCGCGTTCTGAACATGACGATGACCGATCCGCAAACACCTGAACCGAAGCAACCCGAAGCCCCTCGCTCTGCGCGTACCAAGCGTGGCTGGGGCCACCGCACCCTGCGCTGGCTCGGCGGTTTGATCGCACTTGTCCTGGTGATCGTGCTGGCGCTGGCCGGCTGGCTGCTTTGGGCCATCCATTCGCAATCGGGCACGGCGCAGTTGTGGTCGCTCGCCACGCGCTTTGGCAACGCTTATGTGTCGGGCAAGCTGGAGGGCGGCACCGTGCGCGAGGGCCTCTCCCTGCGAGATCTGCACGTCCGCGCGGGCAGCACCGAAGTGCGCATCGACCATGTGGAAGGCCGCTGGGCTCTCACGCGCGGTCCGTGGCATGCGCACTTCGCGTATCTGCGGGCCAGCAATGTCGACGTGATCCTGCATCCGACGCCGCCGACACCGCCGAGTGGTCCGCCCAGTTCGCTGGTGCTGCCGCTGGCCCTGGATGTGGACCGCCTTGCCGTCGATCGCCTCGCCATCCGGCAAGGCACGTCGACCACCGAACTGAAATCGATTGCCGGCAGCCTGCACACCGACGGCACGCATCACAACGTGCTGCTCGACGGCATGGAGACGCCCGCCGGCAAGCTGGCCGCCACGCTGCGCATGACCGGCACGCGGCCGTATCCGCTCACTGGCGCGGCAACACTCGCGACGCAGTTCGAGGTGAACGGGCAGAAGCAGGATGCGGTGGTGTCGGCGCAACTGTCGGGCTCGCTGGAGGCGCTGCACATCGACGCGACCGGCACCGGTGCCAAGCTGACCGCGCAGGCGCTGATCGACGCCACGCCGTTTGGCGCGTTGCCCTTGTCGCGTGCTGTGGTGTCGGCGGAACACGTGAATCCGCGGGCGTTTGCGCCGGGCGCGCCGGAAGCATCGCTGTCGATCCACGCCGATCTGCGCCCCGACGAGCAGGCCAAGACGCTGACGGTGGCGGGCCCCATCAGGATCGACAACGCGCAGCCCGGCACGCTGGACAAGCAGAAGCTGCCGCTGCAATCGCTGCGTGCGCAGGTGCGGCTGAACGAAAACGATCAGCAACTCACCGGTCTCGATGTGCGGCTGCTGGGCGGCGCGGTGCTCACGGGCGGCGCCGATGTGCAGAAGGGGCATGGCGCGCTGCGCGTGGATGTGCGCCAGCTTGATCTGCAGGCGCTTCATGCATCGTTGGAGAAAACGAAACTCGCTGGCCCCATTACCGTCGATTTTGCGGGCGACACGCAGCATGTGGCGCTCGACCTGGCGGGCGGCGACATGCGTGCGCAAGCGAAAGCCGTGCTCGATGCCGCGCAGGTCGCGGTGGAAAGCGCCCAGGTGTCGCTGGGGCGCTCGCGGTTGACGCTGGCGGGTACGCTCAAGCACGACGATGCGCAGTCGTTTGCCTTCAAGGGCAATCTGGCGGAGTTCGATCCGTCGCGGCTGGCCAAGGTGGCCAAGGGCCGCATCAACGCCGAGTTCGATGCGCACGGCACGCTGGGTGAGCCGATCGATGCCGCCGTCAAATTTGCCGTGCGCGATAGCGATTACGCCGGCTTGCCGATGACCGGCGACGGCAATGTCCACCTGCGCGGTGAACGCCTGCTGCCCAGCGACGCCAAGCTCGACGTGGCCGGCAACAAGGCCAGTCTGCGGGGCAGCTTTGGCGCGGCGGGCGACCGCATGCATGTTGAAATCGATGCGCCGCAGCTCGCACGCTTGCAGCTTGGCGTGAGCGGGGCGGTCACCTTGTCCGGCGATGTCTCCGGCACGATCAAGCGCCCGCAGGTGGATGCCACGTTCCGGGCGAGCCAGCTCGCGTATCAGGGAAACAAGATCGACACCGCCAACGGCCGCGCGCAGATCCGCGACGGCATCGATGGGCCATTGCTGTTCGACCTGACCGCGCAGCGTGTAACCGGCCCGAGCCTGTCGTTGCGAGAAGTGCATGCCACGCTGGACGGCACGCGACGTGCCCACCGCTTCCGCGCCGATGCCGATGGCAACGTCCGCAACCAGCCGTTCAAGTTTGCGCTGGCTGGCGACGGTGCGCTGACGCCGGGCAAGGATGGCGACGGGTGGGACGGCACGATTTCCACGCTCTCGGCGCAGGGCGCGCCCAACCTGCAACTCACGGCGCCAGTGAAGCTCTCGGTTGCGCCCGGTCGCCTGATGATGGGCCGTGCAGACCTGACGTTGGATCAGACGCCGATCCACATCGAGCGCGTCGAATCCGCCCAAGGCCACGTGCGCAGCGCTGGCCGCGTCGACGGCTTGCAGATTGCGCGGGTGCTGGAGCTGGTGCGCACCTGGACGGGCCAGGCACCGCCGGTGCGCACGGATCTGGTCGTCGACGGCCAATGGGATCTGGACCTCGGCAGCGCGGCCACCGGCACGGCGCGCATCACCCGGCGCAGCGGCGATCTATCAATCAACGCGGGCCGGGGCTTCACGCCGCTGGGCCTGACCGAAGCGACCGTGGAGGCGCGCGGCGAGGGCATGCGCCTCGGGCTGCGCGGCACCGTGCAGTCGACGCGCGTGGGCAACCTTTACCTCGATGCCGGTGTCGGGCTCGTGCGGGATTCGGGGCCGGGCACCTTGGCGCTCATGGCGCCCACGTCGCCGCTTTCCGGCGGCTTGACGATCAACCTGCCGCATCTCAAGAGCATCGGTGATCTGCTCGGGCCGGACGTCGCAACGGACGGGCAGCTTGCGGCCAGCCTGACGTTTGCCGGCACGGTGGGGGCGCCCAAGGTGAGTGGCTTCCTGACCGGCCAGGACGTCGAGGTGGCGCTGTACGACCAGGGCATCCGCCTGACCAAGGGCGTCGTGCGTGTGGCGCTCGATCAGAACGTGGTTGACCTGCAAGAGGTGGTGTTCCACGGCGGCGACGGCACCGTGCGTGCGCAGGGCCGCGTGCAGCTCGGCGAGGCCAATCCGAACCTCGCGGGCTCTATCGTTGCCGACAAGCTGCAGCTCTTTGCCGATCCGGACCGCACGCTGGTGCTGTCGGGCCAGGCGCGCATTGCCAACGACAATGACCGCGTGGCCATCACCGGCAAATTCAAGGTCGACCGCGGCCTGTTCGATCTGCCGAAGGACGGCGCGCCTTCGTTGGGCGACGACGTGGTCATCGTCCGCCGCGCCGATGCCGCCCGCAACCAGGCTGAGCGCGGCGTCAAACGTGAAGAGAAGCCGGCCGGCCGCTTCAGCCCGGTGGTCGATGTGGACGTCGATTTTGGCGACAACTTCCGCTTCAAGGGCGCGGGCGCAGACCTGTCACTCGGCGGCCAGATGCACGTGCACAGCGAGCCGCTGGTACCCCTGCGCGGTACCGGCACGATCTACGTGCGTCAGGGCAGCACGTACGAAGCATTCGGCCGCAAGCTCGCCATCGAGCAGGGCGTGCTGAACTTCGTCGGGCCGATCAACAATCCGTCGTTCAACATCACGGCCATGCGGCGCAACCAGGAAGTCGAAGCGGGCGTGCAGGTGACCGGCACGGTGCGCCAGCCACGCGTCAAGCTCGTCTCCGAGCCCAACGTGCCCGATGAAGACAAGCTTTCGTGGCTGATGTTCGGCTACAGCGCGTCGAATGCCGGCCTGGGCCAGCAGCAGGCGATGTCCGGCGCAGCGCTCGGCTTGCTGGGCAACGTGGCAGGCAAGAATGTGGCCCGGCGCTTCGGGCTCGATGAGTTCTCGATCGGGCCTTCTACCGCCGGCTTGACCGACCCGCAGGTGGTGAGCCTGGGCAAGGCGATTTCGGAGCGCATCACCGTCGGCTATGAGCAGAGCCTGTCGACAGCGGACTCCATCGTCAAACTGACGTGGCAGTTCTCGCGGCGGTGGTCGGTGGTGGCACGCGGCGGCACGATCAACGGCGCATCGGTCCTGTTCAACAAGCGTTGGTAATCGGATAGCCCGGCTGCCAGAATGGCGACGGGTACAAGTTTCGAACGAGGAGTTCCATGTCGCATCTTCGTCAACTCGCACAAGTGGGAGTCACCATGAGCATTCTGGCTTTATTGCTGGGTTTGTTCGGCTGTGATCAGCAGAAGGTCGACCAGGCAGTGGATCGTGTGGGCGATGCCGCCAAGCGGGCGTGGCAATCGGCCAAGCCGGACAACCTGCTGTTCAAAGGCATCGTGGCCGGGCAATCCACCGAGGACGATGTCAGGGCCACCGCCGGCCAGCCCGAGACGATCTGGGAGAACGAAGGCGGCACGCGGCAACTGGAGTATCCGCGCGGGCCGGAAGGGACTTCAACGTGGATGGTGACGATCGGGCCTGACGGGCACGTGCAGAAGATCGAGCAGGTGTTGACCGCCGAGAATTTTGGACGCGTCCGGGCGGGGCAGAGCAAGGATGACATTCGCCGGATGCTGGGCAAGCCGGGGAAGGTGGAGGTGTTTAAGCTGAAGCAGGAAGAGGTTTGGGGGTATCGGTGGATGGAAAGCGCGACGGAACGGGCTTTCTTCAATGTGCACTTTGGGGTGGATGGGCGTGTTACGACGACTTCGCGGAGTGATGATCGGTTGAATGGGGGGTAGGGGTTTTTGTTGTTTGGGCTTTTTGGCTCTGGTTTTTTTTGTGGTGCATCCCTTGTTTCATCCCCTGCCGGGGCTGACTTACTTTCTTTGGCAAGACAAAGAAAAGTGAGTCGGTCCCGGCAGGGAACGAAAGGGAAGTGGACCACCAAGGCCCATCCCCAAACACCCATTACCGCACCCGCATCCCCGGCACCGCCCCAGAATGCGGCTCAAGAATATAAAGCCCAGGCTGAGCCTTCTCATCAGCAGCCGAAGCCGCCAACACCATCCCTTCCGACATCCCGAACTTCATCTTGCGCGGTGCCAGGTTGGCAACCATCACGGTCAGCTTGCCCACGAGATCTTCCGGCGCATACGCCGACTGGATGCCCGAAAACACATTCCGCGTCTGGCCTTCACCCACATCCAGCGTCAGCTGCAGCAGCTTGTTTGACCCTTCCACGCGCTGGCAGGCGACGATCTTGGCGACACGCAGGTCGATCTTGGCGAAGTCGTCGATGGTGATGGTCTCGGCGATCGGCTCGATGGCGGCAGCACCGTTGGTGGCAGCAGCCGGGGCATCGGCGGTCGCCTGCAGCGACTGACGATTTGCCTCCACCAGCGCATCCACCTGCTTTTTGTCCACGCGCGTCATCAGGTGGGAGTACGGCTGGATCGGCTTGTCCGACGAGAGTTGCGAATCGATCGAGCGCCACGTCAGCGGTTCAACGTTGAGGAACGCCTCGATGCGCTCGACCGTGGTCGGCAGAATCGGCTTGAGGTACACGGCCAGCAGGCGGAACGCTTCCAGCGCGACCGAGCACGCGGCGTGCAGCTTTTCGCGGTTGGCCTCGTCCTTGGCCAAGTCCCACGGTTTTTCGGTGTCGACGAAGGCGTTGACGGCGTCGGCCAGTTCCATCACCGCACGCAGCGCCTTGCTGTACTCGCGCTTTTCGTACAGATCGGCGATCTGCGGGGCGGCTTCGCGCAGTTGCACCATGAGCGGATGACCCAGCGCGGCATCGCTCACGCGGCCCTCGAAGCGCTTGACCAGGAAGCCGGCCGAGCGGCTGGCGATGTTGACGAACTTGCCGACCAGATCACTGTTCACGCGGGCGATGAAATCGTCCAGGTTCAGATCCAGATCTTCCATCGTCGCGTTCAGCTTGGCGGCAAAGTAGTAGCGCAGCCATTCCGGGTTCAGGCCGGTATCGATGTAGCTCTGTGCGGTGATGAACGTGCCGCGCGACTTGCTCATCTTGGCGCCGTCCACGGTCAGGAAACCGTGCGCGAACACGTTGGTCGGCGTGCGGTGGCCCGAGAATTTCAGCATCGCCGGCCAGAACAGCGTGTGGAAATACAGGATGTCCTTGCCGATGAAGTGGTACTGCTCGGTGGTGGAGTGTTCGTTGATCCACGCGTCGAAATCGAGACCGCGCTTGGCGCACAGGTTCTTGAAGCTGGCGTAGTAGCCGACCGGCGCATCCAGCCACACATAGAAGTATTTGCCCGGGGCGCCCGGAATCTCGAAACCGAAGTACGGTGCGTCACGCGAGATGTCCCAGTCCGAGAGCTTGGCCTCGCCTTCCTCGCCGAGCCATTCGCGCATCTTGTTGGTGGCTTCGGGCTGTGCCAGGTCGGCCACCCAGTCGCGCAGGAAATTCTCGCAGCGCGGGTCGGATAGCTTGAAGAAGTAGTGCTCCGACGACTTGCGCACCGGTGTCGCGCCCGACACCACGGAATACGGGTTTTTCAGGTCGGTCGGCTGGTACGTCGCGCCGCAGACTTCACACGAATCGCCGTATTGGTCTTTCGCGCCGCATTTCGGGCATTCGCCCTTGATGAAGCGGTCCGGCAGGAACATCTCCTTGACCGGGTCGTAGAACTGCTCGACCTCGCGCACGTCGATCAGGCCGGCTTCCTTGAGCTTGAGGTAGACGTTCTGGCACAGCTCCTTGTTTTCGTCGGAGTCGGTGCTGTAGTAGTTGTCGAACGAGACGAGGAAGTTGTCGAAGTCGCGTTTGTGCTCCGTCCAGACGCGTTCGATCAGCTGACGCGGCGTCAGGCCTTCCTTCTCTGCACGTAGCATGACGGGCGTGCCGTGCGTGTCGTCGGCGCCCACGTAATAGGTCTCGTGGCCGCGCATGCGTTGGAAGCGCACCCAGATATCGGTCTGGATGTACTCGACCAGGTGGCCGATATGAATCGGCCCGTTGGCATAGGGCAGGGCGGAAGTGACGAGGATGCGACGTTCGGACATGGGCAGGCCAGAAAGGTGCGGGCGGGCCGCAAACAGGGCGCGGCGCGCGGAGAAACGCATATTTTAGCGCGCCCGGCGGTATCGGGCCGGGTGCAGACGAATCTGCGGAATGGCGGGTGTGATCGTCCGCTTTGGCCCATGCGTCAAGATGCCGCGCATGGCGTGGCCCAAAAAAAAAGCGCCGGTCAGCGCCGGCGCAGCTTTCCACAACGGAAAAGGAGGAGAAATCAGGTACCGCCCGGGAGGTCAGCCACGCATCGCGAGCCAGCAACGTGTGGCAAGCGGCACCTGTTTTCTATGACAGGGTTACCCCTGAATTGGTTTCAAATAAATTTCGACGCGGCGATTTTGGGCGCGGCCGGCCTCCGTGGCGTTGTCGGCAACGGGCTGGTTTTGGCCGCGGCCTTCGGCGGACAGGCGATTGCGCGCCACACCCCGGTCGGTCAGGTAGCTCGCCACGCTCTGCGCACGTTTTTGCGACAGCGTCATGTTGTAGTTCGGGTTGCCGGTGCTGTCCGTGTGGCCGACCACATTGGCCGCCAGTTCCGGATGTTGCGTCAGCGTTTGTGCCACGCTATCCAGCGGGCCGCGGAACGACGGCTTGATCACCGCGCTGTCGGTGTCGAACGAGACCTGGCTCGGAATGTTCAGCTTGAGCGAGCCGTCGGGCTGCTCCGAAATTTGCGTGCCCGTACCGGCCGTATCGCCAGCCAGCTTGGACTTGATGGCGCCCCAGTTGTAGCCGACGGCTGCACCGGTGGCCGCGCCCAGCGCACCGCCAATGGCGGCGCCCTTGCCGTTGCCGACCAGCGCGCCGATGCCAGCGCCCACGGCCGCACCAACGCCGGTGCCCATGGCGGTCTGGTTCTGCTGCTCGGTGGCGCAGCCGGCGGCCAGCAGGGCGATGAGCGAGACGGAAATAAGCTTGGCTTTCATGGTTTCTCCTACGGGTAACGGGATCGGTTCTTGTGGATTTGCCGATATCCGGCGCATCGGAGGGATATTGGGGGGAATCGGACGAAGGATGCGCCGGCAAAATACAATAGCAAAACAGTACGTAGAGTGGCCAGGGCGCCGCAAAGTTCATGCCGCGTCACCGTTGGCCCGTCCCCCATTCGCATTAGATTTGTGGAGCAAATGTTGAGCGTAACCATCGAACAGATCACCGAAGCCCTGCGCGGCGTGGTGGATCCCAATACCGGGCGCGACCTCGTGTCGTCCAAATCGGCGCGCAACATCCGGGTCGATGGCGGCGAGGTATCGCTCGACGTGGAGCTTGGCTATCCGGCCAAGAGCCAGTTCGATCCGATCCGCAAGCTGGTGATCGGGGCGCTGCGCCAGGTGCAAGGTGTCGAAAATGTGAGCGTGCAGGTATCGATGAAGATCGTCGCGCACGCCGTGCAGCGCGGCGTGCATCTGATGCCGAACGTGAAGAACATCATCGCCGTGGCCTCGGGCAAGGGCGGCGTAGGCAAGTCGACGACCGCCGTGAACCTGGCGCTGGCGCTGGCCGCGGAAGGTGCCAACGTCGGTATTCTCGACGCCGATATCTACGGCCCGAGCCAGCCGATGATGCTGGGCATCCAGGGCCAGCCGGAGTCAGCCGACGGCAAGACGATGGAGCCGATGGAGGGTCACGGCTTGCAGGCGAATTCGATCGGTTTCCTGATCGAGCAGGACAACCCGATGGTCTGGCGGGGCCCGATGGTGACCTCGGCGCTGGAGCAACTGCTCAAGCAGACGAACTGGCGCGACCTGGATTACCTCATCGTCGACATGCCGCCGGGCACGGGCGACATCCAGCTCACGCTGTCGCAGAAAGTGCCTGTGACGGGCGCGGTGATCGTCACCACGCCGCAGGACATCGCGCTGCTCGACGCCAAGAAGGGCCTGAAGATGTTCGAGAAGGTGGGGATTCCCATCATTGGCGTGGTCGAGAACATGGCGGTCTACTGCTGCCCGAACTGCGGCCACACCGAACACATTTTCGGTGCCGGCGGCGGCGAGAAGATGTGCGAACAGTACGGCGTGCCGTTCCTGGGCAGCCTGCCGTTGAATCTGTCCATCCGCGAGCAGGCCGATTCGGGCCGTCCGACCGTGGTGGCCGACCCTGACGGCGCCATTGCCGGCGTCTACAAGCAGATCGCGCGCCGCGTCGCCATCGCCGTGGCCGAGAAGGCGAAGGACATGACGAGCAAGTTCCCGTCGATCGTCGTGCAGAACACCTGACGCCATGGAATCCACGTCGCCGCTGCCCGCCGACCGCCCGTCCGTACGGGTGGCGGTGGTGCTGTGCCGCCGCCCGACGGCCAACCGATGGCAGCCGTATCAGTGGCGGCTGGAAGCTGTCGTGCCCGACCTGGGCGAATACGGCACGGCGCCGCGCTGCCTCGATCGAGCCGATGACGGGACCGGCGAAGAGCGTTGGCTCACGCCAGGCTTCTCCGTCACGCTCTTTCGCGACGAGGCCGAGGGCTATTACTTGAACGTGACCTCCGCCGCGCCCTGCTGGTTTGTGCTGTGGCGCCTGGGCGAGCCGGGCACGGCCGACGAAGGCCGCGCGATTCCGCATACGGTTTCGCTGAGCTACAACGAAGCCGGTCGCTGGCTCGACGGCGGCGAGACGGTCGAAAACGTGCCGTTGGATGCCGCTGCGCTGGAGTGGCTGCAGGCGTACGTGGCTGAAAACTACCGGCCCGAGCCGAAGAAACGGCGCCGCCCGGAGTCGTTTCTGCCGCCGGAAGACCGCGCGAAGTTCTGAGTGAAGCTGCTGTGAGCGAAGAAACTTTCCTCTCGCGCTGGTCGCGCCGCAAGGCTGCCGAGCGGCGGGGCGAACCCGAGCCGGAACCACCAGCGGCCCCGCCCGCCGAGCCTGCGCCGGTGGTCGTGCCCGAAGCGTCGGCGGCCGAGCCCACGCCGGAGGCGCCACCGCCGCTGACGCTGGCAGACGCCGCCAAGCTGACGCCCTCCGATGATTTCGCGCCTTTCGTCGCGCACGGGGTGGACGAAGCCGTCAAGCGCGCCGCGCTCAAGAAGCTCTTTGCCGATCCGCACTTCAACGTGATGGACGGCCTCGATACCTACATCGACGACTATTCGCAGCCTGACCCCATCCCGCCCGAGATGTTGCGCGAGCTGCGCCATACGGCGGAATTACGGTTGTTCGAACCACTTGACGTCGATGTGGCGCCGCCGACAGGAGTCGAACCGGTATCGGACGCTTCGCCCGCTGTGACCGGCGAGCCCCCGCCTGAAGCCGCGGATGCCGAGCCGCCCGCCGACGACTTCGCCCAGGCAAGCCCGCATGGCGGCGCTAAGCCACCGTCCGTAGAATAAAAAAGAGTACCGCCCGGCAACGACCGTGCGGCCATGTCCCCACAGCCTGCGCCATGCACGCAGGCGCTTACGCTCAAATTCATGCCGACGCTGCTCTGCAGTTGCAATCACACCATGCCGCTCGATGCCAATGCGGTGGGCGACGCCCTGCGCGCGTCCGACGCCGCCATCGATGCGCCCGGCAAGACGCACCACCTGCTGTGCCGCCGCGAGATCGGCGCCTTCACGCAGGCGCTGGACGGTACGGAACATGTCATCGTCGCGTGCACGCAGGAAAAGGCACTGTTTGCAGAAGTGGCCGCACAGCATGAAGGCGTGACCGCGCCGATCCATTTCGTCAACGTGCGCGAAACGGGCGGGTGGTCGGCCGGGGCCAAGCGCGATGCGCGCGGCCTCCATGCCAAGACAGCGGCGTTGTTGGCCGTGGCAGGGTTGCCGGCGCCGGATCCGGTGCCGGTGGTTGACTATCGCTCCGAGGGCAATGTGCTGATCGTCGGCCCTGCCGAGCGCGCGATGCCCTGGGCGGAGCGCTTGGCCGCCCAGTTGAGCGTGACAGTGCTCGTCAACGGACGCGACCGCGCGAAGGGTGCGCTTGTGCCGCCGATGGAGCGTCGGTGGCCCGTACACGCGGGCGAGCTGGCGGAGATGAAGGGCTGGCTCGGCGCGTTCGAGGTGAAGTGGCGCAATCGCAATCCGATCGACCTGGACCGCTGCACGCGCTGCAACGCCTGCATCGATGTCTGCCCGGAAGGCGCCATCGATGCGCTCTACCAGATCGATCTGGATGCATGCCGCGACCACCGCGCGTGCGTCAAGGCATGCGGCGACGCAATGGCAATCGATTTCAGCCGCGTGGAGGCACCCCAGGCGCTATCGGGCCAATTCGACCTGATTTTCGATTTGAACGATGCGCCGGCATTTGCCCAGCACCAGCCGCCGCAGGGCTACTTTCATGCGGGCGCCGACGCGAGCCGCCAATTGACGGCATCGCTGGCGCTGCTGCAGATGGTGGGCGAGTTCGAGAAGCCCAAGTTCTTCCAATACAAGGAGTCGATCTGCGCGCATGGGCGCAACGGCCAGGTCGGTTGCGACGCCTGCGTGCAGGTGTGTTCTGCTTCGGCTATCGCGTCGCAATGGAAGGACGGCCGCGGCAGCGTGCAGGTCACGCCCAACCTGTGCGTTGGCTGCGGTGCGTGTACGACCGCGTGCCCGACCGGTGCCATGACGTATGCCTATCCCAATGCGCCGTACCAGGGACGCAAGCTCAAGACGCTGCTGAGCACCTACGCAGCGGCGGGCGGGCGTGATGCCGTGGTTCTGCTGCACAACGGTGAGCGGGGCCGCACGGTGATCGAGCAGCTGGGCCGTGCCGCCCGCATCGGCAAGGCGCAGGGCGTGCCGGTCAATGTGCTGCCGGTTGAAGTCTTCCATGCGGCATCGACGGGGTTGGATCTGTGGTTTGCCGCCCTGGCTTACGGCGCCGCGCGCATCGCGATTTTGCTGACGGAAGACGACGCACCGCAGTACCGCGCGATGCTCGCCGAGCAGGTTGCTGCGGCACAGGCCATTCTGCACGGGCTAGGCGAGCCGGCGGATGGGGCGGGCGTGGTGCTGATCGACGTGGCCGATGCGGCTGCGCTCGACGCGCATCTGAGCCGCGCTGACGTGTCGGGCCCGCTGCGCGGCTTTCGCCGTGACATGCCGGCTGCCACCTTTGCCGTGGCTGCAGCCAAGCGCGAAACGCTCGATTTCGCCCTCGACCACCTCGCGCGCCACGCCAAGGCCGCCGAGCCCGTCATCCCGCTGCCGGCCGGCGCACCGTTTGGCGCCATCACCGTGAACCGCGAACGCTGCACGCTGTGCATGGCGTGCGTTGGCGCGTGCCCGTCGCAGGCGCTGCGCGATCAGGCCGAGCGCCCCGTGCTGGCCATGATCGAGCGCAACTGCGTCCAATGCGGCCTGTGCGAAACGACGTGCCCCGAAAGCGCCATCGCGCTCGTGCCGCGGCTGAATCTGTCGGCCGAAGCGCGCCAGCCGGTCACGCTCAACGAGGCGCAACCGTTCCATTGCATCCGCTGCAGCAAGCCGTTCGGCACCGCGCAGATGGTCACGACGATGCTGGCCAAGCTCGGCGCGCATCCGGCGTTCTCCGGGGCCGCCGCCGAGCGCCTGAAGATGTGCAGCGACTGCCGCGTGATCGACATGATGCAGCACGGCGAACGCCCGGGCGCCCCGCACTGAAAACCGCGTATTGAAGCCGCGCATTGAAGCCGATCCCGATCCCATGACCGACGCCCAGCCCCTGCAATTCCAGCCCGCCGCCACGCCTGCCGACAGCGCCGAGGACCTCGCCCGTGCGGACCTCTACGGCCTGCTGGCCACGCTGTTCTTCCACGCCGCGGACGCCGATTTGCTGCAGCGCATCGCCGCCGCGCCGCTGGACCCGATAGGCGATGACGATACCGCCCCGGCCGACGCGGAAGCTGCCGCCAGCAGCGCACTCACTCAGGCCTGGCGGCGGCTTGTCGCCCGCGCCGGCAAGACGACCGCCGCGCAGGCTGACGACGAATACACCGAACTGTTCATCGGCGTCGGCAAGCCCGAGGTGTTCCTGTACGGCTCGTACTACCAGGCCGGGTTCATGAACGAAAAGCCGCTCGTCGTGCTGCGGGACGATCTGCGGCGCTTTGGCCTGGAGCGCGCCGAGGGCGTCACGGAGACAGAAGACCACCTCGCCACGCTGTGCGAGGTCATGCGTTATCTCATCGCCGGCGATGACATCGACCTTGCGCGCATCGAAGAGCAGCGCGCATTTTTCCAGCGTCATCTGGCGCCGTGGGTCGATACGGCTTGTGATGCTGTATTGCAGCATCCGCGCGCTGCCTTCTATGCCGATGTGGCGGGATTGGCGAAAGCGTTTTTCGACGTCGAACGGCTCGCTCTTGAATTGGCGTGACAGCCATCACCTGGCTGCCTAAAAATTAAGCGCAGGCCGAAGAGCCGCGCCCCGCCCACGTCACGGCGGACCGGTTCAAACCGCACTCATTGAAAAAATTCATCGGTAAATCGTCAGGAAAATCCCAGGAAGAGGGGTTTTGGGCATGGTTTTCCCATGCCGTTGCTCCTAAAATGTGTTCAAAAATTCCTATTACATTCGGTCATCGGTTTGATTGAGCCGGGGAGCATCGAAATGCCAAGTCCGAACACCGTCCCTCACGCGCGCCCTGAAGCGGATTCCGCTGATGCTGCACCCACTCGCCGCCGCTTTCTGATGGGCGCAGCCGTTGCAGCCGCCGCTGCAGGCACAGCCGCCACAGCGGGCCATCTGGTACAAGCGCCAACCGCTCCGGCTACACCCGCCACTGACGCAGCGGATGACGGCGCCACCGGCTACCGTCTGAGCGAACACATCCGCAAGTACTACAAGACGACGTGGATCTGACGCGGGCGCATGCGCGCCGCTTCCGCTTCATCGTCATTGCACGCAACCCGCATCCTCAGGTGACCTCATGCTTCTGACCCGCAAACCGGCGGTACAGGACACCAAAGCCGCTTCGGCGCGACGTTCAGGCGGCCAGGGCGCTTCGTCGCTCACTGGCAGTTTGGCGCGCAGCCTGGCCGGCGCATTGCCGACCATGGACCGTCGCACGTTCCTCAAGCGCTCTGGCATCGGCGTCGGCGCAGGGCTGGCCGCAACGCAACTTTCGCTGGTGAAGAAATCTGTGGTGGGCGACGCCCAGGCCGCCGAAGGGAAGGGGGACATCGTCGTGCGCCGCACGGTGTGCTCGCACTGCTCGGTCGGGTGCTCGGTGGACGCCGTCGTGCAGAACGGCGTGTGGGTGCGCCAGGAGCCGGTGTTCGATTCGCCGATCAACCTCGGCGCGCATTGCGCCAAGGGCGCTGCCCTGCGCGAGCATGGTCACGGCGAATACCGCCTGAAGACGCCGATGAAGCTCGTCGATGGCCGTTACCAGCGCATCAGCTGGGAGCAAGCGTTGAACGAGATCGTCGCCAAGATGCAAAGCATCCGCCAGGAGACCGGACCGGATTCGTTCTTCTTCGTCGGCTCATCCAAGCACAGCAACGAGCAGGCGTACCTGCTGCGCAAGTGGGTGTCGTTCTTCGGCACCAACAACTGCGACCACCAGGCACGCATCTGCCACAGCACCACCGTCGCCGGCGTGGCCAACACGTGGGGCTACGGTGCGATGACGAACTCGTACAACGACATGCAGAACGCCAAGTGCGCGTTGTACATCGGTTCGAACGCAGCCGAGGCGCATCCGGTGTCGATGCTGCACCTGCTGCATGCCAAGGAAACGGGCTGCAAGGTCATCGTCGTCGACCCGCGCTATACGCGGACGGCGGCCAAGTCCGATGAATACGTGCGCATCCGTTCGGGCACCGACATCGCGTTCCTTTTCGGCGTGCTCTATCACATCTTCAAGAACGGCTGGGAAGACAAGCAGTACATCCACGACCGCGTCTACGGCATGGACAAGGTGCGCGAGGAAGTGCTCGCCAAGTGGACGCCGGACAAGGTCGAAGAGGTGTGCGGCGTGCCGGAAGCGCAGGTCCACAAGGTCGCCGAGATGATGGCGATGAATCGCCCCAGCACGCTGGTGTGGTGCATGGGCCAGACGCAGCACACCATCGGCAACGCCATCGTGCGCGCATCGTGCATCGTGCAGCTGGCGCTCGGCAATATCGGCAAGTCGGGCGGCGGCGCCAATATCTTCCGCGGCCACGACAACGTGCAGGGCGCGACCGACGTCGGCCCGAACCCCGATTCGTTGCCTGGCTACTACGGCCTGGCTGCCGGGGCGTGGAAGCACTTCGCCAACGTCTGGGGCGTGGATTACGACTGGATCAAGGGCCGCTTTGCTTCGCAGGCCATGATGGAGAAGTCGGGCACCACCGTCTCCCGCTGGGCCGACGCGGTGCTGGAGAAGAACGATCTGATCGATCAGGACAACAACGTCCGCGCCGTTTTCTATTGGGGTCACGCGCCCAACTCGCAAACGCGCGGGATGGACATCAAGCGCGCGCTCGACAAGCTCGACCTGCTGGTCGTGATCGATCCATACCCGTCGGCTACGGCGGCGATGGCCAACATGCCCGCCGCCGACGGCACGCCGCCCAATCCGAACCGCGCCGTCTACCTGTTGCCGGCGGCCACGCAATTCGAAACGTCCGGCTCGTGCACCGCGTCGAACCGCTCGCTGCAATGGCGCGAAAAGGTCATCGACCCGCTGTTCGAGTCGCAGCCGGACCACGTGATCATGCAGGCGTTTGCCGATCGCCTCGGCTTCGGCAAGGAGCTGTCGAAGAACTGCAAGATCACCGAATACAAGCGTGCCGGCATGACATGGCGCGAGCCGGAGATCGAATCGATCCTGCGCGAGATCAATCGCGGCAACTGGACGATCGGCTACACGGGCCAATCGCCGGAACGCCTGAAGGCCCACATGCGCAACATGCACCTGTTTGATGTGCGCACGTTGCGCTGCAAGGGTGGTAAGGATGCCGAAACCGGCTACGACCTGACCGGCGACTACTTCGGCCTGCCGTGGCCGTGCTACGGCACGCCGGAACTCAAGCACCCCGGCTCGCCCAACCTGTACGACACCAGCAAGCATGTGATGGAAGGGGGCGGTAACTTCCGCGCCAACTTCGGCGTGGAGCGCGACGGCGTCAACCTGCTGGCCGAAGATGGCTCGTTCTCGCTGGGCTCGGAGTTGACCACCGGCTACCCCGAGTTCGACCACGTCTTCCTCAAGAAACTCGGCTGGTGGGATGACCTGACCGATGCCGAGAAGAAGGCCGCCGAAGGCAAGAACTGGAAGACCGATCTGTCCGGCGGCATCCAGCGCGTGGCGATGAAGCACGGCTGCCATCCGTTCGGCAACGCCAAGGCGCGCGCCATCGTGTGGAATTTCCCCGACGGCATTCCGCAGCACCGGGAGCCGCTGTATTCCACGCGGCCCGACATGGTCGCCAAGTACCCGACGCACGACGACAAGAAGGCCTTCTGGCGTCTGCCGACGCTGTACAAGACGGTGCAGCAGCGCAATATCGAAAACAAGGTCTACGAGAAATTCCCGATCATCCTCACGTCCGGCCGCCTTGTCGAATACGAGGGCGGCGGCGAAGAGACGCGCTCCAACCCGTGGCTTGCCGAGCTGCAGCAGGAGAACTTTGTCGAGATCAACCCGAAGGCCGCCTCTGACCGTGGCATCCGACACAACGATTTCGTCTGGGTCAAGACGCCGACCGGCGCCCAGATCAAGGTGCGCGCGCTGGTGACGGAGCGTGTGGGGGTCGACCACGCCTTCATCCCGTTCCACTTCTCGGGCTGGTGGCAGGGCAAGGACCTGCTCGATTACTACCCGGAAGGCGCCCACCCGATCGTGCGCGGCGAGGCCGTCAACACGGCCACCACCTACGGCTACGACTCGGTGACGATGATGCAGGAAACGAAGACGACGGTCTGCCAGATCGAGCGGTTCGCATAAGGACGGGGAGATCAACATGGCACGCATGAAATTCATCTGTGACAGCGAGCGCTGCATCGAATGCAACGCCTGCGCCACGGCCTGCAAGAACGAACACGAGGTGCCCTGGGGCGTGAACCGGCGCCGCGTGGTCACCATCAACGACGGCATGATCGGCGCGGAGAAATCCATCTCCGTGGCGTGCATGCATTGCTCGGATGCGCCGTGCATGGCGGTCTGCCCGGTCGACTGCTTCTACCGCACCGAAGACGGCGTGGTGCTGCACGACAAGGACGTCTGCATCGGATGCGGCTATTGCTCGTATGCGTGCCCGTTCGGTGCGCCGCAGTTCCCGAGCCAGGGCACGTTTGGCGTGCGCGGCAAGATGGACAAGTGCACGTTCTGCGCGGGCGGCCCCGAGAAGAACGGCAGCGAGGAAGAGTTCGAAAAGTACGGCCGCAACCGCCTGGCCGAAGGCAAGCTGCCGTTGTGCGCGGAAATGTGCTCGACCAAGGCGCTGCTCGGCGGCGATGGCGATGTGATTTCCGACATCCTGCGTAACCGCGTCATGAAACGTGGGAAGGGCGGGGAGTTGTTCGGATGGGGCACGGCCTACGGCGGCGCGCAGGGCAAGGGCGGTCAGGCGACACCGGCAACTCCGGCCGCACCGGCCACGCCGGCTTCCGCGCCCGGAGCGCAATCATGATCGCCCGGGCACGATCGACCGGCCTGCTGGTCGCGCTTGGCGCCGTGCTGCTGCTCGGTGCCTGCGGCGAGCGCCCGCAAACCGCGTTCGCTTCGCACCGCAAGGGCGACGCGCCTGCCTACAAGGGTGCGGAAGGCGACCCCTTCATGGCCAAGAACTGGACACCGGGTGACCGCACGAGCTGGCAGAACCAGATCCGCGCACGCGGCCAATACCAGAACGAGTACAACAAGACGCCATGACGCGCGCAAGCGGAGGTTCGTCCATGGGCCCTTCCTGGAAACATCTTGTGATGGCCGTGTTGCTGGGCAGCGCTGCAGCGTTGGCGAGCGCGCAGCAGTCGGCCAGTGCGCCCGCGGCCGACGCCGCCCCCGTCAATCCGGCCGTACAGCCGGCACAGCCGTTCTCCAACATCGTCTCGGAGAATGTGTTTGATCTGCAGAAGCGCGATCTTTCCAAAGAGGCGCACGACCAGGCCGCACGCCGCGCCGCGCAACCGGGCAACAATGCGCCCGTCTGGCGTGAAGTGAACTCAGACCAGGCGCATTACGCAAGCATTCCCGGGTTGGAGGCGGGCGTGCTGATTCAGCGCACCGGGCAGAAATGGCGGCTGTTCCGCAATGGCGTGATCACCGTGTGGGGCGGTTGGCTGATGGTGCTCGTGCCGCTGGTCATCCTTGGTTTCTTCCTTTGGCGCGGCATGATCCCGCTGAAGGAAGCGCCCACCGGCCGCAAGATCGAGCGCTTCACGCCCACCGAGCGCTACGTGCACTGGACGATGGCCATCTCGTTCGTCACGCTCGGCGTGTCGGGCATCGTCATGCTGTGGGGCAAGCATTTCCTGTTGCCGATCCTCGGCCACCAGTTGTTCGGCTGGCTGACGTATGTGCTGAAAAACCTGCACAACCTGGTGGGGCCGCTCTTCACGGTCAGCATCATCGTGGCCTTCGTGATGTGGGTGCGGGACAACCTGCCGCGCCAGGGCGACTTGAAATGGCTGCTGAGCCTGGGTGGCATGTTTGCCGGCGAACACGGCGCCGAAGTGCCGTCGCACCGTTTCAACGCCGGCGAGAAACTCTGGTTCTGGGGCGGGCTCGTCGTGTTTGGGCTGATCCTGTCGGCCTCGGGCTGGACGCTCGATCGCATCGTCCCGGGCGTGGATTACTACCGCAGCACGATGCAATTGGCCGAGATCATTCACGCGATTGCGGCGGTTGGCATGATGTGCATGTCGCTCGGCCACATCTACATGGGCACGATCGGCATGGAAGGCGCTTACCGGGCCATGCGCGACGGCTATGTCGACGAAGCCTGGGCGAAGGAGCACCACGAGCTTTGGTACGACGACGTCAAGGCCGGCAAGATTCCGGCGCAACGTTCCCAGCCGCCTGCACCGCCGTCGCCCAGCGAGCAGCCCGTCAAGTCATGACGCCATCGACCGCACCCGATTCGAGGAACCTCTCCATGCATGCATCCGCGCTGACCCGCGCCGCAGGTATGGCGCTTGCTGCCGCCATGCTGAGCCTGACAAGCGGACTGGCCGGCGCCAAGCTGCCGGCGCCGACGGAAGAACAGAAAGCCCAGGCGGACTTGGCGAAAGCCAAAGCAGCCTGGGGCGACAAGGTGGCCGCGTTCCAGACGTGCAAGGCGCAGGACAAGGTGGCGGCGTCTTACCAGGCCGGAGGCAAGGCGGCGCATACGCAGCCGGGCGCGCCGTGCGTTGACCCCGGGCCGTTTGTCGCACCTGTCCCGCCCGCGTCAGGGCCGGCGGCCAAAGGGTGAGCCGTTGCTGCCAATGTTGCTTGTTCATCATCCGGCAGTACAATCGTCCGCTCCCCGAGTGAACCCTGACTGGAGGTGACACATGAAGCAACTCGTGATTGCACTCGCCGCGATCGGCCTGATGGCCGGCTGCGCATCGAACTCAGCGTCGACGGCCAAGGCCGGCAATGCCGCTGACGGCGCCATGACCGCATCGGCGGTGCTTGCACCCAAGAGCGGCAGCACCGTGCAAGGCAGCGTGAAGCTCGCACAGCAAGGCGACAATCGGGTTGCCATGGCGGTGGACATTTCCGGCCTGCCGGCCAACGGCATGTTCGGTTTCCACGTGCATGAGAAGGGCGATTGCTCCTCGCCGGACGGCAATAGCGCGGGGGGGCACTTCAACCCGACCGGCCAGCAGCACGGTGATCCGCGTCAAGGCGCGCATCACGCCGGCGACATCCCGATGCTGCAATCCGATGCCAACGGCAAGGCTGTCGGCTCGATCGTTCTTTCCGGCGTGACGCTGTCGCCCGGGCCCACCAGCCTGGTCGGCCACGCGCTGATCGTCCACGCAGGCAAGGACGACTACATGACCCAACCCACCGGCAATTCCGGCGGGCGCGTCGCCTGCGGCGTGATCGTGGCGAACTGATCGCCCGCACACGGTATCCGCTTTCGGGCGGGTACCGGCGGCACCATGCGCACGCTTGCCGTGCGCATTTTTATTTGAACGAAGACATTGATGCCGCTGCGCCCAGAACTGACCAACGCTTCCGTTCCACTGCTCGACGAGGTTGAAGTGCTCGACGAGCTGGGCCGCGCTCGCCATGTCTACATTCCCGGCGAGCGCCCGCTCACCGTCTACCTCGACAAGCGCGAACTCGTCACGCTGATGACGCTGGGCGGTGCCCCCGAAGCGCTCGTGCTGGGCTATCTGCGTAACCAGCGCCTGGTCGGCAGCATCGAAGACATCGCCTCCATCCAGGTCGACTGGGAAACCGAATCGGCTGCTGTCACCACGCGCGCCGGCATTGCCGACCTGGACGAGAAGACCGCCCGCCGCACCGTGACCACCGGCTGCGGGCAGGGCACCGTGTTCGGCTCGCTGATGGACGAGATCGACGCCATCCATCTACCGCCCGACGCGCGCATGACGCAGACCACGCTGTACCGCGTGGTCGACACCATCCGCCTGCAGCAGTCGATCTACAAGCAGGCGGGCTCGGTGCATGGCTGCGCGTTGTTCGACGCGCAGGGCGAACTGCTGCACTTCATCGAAGACGTCGGTCGCCACAATGCCGTGGATGCCATCGCCGGCCGCATGTGGCTGGAGGGCATGGACGGCGGCGACAAGATCTTCTACACCACGGGCCGTCTTACCTCCGAGATGGTCATCAAGGGCGCGCAGATGGGCATTCCGTTCCTGCTGTCGCGCTCGGGTGTCACGCAGATGGGCCACCAGATGGCCCAGCGCGTCAACCTGACGCTGTTTGCGCGGTGCACTGGGCGGCACTTTCTGCTCTACACGGGGCGAGACCGGTTCGTGGCCGAACCCGAGATGGCGGCCACCGTGGGGCCGCGCGGCGAGTTGCCCCAGGCGGCGGAATCCGGTCGCTGATCCGCTCGGCGGGTTCGATAAGGCCAGCGCAAGCCATCGGCTGCCACGGGGTTTTCCGTCACGGGTTTGGGAGTACAATCCGCGTTCCAAAACCGGGCCAAAGATCAGCGGCCTGGCTGGCATGACCAAATGGGGACAGTTTTCGCACCGCGAAGCCTGCCCCCATTTGTTCATCCAAGGTATCTGGACGCTCCATGAGCATCAAATCCGACAAGTGGATCCGCCGCATGGCCGAGCAGCACGGCATGATCGAGCCGTTCGAGCCCGGTCAGGTGCGCGAATCCGAAGGGCGCCGCATCGTTTCCTACGGCACGTCGAGCTACGGCTACGACATCCGCTGCGCCGACGAATTCAAGATCTTCACCAACATCAACAGCACCATCGTCGATCCGAAGAACTTCGACGAGAAGTCGTTTGTCGACTTCAAGGGCGATGTGTGCATCATCCCGCCGAACTCGTTCGCGCTGGCCCGCACGATGGAGTACTTCCGCATCCCGCGCACCGTGCTGACGGTGTGTCTGGGCAAGAGCACGTACGCGCGCTGCGGGATCATCGTCAACGTCACGCCGTTCGAGCCCGAGTGGGAAGGCTACGTGACGCTGGAGTTCTCCAACACTACGCCGCTGCCTGCCAAGATCTACGCCGGCGAAGGCTGCGCGCAGGTGCTGTTCTTCGAGAGCGACGAGGAATGCGAAACCTCGTACAAGGATCGTGGTGGCAAGTACCAGGGCCAGCACGGTGTGACGCTGCCCAAGACCTAGTTTTTGTAGTCCGTTTCCGCGCGTTCAGGCGTATCCGGAGCGGTGCCTTTAGCTTCATCCATAAGGAACCACGATGAAATTCCGTTTTCCCGTCATCATCATTGACGAGGACTTCCGCTCCGAGAACATCTCCGGGTCGGGCATTCGCGCGCTGGCCCAGGCCATCGAAACCGAAGGCATGGAGGTCATCGGCCTCACCAGCTATGGTGACCTGACCTCGTTCGCGCAACAGTCGAGCCGCGCGTCCACCTTCATCGTGTCGATCGACGACGATGAATTCATCAACCCGGACAACGACAAGCCGGAACCGGAGGCGGTCGAAAACCTGCGCGCCTTCGTGGCCGAAGTGCGCCGCCGCAACGCCGACATCCCCATCTTCCTGTACGGCGAAACGCGCACCTCGCGCCATCTGCCGAACGACGTGCTGCGCGAGCTGCACGGCTTCATCCACATGTTCGAGGACACGCCCGAGTTCGTGGCCCGACACATCATTCGTGAAGCGCGCAATTACCTGGATTCGCTGCCTCCGCCGTTCTTCAAGGCGCTGATCGACTACGCGCAGGACAGCTCGTATTCGTGGCATTGCCCGGGGCACTCGGGCGGCGTGGCGTTCCTGAAGAGCCCGGTGGGGCAGGTGTTCCACCAGTTCTTCGGCGAGAACATGCTGCGCGCCGACGTCTGCAACGCCGTGGAAGAACTCGGCCAGCTGCTCGACCACACCGGCCCGGTGGCCGCGTCTGAGCGCAACGCTGCGCGCATCTTCGGTTCGGACCACATGTTCTTCGTGACCAACGGTACGTCGACGTCGAACAAGATGGTGTGGCACGCCAACGTGGCGCCCGGCGACATCGTGGTGGTCGACCGCAACTGCCACAAGTCGAATCTGCACGCGATCATGATGACGGGCGCGATTCCCGTGTTCCTGATGCCGACGCGCAACCACTTCGGCATCATCGGCCCGATCCCGAAGAGCGAGTTCGAGCCGGAAACGATCGCCAAGAAGATTGCCGACCATCCGTTTGCCAGCAAGGCCAAAAACAAGAAGCCGCGCATCCTGACCATCACCCAGGGTACGTACGACGGCGTGCTCTACAACGCCGAGATGATCAAGAACATGCTGTCGACCGAAATCGACACGCTGCACTTTGACGAAGCCTGGCTGCCGCACGCGTCGTTCCACCCGTTCTACGAGAACATGCACGCGATCGGCCACGGCCGTCCGCGCAGCAAGGACGCGCTGGTCTACGCGACGCAGAGCACGCACAAGCTGCTGGCCGGTCTGTCGCAGGCCTCGCAGATCCTCGTGCAGGATTCCGAGACGCGCAAGCTCGATACGTATCGCTTCAACGAGGCGTATCTGATGCACACGTCGACGAGCCCGCAGTACTCGATCATTGCCTCGTGCGACGTCGCCGCGGCGATGATGGAAGCGCCGGGCGGCACCGCGCTGGTGGAAGAGAGCATTGCCGAAGCGCTGGACTTCCGCCGCGCCATGCGCAAGGTCGAGCACGAATACCTGGGCGCGAATGGCGGCAACGGCCGCGGCGACGACTGGTGGTTCAAGGTCTGGGGCCCGGACGACCTGTCGGACGAAGGCATCGAAGAGCGCGCAGCGTGGATGCTCAAGGCCAACGAGCGCTGGCACGGTTTCGGTAACCTGGCCGAAGACTTCAACCTGCTCGATCCGATCAAGGCCACGATCATCACCCCGGGCCTGGACGTGGACGGCAAGTTCAGCGATTCCGGCATTCCGGCCGCCATCGTCACGCGCTACCTCGCCGAGCACGGCATCATCGTCGAGAAGACCGGTCTGTACTCGTTCTTCATCATGTTCACCATCGGCATCACCAAGGGCCGCTGGAATTCGCTGGTGACGGAGCTGCAGCAGTTCAAGGACGATTACGACAACAACCAGCCGCTGTGGCGCGTGCTGCCGGAATTCGTGCGCCAGTATCCGCAATACGAGCGCATCGGCCTGCGTGAACTGTGCGACAGCATCCACAGCGTCTATCAGGCCAACGACGTGGCCCGCGTGACGACCGAGATGTACCTGTCCGACATGGAGCCGGCGATGATCCCGTCGGATGCCTGGGCCAAGATGGCGCACCGCGAGACCGAGCGTGTCGCGATCGACGATCTGGAAGGCCGCATCACCGGTATCCTGCTGACGCCGTATCCGCCGGGCATTCCGCTGCTGATTCCGGGCGAGCGCTTCAACAAGACGATCGTGCAGTATCTGCAGTTCGCGCGTGAGTTCAACAAGCTGTTCCCGGGCTTTGAGACCGACATCCACGGGCTGGTCGAGGAAGAGGTCGACGGCAAGATGGGATATTTCGTCGACTGCGTGCGCTGAGTTTCAGTCGTACCAAGAGAAAAGCCGCGCGAGAGTATCGGGCGGCTTTTTTGTTTGGCGCTTCCGGGGCGCATTCGGCTGTATGAAGTGTGACCGACCGCTGCCAGGCAAAAAAACGTGCGCTATCGGTTCTTCGCCCGCAGGCGTTGCAGCCGCTGCTGCTGCGATGGCTCCAGCGCTCGGGTCGCTTCTCTGAAAGTCAAAGCCGACATCTCGGCAGCATGTCGCTCCACGAAGCCGATCGTTCGCAATGGTGTTTTTTTGCAGGTCGAGCGCAGGACCCATCCGATTGCCTTTCGGATGAAGAACTCCCGCTCCTGCAGCATCGGAACGGCGCGCCGTTCGAAACGTTCGAAGTCACCTTGGCCCGCTGCGAGTCGGTCATGACTGGCTAACAGCGCACTGCGCCGCACCCAGAAATTCGTATCTGCGGACCATTCGTCCATGTCCGTCTCGACCGCTGGTATCCGTGTGGCCAGCGCGCCGACCACTTTGATCGCAAGCCAGTCGACATGAGCCCAGGTCGTGCTTCGATCGATCAGGCCCTTTAACGATCCGACATCCGAATTGCGGAGCAGGTCGCTCCGAAGTTCGAGCACCGCGATTCCCACAGATCGCAATTCATGGGTGTGCGTATTCCAGAGTGCCTCGACCAGCCCCTTGAGGTCTTCCACAGTAAGGGCAGGGCGGTCGGCGACAAAGGTGCGGGCCACTCGTCGCACAGTTGGCACGGAAGCACCGATGAAGCGGAGGTCGCTCTTCAGGTATTGCTTTTCTTTTTCCGCCCGCTCGGCAGTAGCGTCCCCGGCGAGGGACTCGGCCAGCTGGGCGACAACGGTCGTCTGGTCGTTCAAGGATGGCCCTCCTGTGCGCGTTGGCTTGCAGCATAGCCGCGCTTCGCAAACATCGGCAATTCGCCAGACCGCGCCAGCGTGCGTCACAAACAAAAACGCCGCGCTGATCAACTCAGCACGGCGCTTTTGTTTAGAGCGTGCAGCGGATTATTCAGCCAGCGCAGCGCGCGCAAACGCAATGGCCTGCTTCACCTGCTCCGGCGCCGTCCCGCCGATGTGGTTGCGCGAAGCGACCGAGCCTTCCAGCGTCAGCACGGCGTGCACATCGTCGCTGATCAGATCGGACTTGTCGCCGAGGCCGCAGATGTCACGCAGTTGCGCAACCGACAGGTCCGCCAGGTCGCAACGCAGGTCGTCGCAGGCGCGCACTGCGTGGGCCACGGCTTCGTGTGCATCGCGGAAGGGCAGGCCGCGCTTGACCAGGTAGTCGGCCAGGTCGGTGGCGGTGGCGTAGCCCTGCAGCGCGGCGGCACGCATGGCGTCGGCCTTGACGGTGATGCCCGGCACCATGTCGGCAAAGATGCGCAGCGTGTCGACCACGGTATCGACGGTGTCGAACAGCGGTTCCTTGTCTTCCTGGTTGTCCTTGTTGTACGCCAGCGGCTGGCCCTTCATCAGCGTGAGCAGGCCGATCAGGTGGCCGTTGACGCGGCCGGTCTTGCCGCGCGCCAGTTCGGGCACGTCCGGGTTTTTCTTCTGCGGCATGATCGAGCTGCCGGTGCAGAAGCGGTCTGCAATGTCGATAAAGCCCACGCGCGGGCTCATCCACAGCACCAGCTCTTCAGAGAAGCGCGAGATGTGCGTCATGACGAGCGCGGCCGCCGCGCAGAATTCGATGGCGAAGTCGCGGTCCGACACGGCATCCAGCGAGTTGCGGCATACACCGTCAAAGCCGAGTTGCTGGGCGACGAATTCGCGGTCGATCGGGTAGCTCGTACCGGCCAGCGCGGCGGCACCCAGCGGCAGGCGGTTGACGCGCTTGCGGGCGTCGAGCATGCGCTCGGTGTCGCGCGTGAACATCTCGACGTAGGCCAGCAGGTGGTGGCCGAACACCACCGGTTGCGCGACCTGCAGGTGCGTGAAGCCCGGGACGATGGTGTTGGTGTGTTGCTCCGCCAGGTCCAGCAGCGCGCTGCGCAGGGCCTTGAGCAGACCGACGATGTTGTCGATCTCGCTGCGCAGCCACAGGCGGATGTCGGTGGCGACCTGGTCGTTGCGCGAGCGGCCCGTGTGCAGGCGCTTGCCGGCGTCGCCCGCCATGGCGGTCAGGCGCGCTTCGATGTTCAGGTGCACGTCTTCCAGATCCAGCTTCCACTCGAACGTGCCGGCCTCGATCTCCTGGCGAATCTGCGCCATGCCCTTTTCGATGGCGGCGCGATCGGCTTCGGCGATGATGCCCTGCTTGGCGAGCATGGCAGCGTGCGCCAGCGAGCCCTGGATGTCGAACAGTGCGAGGCGCTTGTCAAAGAACACCGACGCGGTATAGCGCTTGACGAGATCGGACACCGGCTCGTTAAAGCGGGCGGACCACGCTTCGGCCTTCTTGGCGAGTTGGGAGGTCATGGGCGGACAGCAGGAGGAGCGCGGCCGGCGAGGCGCCAGCCGCAAATTCAGGAAACCGCGATTATATCGCCCGCCGGGCCTTCCGGCCCCCGCGCCGCGGTGCCTACAGCGTGCTGTCGATCAGCGCGCCCTTGAAGACCACCGGCCCCGTCGGCCCCTCCGGATTGGGCGAGCCACCACGAGGTTCCACGCTGATGGCGAGCGCCGGCACTTGCCGCAACGGCTGCGCCACCGTCAGCCGCACGGCGCGCTGGTGCCCGATCACCCCAAGTGACTGCGGATGCCCGCCGGGCGGCAGCGCCCAGAGCTGCAAGGCCTGTTCGGTATTGAGCGGCGTTGCGTCCAGTCGCTTGAGCGACAGCGTGCCGGTGCGCGCATCCCAGGTGACGAGGACGGCCGCCTGGGCCTGCGCGTCCTGCAGCACGGCCACGGCGTTAGCGACAGGCGCTTCGCGCAATTGCTGCGCCAGCCGCAGGTTCAGCCCGATCGCCACCGCCGCGACCACCGCCGCGACCGCCGTGGCGCTGCGCCAGAAGCCTGCGCCCTGCCAAAGCCGTTGCCAGAGCGCCTTCTGCTCCGGCGCGGGCTCGCGCCAGCCGAGTTGCACTTCGATGCGGCGGAGAATGTCCGGCAGCGGTGCCGTGGCCGGCTGAAGCGCGGGCAGATCGGCCAGATAGCGCTGCCAGCGTTCCACCGTCGCGCGCGTGGCGGCGTCGTGGCGAATGATCTGCTCGAAACGGCGGCGTGCGCCGGCGCGCAGCGTTCCGACGGCGTATTCAGCGGCCAGCTTGTCGACGAGTTCGGGGTGGCGGCGCGGGTCCATCACGGTGCTCCAAGGCATTCGCGCAGGCGGTCCAGCCCCCGCCGCATCCAGGATTTGACGGTGCCCAGCGGCAGCGACAGCGATTGCGCCAGCTCGCTGTGCGACAGGTCACGCAGATACGCGAGCGACACGACCTGGCGCTGCTTCGGGTCGAGGCGCTTGAGGCATTCGGCCAGCGCGCGGGCCTGCTGACCGGCGAGCGCGATGTCCGCAGGGCCCGGGGCGTGGTCGGCCAGGACATCGGCGTAGGCGTCGTCCAGGGGCACGGATTCCTGCACGCGCTCGGCATGCTGCCGACGCAGGCAATCGAGTGCACGGTTGCGCACGATGGTGGTCATCCACGTCATGGGGGCGGCCAGATGCGGGCGGTAATCGCCGGCATGGCGCCAGATGTTGACGAAACTTTCTTGCAAAACGTCCTCGGCCCAGTCCTTCCTGACCAAGATACGCAGCGCGAGCCCAAACAGTTTCGGTGCGCAGCGCGTATATAGCGTGCGCAGGGCGTCGCGGTCGCCCAGGCTGATGCGTTGCAGCAATGCGGCCAGCTCTTCAGCGTCGGCGCTCGGGGGGCGCGCTGCCGCGGACGTCGCTGGCGGGTCGGCAGGTTGCTCGGCAGGGTCTTCGGCGGAGCGCTGATAGGAGAGCACGTGGGCAGTTTTCTGTGGACGGTTTTGCCCAAAGTGTAGGTACAAACCGTGCCCGTGGGTGAATTCACGTGAAAGGCGCTGAGGTTTTTTTGCATCCAGTTGGGTACGCCGTTCGTACAAGCGATCAGGCGGTGGATAAACGCCCGCGATTCGGACTTCGTACCGCACGGGTCGCGCTTCCTTCCCACAATGCAAGGAGATCGACGATGGATACAACCCAAGAGATGGATCAGTTGGCCAGCGACAGCCCGCGCATCGATGCGCGTCGTCGCGTGCTGCTGCGCGCGCCGGGGCTGATGGCGCTGGGCTCGCTGGCGGCGGTGTCGCTGGGGCAGTCGATGCCGGCCTGGGCGCAGACGCAATCGGGCAGCGTGAAAGACGACGTCAACATCCTGAACGTGGCGCTGGGCCTCGAATATCAGGCCATTGCCGCCTATCAGGTGGGCGCGGAAAGCGGCCTGTTGCAAAAGCCCGTGCTCGCAACGGCGGTGAAGTTCCAGGGCCACCACAAGGCGCATGCGTCGGTGCTGGCAGGCGCGGTCTCCAAGCTGGGCGGCACGCCGGTCATGGAGAAAACGGCGGCGGAATACAACTTTCCGGTCAGCCAGTTGAAGACGCAGGCCGACGTGCTGCGTTTTGCCGCGGGCCTGGAGAAGGGCGCTGCCTCGGCCTACCTGGGCGTGATACCGAGCTTCTACACGCGCGACCTCGCCAAGGCCGCCGCCAGCATCCTGGGCGACGAGACGATGCATTGGGCGGTGCTGCTCTCGGCGCTGGGTGAAGACCCGGTGCCCGTCGCGTTCATCAGCTAAGCGGTTTGTTGGGCCGCCACACCGGCCGCTCGTTACGGTGTGGCGGTTTTTTTTGGCGCGTCGAACGCTTCGACGATGCAATCGAGCAGGGCACGCACGCGCGCGGTCTTGTGCAGATCGGCGTGCGTCACGAGCCAGACGTCCTGCATGCTGCGCCGATTGGGCAACACGCGCACAAGTTGCGGATAGGCCTGCGCACGCCTGCACACCAGTTCTGTCATGCCAATGCCTGCGGCCACCGCCTCGAACAGCGCCAGCGCCGAGTTGCTCTGCAAGACGACACGCCCGCGCGTAATGGGCTCGCCGCAGAGGTCTTCCCACATCCACGGCACTTCGTTGCGCGGATAGAGCACGAGATCGTGCCCCGCAAAGGCCGTCCCTTCCTCGGGCTCGCCACGCGCGGCCACGTAGCTGCGGCTCGCATAGATGCCGGTTTCCATTTGTCCGATGCGCCGCGCGATGAGGTCCGGAGAATCGGGCCGCAGCGTGCGCACGGCCACGTCGGCCTCGCGCTTGGTGAGGTTGGCAATGCTCTTGGACGCCATGCAGACGACGTCGATGCCCGGATGCCGCTGCCGCAGCTGCGCGATGGCCGGCAGCACAAACGTGGCGGCCATGGTGTCGGTCGTGGCCACGCGGATCGTGCCGGCGAGTTGATCGTCGATGCCGGCAACGCGGCGCTCGATGGTGTGCGCCGCCTGCTCCATCGCTTCGGCCGGACCGATCAGCGCTTCTCCGGCCGGGGTGAGCACCAGCGCGGTCGACGTCCGCAAGAAGAGCTTGGCTGACAGCTCGTCTTCCAGCGCGGCGATGCGGCGGCCCACCGTGGCCTGATCCACGCCCAGGCGCTGGGCCGCACCGCGCAGCGTGCCGGTGCGCGCCACGGCCAGGAAAAAGCGTCCGTTATCCCAGTTCACGTCAGGCTCCGAATGTTCGTCAATGGATGATGCAGATTTGCAGTGGTGCGATGCAAAAACGCTGCTTTTTTGCATGCAATCCCCAGCCTACACTGGGCTGCATGAAATTTCCAAACGATTCCGCCATGTCTTCATGCAACGCCAACTCCATGGGAGCGGCGCCCCGGGCTGACTTGCAACCCGACCTCAGCCGGTGGCGCCGCAACGCCACGCTGGGCATTCTCACGTCGGGCGTGTTCATGGCAGTGCTCGACACCACCGTGGTCAACGTGGCGCTCATCGCCATGCGCGACAGCCTGCACAGCAGCGTCGCAGAACTTGCCTGGATCGTTGACGGCTACACGCTGGCGTTTGCCGCGTTCATCCTCACGGGCGGTTTGCTGAGCGATCGCATTGGCGCGCGAACCGTGTTCATGGCGGGAATGGCGGTCTTCATCGTTGCATCAGCCGGTTGTGGAGTGGCGCCTTCCGTGACCACGCTGATTGCCGCGCGCATCCTGCAGGGCGTGGGCGCGGCGATGTTTCTGCCGAGTTCGCTGTCGCTGATACGCAGCACGTTTCAGGACCCGCGCGAGCGCGCCTGGGCCATCGGCCTGTGGGGCGCCATCGTCGCGACTGCCGCAGCCGTGGGCCCGGCGTTGGGCGGCGTGCTGGTCGACACATACGGCTGGCGCAGCGCCTTCCTGATCAACGTGCCGCTGGGTGTGGTCGGCATGCTGGGCACGTGGATGATCGTGCGCAACGACACGCCGGCACGGGCCAAGCCGTTCGACTGGGCGGGACAGGTGACGAGCGCCGTAATGCTCGCGGCGCTGTGTTTTGCTGCGATCGAGTGGCCGGTGCGGGGCGCGCGATCGCCCTGGGTGTGGGGTGCCGCGCTGCTGACGGTGGTGGCCGGTGCGCTGTTCGTTGTGGCCGAACGCCGTGCGCGCGCACCGCTCGTGCCGCTGGCCTGGCTGGGGCATCGCACGCTGGGCACGGTCAACGGCGTGGGGTTCCTGCTGAATTTCGGCTATTACGGTGCCCTGTTCGTGCTGAGCCTGCATTTGCAGAACGTCGAACATCTCAGCGCACGGCAGACCGGCCTCGTCATGCTGCCGATGGCGGTGAGCCTGTCGGCGGGCAACATCTTCGCCGGCAAGCTGATGGCGCATTTTTCCACGCCGACGATGATGCTGAGTGGCCTCTTGATCGGCGCAGCGGGTTTGCTGGCAACGTCGGCTGCGCTGACGGGCCATGCGCACCTGTGGGTGGTGAGCGCGACGATGGTGGCTTACGGCGGCGGTACCGCGCTGGCGATTGCGCCGATGACCTCGACGATCCTGTCAGCGGCGCCGGGCGAGCTGGCCGGCACGGCGTCGGGCTTGCTCAACGCCGCGCGGCAGACGGGCAGTTTGCTGGGCGTGGCAGCGGCGGGCGCCGTCGTGACGGTGGTGCCCGAGCTGGCGCACGCCTCGCCGATGGTGTTTGGCCTGATGACGCTGTCGTACGCCGGCGCGATGGCGATGGCGTGGATCAGCCGACGCCCGGCCGCCACCGCGCTGGCTGCCTGATCAGCCGCTATTGCGAAGGCCCGCGGCAATCCCGTTGATCGACAGATGGATGCCGCGCCGCACGCGTGCATCGTCGCTGCCGGCCTTGCCTGAGCGGAAGCGCTTGAGCAGCTCGACCTGCAAATGGTTCAGCGGGTCGAGGTACGGGAAGCGGTTCTTGATGGAGCGCGCCAGCAGCGGGTTGTCGGCCAGGCGCTCCGACTGCCCCGTGATGGCGGCCAGCATCTGCTCGGTCAACGTGAACTCCGCCGAGATGCGCGAGAACACCGCGTTACGCAGCTTGCGGTCATCGCAGAGCTGCGCGTAGCGCGAGGCCACGTTCAGATCGGCCTTGGACAGCACCATGTCCATGTTCGACAGCAGGTTCGCAAAGAACGGCCACTGCTTGTGCATGCGCTTGAGCGTGGTCAGGCGGGCGGCGCGGGCCTTGGCGTTGCCCGCATCGTCCAACCAGCGCTGCACCGCGCTGCCAAAGCCGAACCAGCCCGGCAGCAACAGGCGGCATTGGCCCCATGAGAAGCCCCACGGAATCGCACGCAGGTCTTCGATGCGGCGGTGCTTCTTGTCCATCAGCTTGCGCGAGGCCGGGCGCGAACCGAGGTTCAGGTCGGCAATCTCGGTGATCGGTGTGGTGGCGAAGAAGTAGTCCTTGAAGCCAGGGGTCTCGTAGACGAGGTTGCGGTACGCGGCAAAGGCGTTGTCCGACAGCGCCTGCATGGCGGCTTCGAACTCTTCCAGGCCCTTGGGGCGGTTGCGCGTAGGCAGCAGCGTCGCTTCCAGCGTGGCCGCGACGATGGTCTCCAGGTTGCGCCGGCCGATCTCCGGATTGGCGAATTTGCTGGAGATGATTTCGCCTTGTTCGGTCAGACGGATCTGGCCGTTCACGGTGCCCGGCGGCTGCGACAGGATGGCCTGGTAGGTCGGGCCGCCGCCTCGGCCCACCGTGCCGCCGCGGCCGTGGAACAGGCGCAGGCGCACGCCCTTGCGCTCGAACAGTTCCACCAGCGCCAGCTCGGCTTTGTACAGCTCCCAGTTGGAGGTGAGGAAGCCGCCGTCCTTGTTGGAATCCGAATAGCCGAGCATCACTTCCTGCTCGTTGCCCTGCGCGGCCAGCACGGAATCGAAGCCGGGCAGGGCCAACAGGTCGCCCATGATTTCGGGAGCGTTGCGCAAGTCTTCGATGGTTTCAAACAGCGGGATCACCATGACGTCCAGCGCGGCGCTGCCGCTGCCATTGGCGCCCGTGCGGAACATACCGGCTTCCTTCTGCAGCAGCATCACTTCCAGCAGGTCGGACAGCGTCTCGGTGTGCGAAATGATGTAGTTGCGCACGATGCGATTGCCGTAGCGGGCACGCACCTCGCGCGCGGCGCGGAAGATGTCGATTTCCGACGTGGTCTGCTCGCTGTACGCGTGGAACGGCAGCGTCAGCACGCGCGGCTGTTGCAGCTCGCGCAGCAGCAGCGTGCGCTTGTCAGCCTCGGACAGCGCCGCATACGCACCTTCCACACCGGCCACCTTCAACAGCTCGGCGACGGTCGCTTCGTGCACGTCCGACACCTGCCGCAAATCGATCGATGAGAGATGGAAGCCGAACACATCGATCGCGCGCGCCAGCGATGCGAGCCGCGCGTCGGCCAGCACCTCGCCGTGGTGCGCCGCCAGCGAATCGATCACGGTCTGGATGTCGGCGCGCAGTTCTTCTGCGTTGCTGTAAGCCGGAGCGGGCCCGACGGCGTGGCGGCCGGCGTCTTCACCGGTCAGCTCGCGGCAGGTGGCCGCCAGTCGCGCATAGACGCCGATCAGCGCACGGCGGTACGGCTCGTCCGCGCGATGTTCGGAGTGGTCGGGCGAGCGCTCGGCCAGCGCCTGCAGCTCCGCGCTTACATCCACCAGCGACGTCGACATCGATAGTTCCGCGCCCAGCGCGTGGATCTCTTCCAGGTACCACGCCAGGATCACGCTTGCCTGCTTTTGTGCCGCGTCGCGCAACGTTGTCGCCGTGACAAAGGGATTGCCGTCGCGGTCGCCGCCGATCCACGAGCCCATCTGGAAGAAGGGCGGCAGCGGGGCCGGCTCGCCGCGTGCGCCACGACGCGGGAACACGGTCGCGATGTCTTCTTCCAGCTCCCGGTACAGCGCCGGGATTTCGCGCAGGAAAGTGGTCTGGTAATACGACAGCGCGTTTTCGATCTCATCGGCCACCATCAGGCGCGTGGTGCGCAGCATGCGCGTTTGCCACAGCTTGGTGACGTGGGCGCGCAGCAGCGCCGTGTTGCGCTCGCGTTCACGCGTGGTCAGCGGTGCGTCGCGTTCGGCCAGCAAGCGCGCGATTTCGCGTTGCGCATCGAGCGTGCTCTTGCGCTGCACCTCGGTCGGGTGCGCGGTCAGCACCGGCACGATCAGCGCGGTCTCGAAGAAGCGACGCAGCTCGTCGCCCGACAGGCCTTCGTCTGCGGCAGAGAGCAGCGCGCGCATCAGGCTGCCCGGCTGCGGCGGCGATCCGGCCAGCGCATGCACGCGGCGGCGGCGATTGTGATGCTGGTCTTCGGCGATGTTCGCCAGATGCGAGAAGTAGCTGAAGGCGCGCACCACCGACGTGGTCTGGTCGCGCGAGAGCGTTTTCAGCAGCCGGTCGAGATCCTGCTCAGCCTGGCGGTCGCCGTCGCGGCGGAAGCGCACGGCGGTCTGGCGGATGGTCTCGACGGTTTCGAAAACCGTGCCGCCTTCCTGGTCACGCAGCACGTCGCCCAGCAGGCGCCCGAGGAAGCGGATGTCTTCCTTCAGCGGCTGATCCTTGGCCGCGGCGCTGCCCGACGAGCGTCGGGAAGTGGGGCCGAGTGATGCGCCATTGGCTTCGTCCGCGCCATTGGCCTTGGCCACCGGTTTCGCGGCGGGCTTGGCTGTCTTGATGGCCTTGGGGGTCTTGCTGGTCTTGGCGGGGGCGGCGGAAGCCTTGCGGGCGGTGGTCGCGCGCGAGGAAGCGCGGCGCGCGGCGGGCTGCGTCATGGTGTCTCCTAGGTTGGGTGCTCGAAGGTGCCTGAAGGGCCCTCGTTTCTGTATCACTTCAACGTGATAGCCGGACTGTCGCGAAAAAGCTGCGTGCTAACATTGCCGCATGTCTTCCAACGCCCGTCCGACTCCCGTCGAATCCCAGCTTGCAACGACTCCTGCAGCCCAGGCGCCGACCAAGCTGGTCATTGCCTCGCGCGAAAGCCGGCTCGCCCTCTGGCAAGCCGAACACGTGCGTGCTGCATTGCAAAAATACTATCCCGCGTGCGACGTGTCCATCCTTGGAATGACCACGCGCGGCGACCAGATTCTCGACCGCTCGCTCGCCAAGGTGGGCGGTAAAGGTTTGTTTGTGAAGGAACTGGAAGTCGCGCTGGCCGAGGGCCGTGCCGATCTGGCGGTCCATTCGCTCAAGGATGTGCCGATGGAACTGCCGGAAGGCTTTGCGCTGTCGACCATCCTCGAACGCGAAGACCCGCGCGACGCCTTTGTTTCCAACGACTACGCCGATCTGGCGTCGTTGCCTGCCGGCGCCGTGGTGGGCACGTCGAGCCTGCGCCGCGAGGCTTCGTTGCGGGCGCGGTTTCCGCATCTGGTGATCCAGCCGCTGCGGGGCAACCTCGATACGCGCCTCGGCAAGCTCGATCGCGGCGACTACGCTGCCATCATCCTGGCTGCCGCCGGGCTCAAGCGCCTCGGGCTGGTCGATCGCATTCGCTCCACCATCGCGCCGGAGGAGTCGCTGCCGGCAGCGGGGCAGGGTGCGCTCGGCATTGAAATTCGCGCCGATCGTGCAGACGTGCGCGCGTGCCTCGCGCCGCTGCACGATGCACCGACTGCGCTGGCCGTCACCGCTGAGCGCGCTGTTTCGCGCATTCTCGGCGGTTCGTGCCAGGTGCCGCTTGCCTCCTTCGCGCAATGGTCGGACGCGGGCGCCTTGCGCCTGCGTGCCTTTGTCGCGTCGCAGGACGGCACCCGCAAACTTGCCGCAGATGGCGAAGCCACGCCATCTACGCTGGCCGAAGCTGACGCACTGGGTGTGCGCGTCGCCCAGCAGATGCTGGCCGGCGGTGCACGTGACATCCTTGCCATGCTGGGCGCCGACGCGCCGCCTGCTACCTAACTCCCACGGCCCGCCATGGACGACCACTTGCCACCGCGCTTGTCACCATCGTCGCCCGCATCCAGCACGCCGCCTGTTCAACCGGCACCCCCACCCGTGGTGGTGGTCACGCGGCCGCGCGCGCAGGCGCCCATGCTGGTGGCGGCGCTTGAGCGCCACGGCCTGCGCACGCACCAGTTTCCGCTGCTCGACATTGCGCCGACGCCCAATCTCGATGACTTGCGTGCCGCGCTGAGCGATCCTTCGCGCTATGCGCTGGTCGTGTTCGTGAGCCCCAACGCCGTGCAGCAGGCTTTTGCCGCCATGCCCGAAGGGTTTCGCTGGCCGCAGGAAGTGCCGGTGGCCGTGGTGGGCCCCGCGAGCGCACAGGCGCTTGCCACGCATGGGGTTGCGCCGCCCGCGCACCGCGTGATCAAGCCCGACACGCATGCCGACGATGCGCGCCAGGATTCCGAGGCGCTGTACGCGCGGTTGGATGTGCCTTCGCTCGGCGGTCGTGAAGTGCTGATCGTGCGCGGCAACGGTGGCCGTGAATGGCTGGCCGATCAACTGCGCGAAGCCGGTGCATCGGTCCGCACGGTGGAAGCCTACCGCCGCAGCGTCCCGGTGCCCGATGCTGCTGCGTGGCTCGCGTTGCGAGCGGTGCTGTCGGCCCGCCATGCCTGGACGCTTACCAGTTCCGAAGCCGTGCGCAATCTCGATGAGCTGGCTCGCGCGAATCTGTCGCCGGCCGATCTCGACACGCTGCATGGCGCGCCGTGCTTTGCTTCGCACGCCCGCATCGTCGAACAGGCCAAATCGCTGGGCTTTCGCGACGTGACGCTGACCGGCGCCGGCGACGACCGGCTGCTCGCCAGCGTGCTCGCCTGGGCCGGGCCGGTATCGGTGCCCGAGCATGGGTCGCCAGCGGCGCCGGCTGAATCAACCCCGTCTACTTCTTCTTCCACTGTGACGCAGACTCCCGTTCCCTCGTCCGCTCCCGCTTCGACATCCGCACCGGAATCCGCGCCGGCCGCCGCCACGCCCACGCCGGCCCCCGCGCCTGCAGCGTTTGCGCCCACCATGACGGTCAACCATGCGCCAGCTCGCGGCGGTTGGTTGATTTGGGTAGTCCTGGTGGCCGTCGTGGCGGCGGTGGCCGCGCTGCAGGTGCGCAACGAGCGCCTTGCACGCGAGATCCGCCAGCACGCCCAGACGAACGAAGCGCTGGCGCAGGAGATGCGCGTGCTGTCCCGCGCGGATCAGGATTCGGTTTCCCAACTGCAGCAGAAGTTCGGCGCGCTGGATGCCCGTACCGCGGAAACGCGCGATCGCCAGGCTGCGCTGGAGCAGGCCAATCAAGACCTCCTGCGCAACCGCGACGACTGGCAGCGCGCCGAGGTCCAGCGTTCGCTGGAAGTCACCGCCGAGCAGCTGCAACTGACGGGCAACGTCGCGGGCGCACTGGCGGCGCTGCAAACGGTCGATGCGCGCCTGGCCACGCTCGACAAACCACAGTTCAACGCGGTACGCCGCGCGGTATCGCGCGACATCGCCAAGCTCAAGTCGATGCCGTCGTTGGATCTGGCCGGTGCCGCGCTGCGGCTGGATGACGCCATCAACGCGGTCGATACACTGCCGCTCATCTCGTCGGCCCAGCCGCTGGAGACGGAACAGGCTGCGCAGGCGCCGCATGCTGCCGCGAAATCCACGAAAAATGCCAAGGCGCAGGCTGCGTCGGCACCGGTGGCATCGACGCCGCCAAACGCCGGCTGGTCTGCTGGCGTACGCGCCTGGTGGGGCCGCTTGTGGAACGACGTGCGAGGCGAACTCGGCCAGATTGTGCAGGTCCGCCGCGTCGATCAGACCGAGGCGCTGCTGCTGTCTTCCGACCAGGCGTGGTTCCTGCGCGAAAACCTCAAGCTGCGCCTGATGAATGCGCGCCTGGCGCTGCTCTCGCGCAATGACGCCGTATTCCGCGCCGATCTCGGTCGCGCCGATACGCTGCTCGCGCGTTACTTCGATACGCAGTCTTCGCGCGTGACCACGGTGCAGAACCAGCTGGCACAGGTGCGCGCGACGGTGGGCACGCTGCAGGTGCCGACGCTGGCCGACAGCCTTGCCGCCGTGCGCGGTTCGGGCAAGGAGTGACCATGCGCTGGGTATTCTGGGTCGCGCTCCTGTTTGCCGCCGCCGTCGGGCTGGCGCTGTTAACTGAACTGAACCTGAGCAACGTCGTGCTGTTCTACCCGCCGTACCGGGTGGAGATGTCGCTGAACTTCGTGCTAGCGGCACTGCTGGCGACGTTCGTGGTGCTGCATCTCGTGATGCGGCTCTTCCACCATGTGGCCGGTATGCCGGCGCGTGCTGCGGCGTATCGCGAGCGCAATCGCATCCTGAAGGCATCCGCCGCGCTGCGCGAAGCGATGGAAAGCCTGTTTGCCGGCCGCTTCGGCCATGCGGAGCGCCAGGCGCGAGAAGCCCAGGCCTGGGAGCCACAGCGCGAGACGGCCGCACTGATCGGCGCGCGTGCCGCACACCGCATGCAGGAAACCGAACGCCGCGACGCGTGGATGGCGGAAGTCGCCTCGCCCGATCGTGAGCAGGCCAAGCTCGTGTCGATGGCGGAATTGCTGGTCGATGCGCGCGATGCCGAAGGCGCGCTGGAGAAGATCGCGCAATTGCAATCGCAGGGTTCGCGGCAGATTCAGGCGCAGCGCATTGCATTGCGCGCGCATCAGCATCTGAAGAATTGGGGCGAGGTGCTGCGCCTCACGCGCGCACTGGAAAAGCGCAACGCGATCCATTCGGTGTTGGCCGCGCGTCTCAAGCAGATGGCGTGTGAAACGCTGCTGGCCGAGCGCCGCCACGATGCCGATGCCCTCAACGGCTTCTGGCGCGAACTCACCACGGAGGAGCGCCGCTCGCCCCGCATTGCCTCACAGGCGGCGCTGTATTTTGCGCAGCTCGGTCGCACGGATGACGCCAAACGCATCGTCGAAGACGGCTTGAAGGCGCATTGGGATGGCCGTCTGATCCGCCGCTATGCCGATTGCGCCGTGCCGGGCAAGGCACTGCCGCTGATCCAGCAAGCCGAGAAATGGCTCGGCCAGCATCCGGTGGATGCCGACCTGTTCTACACGCTCGGCATGTTGTGCTTCAAGGAGCAGCTCTGGGGCAAAGCGCAGTCGAGTCTGGAATCGGCGCTGAAGTATGCCGATGCAGATCATTCCGGCAACTTGCGCGCTCATGCGCACCTGGCGCTCGCCCAGATGTTCGAGCAGACGGAGCGGATGGAAGACGCCCAGCGACACTATCGGCAAAGCGCCTTGCTTGCCGTGAAATGAAAAAGGCCGGGGTCATCCCGGCCTTTTTTCTTGCGGGTGACGGGCGCCTATTTGTTCACCATCCGCGCCGGCACGGAAAGCGTGAGAATCGCGCCCAGCACCATCGATGCGGCCAGCATGTACATGCCCGAATCGGTACTCTTCGTAGCGTCTTTCAGCCAGCCGACGGCGTAGGGGCTCAGGAAGCCCGCGAGGTTGCCCAGCGAGTTGATCAGCGCAATGCCCGCGGCAGCGCCGGTGCCGGCCAGGAAGGCGGTCGGCAGGCTCCAGAACAGCGGCAACGTGGTGAGGATGCCCATGGTGCCGAGCGTGAGCGCTGCCATGGCCAGCGTGGTATCGGCGTGCCAGACGGCCGACAGCACGAGCCCGGCCGCGCCCACCACCGCCGGAATCGCGATGTGCCAGCGGCGCTCGCGCAGGCGATCGGCGCTGCGGGCCACCAAGACCATCGCGACGACGGCCGCGCCGTACGGAATCGCCGTCAGCAAGCCCACTGAGAACGGATCGGCCACGCCGGTCTGCTTGATCAGCGTGGGCAGCCAGAAGCTCACGCCATACAGGCCCATCACGAAGGTGAAGTAAATCAGGCTCATCAGCCATACGCGCGGGCTGGCCAGGACGGTGCCGATGGGCGGGTCTTCCTTGCCGGCGTCTTCCGCGGCGATGTTGCGGGCGAGCAGCGCCTTCTCTTCGTCGGTCAGCCACTTCGCGTGGGTGATGCGGTCGTCCAGATACGCCAGCACGAAGATGCCGACGATGATCGACGGAATGCCTTCGATCAGGAACATCCACTGCCAGCCGGCCAGGCCGTAGACGCCGGCAAACGCCTTCATCGCCCAGCCCGAGATGGGGCCGCCGATCACGCCCGACAGCGCAATCGCCGTCATGAAGAAGGTGGTGGTGCGCCCGCGCCGCTGCGCCGGATACCAGTACGTGAGGTACAGGATGATGCCCGGGAAGAAGCCGGCTTCTGCCAGGCCCAGGAGGAAGCGCATGACGTAGAACATGGCCGGCGTGGTCACGAACATCATGGCCGCCGAGATCACGCCCCACGAGATCATGATCCGCGCGATCCAGATGCGCGCGCCCACCCGGTGCAGGATCACGTTGCTCGGCACTTCAAAGAGGAAGTAGCCGATGAAGAAGATGCCGGCGCCAAGGCCGTAGATGGTCTCGCTGAACTTGAGGTCGTTGAGCATTTGCAGCTTGGCAAAGCCCACGTTGACGCGATCGAGGTACGCGACCACGTAGCACAGCAGCAGGAACGGAACCAGTCGCCACGTCACCTTGCGGTACGTGGCTTCTTCAAATGCGCTGGTGGATTGAGGCGGCAGCGTACCTGCGCCGCCGACCGGTGAGGTGGGTGGGGTGGTGATGGCCATCGGGTCTCCAGAGTTATTGTGAGTTCAGGCCGAGTGCTCCTCGTTACCTACCTCGGCCTGGAAAACCGCCACAGCATTCTGCGCTTCTCGGGCGGGCGCGCCAAGACGCTCGCCGGCAGGGTTTATACGCAGCGCCCGCCGTCCACTTCCAGGCACGTGCCGGTAATGAACTCCGCTTCGTCCGACGCGAGATACAGGCATGCGTTGGCCACATCCTGGGGCGTCGAGAGCCGCCCCATCGGGATCGTCGCCAGGAAGCGCGCGCGGTTCCCGGGCGTATCGGGTACGCCCATGAACTGCTCGATGAGGCCCGTTGCGCCCATCACCGGGTTCACGCAGTTCACGCGGATCTTGTCCGGGCCCAGCTCAGCCGCCATCGCCTTGCTGGCCGTGATGACGGCGCCCTTGCTGGCGTTGTACCAGACGAGCCCCGGTCGCGGCCGGATGCCGGCCGTGGACGCCACATTGACGAACACGCCGGCGCCGCGCTCCCGGAAGTGCGGGACGATGTGATGCGCCGTCCAGTAAATGCTCTTCACGTTGACGGCCATCACGCGGTCGAACTCGTCTTCGGTGATCTGCAGCAGCGGCTTGTTCTTGTGCGTGGTGCCGGCGTTGTTCACGACGATGTGCAGATCGCCGTAGCGCGCCAGGGTGGCGCCCAGCAGCTTTGCAACGGAATCGCCATTCGAGACGTCGGCCTGCACGAAATGCGCATCGCCGCCGGCCACGCGGATGGCGCTGGCCACGCGTTCACCGGCCTCCGCATTCAAGTCGTTGACGACGACGCGCGCGCCTTCGCGGGCAAAGGTGTTGGCGATGCCCTCGCCAAAGCCTGAACCCGCGCCCGTGACGATGGCAATCTTGCCGGCAAGCCGCATGGTGTCTCCTCGTGTTGTGGGTGGAATGCTGCGTTGTGCCTTTAGCCGTGGCGGATGGCGATGGTCTTGAGCGTGGTGAAGCCGTAGAGCGCCTCGAAGCCCTTTTCGCGCCCGTGCCCCGATTGACCCGTTCCGCCGAAGGGCAATTCAACGCCGCCGCCCGCGCCGTAGTTGTTGATGAAGACCTGGCCGGCCCTGAGCTTGCGCGCAAGGCGCATCTGGCGGCCGCCGTCGTTCGTCCACACGCCGGCTACCAGGCCGTAAGGTGTGCCGTTGGCCAGGGCCAGCGCTTCGGCTTCGGTGTCGAACGGCATGGCGGCCAGCAGCGGGCCGAACACTTCCTGCTGCGCGAGGCGGTGCGTGTGCGGCACATCGCGCAGCAGCATCGGCGCCTGGTAATAGCCGGTCTCGGGCGCTTCGGGCACCACCTGGCCCTGCGCCATCACCGGAATGTTGGCGTGCTGCGCATCCGAGACGAAATCCCACACGCGCTGCTGCTGCTTGGGGTTGATGAGCGGGCCGCAATCCAGGTCCAGCGACGACGGGCCCACCCTGATGGATTCGAACACCATGGCCAGCCGATCCAGCATCGCCTCGTACACACTGCGCTCGATCAGCGCGCGGCTGCCGGCGGAGCACGTCTGCCCGGCGTTCTGGATGATGCCGTTCACCACGGCCGGAATGGCCGCTTCCAGATCGGCGTCGGCAAACACGATCTGCGGAGATTTGCCGCCCAGCTCCAGCGTGACGGGCACGTGGTTTTCCGCCGCGGCGCGAACAATCGCCTTGCCCGTTTCCGGGGAGCCCGTGAACGACACATGGTTGACGCCGGGATGCGCCGCCAGAGCCGCACCGGCTTCGTGGCCATAGCCGGTGACGATGTTGAGTGCGCCATCGGGCAGGCCGGCTTCGGCGGCCAGCTCGGCCACGCGCAACACCGACAGGCACGCATCTTCCGCCGGCTTGACCACGCACGCGTTGCCCGCCGCCAATGCAGCCCCCACGCTGCGCCCGAAGATCTGCATCGGGTAGTTCCACGGGATGATGTGCGCGGTCACGCCATGCGGCTCGCGCACGGTCAGCACGGTGGTATCAGCCGGATAGGGGATGGTCTGCCCGTGCAGCTTGTCGGCGGCGCCGGCGTAGAACTCGAAGTAGCGGGCGACGGCGCGGGCATCGGCGCGCGCCTGGCGCATGGGCTTGCCGGTGTCGCGGGCTTCCAGGCGGGCCAGTTCTTCTTCGTGATCGCTCAGGCGCAGGGCTATGCGCATGAGCACGCGGCCGCGCTCGGCCGGCGCCAACTGGCCCCATACGCCTTCGAACGCGCGCCGCGCGGCATGCACGGCCACGTTGATATCGGTGGCGTTGCCGCGCGCAATCTCGGCAAAGGACTGGCCGTCGGACGGATCGAACACCTTGATGCGCATCCCCGAATCGGGCGACATCAGACGGTTGGCGATGAAGTGCTGGGCATGCATGGGGGGTTCCTGCAAAAGATCGGCAACGCGCGATTTTCGCACGCGCGCGCGCCGGGTAGGGCAAGCGGCCGGGTGTGAGGGGCTATAATGCCCGCCGACAGTTTTTTACGCTTCTTTCCAACCATTTGCGTCGCGTTTTTACGCACTTCGCGCATTCCGGAGCATTTTCATGAGCTTCAACAACGTCTCGCCGGGCAAGGACATCCCCAACGACTTCAACGTCATCATCGAGATCCCGGCGCAGAGCGACCCGGTCAAGTACGAAGCCGACAAGGAAACCGGCCTGCTGTTCGTGGACCGCTTCGTTGGGACCGGCATGCGCTATCCGGCGAACTACGGTTTCATCCCGCAGACGCTGTCGGGCGATGGCGACCCGGTGGACGTGCTGGTCGTCACGCCGTTCCCGCTCATCCACGGTTGCGTGGTGCGCTGCCGTGCCCTGGGCATGCTGAAGATGACGGACGAATCCGGCGTGGACGCCAAGCTGGTTGCCGTGCCTGTCAACAAGCTGAGCCCCGCGACGGCCCACATGACCGACCTGTCGGACATCGGCCAGAACCTGCTGGACCAGATCAAGCACTTCTTCGAGCACTACAAGGCGCTGGAAGCCGGCAAGTGGGTCAAGGTTGAAGGCTGGGGCGGTATTGAAGAAGCCCACAAGGAAATCGCCGACGGCGTTGCCAACTATAAGAAGTAAGCTTTTTTAGGATTTCGCCGTACGGCGTGTCTGACAAATCCCGGCCTCCGGATGGAGCGCCGGGATTTTTTCTTTGCGAATGGGTCATCGGCGTGATGCTGGAAATGCGTCGACTCGCGTCAGCTCGCCATCTGCGCCCGGATGGGGTCTTGTATGCGTTTTGTGATATCTATCGCGGAATTTGCATACTTACCGCCCGGTAGTTCTGCTACACAGAGATTTAAGAAACGCTCATTTGCCCACCGGAAACGACGCCTCTAGACTCCCCGTCAAGTTTGACTCCAACCCCTGGTACTGCGATGTTGAACAAGACCGTTGTCGTTCCCGTGCTGTCTGCCGTAGCCATGGCTGCATTCACCGTGTGGGCGTTGCTGGTGGGGCCGCCGGACGCAGCCCACGCTGGCGAGCGTGCTGTCGCCTCGGCCTCCATGGCTGTTGATTCGAACGCCGCACATTGCGTGATTGCCGAGCAGAAGCCTGCCGCGCACTAAGCTTCCCCGCCGCGTCCGCCGTCCGTGCGGACGCTGTCTTTTCCCGCCGCCGCTGCTTCCCGCCGCTAGTCCGATTCCAGCCGTTGCTTGAACGGCGAGCGGTCCGTCAGTTCGTCCAGATACGCTTCCATGCCTGCCGTTTCGCGGTCAAGGAACCTGCCCACTGCATCGGCAAATGCAGGGTGCGCCAGCCAGTGCGCCGACAGCGTCGCCACGGGCTCGAAGCCGCGTGCCATCTTGTGTTCGCCTTGCGCGCCACCCTCGAACGTGCGGATGCCGTGCGCGATGCAGTACGTCAGCGGCTGGTAATACGCCGTCTCGAAGTGCAGGCAGGGGTGATGCTCGATCGCGCCCCAGTAGCGGCCGTACATGACCGACGCCTCGGGGCGCATGTCGATCACCAGCAGCGCGCTGGCGATGTCGTTGCCGTCGCGCGAGGCGATCACCAGCAGCAGGTTCTCCGGCATCGTCCCGCCGATCTGGCGGAAAAACTCCAGGTTCAGATACGGCGACGAGTGATGCTCGCGGTAGGTGGTGCGGTAACACCGGTGGAAGAAGCGCCAGTCCGCGTCCGTCGCGGCTGCGCCGGGCACGTGGCGGAAGGTGATGCCTGCGTCGTGCACGCGGCGGCGCTCGGCGCGGATGTTCTTGCGCTTCTTCTGTTCCAGCGCGGCCAGAAAGTCGTCGAAGCTGGCAAAGCCCGGATTGCACCAGTGGAACTGCACGCCGTGTCGCAGCAGCATGCCGGCGGCGCGCAGTTGCTCGGCTTCATCGGCGGTGGGAAACAGCACATGCAGCGATGACAACTCACTTTGCCTCGCCACCGCCAGCATTGTGTCGAGCAGCGCCGCGCGCGCAGCCGCATCCCGCGCCAGCAAGCGCGCACCCTGCACCGGCGTAAACGGCACAGCGGACAACCATTTCGGGTAGTACTCCAGCCCGTGCTGCGCATACGCATTGGCCCACGCCCAGTCGAAGACGTACTCGCCGTAGGAGTGGCCCTTCACGTACAGCGGCACGCCCGCCGCGAGCACTTCGCCATCCGGGCCGTCTTGCCACAGCGTCAGGTATTGCGGCGACCAGCCGGTGTCGGCCGACGCGCTGCCGCTCTCATGCAGGGCGTGCAGGAAATCAAAGCGCAGAAAAGGCGTCGCTTCGGGCTGCAGGGCAAGCAGGGCATCCCACGCGTCGCGGCCGATGTCGCGCAGATCGGTCACAAGTCGCGTGCGATAATTGGCCAATTCGTGTCGCGAACCAGCGCGCGCTTGAGGCTCGGGAACAAGGGGGCGAGAGGTCATGCCGCCGATTCTAATTCCAGCTTCGACTGGCGCGCTTGCAATCCATATTGCCCCCATGACCGTCTCTGTCGCTCTCGCCCAGATCAACTGCACCGTCGGCGATTTCGCCGGCAATGCCGCCCGCATCGTCGCCGCGGCGCGCGAAGCGCACCAGGCTGGTGCGCGGATTCTCCTCACGCCGGAACTGTCGCTCACGGGCTATCCGCCCGAAGATCTGCTGCTGCGCCCGGCGTTTATTGATGCCAGTGCGCGCGCGCTTGACGCGCTCATCGCCGAACTGGCGGCCTTCCCGGGTTTGCATGTGCTGATCGGGCACCCGCAACTCTCGCTGGAAGCGCCGGCGCCCGGTGTGCTGCCCAAGCCGACCAACAGCGCGACGGTGGCCGTGGATGGCCGCGTGGTCGGCCGGTACAACAAGCTCGAACTGCCCAACAACGAAGTCTTCGACGAGAAGCGCTACTTCCAGCCCGGCACCGAGCCGTTTGTGTTCGAAGTGGACGGCACGCGCTTCGGCGTCGTCATCTGCGAAGACGCCTGGTATGCCACGGCCACGGCCTACGCCAAGGCGGCCGGCGCGCAGGTGGTGCTGATCCCCAACGCGTCGCCGTATCACCTCGACAAGGAAGACCTGCGCGAGCGGATCATCGGCGCGCGCGTGAAGGAATCGGGCTTGCCGCATGTGTATGCAAACCTGGTCGGAGGGCAAGACGAATTGGTGTTCGACGGGGGCTCGTTCGTGCTCGACGCCGAAGGCAACGTCGTCGTGCGGATGGGGCAGTTCGTTGAAGGCGTCGGCTACGTGCAGTTCGACGGTGGACGCGCGTTGCCGGGCACGGTCGTGCCGGAGGCGCCGCTGGAGGCCCAGGTGTATGAGGCGCTCAAGCTGGGCGTGCGCGATTACCTTGGCAAGAACGGCTTTCCGGGCGCGATCATCGGCTTGTCGGGCGGTGTCGATTCAGCGTTGGTGCTGGCGATTGCCGTCGATGCGCTGGGCGCCGATCGTGTGCGTGCAGTGATGATGCCCTCGCGTTACACGGCGGATATCTCGTGGGTCGACGCCCGCGACATGGCGGCCCGCCTGGGCGTGCAGTACGACGAAATCGCCATCAGCCCGATGTTCGACGCATTCAAGGGCGCGCTGGCGGAGGAGTTCCGCGGGCTGCCGGAAGATGCGACGGAAGAGAACATCCAGGCGCGCATTCGCGGCACGCTGCTGATGGCGCTGTCGAACAAGAGCGGCCGGATCGTGCTGACCACCGGCAACAAGAGCGAAATGGCGGTCGGCTACTGCACCTTGTACGGCGACATGGCCGGCGGTTTTGCCGTCATCAAGGACATCTTCAAGACGCTGGTCTACCGCCTGTGCCGCTACCGCAACGCGTTGTCGGAAGTAATTCCGGAGCGCATCCTGACGCGCGCGCCGTCGGCCGAGCTGCGTGAAAACCAGACCGACCAGGACAGCCTGCCCGAATACGATGCGCTCGACGCCATCGTGCAGCGCTACATGGAGCAGAACCAGCCGGTGGCCGACATCATCGCGGCCGGGTTTGCCGAGGCCGACGTGCAAAAGATTGTGCGCCTCATCAAGATCAACGAATACAAGCGGCGTCAGGCGCCGGTGGGCATTCGCGTGACGCAGCGGGCGTTCGGGCGCGACTGGCGGTATCCGATCACGTCGCGTTTCAAGGAATAGGTCGCCGCCATGCTCGACTACTACGCCAAACGTGCCCCCGAATACGAGCGCATCTATACGAAGCCCGAGCGGCAGGGCGATTTGGCGTGGTTGAAGGCGCGCGTGCGCGACGTGACGCGCGGTGCGCGGGTGCTGGATCTGGCGTGCGGTACCGGTTTTTGGACCGAGGCGATGACCGACGCGCGCAGCATCGTCGGCGCGGATTACAACGACACCGTCCTGCGCATTGCGCGCGGCAAGGGCATCGCCGGGGCGTCGTTCGTGCGCGCCGACAACGATGCGCTGCCGTTCGCGCCGGGCGCCTTTGACGTGATGACGGCGGGCTGCTGGTGGTCGCATGTGCCGCTGCAGCATTTGCGCCGGCATGTCGAAGGGCTGCACCGCGCCTTGGGGCCCGGCGTGCGCGTGCTGTGGTTCGATAACCAGTATGTGTTTGGCTCGAGCACGCCCATTGCCTACAACGACGAACATGGCAATACGTGGCAGCGTCGCCCCCTGCGTGACGGCAGCGAGCACGACGTCCTGAAGAATTTTCCCGACGATCCGACGCTGCTGCAGACGGTGTCCGGCATCGCCCGGGATGTGCGCATTAACCGGCTCCAGTATTATTGGACGCTTGAATACTTCACCAACTAGTGAGCGAGACACCCATGAAACAAATCACCGCCATCATCAAGCCCTTCAAACTGGACGAAGTGCGCGAGTCGCTCGCCGACGTGGGGGTGACCGGCCTGACTGTCACCGAGGTCAAGGGTTTCGGCCGTCAGAAGGGCCACACCGAGCTGTATCGCGGTGCGGAATACGTGGTCGACTTCCTGCCGAAGATCAAGATCGAGGTGGTGGTGGCCGAAAGCCAGGTCGAAAACGTGATCGACACGATCGTCAAAGCCGCCAAGACCGGCAAGATCGGCGACGGCAAGATCTTCGTGATGCCGGTGGAGCAGGTGATCCGCATCCGCACCGGCGAGAAGGACGAAGCCGCGGTCTGAAGCCGCCGCCTATGGCTATGGCCGGCGCGCTCGCGTCGGTCGGCGTTGGTCAACGCGGCAGGGTGATGTTCCAGCGCAGCGTCACCAACCGCCCGATCACGATGGCCAGCGTGGCGATCACCACGGACACGCTCGGCAGCAAGTCCGTGTGCGTCAGCCCGACGTAGAGGAAGCACCCGAGAAACGCGCACGTTGCGTAGGGGTGATTGTCCCGCAGCAGCATGGGCACTTCATTGCAGACCACATCGCGCAGCAGGCCGCCAAAGGCCGCCGTGATCACGCCCATCATCACCGACACGAAGACCGGCACGCCCGCATCGAGCGCCAGCTGCGTGCCCAGCACGCCAAAGAGCCCCAAGCCGATGGCGTCGGCCACGATCAGCACGCGGTCGGAAACCAGCTGGCTCACCAGCCGGATCACCCAATTGGCAAACAAGCTCATCACGAACAGCGCGAGCAGGTATTGCTCGTGCTCGATCCAGTAGAAGGGCCGCCGATCCAGCAACAGATCGCGCAGCGTGCCGCCGCCGAACGCGGTCAGGAACGCGACGATGAACGCGCCCACGGCATCGAGGCGCCGCCGTTTGGCCTCGGCCAGCCCCGAGATGGCAAACGAGAAGACCGCGAGGATCTCCACCCAGTGCATCACCAACTGCAGGCGCGTTACGTGCATGTGTGTGCTGTCCGACTGCGCATCAGGAGCCGTACGGCTGGCGCAGCAGCACGAGCACGGCGCCCGCGCCGCCCGCCGTGTTGCGCGGCTCGACGAAGGCGATCACCTCTTCCTTCTGCACCAGCCACGAACGGACCTTGCCCTTGAGCACGGGCGTTTTGTCGGGCGAGCCGAGGCCCTTGCCGTGGATCACGCGCACGCAGCGGATGCCGCGCTGCACGGCACGGCGCAGGAAGGCGGCCAACGCCTCGCGGGCTTCTTCGCGGCGCATGCCGTGCAGGTCGATCTGGTCTTGCGTGGCCCACTCGCCGCGGCGCAGCTTCTTGAGCACGTCGTCACCGATGCCCGGGCGACGGTAGGACAGCGTGTCGTCGGTTTCGAGCAAGTTGTCCACATCGAATTCATCCGACAGGGAATCGCGCAGGACGGTCTGCTCTTCGGCGCGCGAATGCACGGGGTCCGGCGCGGGCGGATTGCGCGGATGTTCAACGCGCTTGTTCTGGCGCAGGGCGCTCACCTCGCCGATGCTGGCGCGGAACACGTTGGCTTCTTCGGCCGCCTTGCGTGCGGCGGCTTCGGCGCGCTGGCGTTCGGCTTCACGTGCCTGCGTCTCGTGTTTGAGCTGGTCACGCAGACCGGCCAGGTCGGTCAGGCTGAGCTTGTTGGCGGAGGAAGAAGCGCGTTTCATGGTGAAGGCCGGGCGAGCACGTCGGGTGGAGCGTCTATCGATTATACGAAGGCGCCGCACATGGCAAAACGGCCGATGGTTACCCATCGGCCGCGTTGTTTGCGCCCGGGAAACCCCGGGGCGGTGAAGCTTATTCCAGGCTTTCCAGGTAGCGCTGGGCGTCCAGCGCGGCCATGCAGCCCGTGCCGGCGCTGGTGATGGCCTGGCGGTAGATGTGGTCCTGCACGTCGCCGGCGGCGAACACGCCCGGGATGTTGGTGGCCGTGGCCATGCCGTCCAGGCCGCTCTTCGTGCGGATGTAGCCCGTGTCGTTCATGTCGAGCTGGCCGCGGAAGATGTCGGTGTTCGGCTTGTGGCCGATGGCGATGAACACGCCAGCCACCTTGACCTCTTCGACCTTGCCTTCGTTCTCGTTCGTGCCCTTCAGGCGGGCGCCCGTCACGCCGGAGTCGTCGCCCAGGATCTCGTCGAGGACCATGTTGGTCTTGATCTCGATCTTGCCCTTCTTCTCCTGCTCATGCAGGCGGTCGATCAGGATCGGCTCGGCGCGGAACTTGTCGCGGCGGTGGATGAGCGTGACCTTGCTGGCGATGTTGGCCAGGTACAGCGCTTCTTCCACGGCGGTGTTGCCGCCACCCACCACGGCCACTTCCTGGCCCTTGTAGAAGAAGCCGTCGCACGTTGCGCAGGCGGACACGCCGCGGCCAGCAAAGGTTTCTTCCGACGGCAGCCCCAGATATTGGGCCGAAGCGCCGGTGGAGACGATCAGCGCGTCGCAGGTGTATTCGCCCGAATCGCCTACCAGGCGGATCGGCTTTTCCGTCAGATGCGCGGTGTGGATGTGGTCGAACAGCACTTCGGTCTTGAAACGCTCGGCATGCTCCAGGAAGCGCTGCATCAATTCGGGGCCTTGCAGGTGTTCCTTGTCAGCGGGCCAGTTTTCCACGTCGGTGGTCGTCATGAGCTGGCCGCCCTGCGCCAGGCCGGTAACCAGCACCGGGTTCAGGTTGGCCCGGGCAGCGTAAATCGCGGCCGTGTAGCCGGCGGGGCCGGAGCCAAGGATCAGCACTTTTGCGTGTTTTGCCATGATGCGTTCTGAGTGTGCGCGGCACGAGGGTGGAGCGCCGCCGTGCAGGCTAGGTGAGGGTGATGGGCGCCATTATAAAGTGGCACCCCCTCGTCCGCCCGGTTGTAAATTCCAATGGCGGTGATAGGGCCGCGTTACAATCCTTGGCATCGTATTTGTGCTGTCCCAAGCCGCGTGGCCTTGCCCAAGCGGCACATCCGTCTCTCCGCGTCTCCCGCATGGCTCGAGCTTCCACCACTCCGACAACCCGCACTGATCCATCCGCACTGCCGTCCCGCATTGGGCGGCTGCTGGGGGAGGTCCGCTGGTTCCTGTTGCTGGCGGTGACCATCGCCTTCCTGATCATTCTTCTGTCATACAACCGGGCCGACCCCGGTTTCACCCACGCCAGCCAGGTCGACGAAATCCGCAACCTGGGCGGCCGCGTGGGCGCGTGGCTGGCCGATCTGCTGCTGTTTGTCTTTGGCGCGTCCGCCTACTGGTGGGCGGTGCTGCTGGTGCGCAAGGTCTGGCGCGGCTGGCGCGAGCTGATGTCGGACGAGCGCCTGCCGCGCACGGCCATGCCGCGCGTGGACGCCAGTGTCACGTGGATCGGCTTTGCGCTGATCCTCGCTTCCAGCATGGGTTTGGAAGCCATTCGCATGTACTCGCTGCACATGAAGCTGCCGCGCGCGCCTGGCGGCGTGCTGGGCGATGTGATCGGCGGGGCGGTGCAGCATTCGCTGGGCTTTACCGGCGGCACGCTGGCGCTGCTGTTTGCGTTCCTGGTGGGGCTGTCGCTGTTCTTCCATTTCTCGTGGCTGAACCTGGCCGAGCAGATTGGCGCAGGCGTCGAGATGCTGTTCGTCGGCTTCAAGACACGCCGCGAGAGCAAGCAGGACCGCGCCATCGGCGAGGCGGCCAAGGTTGAGCGCGAAGAGGTGGTCGAAACCCGCCGCGTGCGCATTGAAGAATCGCCGCCGGTGCAGATCGTGCGCCCGACCGCCGTGGTCAAGAGCGAGCGCGTGGAGCGCGAGAAGCAGCAGCCGCTGTTCGTTGACATCCACGATTCCGACCTGCCGCCGCTGGCGCTGCTCGATCCGATCCCGCCGGTTGTCGAAACCGTCAGCGCCGAGACGCTGGAATTCACCTCGCGCCTGATCGAGAAGAAGCTCAAGGATTTCGGCGTGGAAGTGCAGGTGGTGGCGGCCTATCCGGGCCCGGTCATCACGCGCTACGAAATCGAGCCCGCCACGGGTGTGAAGGGCAGCCAGATCGTCAACCTGGCGAAGGACTTGGCGCGTTCGCTGTCGTTGGTGTCGATCCGCGTGGTGGAGACGATTCCGGGCAAGAACTACATGGGCCTGGAGCTGCCGAACCCCAAGCGCCAGGCCGTGCGCCTGTCGGAGATTCTCGGCTCGCAGGTCTACAACGAGAGCGCATCGCAGCTCACGCTGGCGCTGGGCAAGGACATCGCCGGCAAGCCAGTGGTGGCAGATCTCGCCAAGATGCCGCACTGCATGGTGGCCGGCACCACGGGTTCCGGTAAGTCGGTGGGCATCAACGCGATGATCTTGTCGCTGCTGTACAAGGCGAAGGCCGACGCGGTACGCCTGATCCTGATCGACCCGAAGATGCTCGAGCTGAGCATCTACGAAGGCATTCCGCACCTGCTGTGCCCGGTCGTGACGGACATGCGCCAGGCCGGCCACGCGCTCAATTGGGCCGTGGGCGAAATGGAGCGCCGCTACAAGCTGATGAGCAAGATGGGCGTGCGGAACCTGGCCGGCTTCAACAAGAAGATCGAAGAAGCCGCCGCGCGCGAAGAAAAGATTCCCAACCCGTTCAGTCTCACGCCCGACGCGCCGGAGCCGCTCGACAAGCTGCCGATGATCGTCATCGTGATCGACGAACTGGCCGACCTGATGATGGTGGTCGGCAAGAAGGTCGAAGAGCTGATCGCGCGGATTGCGCAGAAGGCGCGTGCGGCCGGCATCCACCTGGTGCTGGCGACGCAGCGTCCGTCGGTGGACGTGATCACGGGCCTGATCAAGGCCAACGTGCCGACGCGGATTGCGTTCCAAGTCAGCAGCAAGATCGACTCGCGCACGATTCTCGACCAGCAGGGCGCCGAAGCGCTGCTCGGCATGGGCGACATGCTGTACTTGGCGCCTGGCACCGGCTTGCCCGTGCGCGTGCACGGCGCGTTCGTGTCGGACGACGAAGTGCATCGCGTGGTCGACAACCTCAAGGCGCAGGGCGAGCCGAACTACATCGAAGGCATTCTCGAAGGCGGCGTGGCCGACGGCGAGGGCGGCGGCGATGGTTTTGGCGGCGGCGCTGGCCTTGTCGGTGCGGGCGGCGGCGAGGCCGATCCGTTGTACGACCAGGCGGTCGACGTGGTGCTCAAGAACCGCCGCGCGTCGATCTCGCTGGTGCAGCGTCACCTGCGCATCGGCTACAACCGCGCCGCACGCCTGCTCGAAGACATGGAAAAGGCGGGGCTTGTGTCCGCCATGTCGGGCAACGGCAACCGCGAGATCCTGGCGCCCAACCGCAACGGCAACGTCGTCGAAGAGGAATGACGCTGCCCGCATGGCGCGCGCATTTGCCCGCATTTTGCAGTTACATCGCGTTACCGCGCGGGCGGAATGTTCCGGCGCGGCCGGCCACTAACAACAAGATCAACTGAAACCGGGATTCCTATGTTTGTGTTGAAAGCACGTCACCTGATGGCCGCCGGGCTGGTCTCGCTGGCGGCATGGTCTGCCGGCGCCTATGCAGGTGCGGTCGAACAGCTCAACGCCTTCGTGAGCAACGTCAGCACCGCGCGCGGCGAGTTCGTGCAACGGCAAGTGAAGGGCGGCACCAACGGCAGCCCGCTGCGCGTGGCCGGGACGTCCAACGGCGATTTCGTTTTCTCGCGCCCGGGGCGCTTCGTCTGGCGCTATGTGAAGCCCTACGAACAGCAGCTCTCGGCCGACGGCCAGACGCTCTACATCTTCGACAAGGACCTGAACCAGATCACGGAGCGCAAGCTCGATGCGTCGCTGGGCTCCAGCCCGGCCGCCATCCTGTTCGGCAGCAACGATCTGGCGAAGAATTTCACGCTCAAGGAAGGTGGTACCAAGGACGGCATCGACTGGGCCGAACTCACCCCCAAGGCCAAGGACACCCAGTTCGAGCGCATCGCCATCGGCTTTCGCAGCGGCGAGCTGCAAGGGATGGAGCTGCGTGACGCCTTCGGGAACACCACCCTGCTGACGTTCTCGAACATCCAGAAGAATCCGCAACTGCCGGCCAACGTGTTCCGCTTTACGCCGCCCAAAGGGGCTGACGTCATCAAGCAATGACGCGTGGAGGCCGGCGCCGTTGCTGTCCTAGACCAGGAGACCGACCATGCCTTTGCCGTTCACCACGTCGTTGCACCGAGCCGCCGCTGTTGTCGCTGCGGCGTCGGCGGCGGTTGTCTTTGCGGGATGCGCCTCCACGGGTGCGTCCCGTTTTGATGTCGATTCGTTCCTCACCGCGCCAGACACGGTGCTGGCAGAGGCCTTGGTCAACAAGGATTTCCTGCATGCGACCGAGCTGCCCAGCGCCGAGTGCAGGGCATTGGTGAAAGGCCACGCGGGGCAGGTCGTGCCGATCCAGGCGCCGGTTGATCCACGCCTGCCCGAAGCGTCGGCGCGTCAGCCGTTCGTGATTCAGCCGCCGGCCAGCGAAAACGTCTGGCTGCTGCTGCGCGCGGCCAACGGCACGCAGTCGTGCCATGGGCCGCTTCCGGCCAAGGCGTTCATGGGATTGGTGCAGCGTGCGTCGAACTGACGGCGTGCGCGTCTTTTAGGCGTGGGCCGCTTTCATGTCGGCAATGAAGGCGGCCAGCAGATCATTGCGCCGGGCATCGCGGCGCACCACCATGTCGAACGGCACCTCGTACCGCATGGCAGCGGGTGCCAACGGCGTCAGCAGGCCCTGCGCCACATAGGGCGCCGCAAAGTGCTCCGGCAGGTAACCCAGGTGCCGGCCGGACAGCACCAGCATTGCCACCGCTTCCATGTTGTCTGCCACGGCGGTCACCGGCCGCTCGGCCGGCGATCCTGCTGCTTCCGGCAGCGGATAGCTGCGCCACGCCCACGCGTGCGCCAGTGCCTCCGCGGGCGTCACGTCCCCAGCCTTGCTGAACAGCGGATGGCCGCGCCCCGCATACGCAAGCTGCGTCTCGTGGAAGATCGCCGTGTAGTCCAGCGCCGGCACGCGGTGCCAGAAATAGCCGATCGCCATATGGATCTTGTTGTCGAGCAGCAGTCCTTCCAGCTCCCCGGGCGGGCGTACCGAGACCGTGAAATGCACGGATTCATCGCGTTGCCGAAAGCGCTCGATGGCCTGGCTGATGCGCGCATTCGCATTGACGGGCGCATGGCCGATCAAGCCGAGATTCAACGTGCCGACCAGCGTGCGGCCCACCTTGCGGGCCTCCGCGCTGAAGACGTCGAGTGCGCCCAGCAGCTTGCGTGCGGAATCGACGAAGCGTTCGCCGCGCGCGGTGAGCCGGAAGCCGCTGCGGCCGCGCTCGCATAGCCGGTAGCCGAGTCGCGTCTCCAGCGTGGACAGCTGCGTGCTGATGGTGGATTGCCCCACGTTCAGCGTTGCCTGGGCAGGGGTGATGCCGCCCGCGTCGACCACGGCAAGAAATACGCGGATCAGTCGCAGATCAAGATCGGAAGCTTGTCCCAGCACGGTCGATACATCGATTTATGTCGATGTTTGATTCGGAGATTTCGCATTCTACGTGCGAAATCCATAGGCAAGAATGCAGCTTATTGACACTCATTACATCGTCTCGGGACGATGTGACCATGCGACTGCCATGAACGACCGCGCCGACCTCTTCCAGCCCGCTTCGGGCAACGCCATGCCGCGTTTTGGCGGCATTGCCACCATGATGCGGCTGCCCGCCGCCACGTCTGCCGCCGGGCTGGACGCCTGCTTTGTCGGCGTGCCGTTCGACCTGGGCACGTCCAACCGCAACGGCGCACGGCTCGGCCCTCGGCAGATCCGTGCAGAATCCGTCCTCCTGCGGCCGTACAACATGGCCACACGCGCTGCGCCGTTCGACTCGCTGCGCGTGGCCGACATCGGCGACGTGCCGACCAACCCATACAACCTGCATGACTCGATCGCGCGCATCGAGGCCGCATACCGGGAGATCATCACCGACGGCTGCCGCCCGATCGGCCTGGGCGGCGACCACACCGTCACGCTGCCTATCCTGCGCGCGATGCATGCCAAGTACGGCCGCATCGGCCTGATCCACGTGGACGCGCATGCCGACGTCAACGACACGATGTTCGGCGAGAAGATCGCGCACGGCACGCCATTTCGCCGCGCGGTGGAAGAGGGCTTGCTCGATTGCAACCGCGTCGTGCAGATCGGCCTGCGCGGCACCGGCTACGCGGCCGAAGATTTCGACTGGTGCCGTGAGCAGGGCTTTCGCGTGGTGACCGCCGAGGAATGCTGGCACCGATCGCTCGCGCCGCTCATGGAAGAGGTGCGCGCTCGCGTGCAGGGCGGGCCGGTCTACATCAGCTTCGACATCGACGGGATCGACCCCGCCTATGCGCCGGGCACCGGCACGCCGGAGATTGGCGGCCTGACCGTGCCGCAGGCACTGGAGATCGTGCGTGGCGCACGCGGTCTCGACATCGTCGGGGCGGACCTGGTCGAGGTGTCCCCGCCATACGACCCGTTCGGGACGACGGCGTTGCTCGGCGCCAACCTCGCGTTCGAGATGCTGTGCGTGCTGCCCGGCGTCGAATACCGCGCCTGACGCGACACCCATAAGAACAGAGAGGAGACCCCATGCAAGCAACGCAGTCGATCGCTCAGCCACGCCGTGCGGCGATGGCATCGTTCATCGGCACCACGATCGAGTGGTACGACTTCTACAGCTACGCCACAGCGGCGGCGCTTGTCTTCGGGCCGCTGTTCTTCCCGGGAGAGAACCGCTTGCTGGGCCTGCTGGCTTCGTTCGGGTCGTTCGCCATCGGATTTCTCGCGCGGCCCATCGGCGGCGTGCTGTTCGGCCGCATCGGCGACAAGCTCGGCCGCAAACGCGCGCTCATGGGCACGCTCACCCTCATGGCGGTTGCCACCGTGCTGATCGGTTGTCTGCCCACCTATGCGCAGGCCGGATGGATTGCGCCGGTCGCGCTGGTGGCGTTGCGTGTGCTGCAAGGCATTGCCGTGGGTGGCGAGTGGGGCGGCGCGGTGCTGTTGGCCGGCGAGCATGCGCCGAAAGGCCGGCGCACGTTCTTCGCCTCGTTTGCGCAGCTTGGCAGCGCCGGTGGCCTGATCCTGTCGATGCTGGCCTTTTCCGCCGTCAGCCGGCTTGAGCCGGAGGCCTTCATGGCGTGGGGCTGGCGCTTGCCCTTCCTGGCGAGTGCCGTGCTGCTGGCCGTGGGTTTTGTGATCCGCATGTCGGTCAACGAATCGCCGGAATTCGAGGCGATGCAGGCCTCCGGCGACGTGGCGAAGCAGCCGCTGGCGGAGGCGTTCAAGGCGTGGCCGCTGATCGCGCTGGCCATCGGCGCCAACGTGTACGGCATCGCGGGCGTGTACTTCAGCAACATCTTCATGATTTCGTATGCCACGCAGTACCTGCAGCTCGATCGCGCGATGATTCTCGACTGCATGTTCTGGGTGGCCGTGCTGCAGTTCTTCGTGCAGCTTGGTGCGGCCACGCTGGCCGACCGTTTCGGAACGCGCCGCATGCTGGTCATCCTCGCGGCCTTTGCGGTGGTCGTGCCGTTCATCATGCTTCCGCTGGTCCGCATGGGCGAGGCGCATACCGTGTTCGCAGGGGTGGCCATCGCAACGCTGGCCGAGTCCGGCTACTACGCGATCATCGCGGGCTTTGTCAGCGGCATGTTTGCGGCGCGCATCCGCTACACGGCGATCTCGTTGTCGTATCAGGTGTGCGGCGCCTTTGCGGGTGGCCTGACACCGCTGCTTGCCACGGTGCTGGCTGATCGCTTTTTCCCGCTGTGGTGGCCGATGGCGATCTTCTATGCCGGTTTTGCGGCGCTGTCGCTGATCTGCGTGCTTTTGATCGGCCGGAGCAGGCCGGCAGCAGAGGCGCCGGCGCTGGACGCACGCGCCGCCTGAGGTTGCCGGGGAAGCGGCCGGCGGACGGATTCTGCGACAATCTCCGCATGAACGCTTCCGCATCTCTCTTCCCGGACGCGCCCGCCCACATGCCGCTGGCCGAGCGTCTCCGCCCCCATTCCGCCGACGATGTGATCGGCCAGCAGCATCTGCTGGGGCCGGGCAAGCCGCTGCGCGTCGCCTTCGCCTCCGGCGAACCGCATTCGATGATCCTCTGGGGGCCGCCCGGCGTCGGGAAGACCACGCTGGCGCGGCTGATGGCCAATGCGTTTGACGCAGAATTCATCGCGCTTTCCGCCGTGCTCTCGGGCGTCAAGGACATCCGCGAGGCCGTGGAGCGTGCGGAGCAGTTTCGCGCCAATGGCCGACGCACGCTCGTCTTCGTCGACGAGGTCCATCGCTTCAACAAAAGCCAGCAGGACGCCTTCCTGCCGCACGTGGAAAGCGGGCTGTTCACCTTTATCGGCGCGACGACGGAAAACCCCTCGTTCGAAGTGAACGGCGCATTGCTGTCGCGTGCCGCGGTGTACGTGCTCAAGAGCCTGTCGGACGACGAGCTGAAGCAGCTTGCCGAACGCGCACGCCAGGAGCTGGGCGGGCTGGAGTGGACGCCCGCCGCACTCGACGCCATCGTCGCGTCGGCCGACGGCGATGGCCGCAAGCTGCTCAACAACGTGGAAATCGTCACCCGCGCCGCGCGTGCGCAGGCCGAGGGCGATACCGTTCCGGTGATCGACGAGGCGCTGCTGGCCTCCGCGCTGTCGGAAAACCTGCGCCGCTTCGACAAGGGCGGCGATGCCTTCTACGACCAGATCAGCGCGCTGCACAAGTCCGTGCGCGGCTCCGATCCGGACGGCGCGCTGTACTGGTTCTGCCGCATGCTCGATGGCGGCGCAGACCCGCGCTATCTCGCGCGCCGCATCGTGCGGATGGCGTGGGAAGACATCGGCCTGGCCGACCCGCGCGCCGGCCGCATCACGCTCGACGCCGCAGAAACGTACGAACGCCTGGGCTCGCCGGAAGGCGAGCTGGCGCTGGCCCAGGCGGTGATCTACCTGGCCATCGCGCCCAAGTCGAACGCCGGCTATAACGCCTACAACGCGGCGCGCGCCTTCGTCAGCCAGGACAAGTCGCGCAACGTGCCCGTGCATCTGCGTAATGCGCCCACCAAGCTGATGAAGGAACTCGGCTACGGCCATGCCTACCGCTACGCGCATGACGAGCCCGAGGCCTACGCCGCCGGCGAAACCTACTTCCCCGACGATCTGCCGCCGCAGAACTGGTACGTGCCGACGCCGCGCGGCCTGGAGGGCAAGATTGGCGAGAAGCTGAGGCACCTGCGCGAGCTGGATGCGCAGTGGCACGCCGAGCACGACAAATCCTCTCGCAACAAATAGGCCCCACGGGCCGGTACGATAAAATCGGCGTTTTCGATCGTTCAGATCGCTCGCAATCTTCGGTTTCCTTTTTCCCACCATGCTTGATATCCAACTGCTGCGCAAAGACATCGACGCCGTCGCCGCGCGCCTCAAAGATCGCGGCTACGTGCTCGACGTGGCCGGCTTTGCCGCGCTCGAAGCGGAACGCAAGGCCATCCAGACCCGCACCGAAGAGCTGCAGGCCCGCCGCAACAGCCTGTCCAAGCAGATCGGCATGCTCAAGGGCAAGGGTGAGGACGCATCGGGTGTGATGGCCGAGGTGTCGGGCATCGGCGACGAGCTGAAGGCGTCGGCCGCGCAACTCGACGTGGTGCTGGCGAAGTTGCAGGACCTGATGCTGTCGATCCCGAACCTGCCGCACGAAAGCGTGCCGGCCGGCCGCGACGAGACGCAGAACGTGGAGGTGCGCCGCGAAGGCACGCCGCGCACGTTCGACTTCCCCGTCAAGGATCACGTGGACCTGGGCGCCGCGCTGGGGCTGGATTTCGATGCGGGCGCCAAGCTGTCGGGCGCGCGATTCACCGTCCTGAAAGGGCAGGTGGCGCGTCTGCATCGCGCACTCGCGCAATTCATGCTGGACACGCACACGCTTGAGCACGGCTACACCGAAGCGTACGTGCCGTACATCGTCAACGCTGCGTCGATGCGCGGTACGGGCCAGTTGCCGAAGTTCGAGGAAGACCTGTTCCGCGTGCCGCGGAAGATGGGGCACAGCGCCGAAGGCGAAGACGGCGAGCGCGTCGAGAATTTCTACCTGATCCCGACCGCCGAAGTGCCGCTCACGAACCTCGTGCGCGATGAGATCGTGGCCGCCGATGCGCTGCCGATGATGTTCGCGGCGCATTCGCCGTGCTTCCGTTCCGAAGCCGGCTCGTACGGCAAGGACACGCGCGGCATGATCCGCCAGCACCAATTCGACAAGGTCGAGATGGTGCAGATCGTGCAGCCCCACACGTCGTTCGACGCGCTGGAAGCCATGACGAACGCCGCGGAGAACATCCTGCGCAAGCTGGAACTGCCGTTCCGCACCGTCGTGCTGTGCACCGGCGACATGGGTTTCGGCAGCACCAAGACGTACGACATCGAGGTGTGGATCCCGGCGCAGAACACGTACCGCGAAATCAGCTCGTGCTCGAACATGGGCGATTTCCAGGCGCGCCGCATGCAAGCGCGTTTCCGCAACGCGCAGGGCAAGCCGGAACTGGTCCACACGCTCAACGGTTCGGGCCTCGCCGTGGGCCGTACCCTGGTCGCCGTGCTGGAGAACTACCAGAACGCGGATGGCTCGGTCACGGTGCCGACGGTGCTGCGTCCGTATCTGGGCGGCCAGGAAGTGCTGAAACCGGCAGTTTGATGAGTTGTGCCGACCCTCTTGATCAGGTCGGAAAATTTTTGTTATACTCGCGGTTTCGCGATTCAGCGACCCAGTTACCGGAGAGGTGGCAGAGTGGTCGAATGTACCTGACTCGAAATCAGGCGTACCGGCGACGGTACCGTGGGTTCGAATCCCACCCTCTCCGCCATACCTGCCTAGCCAAGTTAGACTACCGAGAAACAACAGTTTCGAGGGGGTCTATGTTGTACGGCTACGCACGAGTCTCGACGCAGGAACAAGAGACTCACGCACAAACCGACGCACTCGCGAAAGCAGGCGTCGGTTTTATTTTTTCTGAGAAACGGAGCGGTGGCAGCACCATCGGCAGACCGGAGCTTGAGAAAATGCTGCGCGTCCTAAAGCCGGGCGACACCGTCGTTGTCTACAAGCTAGACCGCATTGCACGGTCGCTTAAAGACCTACTGCGCATCATCGAACGAATAGAAGAGAAGGGCGCGCAGTTTCGGTCGCTGACTGAATCACTCGACACCACCACACCAGCGGGCCGCATGCTCTTCCACATGGTCGGAGCGTTTGCCGAGTTCGAGCGCGAACTGATACGCGAACGTACACGCGCCGGGATGGCTGCTGCAGTAAAACGAGGCGTGAAGCTCGGCAGACACTTCGCGCTCACAGCAGAAGAAGAAGCAGAAGCGCTAAGGCTATGGCAGTCCGGAAAGATGACGCGTACCGCAATAGCGCGCCAGTTTGGTGTGCACCTAAGCAGCATCAAACGTGCAATTAAGCGCCACAAGGAAAGGCAGCAGCCAAGCCTTTTAGACGCAGCATAACCGGAGCGAGACCCATGGGAGTTCAAGACCGTAAGTGGTACGCAGATGCAATCCGTGAACGCGAAGCGCGAGAAGCATCCCAAAGAGCGCAGAACCAACCGCAGACAGTAACGCGGACACCGGCAACGCCTCGCGATAGAGCCCTGAAACGCATCGACATCCTTGTCAAAATCGCTCTATGGCTAGGCGTCATCGCGTTCGTCTACAACAGAGCGCGCCACCTAGGCCTGCTGTAAGTCCACCGGTCTACAAGCACTCGCGAAATACGACGATCCGTCAAGTGCGACGAAACATCTGATATCCGCGATGTCGAACTCAGCACAGAGCGTGGTGAGCACGTCTTTAATGGCGTCGGCACAGTCACCGCGATTGTTCTCAATCGCATAAACGACGGCCTCAGGCACATTGATCCCACGGCTTGTGTAGTACTTCTTCTTATTGAACCGCGTATCAGCAATCTCTTTGCCGATGTACTTGGCGATGTAGCTCGCCAGCGCGTCAAGCCTCCATTGCTTGCCGAAGTGAGCGCCCTGCGGATTGCGGATGTGGCAGTAGCCCTTGCCACGTCCGCCGACGACCTTCAGCCATGCACGCCGAGCGAGGTTGAGCGCAGCGCGACCTGACACAGCAACGTGCATGTGCCATGCCCCGCGTTTCTGAGGCTCAGGAACAGCGATGTAGTGGAACTCGCGGTGCCGGGCCATGACCCGCCGAAAGGCGTCCCACAGCTTCAGGAAACGCTCCAGATCGGTAATGCACTCACGAGTGGTCAAGGTGATCATGTGCGTAACACGGGCCGTCTTGCAGCGCAGGCGCACGTTCTGTTTGGCACGCTTAGCCGCTGACTTCACGCTTGCGGCACGAGCATCCTTGTCTTCCTCTGTTTCAGGCTTCGAGCCGCGCGCACGACGGGGCAGGTTACGCAGATCGCCCAGGCGCTGCACAACCGTACGGCGGTAGCCACTGAACTCAACGCTACCGTCTTCAAATGCCCGCACCTTAGCGATCATGTCGTGACGCGCCGGGCCTTCCGGCCAGAACTCCGCATCGGACTCTTCGCGCTCGATCCTGCGAACCTCTACGCTCGCACGGTGCGCGTCGCTCCCCCAAATGGACGCTTGGCCGTCTTCATAGTTTTCTGCTATCGTAGTTTCACGCATGGTAGGGTGTCCAACCGTTAGAGCTACCGTGTAGGCCCCGAAGCGTTGGCGCGCTTGCGGGGCTTTTTCTTTGGCCGGCCAGCCCGCGAACCCTTGGTGCGCTTGGCTTTCCGTCCTTTCTTTCCGTTAAGTGTTATTACTACAAGTAGGGCGGGCCTTCGGCCCGCCCTTGCCGGGGCGCTGCGCACCCTTCGGCAAGGGCTCCGCCCCAACACACCCGCCCATCCCCACCGGATCGGTCCACAAGCCACGAAAAGCAAGCTTGCAAAGGGGTGGGTGGCACCCCGGCCGCGCCTCGCGCTATGCGGCCTCGCAAAGACCCGCTACTCGGTCCCGCTGGCCGCACTGGCCGTGCGACAACCGCCGGAGATCCTGCCCACGCCCCACCTCTACCGCATGGTCAAAGGCGCCGACACTCCCGACGCTAGACGTTTTCCGTTACGAAGCACCGCGTAACGACTACTCCGGGAAAATCTTGCCCTTAAGCAAGCCACGATAGAGCGAAGCGTTATAGAACGGCTCCATAGCCTGATCAAAAGCGGCCGACTGCGCCAAGCCGGCCCGACGCTTCGGCGTCAACATCTGCGCGACAACACCCAACAACGTGGCCCAGTCCTGATCGCTAACGCGTTTTCCGTTACCTAGCGTAACGACCTTTTGTGCCTTCACCGTCTCCAGCTCACGCTCAAGACCTTGACCCCACCGCGTCGCCTGCTGATGAAGGCGAACCGCGCGATCAAGACGCTCCTGCAAATCCACCAGCTCCAACCGCCTTGCTTCGGCACGATCATTGGCCGCGACCAAATCCCCGCGCATTACCTCGTACGCAGCACGCAACCGAGCCAGCTCTTCACGAAGCGCATCAACCTCAACGCGGCAATCATCGTACGCATCAACGTCTGAAAGCATTTCCGTTACGGTCATGCGCTTAGTAACGGATTTAGCATCTACCGGCTGCAGCGCCTTGCGACGCGCTCGAAACGCAGCCTGGCGCTCAGCGTTGGTCATGGCGTGAGCCTTGCGCGGACGACCACGGCCACGCTTATGCTCTACACCAGGCAGTTCACCTGTCACGTTATCCGTTACGTCACGCATTTCAGCCCCACACCTTAAACGCGACAACAACACACAGCACCAAGAGAGCGCCTACGCCGACAACCACCGCCACCCTGCGATGAAACGCACGACGACGGCAATCCTCCAGGAACATCTCACGGATCTCAGGAATGGCCATCAGCTCGGCCTCCGTAAAAGAGGGTCCCGAGCCAACATGATTATTCGTTACGTCACGCATATTAGCCTCCCGATGTGATGAATTCATTTTACGTTACTGGTAACGGATATTCAATTACTGTTACACTTTTGTCCGTAACGGAAATTAACCGTGCGACCAATGCTGCGTGCCGTCATACGCGGCGCTGCGCCGGAAATGCCGCGGCGGCGCTGCGTCGTCCGGGATATTGGTGATGCTCGGCGGCAAATCCACGACGCCCCGGCCCATGACCTGGTCATCGTTAGCACGCCAACCCTGCGGGCCAAACTCCTGCGCACGCTCATCACGATGGCGCACCGAGACATCTACCCCGACACTGTTCCCCTGAATACACATCTGCCCTGCCACCGCGCCACCATTACCGCCAGCGCGAAAGCGGGACACTCCCAACGCTAGACCGTGACCACCCGGGGCCGACCACCGATCGAGCAGTCACAGTGACCGACCTGGCTTCAACGGCGCCGGCCGAGTCACAAACGTGACCGAGCTGCCGTGACCGCTCCAGGATCTGTCACGCCAGGTCGGTCACCGCTTCCCGCCGACGCTGCATGCGCTTACGACACGCCGGCAACGCCAACACCGCTCTTCCACCCACAGGCCGACCACAGCCGCAACCACAAAGCCTCACCGAATCAGCAGGAACAGCCCCAAGCACGGCACGAGCGAGCGCAACAGCCATCAACACAGGCACGCCATTACCAACCGCCCGATAACGCGCACCCAACGTCAGCTGATCCAACTCCAACGGCTCAGACAACCCTTGCAGCTCACAGAAGCGCGCCCAATCTCGCCGCCCATCACGATTGCCCTCCGACGCCACACAACACGGCTCCCAATCGGCAAGCATTGGCCCACGCTCGACTGTCATCACATAGCCGCCACGATGGCCAAACTGAAAATGACGTGGGCGATTCTGGGACAGTCCGACCTCCCGGGCATTGAGGTCAATCCGCTGATGCGAGTAGCCGTCAATCCGCAAATCCGGAACAGCAGGGACGTTTTCCATCAACCACCAAAGCGGCCGGGCCTCGCGCACAACACGCTCAAACTCGCCAATCATCTCCAGCCCATAACCAGTAGGAGGCGTGCGCCGAGCGCGCGAAAAATCAGGACAGGGGGGGCCACCAATAACGCCATCAAACCTACCCGGGACAGCATGAAAATCCCGAATGTCACCACCGAACAGAGGATCAGGCCCGCGCACCACAGAGAAGCCGACTTGCTCGAAACCACGGCCGAACAAATCGATACCCGGAAACAACGACAGAACGAGCTGTGACTGAGCTGGCGTGCCAGATCCTGGAGCGGTCACGGCAGCTCGGTCACACCGTGACTCGCCGGCGGCAACGTAAGCCAGGTCAGTCACACTCACCACGAGGGGCACCTCGAAATAAAGTTCGACCACTCGCGCCACTGCTCTTGCGTGATGATGCCCGCCTCACGCAGCTTAAGAATCTTGCGTCGCTCGTTCAGCTTCGCCTCTATGCCGCGCACCTTCTGCGGTTGCAGCCGGCCATGCGTGTACCAACCGGGCAGGTAGCTGTAGGGTGCCTGCGATGCATCTTCCTTGAACACCTGCCGGGTGTCATATGCCGGGTACAAATCCTCGCCCTTGTACCACCAGCGGTCAGCCACCATCGCGTTGAACTCAGTGCCATACAGCACCTTTGCGACATGCAGTTTCGGGAGCTTCAGCTTGACCTTGCCGAGCGTGACCGTATCGATCAAGCCCGACAGGAAAGGAATTTTCAAACGATCAAAGCGCCGGCACTCGACCAAGTATTCGACAAGAGCATCGCGCACCTGACGGTCCACCTGACTGATGTGCTGGCAGATGAAATACACGTCCCAGCCTTTCTTTCGACTATGCACGAGCCAGTCAATCACGTCTTGCTGCCGCTTGTCCTGCCAGTTGCGTGCGTTGAGCAACTGCGAGACCTCATCGAGAAAGATGCCACCGTTTTTCGTTTCGTCGTAACTGTCATTGCCTCGCCCTAGGCTATCCAGATGCGCAACGGTGGGCTTGTCAGGCAGGCGCACAACACGCGGCGTTTTCGCCTTCGGCCCGCACAGCTTTTCGAGATTTAAATCAAGATTGGTAGCAACGGGCCGGCCCTCAGCCAACAAGTCGCGAATACGCCCGACCGTTGCCAAACTTTTGCCAGAGCCAAGACGGCCCGTGATGATGTAGATGGGCATGTCAGGCGCTCGCCACCAGCTTGATATTGCCCACGCCCCAGCGATACAGAAAGATCGCGGCATCAGCAGCGAACGCTGCATCAAGAGCGACGTTCAAGCTATCCGCACCGAGCAGCCACATCGCTGTATCTAACGCCGTGCCCAGGCCAGTAGGGAACGACTGGAGCAGCGCCTGCATTGCGATCCCAGACGCGGCCACCATGCCTGTGGTCAGCGTGGCAAACGCAGCGACGGCAGCCAACGCAAAGGCAACTTTCTCCGCGAAAAACTTCGCGAAGAACCCAGCGAGCGAGCCGAAAAGCCCAACCATCAAACTTGCAAGCAATGGCATAACAACCTCCGCTCACTGAGCGCCAGCGTTCGCGCTGGCAGTACGGTTCCAGATGTAGATCGCTGCGAGCGTGTACCACAGCCACGACAGCAACGTGCGCACATACGCCATGGAATCGCACGGGTCCCAACTGCCACGCCACGAGCCCCACGAAAACCACTCGACCGGCTGACACGTTCCACCGGGCAGCAGATGAGGCATGTGAAGATCGAACGAGCGGCCCTGATTCACCGTCGTGAAATTCGTCTGAGCGTCTTGACGCGTCTGCGTCAGATCAGACTGCGCGGCAGACACAGCGGCTTTCCCGTCTGCAACAGTCGGGGTGCCACTCTCATCAATCCTGCACGGCCCGGTATCTGCAAGCCCGCAGGTCTTTAACTCGACCTTAGGTTGCGTACCGCCACCGCCACCAACGACACCACTTGCCGGACCGCCACCGGTCTGCGTACCCGTGTCACCGCTGTCCTGATTGCCGGTCTGCGTCGTGGTGCCAGTGGACGGACACGTGCGCGTATTGGTCGTCGTTGCTTGATAGTTGAGCGGCGAACTACCCATGGTGGAACTGGTATTAGCCCGCGCCTGCACACGCACAGCAGTGTTCGTTGTGCAGGTTTCCGCGGAACCATCCGGCTTTGTATTTGTGGTCGTGCCGGACTTCGCACTCGGATCGCTCACCGTGTCCGAGCCATTGATCGTCGCAGGTTGCGTCTGCGCTGTTGCGGCCGCTTGCGCTTGCTCATCAGGCGTCATCGCGCGCCAGTAGTCAGGAAGCCCAGCCGAATTCGCAACCATCTGGCGATTCCACGCAGCCGCGATATCGGGATAGGCAACCGGAACCGGATCAACGACCGCAGCGGGATCGGGCTTACATGCCCCGGCCTGCACGGTGTAATTCTTAACACACGTCGCTTGCTGACTCACCGCCGAGGAACTTTCGTACACCGTGCCATCAGCAATGCGATACCTACACCAAAAATAGGTCGGGCTATCAGACGGATGCAGACCAAGATACGAAAGCCCAGCGCCACCGACAACCGCCGCACAGGCAGCACCGGGACTATCACCACACGCCTGCACCCCGCTACCACCGGCATAGCAAAACTGATAGCCAGTGAAACCACTATCGGTCGAATTGGAATTGACCTGCCCCTTCTTGCACCACCCAGTCTGACTCTGCAGACAACGCGATAACCCTTCGACGGCAAGCGTGCCGACCATCAACGCGATCATGGCGGGATTGACCGAACGGGCAGCAATTGCCGCAAGATCGCCAAGCCCGATAGTCGCCGTCTCAGCGATTGCAATCTGGCCGATGCGCTTACCCATATAACCAATTCGCGCAACACCATCACCGCCGATAGCAATACCCCCACCAGTGCCAGAGCTAGGCAACGCGCGAATCGTCTGATTCATCATGCGTTCGTAGTCCCAGTTAATTGCCCCCATGCTGCCGCCGCCCGTAATCGATGCAGACGACGAAAGAGACCAACACGCCAGCACAAACGACAACAACAGGATCAGCCATTGCCGAGGGCGCACATCACCGGGCGCACGGGCTTTCGTAAGCGTGACAGGCATAGAACACCTCAAACATAGGATCAAGCCGCGTGCCGCATGCGCTCAAAAACAAAAGGCCCGCGAGGGCCAGGGGAGCTAGCTTCGCGGGCCGGAACATCAAGCAACCTTGTTGACCAGCTTGCGGCCGATACGGAAGCCGATGTAGATGCCCCACACGATCACCGCAGCAGCGATGGCCTTCGTACCGAGGGCCGTGGCGTTCGACGTGGTGCTGTCGAACACCGGTTGCATGGCGGTCGGAAAATCGAACGTCGTCTCGGCACGCGCCGCAGCAGCACCGACCATACCGACCACGGCGACCGACGCCAGCAGCAGCTTGTGTTTCACACCTTCCAGTTTCGCCTTCATGATTCACCTCCAAAAATGGGCCGGTTGACAAATTGCCCGGCTTGGCCCGTCAACCGGTCAAAAGAGATCGAGCAACTTGCGCCCGAGCCGATACAGCGACCCGACAAGCCAGCCCGAAAAAAAGAACAACATGCAGAAGCCCGCATACGTTGCGAGGTCAGAGCCGCTGTAGCTCATCGCGTATTCCCCGCAATGAAACCGAGGCAAAAACACACCGCGAGGAAGCCCACTGCCAGCACCATGAAACCGTCATAGCTCATGCGTTTCTCCTACAGCCCTGCGGCCTCTATCGCGTCGTCGTACTGCCCTGAAAGCTTGTCGATTTGGTCTTGCAACTCGTCCCCACGGGCATGCGCCATCGCGTACTTGCGCAACCATTCCTGCGCATCAAGCTCCGCCTCTTCGCGCTCCTCTTCAAAGCGCTGATGCAGCATTTCGAGGCCGTGCGAGATATGCGCTAGCTCTTCAGCCTCGTCGTCCCAGTTCGCCAGCTTTGCCCCGGGGTCCATGCCGCCGTTTTTCTCTGCAGACCAAAGCCGATCCATCACAACGACGAGACGATCAGCAACAAGAGACGCCTTCAACGTGGCCGCATACTCACGATCCCGCGCAGCCATTTCCCTCTCATGCGCACAGTCTTCTTCGTCACGTGCTGCATCCCGCTTTCGGATTGCGCGCTCGCGTTTGACTTGCAACTCATCCGCCGCGAGCAAGTGCTGCTCTTGACCAGACTCGCCGTCATCGAACAACCCCGAGAACCAATCCGAGATACCCACGCTCGCCCCTTATCGATACGAAACTTGCGCCGTCGCCCGCTCCAATTCGTCGCGCACGTCCACGTCATGCAGCCAGTGCCACGACGCGGCATATGCCCAGCCGGCGCCGATCACAACCCCGACCAGCAACCACGCCACGCGCTTCCAGTCGTCCATGCCATCACCCGGCCAACCCGCAATCGCGGTCAGACACCTGCACGTAGTTGTCGATACACGCTTGATTCGCTTCAACGTGCACTTCAATCGTCGATTGCGCCCATACCTCGGCATGCAGATACGTCGCGCATCGAGCTAAAGGACTCGATGCGTCATTCATCAAGGTGGACAGCAAGGCGAGGAGAGCACCCTGCGCGTCATCATCGAAACGAAAGTTCGTGAACGAGTTCCCAGGGTCTTGCGTCACTCCCTTCAAGCGTTCAACCGAAAACCGGCTCAGCGGCACATCACCGTTCGAAACAGTCATCACGTCCATCTCCAAAGTCTTGGTGTCATGCGGATCAACCATCGCGACCCCCGTTAACTGAAAAAGCCCACGAAGGGTCATCCCCTCCGCAGGCTTGGCGTTGTACAGAACGATCACGATGCAGCGGCTTGCGCCTTCTGTGCGTTGGCTGCGGGCCGCACGTTCAGAGCCTTCAGGCCGACGATGCGTGCAACCAATTCACCATCACGCGAGACAAACAGCTTGCAGTCGGCCAGATAGTCACCGGGCGTGGTGTCCTTGAGTTCGTCGGCGACGTTCACACGGCCAACCTTGACTTGCGCGGCAGTGGCGCCGTTCGCATCAACGACTTCTTCGGTCAGGATGCATTGGGCTTCATGCATCGAGTAGGGACGGCCAGTCTTGGCCGAGACGCCGTTACGGCTGTTGATGGCGATGATGGTCAGCTTTTGAGTGTTCGACATGGTGGCTCCGACGAATGAGCAAATTGGTGTATGGTTAACGCACTCATATTGAGCGTTTACACTCAAATTGAGTGTGAATGCACAATAGCACAGGAGGACTCAAAATGAGTGTAAAAGATGCGATTGAATTTATTAAACAGAGAGGCGGGTTCAATAGTTACCGCGCTCTGGCAGATGCGGCAGGCGTAAACCTGCGCCGGATCGACAACGCCGTCGCACGCGGCTCAGCACTCACCGCAAGCGAAGAAGCCAAGCTGGGGAAAGCAGCAGGCATGAACCCAGTAGCGGCAATCGCCTTGCTCGAGCAGGCTTACGACCCCGCAACGGCAAATCTTTGGAAGGTTTTTCGGAAGCTGCTTAGCGCCGCGAAACCGAGGAACAGGCTGGCCGCCTGACCCTTGCGCTAGGCAGTATGCGAGGGGTTCAAAAAGGACCCTCTCCGCCAGCAGTAGCAAAAGCCCCTTGGTTTTACGACCAAGGGGCTTTTTGTTTGGCGTCTAGATTTGGTCTGGCGAAAAAACGTCGGCACCGGTGGTCACGCTGCGCCGCTGGCCCGCCCGCGCCAGCATGTTCTCGATCTGCTGATCTTTCTCCTCCCACAGTTGGGCGAGCCAGCGGTGGAAATCGCTGCGGAAGGCGGCGTCGGTGCTGTAGTCGTGCGTGCAGAAATCCGGAATCGGCAACTCGCGAATATGCACCATCACGCGGCCGGCTTGGCCGCAGGCCAGTTGCCAGAAGCTCGGTGTGCCGTCCGGATAGGCGATGCTGATATCGAGCAGCGACTGGAACCGCTCGCCCATGGCGTTGAGCGTCAGGGCCAGCGCGCCGGCCTTCGGCTTGAGCAGATGGCGATAGGGGGACGACTGCGTCCGGTGCTTTGCCGGCGTGAACCGCGTGCCTTCGGCAAAGTTCATGACGCTGGTCGGCACGTGGGCGAACTTGGCGCAGGCGCGCCGCGTGGTTTCGCTGTCTTGATTGCGCAGCTCGGGGTGCTTGCGCAACGCGGCTTTGGAGTGCCGCCGCATGAACGGAAAATCCAGCGCCCACCACGCCAGGCCGATGACCGGCACGTAGATCAACTGTTGCTTGAGAAAGAACTTCAGCAGCGGGATGCGCCGGTTCAACACCCGCTGCAGCACGAAGATGTCCACCCAAGACCGATGGTTGCAATTGACGAGGTACCAGCCCGCGTAACGCAGGTTGTCGGCGCCTTCCACGCTCCAGGGCTCGCGTTGCAGCACGCCGATCCAGGCGTTGTTACAGCCGATCCAGCACGTAGCGACCCAATTGAGCATCGGGTCGATCCGGCGGCGGACGGCTACTGCCGGCACCAGCAGCTTGAACGCCGATAGCGTGAACAGCGGCACACTCCAGAACAAGGTGTTCAAGGCCAGCAGGATGAGGCTGAGCGTGCCCAGGACAAAGGCAGGCAGGACGCGAATCAAGGCACCTCCAATGAGCGCCGCCGCGTGGGTTCGGCAGGCAGGAATCGTGACGTTGAGAATATTTCAGCGTAGCGCGGATCGCCTGTCCAGACCATGCGCTGCGTCAGGATTCCTCCTTCATATCCCGAGGCCAAAAAAACCCTTGGCGTTGGCCAAGGGTTTTTCTTACTGCTTGGGTGCCGCTCAGAACGAATGCTTCAGCCCGACGCCTGCGAGTACGGTCTTCGCGCCCGGCGCCGTGCCGCCCGCAACGATCGACGTCTTGAGGCTTTCCAGCGGATCCGCCGTACCCACTGCGCCCGCATTGACGTACACGAGTTGCGCGTACAGCGTGGTGCGCTTGGAGAACGCGTAGTCGTTGCTCAGCACGATCGATTTGGTGGAGCTGTCGTGCGTGCTGCTTTCGTACTTGCTGTAGTAGCCGGCCAGCGTGGCGGTATTGGCAGGGCTCCACTTGTAGTCGAGCCCCACGCCGATCGATTTGACGTCCGACACACGTTGCCCGGTCGGCGCATTGTTGGTGACGCCGATGTAGTTGACCCGGCCCGTGAAGGCATCGAACGGCACGGCGACACCTGCGCTCCACAAGCGGGTGACGGTTTCGCCTGTGCCGCTGTCCGCCGTCGACTGATAGCCGAGACCCACGGTGACCGGGCCCGTGTATGTGGCCCCCAGCGACAGCTCGTTGCCGCGTTTGAAGCTGCCGGCGGTCTCTCCGAATGAATAGGCAACGCCCAGCCACACGGGGCCGAAGTTGCTGGAGTACTGCAGTGCGTTGCCGATGAACACGCCCACGTCGTTGCCGGGGTTGGTGCCTGCGCCCATCGCGTTGCCCGGTGCGGGAAGCTGGTTGTAGGCCCAGCCGTACAGGTTCGAGAACTGCTCCTTGAAGCCGCGCGCTTCCGTGCCGATCGTGCCGATGAGGGCTGGGCTGTATTGGCGCCCCAGCGTGATCGCGCCCCAGTTGCCGCTCAGGCCGACGTTGGCTTGCCGGCGGAACAGCTCTGAGCTGAAGCCCGGGCCGGTGGTGAGCGTGCCGGTGTCGCTGCTGAAATGCCCTTCGAGGTTGAAGTTCGCCTTCAGCCCGCTGCCCAGGTCTTCCGAGCCCTTGAGGCCCCAGATGCTCGGGCTGATGCCGCCCGAATGCATTTCGGTGATGCTGCCGCCGGCCGCACTGCGGTTTTGATACTGAAGTCCGGCATCGACGGTGCCGTATATGGTGACCGACGATTGTGCGATGGCGCCACCCGCTGCACAGCCGAGTGCGGTTGCGATGGCGGTCAGGACGCCGGGTCGAAGGCGTGAGTTCTGCATGTTGTCTCCGTATTGTCGTTGTCTGATGCGTCCATTGAATGGGCTCGGACGCATGCGGTGTGGGCGCCAAACACGCGGGGGCGCGCTCAACGCCGGCGGGACTTTGCAATATGCGTACCACGGCGTTCGCTGGGTATTGCGAGGAGTTGCATGCCGTTGATTAACGTTTGCGACACGTGCGCCGATGCGGGCGATGTGGCGTGGCGGGACAGTCGGCGCAACACTTGTCCGCGGTCTGTTCCGCAATGGAGCAGCCGCGATCAGGCGCTCGGCGCGCTTTGCATCCAGCGATCTTCAAGCTCGCGCCACGCACGTCCGACGTTCAGCGCATGGCGCGGGTGGAAGTTGCGCCAGTCGCGATAGGTGTCGCCCGGAGCGTAGTCGAGCGCGCGGGCCGCGTCGCCGCCGGCTTCAATGGCGCGCGTGATCGTGCTGCCCAGCATGTCGAGATACGACAAGGTCGGGCGCAGCATCTGCGCAGGCGTGCCAATGGCGGTGCCGACGACGATGTGGGCGGGCAGTTGCTCCAGCGCATGCAGCGCGCGCTGCCACCCGACCAGAGAGCCCTCCTGCAGGTCCGGAATGCGCTGCCGATATGCCAGGCCGCCCGTGCACAGCACCCCACGCTGCGGCGCGTACAGCACCGTGTCGGATGCGCTGTGTGCTGCTGTGTAGAGGTGCACTTGCCACGCCGTCTTGCCGGTGTGCAGCCAATCGCCATCGCGCAATGCGGGTTCTGGATAGACGATCTGCGTTTCATGCATGACGCGCGCACCGAGCAGGGTGGTCAGCCGCCCCAAACAGGTTTCGCAACGCTGCCGCATGAGGTCAGCCGTGGCGGCGGACGCCAGGAAGGCCGGGCGCGGCTGCAGTTGTGCGAATGCGGCGTTGGCCAGCACATGCTCGGGATGCGCGTGCGTGTTGATGACCCAGCGAATGGGCTCGGCCGTGATGTGCCGGATGGCCGCGATCAGTTGGTGTCCCCATCGCGCGTGCGGGCCAGGGTCGACCACGAGTACGCCGTTGCCGGTGGTGTGTACCAGCGTGGGCACGACTTCTCCGGCATTCGCGCGTGAGGCTTCTGCGTTGGCAGCGCGCGCGGCGTACAGGCCGTCCTGCAGGCGCGCCAGCGTGACACGTGCGGGTGCCGCAGACACCGTCGGCGCCGGGGTGATCAAGGTCGCGAGCATGATGCGCATCCAGCGTCGCCGGGCGGGGTCTGGCGCCATGTCAGGGCGCCAGGGCGGCGTGCTCGTAGCCGGGGTAGAAGCGGGTCACGTTGCGCGTGTACTCCGCGGGCATGCCACCCCACTGCGCGTAGGGTGCATCTACCGGCATCGCAATCACCTCGGCCAGGTCGCGTCCTTCGGTTGCCGCGCGGCGCATGCGGGCATCGAGCCACTGCAGGTACTGACGTGTCTGGGCGATGGCGTCTGCGTTGCCCAGCGCGGGCCCGTGGCTCGGAATCAACACGCGCGCGCCGCTGTCGGCAACGATCTTCTGCAGCCGGTCGAGACTCGCCAGCCAATGCGCAATGTTGGCGTGCGGCGTGGTGGGAATCCGGTCGCGAAAGGCAATGCCGCCAGCGAAGACCACACCGCTCGTCCGGTCCACAACTACGAGGTCGTCATCGGTATGTCCGTCGAGGCGGATCAGGTCGATGCGATGGCGCCCCATGGTGCGTGCTCCGGGGCTCAATGGCGTGCCGGGCGGTGTCGATACCGTGTTCTGCATCCACGCACCGCAGATGCGGTAGAGATTGTCGGCATAGGCCGCGCCCTCGCGTTGCGCACCGGCGATGGTGCCGGGTAGCGCTTGCGCGCCGACATCCGCATAGGCCTGGTTGCCGAAGAAATAGTCGGGGTGCAGGTTCAGGTTCAATACCCAGCGCACCGGCGCCGATGTGACCGTGCGAATGGCTTCGCGCTGCTGCTCGCCGTACTGCATCGAAGGCCCGGTATTGATGACGAGCACGCCGTCGCCTGTATCAATGAAGCCGGTGTTGATGATGTTGCAGCCGTTGCGCGCAGAAAAATCCGCGTTGGCGCCTTCCAGCACCCAGACGTCCGCCGCAACCGCGCGCGGTACGAGGTGGTAGTCGGGGCCCGCCGCACGTGCGAGGGCACTCAACATTGCAAGACACAGCAGGAGGCCCAACCGTGGGTGGCGTCGGCTCATCGTGTCACCTGTGCGCGGATGCGGTTGCCGTTGTTGTCGACGCCGGCGACGCTGATGCCGCGTTCAACGGGGCCATCCATATCGAACGAGAAGATCGGGTTCTCGGCGACGGGCTCGTACAGCGCGAGTTCAAGCATGGGCTGGCGCTTGGCATCGAGCAGGTTGAGCTGCTCGATATGGAACGACGGAATGCCCGCCACCAGGCCGGTGTCCATCGGATGCATCACGCGCACGCGGATGCGGCTGCCTGCACCGTTGAACCCCGGAAACACGCGCGACTCGACCTGGTTCAGCGTGGTGCTCCAGGTGGCGTTCTGGCGTGTGGCGCCCGGCAGCGTGCAGCCGCCGCCGGTGGCGTCCACCTGCAACGTACCGACATGCCAGACACCGTCCTGCGTACGCGCCGCCACGCGCAGCGCCGACGCTTCCTGCAGCTTGAACCGGAACGACAGCGCCGGCCGTGCACGCATCGGCGTGAATTCCAGCACCTTGCGGATCGGGTTGCGATCGACCACGACGATGATGCGTTCCACCTTGCCGAGCGCCGACGCATCAAACGCAATCGGCACCTGCATCGGGTCTTCTGCAAATGCGGGCCCGGTGATCCTGATGCGGTTGTCGAACGTCGTCCGCGCTGGGCCAAACACTTCCTGACGAATCGTCGGCCACAGCGGCGAGCCTGCAGGGTCGACGTTCGTATCGGCGCAGGCCTGCGATGACAGACACGCCACGGCCAGCGCGGCAGCAGCATGAAGGGGAGCCGTTCTCATCGTATGGCGTGGAAGTTCGGATGAAAGGCTCGCACCGCGAAAGTCGTGCCATGCGTGCAGCGTGTTCGCACGCGGGGCCGCCCGTTGTTCAGGCGATGGGGCGTTGCGCTTTGCAACACCGGCTGTTCCATTCTGGAGCAGTCCGGCAAGCCGGCCGGGGTGAACTGCCGATCTGGAGAGGACGCCACATCCGCTTCAGGGGATGGCCCGGGTTTTGCAGATGACGACCGGACACAGCGCAGACAACGACGCTGCGGTCATCACTCAAACATCAGGAGACAACCCATGCGTTACGCTCATCCCGGCACCCCCGGCGCCATCGTTTCGTTCAAGCCGCGCTATGGCAATTTCATCGGTGGCGAGTTCGTGTCGCCGGTCAAGGGCCAGTACTTCACCAACACGACCCCAGTGACGGGCGAGGTGATCGGCGAGTTCCCGCGCTCCACCGCGGAAGACATCGACCGCGCGCTCGACGCCGCGCACGCCGCTGCTGACGCCTGGGGCCGCACCTCGGTGCAGGACCGCTCGCTGATCCTGCTGAAGATCGCCGACCGCATCGAGCAGAACCTCGAACTGCTGGCCGTGACCGAAACGTGGGACAACGGCAAGCCCGTGCGCGAAACGCTGAATGCCGACATCCCGCTGGCCGTGGACCACTTCCGCTACTTCGCCGGCTGCATCCGCGCGCAGGAAGGCTCCGCTGCCGAGATCAACGAGCACACCGTGGCGTATCACATCCACGAGCCGCTGGGCGTGGTCGGCCAGATCATCCCGTGGAACTTCCCGCTGCTGATGGCCGCATGGAAGCTGGCGCCCGCACTGGCTGCCGGCAACTGCGTGGTGCTCAAGCCCGCCGAGCAGACGCCGCTGGGCATCTGCGTGCTGATGGAGCTGATTGGCGACCTGCTGCCGGCGGGCGTGCTCAACGTCGTGCACGGCTACGGCAAGGAAGCTGGCGAGGCACTCGCCACCAGCAAGCGCATCGCCAAGATCGCCTTTACGGGCTCGACGCCGGTCGGCTCGCACATCATGAAGTGCGCGGCCGAAAACATCATTCCGTCGACGGTGGAGCTGGGCGGCAAGTCGCCCAACATCTACTTCGAAGACATCATGCAGGCCGAGCCGAGCTTCATCGAAAAGGCCGCCGAAGGCCTGGTGCTGGGCTTCTTCAACCAGGGCGAGGTGTGCACGTGCCCGTCGCGCGCGCTGGTGCAGGAATCCATCTACAGCCGCTTCATGGATGCGGTGATGACCAAGGTGGCCGCCATCAAGCGCGGTGACCCGCTCGACACCGACACGATGGTCGGCGCGCAGGCTTCGGAGCAGCAGTTCTACAAGATCCGCAGCTACCTGGAGATTGCGCAGGAGGAAGGCGCCGAATGCCTGGTCGGCGGCGATGTGGAAGTGCTGCCCGGCAATCTGTCGAAGGGTTACTACATCAAACCGACGCTGCTCAAGGGTGACAACAGCATGCGTGTGTTCCAGGAAGAGATCTTCGGCCCGGTCATTGCCGTGACGACCTTCAAGGACGAAGCGCAGGCGCTGCAGATTGCCAACGACACCGACTTCGGCCTGGGCGCCGGCGTGTGGACGCGCGACATCAACCGCGCCTACCGCGTGGGCCGCGCCATCAAGGCGGGGCGCGTGTGGACGAACTGCTATCACCTGTATCCGGCGCACGCGGCGTTTGGCGGCTACAAGAAGTCGGGCGTGGGCCGCGAGACCCACAAGATGATGCTCGACCACTACCAGCAGACCAAAAACCTGCTGGTGAGCTACGACACCAAGCCGCTGGGCTTCTTCTGATGGTGTAGCAGGACGGCTGGCGCACGGTCATCGACACCCGCGCGCCAGCCGCTGACCTGCGAGGCAACGACCCCGCAGGCAAAAAATAGAAGAGGAGACATGGCCGTGCGCCAACCATTTGCCCTGCCGCAACGCGCGCAGGTGTCTTCCCCATTGCCGCTGATTCCCGGCCGGGATTAGCCACCGCCACGCCAGTTCTCTGGATGCGTCATTGAGACCTGCGCCCCGAGAACCGCGAGTGAGAACATCAGGGAGACACTTCGTGCATTCGAATACCAGCCGTTGGGGGACGGGCGCCCGCCGTGCGCGCAATGCCGCGCCGCGCCTTGCTGGCGGGGTCGCTGCGCTCGCTGCCGTGGGGTTTTGCTCGCCCGCGTTGGCGGAAGACCAGATCGTGGCGGTGGCATTGCCGACCGCGCAGGTCGTCGGCTCTACCCCGATCGACAGCATTGGCGTGCCGCTGTCGCAGTTTCCTGCCAATGCGCAGCGCGTGAGCGCGAAGGATGCGCGCGAGCAACGCAACTCGAACCTCGCCGACCTGCTGAACGACAACCTGGGTCAGGTGAGCATCAGCAACGGGTCGGGTAATCCGTACCAGAACGACATCAACTACCGCGGCTTTCAGGTGTCGTCGCTGCTGGGCGTGCCCATTGGGGTGTCGGTCTACTTTGACGGCGTGCGGATGAACGAGCCCTTCGGCTCCATCGTGAACTGGGATCTGATTCCGATGAACGCGATGTCCAGCGTCAACATCCTGCCCGGCTCCAATCCGATGTTCGGCCTCAACACACTGGGCGGCGCGCTGGTCGTCAACACGAAGAACGGCAAGGACAACGCCGGCACGTCGATCGAGGCGCTGGGCGGGTCGTTTGGCCGCCGTGCGCTGAGCTTCGAGACGGGCATCGTCGACAAGGCTCACGGCACCGATTACTTCGTCGCCGGCAACGTCGACCGGCAAGACGGCTTTCGCGATCACTCGGGTTCGAACGTCAAGCAACTGTATGGAAAAGCGCGGTGGCACGGCAACGACGGCGCTACCCAGCTGGAGCTGTCGGCCGCACTTGCTGATACGTCGCTGAGCGGCACGCAGTCGTTGCCGATGGACATGATGGCCAACCGCAGTGCCGCCTATACGTGGCCCGACACCATCTCAAACCGGATGGCGCTGCTGAACCTGAAGGGCAGCCATTGGCTGAACGACACCAACCAGCTGGCCGGCAGCGTCTACTACCGCAAGGCCAGCCTTCACAACGTCAACAGCAATGCGCAGCTCGACGACGGCTGCTTCAACGACGACGGCTCGCTGGCAACGACCACCGCTGGCGGCATCACCACGTACAAGTGCGCGAACAAGGCGCCCAATGGCACGGCCGTGAATGCCGTGACGGGTGCCAATGCGCTGGCGCTCGGCTACGGCCGCTGGACCAACGCCATCAACACGAGCGTCGTCGACTCGGCTACGCATGAAGACACGGTGGGTACGTCCCTGCAGTGGTCGAACTTCAGCCAACTGGCGGGACGCAACAATACGTTCACCTTCGGTGGTGCGCTCGACCATTCGCGCATCACGTACGACCAGACCACCTATCTGGCACGGTTGTTCGACTATCAGACCGTGGTGACGCCCAATCACGCGTACGGATTCACCGCCAATGGATCGGCACCTTCGGCGTCGAATCCGGCATTGTTCACTGGCAGCAACGTCATCGGCGCGGTCAACCTGTCGTCCAACGTCAACAACTTCAGCCTGTACTTCACCGATACGTTGAGCGTGACGGAAAAGCTGAGCGTGACTGCATCGGGCAGCTTCAACTACACCACGCTCAACCAGGGCGGCGCCAACAACCGGTACCTGAACGAAGACGGCGGCTATTCCTGGACAGACGAAGTCTCGGGCGTGTCGTACTACAACCCCGGTTACGCCAACGCGTATCGGTATTCGAACGCGGGATCGGGCGCAGCAGCGGCCCCGAACGGTGTCCCGTCCGGGGCGGTGGCCGGACCGGAAACCAACAGCCTGGCAGGCTCACACCGCTATCACCGGTTCAACCCGGCGCTCGGGTTCAACTACGACCTGGGCGCGGGGCAGGGCATCTTCGGCAGCTACAGCGAATCGATGCGCGCACCGACATCGATCGAGTTGTCGTGCGCCGATCCGAACAGCCCTTGCTCGCTTCCCACGGGGTTCAACGGCGATCCGGACCTGAAGGCCGTGGTGGCCAAGACCATCGAGTTCGGCGGCCGCGGCAAGCTGGGCAAGTCGACCTACTGGAGCGCGTCGGTCTACGACTCGCGCCTCAGCAATGACATCCAGTTCATCGCCACATCAAACACGTATGGCTACTTTGCCAACGTCGGCAAGACGGAGCGGCGCGGCTTTGAACTTGGCGCCAGCACGAAGATCGACAAGTGGTCGCTGTCGGCCAACTTCGGTTATGTCGACGCGATCTACAAGTCGGCATTCACCACCGCCAGCGGCCAGAACGTCGTCAGCGGCAACAAGATCCCGGGCATCCCCGCGAAGACGCTCAAGCTCGGCGCGTCGTACGCCTTCAGCCCGAACCTGTCGATGGGCGGGAACGTGATCCTCGTCAGCAAGCAGATCGCGCACGGCAACGAAAGCAATGCCGACCCGAACGGCGAGGTGCCGGGCTACGGCCTCGTCAATCTGAACCTGCATTACAAGCCGACGAAACATCTCGAGATTTCGGCGTACATCAGCAACCTGTTCAACAAGCGCTATTCCACGTACGGCCTGTCGGGCATGCGGAGCATCTACACGCTCGCGACGCAGCAGTTCATGACGCCGGCATCGCCGCGCGCGATCTGGATTGGCCTGACGTATTCGTTCGGAGGCAAAACCGCAGGTGCCGACGCGGACTGAGCCCCTCAGAAGAGACCATCATGAACGCACTGACCTTTTACCTCCGGATCGCCACGCTGCTCTGCGTGGGCTGGGTATCGACGCTCCAGGCAGTTGCTGTGGTTCCGGACCCCGTCGCCTATGTCACCAATCAGGGCGGTGGCGTCACGGTGCTGAACGCACACACGCTCAAACGGCTCGACGAGATTGCCGTGGGCATGGACCCGCGCGGCCTTGCTGTCACGCCCGACGGCCGCTGGTTGCTGACGGCCAACCAGGGCAGTGCCGATGTGTCCGTGGTCGACACGGCCACGCGCAAGGAGGTCAAGCGCATCGCGGTCGGCAGGAACGTTGAGTTCATGCGCATCTCGCCCGACGGCCGCCGGGCGTTCGTCACGTACGAGCCATCCTCGGAAGGCGGGCCGCGGGGCAAGAACAACCCAGGCAAGAAAGAAGGGGACGATGAGAAGGACGAAGCCCCCGCTGAAGTTGCGATCATCGATCTCAACCAGTGGGTGGTGGTCGGCCGCATCAAGGCCGCGCGCGAGACTGAAGCCATCGAGTTTTCACCGGCCGGCACGTTGCTGCTGGTCGCCAATGAGGGCGACAACACGGTCGGCGTTTATGAACTGTCGACGCTCAAGCAGATCCGGCGGGTGGATGTTGCACCGTTCGGCAATCGGCCGCGCGGCATCAAGATCGCGCCGGACGGAAAGACCTATGTGGTGACGCTGGAAAATTCGAACAACCTGTTATTGCTGGATGCAGGTTTCAACCCGATCAAGACCGTGCCGACGGGCCAGGGCCCGTACGGTGTCGCGTTTGATCGAGAGGGCCGATATCTCTGGGTGGCCGCCAGCCGCGCAGACCAGCTGCAGGTGTTCGATGGCCGCACGTTTGCGCCGGTCGCCACCATTCCGGTCGGCAAGCGTTGCTGGCATTTCAGTTTCACGCCGGGCGGCCAGAAGCTGCTGCTTGCCTGCGGCCGCTCGAACACGGTGCAGGTGATCGATTCGCAGACGCGAGAGGTCGTCGATACGCTGCCGGGCTACAAGCTGCCCTGGGGCGTGGTGACGTATCCAACCTCGGTGGGCAGCCTCGATGCGCCGCGCTGATCCACCCGTCTACGCGGGCCTGCCGATCGCCTTGCATTGGGTGAGCGCCTTGCTGTTAGGCAGCCTGTTCGCGCTGGGCTTCTACATGACCGGTCTCGCCAAGGGCGCGCCGGGGAAGGCGGCCTTGGTGAATCTGCATAAATCGCTCGGGCTGACGGCGGCGCTGGTGATCGCGTGGCGCGTGGTTGTGCGTGTCCGCCGCGCTGCGCCACCGGCCATTCCGGGGCTGCACTGCTGGGAGACGGAGCTGGCGCGCATCACCCACCGCCTGCTTTACATGTGCATGGTGGTCATGCCGTTGTCGGGCTATCTCGGGTCTTCGTTCAATGCATACGGAACGCGTTTCTGGGGTGTGCCGCTGCCGCGCTGGGGCTGGGTCGACAGCGCACTGCAGCACATGTTCTACACGGTGCACAGCACGACGGCCGATCTGCTGCTCTGCCTGGTGGCGTTCCACGTTGCGGGGGTGATCAAGCATCAGTGGTTCGATGCGCAGCGCTGCGTGCAGCGCATGTTGCCGGGCCGGCGCACGCGCGCGCTGTAAAGCTGCGCGGGCTGCATGCATTGCGTTGCTCCATTTCGCAACAGAACAAACGATGTGTTGCGGTATGGCACGCAACACCGCGCTGCAAGTCGCCTGAAACCGCGGTTTCACGGCGTTTTTCGATGGCACGGGATTTGCCCTGAGTCCGACCGGTGTGACATCACACTGCCGGACCTGGACCATAAAGAAAGGTAGAGGAGACAAGAATGAGGACACTACGAGTGATTGCACTTGCGGCTGCCATGGCGGCAGCAAGTGTTGCCGTGCACGCGGCAACGCCCCCCGTTACCGACGCCATGATCGCGAACGACGCGAAATCGTCGAACGACGTGCTGACCTGGGGCATGGGTACGCAAGGGCAGCGCTTCTCGACGCTCACCAAGATCAACACGAAGAATGTCAGCCAGCTAGTGCCGGCATGGTCGTTTTCGTTTGGCGGTGAGAAGCAGCGCGGGCAGGAAGCCCAGCCGCTGATCTACAACGGCAAGATGTTCGTCACCGCGTCGTACTCGCGCATCTATGCGATCGACCTGAAGACCGGCACGAAGCTGTGGAAGTACGAGCAGCGTCTGCCCGAAGGCATCATGCCGTGCTGCGACGTGGTCAATCGTGGCGCTGCGCTGTATGACAACCTCGTCATCTTCTCCACGCTGGATGCGCAGCTGATCGCGCTCAATCAGGACACCGGCAAGATCGTCTGGAAAGAGAAGATCGATGACTACGCTGCCGGCTATTCGACCACCGCTGCACCGCTGATCGTGAAAGGGATGGTGCTGACCGGCGTGTCGGGCGGCGAGTTTGGGGTAGTGGGCCGTGTGGAGGCGCGCGACGCCAAGACCGGCCAGCTGATCTGGTCGCGGCCGACGGTCGAAGGCCACATGGGCTACAAGTACGACAAGGACGGCAACAAGACCGAGAACGGCATGACGGGCACGCTCAACGCGAGCTGGCCCGGCGAGACCTGGAAGACCGGTGGCGCATCGACGTGGCTGGGCGGCACGTATGACCCGCAGACCAACCTGGTCTACTTCGGCACCGGCAACCCCGGCCCGTGGAACAGCCATCTGCGCAAGGGCGACAATCTGTATTCGTCGTCCACGCTGGCCATCGATCCGGACACTGGCAAGATCGTCTGGCACTACCAGAACACCCCGAACGACGGCTGGGATTTCGACGGCGTGAACGAGTTCGTGACGTTCGACATGGACGGCAAGCGCGTCGGTGGCAAGGCTGACCGCAACGGCTTCTTCTATGTGAACGACGCCAAGACGGGCAAGCTGCTCAACGCGTTCCCCTTCGTGAAGGTCAACTGGGCAACCGGCATCGACCTCAAGACCGGCCGCCCGAACTACGCGTCGGACCACCGCCCCGGCGATCCGGCCGAAGCTGCGGGTGAAGAGAAGAAGGGCAAGTCGGTGTTTGCCGAGCCCGGCTTCCTGGGCGGCAAGAACCAGATGCCGATGGCGTACAGCCCGCAAACCGGCCTGTTCTACGTGCCCGCCAACGAATGGGGCATGGACATCTGGAACGAGCCCGTCAGCTACAAGAAGGGCGCGGCCTACCTGGGTGCCGGCTTCACCATCAAGCCGCTCAATGAGGATTACATCGGCGCACTGCGCGCGATCAACCCGAAGACCGGCAAGATCGAATGGCAGATCAAGAACAACGCGCCGCTGTGGGGCGGTGTGATGACGACTGCCGGCGGCCTGGTGTTCTGGGGCACGCCCGAAGGCTATCTGAAGGCGGCCGATGCCAAGACCGGCAAGGAGCTGTGGCAGTTCCAGACCGGCAGCGGCATCGTCGCGCCGCCCGTCACCTGGGAAGACAAGGGCGAACAGTTCGTGGCCGTGGTGTCGGGTTGGGGCGGTGCAGTGCCGCTGTGGGGCGGTGAAGTGGCCAAGCGCGTGAACTTCCTGGAGCAGGGCGGTTCGGTTTGGGTCTTCAAGCTGCACAAGAACTGACGTGCGTGGTGGAGTGCTGTGCGCCCCGTGCGGCGCGCAGCCTCTCGCACAGCTTCAAGGAGTTTCAGATCGTGATGATGCGTAATGGAGTGTTCTCGCTGCTGGCCGTCGTGTCTGCAGCAATCGGCGCGGCGCCCGCCCACGCTGCGCCCGACATGCAGGCCCTGGCAGACAAGAGCGGTTGCTTTTCGTGCCACAGCATGCATGCCAAGATCGTCGGCCCGGCCTTTGCCGACGTGGCCGCCAAATACAAGGGCGATGCCGATGCGCCAGCCAGACTGGCGCAAAAAGTCCGTGAAGGCGGCAAGGGCGCGTGGGGCCGCATCCCGATGCCCCCGCATCCCAACCTCAAGGAAGACGAAGCAAAGCAACTCGTGACCTGGGTGTTGAGTACGGGCTCCTGAGTTTCTGCGGTGTTCGCCAGGAAAAAAGGGCCGGCATTGACCGGCCCTTTCTCTTTTCCGGGATTGCGTTCTATGGCCGCGTGAGCCGGCGCGAGTTGGCATCCGTGCGAAACACGATGGGGACTTCGCCGGTGCGGGTGTCGCGCATGTGCCCGAACCCGTTCATCGCGGCCATCCGGCCTTGCAGCACCACCGTCTGCAGCGTGCCGCGATCTGCCGATTTGCCACACACCGGGTCGGTGCGCGTCGCATCGCCCGTCAGCAGATAGGCCTGACACCGGCAGCCGCCTGCGTCTTCCTCGCGCGACTCGCACGACTGGCACGGCTCGGGCATCCAATGCGTGCCGCGAAAGCGCTGAAAGGCGTCGCTGCTTCGCCAGATGTCGCGCAGCGGCTGGCTGAGCACGTTGGGCAATTCCAGCCCGGGCAGCATGCGCGCAGAGTGGCAGGGCAGCGTAACGCCATCCGGCGCAATGCCGAGAAACGTCGTACCCCAGCCGTTCATGCACTTCTTCGGGCGCTGCTCGAAGTAGTCGGGCACGACGTAGAGCAACTGGCATCGGCTGCCGATGCGGGTGCGGTAGTCGTTCACCACCGCTTCGGCATCGCGCAGTTGCTCCAGGGTCGGCATCAGCGCCAGGCGGTTCTCCCAAGCCCAGCCGTAGTACTGCGTGTTGGCAAGCTCCAGGTATTCAGCGCCGATCTCCAGCGCCATGTCGATGATGGCGCCGATGTGCGGCAGGTTGTGCCGGTGCATCACGCAGTTCATCACCATCGGATAGCCGTGGGCCTTGATCAGGTCCGCCACGCGGCGCTTCAGGTCAAAGGTGCGCGTGCTGGAGAGAAAGTCATTCAGCTCGCGCGTGGAGTCCTGGAACGACAGCTGGATATGGTCGAGCCCCGCCGCGCGCAATGCGCCAAGCCGCCCATCGGTCAGCCCCACCCCCGACGTCACGAGGTTCACGTAGAACCCGAGCCCATGCGCATGCGCGACCAGCCTTTCGAGATCCTTGCGCAACAGCGGTTCGCCGCCCGACAGCCCCAGCTGCACCGCGCCCAGCGCCCGTGCCTGCGTGAACACATCGCACCACTGCTCGGTGGTGAGTTCCTGATCGTGCCGCGTGTAGTCGACCGGGTTGGAGCAGAAGGCGCAATGCAGCGGGCAGCGATAGGTCAGCTCGGCCAGCAGCCAGAGCGGCGGCCCGGGCATGGGCGTCGCCGCGGGTGCCAGCAGCGATCCGGCTTCAAACGAGCCAGCCGCGTTCGAATGCATGTTTGACAAAGGCGTGGACCTCCGGAGCGATGCCCTGCACGCCAAAGGCGGATTGCAGGTCGTCGATCAGCATGTCGAGGGTATGCGCACCGTCGCAGCGCTGCAGGATCGCGGCGGCGCTGTCATTGAGCGTGACCATGCCCTCGGGATACAGCAGCACCCAGCTTTGCTGCATGTCTTCCCATTGCAGCCGGAAGGTCCGGTGCAGCGTGGGGTGGGCAGGATCAGACAAGGGCGGGTTCATGGGCGTGGGCCTGTTGGATGGCATCGAGCATCGACCAGAGGATGTCGAGCTTGAACTGCAGGATGTCCAGCGCGCGCTGTTGCTGCTCGGGCGTGCGGAAGTAGTCGAGTGTCACGCGCAGGCCGTGCTCGACGTCGCGCGAGGCCAGCGGAATGCGCGAGCGGAAGTACGCCAGCCCGTCAGGCTGCACCCACGGGTAGTGGTCGGGCCAGCCGGCCAGCCGTTCCTTGTGGATGTCCGGCGCGAACATCTCCGTGAGCGATGAGCACACCGCCTCCTGCCACGGCGCGCGGCGCGCAAAGTTCACATACGCATCCACCGCAAAGCGCACGCCCGGCAGCAGATGCCGGTGAGACCACAGCGCGTCGCGCGTCAGGCCCACGGCAACGCCTAAGCGCACCCAACTCTCGATGCCGCCCGGCCGCGCGTCGTCGCCGTCGTGGTCATGGATGCGGACGATCCACTCGCGCCGCGTTGCCCGGTCGGGGCAGTTGGACAGGATGGCCGCATCCTTGAGAGGAATGTTGACCTGATAGTAGAAACGGTTCGCCACCCAGGTGCGGATTTCCTCTGGCGTGCATTCACCCGCGCGCATGCGCAGGTTGAACGGATGATGAATGTGATAGCCCGCCTGCTTCGCGCGCAGCCGTGCTTCGAACTCTTCGGCGGTCCAGGCAACAGGGTGTGTCATAGCGAGATTTCCATGCCGTCGTAAGCCACCTCGATGCCGTGCGCCTCCAGCTCCCGGCGCTGCGGCGAATCTTCATCGAGGATCGGGTTGGTGTTGTTGATGTGGATCAGCACCTTGCGCGTGGCCGGCAGCTGGTCGAGCACGTCGATCATGCCGCCGGGGCCGGATTGCGCGAGGTGGCCCATGTCGGCTGCGGTCTTGGTGGAAAAACCGAGGGCGAGCATCTCGTCGTCTTGCCAGCAGGTGCCGTCCACCAGCACCACGTCAGCCGCGCCTAGTTCGTCGAAGACATGCGGTTCGACGCGCGCGAGACCGGGCGCGTAGAACGCACGCCGGCCGCTCTTGCGATCGACGATGCGCAAACCGATGTTGTCGCCCACGCGGCGCGCGTTGCGGCTGGGCGAGTAGGGTGGTGCCTTGCTCTCCAGCGGGATCGCCGTCAACGCCACGTCGTCGAGTGGCGGCACCGAAAACGCCGTGCCGTCCAGCGCCAGCGCGCGCGTGTCGAGCCCGCAGTAGTGCGACAGCATGCGCGTGAGCGGGAAGGCAGTCGACAGATCGCTGATGACCGCGGCACTGGCATAGACGGGCAGCGCCTGGCGATGCTCGCGCAGCATCAGCAGACCGGTTACGTGGTCGATCTGCGCATCCATCAGCATCACGCCCACGATGCCCGTATCGCGCGGCGTGCGTGCCGGTTGCAGCGCCGGCGAACTGCGCAGCTGCGCAAGGATGTCCGGCGAGGCATTCACCACGATCCAGTTGTGCTGGCCGTCGCCCAGCGCGATGGAAGACTGCGTGCGCGGGGTGGCCCGCACGGTGCCGCGCCGCACACCGTCGCAGTTGCGACAGTTGCAGTTCCACTGTGGGAAGCCGCCGCCGGCGGCCGAACCGAGAACCCTGAGTATGGTCATGATGCAAATCCAACGTGTCGGGCGGATTGAGCAAGAAGTCGGCCAGGGGATAGCGCTAATGCACGCGCACAGCGAGCCGAAAAAAAACCCGCCGTGAAGAACCGGCGGGTTCGTGGAGCCTTGCGTGCTCAGCCGTGCAGCATCAGCGGTTGGCGATGTACATGGTGATCTCGAACCCGAGTCGCAGTTCGGTATAGGCGGGCGTCGTCCAGTTCATGTCTCCTCCTTGAGGGTTGGCATAGTTAGTGAGTGCACTGCGGTGTTCAGCGGTTGCGCAGGCGTTTGCCCGGCGCTGCCGCATCGTCATCAAGGCAACATCCATGCCCACTTCCGACTGGCCGGCCACCTCCGTCGGCTTCAACCTCCGCACGCCGGACGGCCACTGCCTGCATGTGCGCCAATGCGGGCCCGACAGCGGTGAACCGTGGCTGGTGCTGCATGGCGGCCCGGGCAGCGGCTGCGTGCCGTCGATGGCGGCCTGGTTCGATCCGCTGCGGCATCGCGCGGTGCTCCCGGACCAGCGCGGTGCCGGACGCTCGCGACCGGCCGGCTCGCTACGGCGCAACACGGTGACGGCGCTGCTGGCGGATCTCGAGCAACTGCGCATTGCGCTCGGCATTGCGCGCTGGGGCGTGGTCGGCGGGTCATGGGGCGCAGCGCTGGCATTGGCCTATGCCGATCGTTTTCCCGATGCCGTATCGGCGCTGGTGCTGCGCGGCGCTTTCCTCACCGGTTTCGACGATGTGCAGGCGCTGTTCAACGCGCGCGGTGCAGGTCGTGATCTCTTGCGACACGTCGGTGCGCGACGCGAGGGTTTTCCCGCGGCCCGCGGTCGCCTTCTCGTTGCAACAGACATGTTGCAGCTTGGGACAACTGTTCAGAAATTGAACATCGCCCGGGCGTGGCAGCGCGCGGAACAGCGGCTGTTGGGATTGCGTCCGCAGGCACGTCGCCAGACGCGGCCCGAGCAGCTGGGGTTGGTGCGCAAGTACCAGCTGCAGGCGCATTACCTGTATCGGCGGGCGGGGCTCGGGAAATCTGCGTTGCTGCTGGCGGCTGCGCGCATCGGTGCGAGGGGATTGCCCGTCACGCTGCTGCATGGGCGCAAAGACAACGTTTGCCGACCCGGCAATGCGCTGCGGTTGTCTGCAGCGAATCCGCATGCGCGGCTGGTGTGGGTGCCCGGCGGGCACCTCGCAGTGGGGGAGATGGCGAAGGCGCTGGCCGCTGCCATCCGTGCGTCGGCGTGGTCAGTCGGTGTCTGAGGGCAAGCCGCCGGCTTCGTCGATCCTGCGGTAGATCGTGTTGCGCGAAATGCCGAGCGCCTTCGCCGCGGCGGAGATGTTGCCGTTGTGCGCCTTCACGGCCGCCATGATGGCCATGCTCTCCACGTCGGCCAGCCGCTTGGGCTGCGTGCCGCCAACGGTTTCAGCGACAGGCGGCGCAGCCGCTGCCACCGCGCCTGCCCCTGCCACGTTCGCAGCCGGCTGGTCGCCATGCCGCGCCTGCCAGTCTTCAAGAAAATCGTCAGGCAGATGGTCTTCGGTGATCTCCGGCGCGCCTTCCGCCATCAGCCGGGCGGTGCGCAGCAGATTGCCGAGCTGGCGGATGTTGCCGGGCCAGTGATAGCTGCGGAACATCTGCATGACGGCTTCGCTGATGGGCGGCGCGTCGGCCTGTTCGAGTTTCAGCAGCTTGTCGGCCACCACGTCGAGGTCGGTGCGCTCGCGCAATGCGGGCAGCCGCACGACCAGCCCGTTCAGGCGGTAGTACAGGTCTTCGCGGAACTGCCCGCTGGCCACCATCTCGCGCATGTTGCGGTGGGTCGCGCATACGACCGTTACATCCACCTGGATCAGCTTGTTGCTGCCCAGCGGCGACACCGCGCGCTCTTGCAGCGCCCGCAGCAGGCGGGCCTGCAGGTGCAGCGGCATGTCGCCGATCTCGTCGAGGAACAGCGTGCCGCCATTGGCCAGCACCATCTTGCCGATGCCGCCCTTCTTGCGCGCGCCGGTAAAGGCGCCTTCTTCGTAGCCGAACAGTTCGGATTCAATCAGCGCTTCCGGAATCGACGCGCAATTCACGGCGATGAAGGGGCCGGCGTGGCGCGGGCTGTCGGCGTGGATGGCGCGCGCAAGCAGTTCCTTGCCGGTGCCGGTTTCGCCGAGGACCATGACCGGGATGTCCTTGCCGATGACCTTGCGCAGCTTGCCGATCACGGTCTGGATCTGCGCGTCGCCGGTGTCCAGCGCTTCGAGGCTGGCTGGCTGCCGGGGCGGCTCGATGTAGGCCCGGCGCGGGGTGCTGTCGCGGTCGGCGGAGAGATCGGCGCCCATCGCGCCGCCCACCATGCGGTTGGCCAGCTGCTTCCATTCCACGCGCGCAAACACCTTCACACCGCTGGGCAGCTGCAGCTGCACGATGCCTGCTGCGGCGGTGCGTTCGCGGTCGATCAGCTGCGACATCGACAGCCCAAACAGCGACGAAAACGTATGGGCATGCAGCGCGCGGATCGACAGGCCGAGCTGGAATTCGCCGCTGCGGTTGGCCGACAGGAAGCGCCCCGCCGGCGTGAAGGCCGCAATGCCTTCGACCAGCGTGCCGATGAATTCCGGGCGCGAGTGAAAGTGGATGCAGACCACGTCCTGGAACGTGTTGGCAAACAACTGGTTCTCGATCATCTGCGCCGACATGCGCACCAGCGCCATGGTGTGCTTGTGGAAGCCACGATGATCGCCCGTCACATCCAGCGCACCGACGGTGGCGCCGTACGGATCGAAGATCGGCGCACATGAGCAGGTGAGGAACTGGTTGGCCTGGAGGTAATGCTCGGAGCCATGGACCAGCGTGGGTTTGCCGTCGGCCAGCGCCGTGCCGATGGCGTTCGTGCCGCGGCTGGCTTCCGACCACAGCGCGCCCGGCTGCAGGGCCACCTTGCTTGCCTGGGCGAGGAAATCGTCGTCCCCCATCGAATGCAGGATCAGGCCCGAGGTGTCGGTCAGGATCACCATGCTCTGCGTGTTGACGATCTGGCTGTAGAGCGTCTCCATCACGGGCAGCGCGTGCGTGAACAGCGACTGGCTGCGCTCGATCTCGGTCTTCAGCTCGCTGTGCAACACCGGGCAGAAGTCGGGCGACTCGTAGGGCCGCAGGCCGTAGGACTTGGATCGTTCATGGGATTGCGCGATCAGTTCGGGCTGATCGTGCGGTGCGTCACCGAGCGTGGCCGGAGCGTTGTCGGAAGCGCGCGGGCCAGGCGCCGCGTGAGGGGTCATGGTGTGTCTCCTTAAACCTCGCCCGCAATCTGTGTGCGGGTCGCCCGGATCGCCTGACTTCGTCAAGTTAGGAACCGGAAGTGTTGCGCCATGAAGCAAGACCCTTGCCAGGGTGTTGCATTCCTGAGCACCTGTGCCAACCCCGGCTTCCGGTCTCTGGAGCGCCTAAGGGACGTTGCCCGGGATTGCCGGCAGGTTTGCGCCTTGGTATGGCTCTTGCAGAAATGCCTCCAAAAGATCGCTTCAACGACAACAAGGAGACACTCTTGAAAACGCCTCGCAACTTGCTCGCGCTGCTCTCTGCCTGCGCACTTCTGGCCGGGGGATTGCCCGCAGCCGTATCCGCTCACGGCGATGTCACACCGCAGGCCGTAGACACGCACACCTTACCGCAACTCGGCGCCGATTGGCGTCAGGACAATCCATACCGGACGGGCCCCGCACACGACGAAGCACTGCGGATCGGTTCCTCTGCGTTCAACCAGAACTGCGCACGCTGCCATGGGCTGGAGGCCATCTCCGGCGGCATCGCCCCCGACCTGCGCAAGCTCGACACCGACTGCATGTCGCTGGCCGACGCCAAGAAGAAGGAAGCCTGCTACGGCGAGGTCTCGCAGTACTTCACCGCCACGGTCCGCCACGGGCGCACCCGCGACGGCCGCGTCTACATGCCGCCCTTTGACGGCGTGCTCAGCCAGGAAGCGGTCTGGTCGATCAAGACGTATCTGGAATCGCGCCGCGTACAGGAGTAGTAGGTCGGCCTGCCGCTATGGCAGCTTTGCGAGCCGATGCTGTCCCTGCCTTCGTGTGCGTCGGCTCGCGCATTTTTTTTCCGCCAGGAGAGGTCTCATGAACCCCCGTTTTCGGTGGGCTGCGGCCCGCGTCTTACGTCGCCTTGCCAGCCTGCTGTTGGCTGCGGCAGCCATGGTGAGTAGTGCCGCGCCGGCCCACGCCGACATGGCGAAGATCCGCCAGAGTGGCGCGCTGAAGGTCGCGCTGTACAAGGGTCTGCCGCCGTTCTCCGATAACGTCGGAGGGCAGTTCAGCGGCATCGACGTGGCGCTTGCCAACGCACTCGGCAAGCAGATGGGGCTGTCGGCGTCGTTGCTGCCGTTTGATGCCGATGACGACGGCATGTCGGGCGACCTGCGCAACATGGTCTGGAAGGGGCATTACCTTGGGTATGGCCCGGCCGACGTGATGCTGCATGTGCCGGTCGATCCGAACTTCATTCGCCAGAATGGCCAGGTGCTGATTTTTGCGCCGTACCTGCGCGAAGCCTACGTGCTGGTGTACGACAGCGACCGCATCGGCAAGGTCAGCAGTTTCGAAGACCTTGCCGGCCAGGCGACCGGCGCCGAGCAGGGATCGGGCGGTGCGAGCGCACTGCTTGCAGGCGCCAACGGCGGCTTGCGCGACAAGGTGAAGATCTATCCTGAGGCCAACGAGGCCCTGCGTGCGCTGTTTTCGGGGCAGATTGCCGCGGCAATGGTGACGCGCGCGCAGTATGAAAACGCACTGAAAACGCAGAACCAACCTGCCACGCGCTTTGTGGCAACCGAACTCCAGTCGCCGCTGTTGCCGCCACGTGGCTGGGCGATCGGCATGGCAGTCAAGGCGGACCAGCGCGAACTGGCGCAGGCGCTCGAGAGCGCGCTCAACGCATTGCTTGCGAGCGGCGAACTGCAGCGGATTTTTGCCCAGTACGGCGTGTCGATGGTGGCCCCGTAGGCGCCACCGCTTGCGCACGGAGCCGAACGTGTCGACGCAACAGAAGGGCGCTCACTGCGGGCTGGCCGCACCGGCCAGCGCACGCGCTACGCCTTTTCCGCCGCGGCGTGCTTGGAGGGCAGCGCACTCACGTTGTCGTCGAACGCCGAATCCACGGGGATCTTCGAGAAGTGGTGGATCTTCGGCCCATGCGAGTCGTCGCCCTGCGCGTCGTGCGGCTCGATGAACGACATCGCCGTGCGGCGCCGGAGCATGTGTGAATCGCGCGATTGCGATTCGCGCCACAGCTCAGCAGTGAACTTGAGCCCGGCGCGCAATGCGTGGGCGCTTTCCTGCTTGCCCTTGCGCTGGTCGGAGACGCGCTCGATGCCCTTCTTGACGACGTCTTCCAGGAACGTGATACGGGCGCGGTAATAGTCCGCGTGCATTTGTGCGTCCATCACGCGCTGCTCTGCCTGGTACAGCTCCATGCGCAATTCGCTTAGCGCGCGTTCGGCCTGCTTCTCGGGAGAGGGTGCGTGGCTCAAGGCCCAGTTTGCAATCCACCGCAACATGGTCAAGCCCTCCTGTCTTGCGGTGTCCGCCGCCGGTGGGAAGACACCGTTCACTGCCCGCGCATTGATCGGAAGTGATCGCCGCTTGCGAAACAGACTAGCAAAAAAAGCAGGGCGATTGGACTAATCCGCGTGCATGCCTGTTGTGAAAAGGAAGCATGGTCCGTTTGGGTGAGAGGCGCGCGGGGCAAGTTCTGGTTTGATGATCGGATTGCCTCGTCCGCGCGGGTGCCTGGCCAAGAATCTCGAGCCGGCGCAAGCGATTGCGCACATCGCGGCGCCCGATGTTGGCGGGAATGTCAACGGAACCGGTACGTGAGCGATGCCATGGCCGTGGTCTGCTGGCGGCGCTGCGTGATGGGGCTGTCTGCCGCATCGCCACGCAGTCGTGCGACCGTGAGCGAGCCATTGGCCGTCCACCGGTCATCGAGCTTGCACGTGACGATGGCGTTGAAGTGGATGTCGCGCAGCCCCGCATGCGTGGCAAATACCGGCAAGCCCGAGCGAGCGCTCTGCCCATCGTCCACGCCGAAGAACGTGCGCATGTACTGGCCGTTCGTCCACGACACGCCGGTCCCGAGGCTGAACAGCCAGCGGCCCACCGGCGCACTCGCGTAGACATCGGCATTGGCGATCAACCCCTGGCGATTGCCAAGAATGTCCTGCTCCGCATCGGTGGACAGCGTGAGGAACGACACCGTGTACTGCGCGAACGCCTTCGCGCGCACCGTGGCGTTGACATTGCCGAGGCCATTCAGGCGCGCGTCGTCATGCGCATGGCGCCACGTCGGGTCGAACTGGAAGTTGCCGCCCACCTGCCACGTGTCGTTGTTGGCGAGGTACACGCCCGCAAAGTCCATCCCTTTCGAAAAGAACCGGTGCTTGTATTCGATTTCCTGATCGATCCACGGAAACACGAAGCTCGATTTCGCGCCCGGATACTTTGGCGACGTGTAAATCGCCGGGCCGACAGCGATGCTCCAGTCGCTGGCGTCGGCGGTGTTTTCCGCGTTGGCGGCGGGTGCGGTTTGTGCCTCGGCAATGCTGATTGACAACGCGCTGACCAAGACCAGGGAAAGACGGACCAGAAGGCGGAGCGAGGCACGCGAAGGCAGCGGCATGAGCGAACGGAAATCGAGAGAAAAGCGATCGGATGGAACGGCGGGCACGCCATTCTAGTGGAACCGCCCGAACGGATGATGACGGTGCAAACGTTGGCTCATCCGGGCAGGGGGGCGAGCGTTACATTTGTCACGCGCGCGACATAGACAGGTCGCCGCGCGGACATAAAGCGAGGCTAGCGTGACCGGGCCGCCTGATGGCGGTAATCCAGAGGAGAAACCCGTGTCCCCCCAGAAAACTCTTGCTGTTGCCGTGCTTTCCACGCTGGCCTGTGCTCTGTCTGCACACGCGTACGCCGATGACGATGATGCCCGCCATATGCACGCGAAGCATGTCCTGCTGATCTCGGTCGATGGCTTGCACCAGTCCGACCTCGACTGGTACGTCGGCAATCATCCAGGCTCCACACTGGCGCGCCTTGTTCGCCAGGGCGTGAGCTACCGCAATGCCCGCACGCCGTTTCCGTCTGACTCGTTTCCGGGCATGGTCGGCCAGGTGACCGGCGGCAACCCCAAGACCACCGGCATCTACTACGACGACGCGTACAGCCGCAGCCTGCTTCCGGCCGGCACGACCGCCGCCAACTGCCACACCACCAAGCCCGGTGCGGAAGTTTTCTATGCCGAAGTCATCGCGAAAGACCTGAACCGCCTCGACAGCGGGCAGGGCATCCCGGGCCTGTATGCCGATCTCTCGAAGATCTCGCAGCTGACGGGCCGCGCGCAGGACCTGATCGATCCGAGCTTTCTGCCGGTATCGCCCATCACGTGCGCGCCGGTGTATCCGCACCAGTATCTGAAGGTCAACACGGTGTTTGAAGTGGCGCGCAAGCATGGCCTGCACACGGCATGGTCGGACAAGCATGCCGCGTACGAAATCCTCAACGGACCGAGCGGCACGGGTATCGATGATCTGTTCGCGCCCGAGATCAACAGCTCTGTGACCGACCCGTCGCTGCCGGCCGGCCCCGGCGCCGATTGGACCAAAGACAATACGAACACGCAGCGTTACGACAGCTTCAAGGTGCAGGCCGTGTTGAACTGGCTCAAGGGTCACGACCACGCCGGCAACGGCACGCCCGGGGTCCCCGCCATCCTAGGCATGAACTTCCAGGCCGTGTCGACTGCGCAGAAGCTGAACAAGTCGGCGTATTACCCGGACCCCGCGAACACTGCCAACAAGGTGTCGGGCGGCCTGGGCGGCTACACCAACAACGGCACGGTGTCGGGCGTGGTCCTGCAAAGCGCGCTGACTTTCGTCGACAACAAACTCGGCGAAATGGTCAAGGCGGTCGACCCGTCCGACACGGTGGTGATCGTGTCGGCCAAGCACGGCCAGTCACCTGACAGCCGCGCAGACCTCACCATCATCAACGACGGCGACATGATCGACGCGCTCAACTGCGCATGGGAAAAGTACGCCGCAACGTGCAAGGATGCGACCAAGCCGCATCTCGTGGCGCACGCGATGGACGACGATGGCATCCTGCTGTGGCTGAACGACCGCTCACCGGCCGCGCTCCACTTTGCGAAGCAGTTCCTGCTGGGCTACTCGGGTACCGGGGTGGGTTCGGATGCGGCGGGCAATGCCATCGCCAAGCCCTTTACACAAGCCGGCGCCAGCCGCTTTGTGGTGGGAGAGGAAGTCGCTGACTTCTTTGGCACGAAGCCCAGCGATGATCGCGTTCCAGATGTTGTCGGTATCGCGCAGCAGGGCACCGTTTGGGCCGGCAGCAAGCTATCGAAGATCGCCGAGCATGGCGGCTTCCGTCCCGAAAATCGCCACGTGCCGATTGTGGTGTGGGGTGCAGGCGTCAACGCCGGCATCGTGGACGAGCGCGTCGACACCAACCAGATTGCACCGACGATCCTGAGCGAACTGGGCCTCAAGCCGCACGAACTGCAAGCCGTGCAGATCGAAGGTACGAAGCGTCTGCCGCATCTGCACTGATTCGGTTCCAGCCAGAAAAAAAACGCCGGGAATGTCCCGGCGTTTTTCATTGCGCGACTGCCTTATTGCTTGGCGGGCGCGGCAGCCTTCGGTGCCGAAGCGGCGTCGGTCTTGGCTTCCGACTTGGCTTCCGACTTCGCTGCAGCCTTGTGGGCCTTCTTGTGAGCGTGCTTCTTCTCGTGCTTGGCTTCAGCCTTCGGTGCCGAAGCGGCATCGGTGGTCGTCGCTGCAGCGGTCGCTGCCGGTGCAGGTGCGGCGGCCGGTGCGGAGGCGGTGCCAGCTGCGAACACGGGGGCTGCGAAGGCACCAGCAACGATCAGAGCGGCCAGGGATTGAGCGACTTTCATGTGAGACTCCTTAATCAGGTACAAGCGGGATGTTGGGACTCCAGATACATGGATCTCGTCCCATTTGCGATCCATGCCTCCAAAAACGCCTGACATTGCGCACGCGCTGACCGCCGTTTGTAAGCGTTCCGCCCACGGTGTAAGCGCGCGTAACAAAGCACGTTTCACCGGCTCCGATGTTCGTTGCGATGGGTTGAGACACATCAAGGCGCTGCCCCGCGCGTGGGCGTACCGTCAGGCTTCGGGTGGACAACCGCTGGCGCCTACACCACACTGCGTGGTGATGCGCGGATCATTCCGGGGTCATTCCGATCGGGGTCATTCCGATATCGGGCCGCGCATTGCACAGCAGGCGCGAGAGCGCATTGGGTCACGCTCCATCCGATACCGGAACGCGCCACGAACCCGTCTCTTCTATAAGGACAACACGATGAACAAGCTCCTGGCTGCCCTTGTGGCTGCAGTCTTCAGCGCCGGCGCATTCGCGCAGGCATCCGCCCCGGCCGCACCGGCCCCCGCTGCGCCCGCCGCCGCCGCGCCGGCACCTGCGGCATCGGCACCGGCCGCAGGCGAGAAGAAGGCACAGCATCACAAGAAGAAAAAGAAACGCGACCACCGTCCGAAGCTGCAGGACAAGAGCGCATACGGCGTGGGCGGCTGATCAGCGGCAGCCTGCCGTTTTTTCTGCACACCCAGGCGCCGGCCTCCGAAAAGGGGCCGGCGCTTTGTTTTGGGCGGTCCGGAAGAATTCGCGTAAAGTCGCTTGACTTAGAGTGCGCTCTAACTTCTAAGCTCCGTTCATGACCACATTCCTGACCATCGCCCAAGTTGCAGAAGCCACCGGCCTGTCGACGCATACGTTGCGCTATTACGAGCGCATCGGCCTGCTCGACAGCGTGCAGCGGCGCGATAACGGCCATCGTGTCTTCCGTGCCGAAGACATGACGTGGCTCGAGTTCCTGCTGCGCCTGCGCGATACCGGCATGCCGATCGCGCAGATGCAGGCGTACGCCGCGCTGAGGCGGCAGGGCGACAGTCTGGAGAGTGTGTCGGCGCGCCAACGCCTGCTGGAGTTGCATGCGGCGGCGCTGGAAGCGGAGCTGCGCGCGCGGGCCGAAACGCTGGCCGTGCTGCGCGTCAAACTCGTTGTCTACGACGGCATCCGGGCACGGATTGAAGCCGCGGAAGGCACGGGAGGCGCAGAAGGCGCGGAACGCGCCAAGGGCTCGGCTTCCTCATCTCCCAAATCGAAGCACACGCCAAAACGCCAACCGAACGAGGACGCACATGACCCCGACCGCCCACGCCGCACAAGCCGCAAACCACGCCAACCTGCAGGACGACCGCTACGCGCGGGGCTGGCAAAAGCTCAAGGAAGTCGATGATGTGGCCGGCGAGCGCGTGGTCGAGGCCATGGCCGACATCGCGCCCGACCTCGGCCGCTACATCGTCGAATTCGGATTTGGGGATGTCTACTGCCGCCCGGGCCTGACGCTGCGCGAGCGCGAAATCGCCACCATTGCCGCGCTCACGGCGCTGGGCAACGCGGCCCCGCAGCTGAAGGTGCACATTGCGGCGGGGCTCAACGTGGGGCTCACCCGCAAGGAGATCACCGAGACGATCCTGCAGATGGCGCTATACGCGGGCTTCCCGGCGGCGCTCAACGGCATGTTTGCCGCCAAGGAGGTGTTTGCCGCTCACGACGCCGAGGGCACGGTCGCTGCCGGCGGGTCGATGCGCCGCGACACCAGCAACTGATCGATGCGGTGGTTGTCGATGTCGAGCACTTCAATATGCAGCGGCCCGATATCGACGCTTTCGCTCTTCTTGGGAATGCGCTTGAGCGCGTAGATGACCAGCCCGGCAAGCGTTTCGACGTGGTGTTCGCCGGGTAGGTCGTCGAGGTCGAAGGCGCGCTTGACGTCGCCCAGCGGCGTGACGCCGTCGACCAGGCACGAGCCGTCATCGCGGCGCACGATCTGCTCGTCTTCGCCCAGGTACAGGATGTCGCCCATCACCGCGCCGACAATGTCGTCGAGCGTCACCACACCCACCACCAGCCCGTATTCGTTGACCACCGCGCCAAAGCGCTCGTGCATCTCGCGAAAGCGCGTGAGCGCCTGTGACAGGTTCAGCGTGTCAGGCAGCACCAGCAGGTTCTTGTCGTAGTGCTTGCTGATGTTGCGGATCACGGCGGAGGACTCCTCCGACAGGATCTGCTGCAGGATGTCCTTGGAGGCGATAAAGCCGAGCACCGAGTCGATGTCTTCGCGGCAGACGAGGTATTCGGCGTGCGGCTGTGCAATGATCTTCATCTTGATTGACTCGAGCGGCTCGTCCACCGTGAAGTAGATCACCTCGTCGCGCACGGTCATGACCGAAGTGATGGTGCGCGATTCCAGCTCGAACACGTTCTCGATCACGGCCAGCTCGTGCTTGCGCAGCACGCCGGCCTCGGCACCCGCGCCCACCATGGCGGCGATGTCTTCGGTGGTGATCTGCTCGACGCGGTGCGTCGGCACGCCAAACAGCTTGAGGAACATGTCAGCCGCCCCGTTGAACAGCCACGCCACCGGCCGCAACACGCGCAGGCACGACTGCATCGGCCCGATGATCGACATGGCGCAGCGCTCGGGGTAGAGGACGGCCAGGCGCTTGGGCAGCAGGTCGGCAAAGAGGATGAACAGCGCCGTCACGATGATGAAGCCGGCGATGCTGCCGATCCGTTCGGCGCGGGCAGCCGGCAGCCAGTCGCTCAGCACCGCGGCCAGCGGCACCGAAATCTGGCTGTCGCCGATGACACCGGCCAGGATGGCCACCGCATTCACCCCGATCTGCACCACCGTAAAGAAGTTGCCCGGCATGTCCTTGAGCTGCAGCACGCGCAGGGCGCGGGTGTCGCCGTCGTCGGCCAGGGTTTGCAGACGCGTGCGGCGCGAGGCCGTCAGGGCGATTTCGGAAGCGGAAAAAAAGGCGCTGATCAGGACCAGCAGGGCAAGGAGGAGGGCTGACATGGTGTCGATTGCGGCCGTCGCTGTTGCGCTGCGGAAGACGAGGGTGTGCGTCAATGCGCCGCGCGGCCGCCTGAAATGTGGCTTCGGCTGATCATGGTGCAGCGCCGATCCCTTTGTCAAACCGGCACTTTGGGCCCCTACCGCAAACAATTACCTATGTCCACCGTAGGGGGTTGGGCATCCAAAATGTGGTTTGCTGCGTACCCATGGCTTGGGGGATACTTCACCTTCAGACACAATTTTTTCGGTAAGCCTTGCGGGGCCTGCGTTTGCGGGCGGTGGCCGGAAAAAAACAACAGCAGTTACGGACGGCGTTCAGGCAGCGCCGAACTTCAGTGCCGGCGCAGATCGGCCTAATTGATGCACATAGTTGCTTAGCGGAGTGTCAGTTCATGTGGGTTCTCAGCCGTTTACAGCGGCGCACCGGGGGGAAACGGGGGAATACGGCAGGGACGATCGTGCGGTTGGCTGGACTTTTGGTCGCAGCCGCTGTGTCGATGCCTTGTGTGACGCTTGCTCAACAAGCGCCTGCCACCACCGCGACCGGTGCGTCAGGGGTAACCGCTTCCATTCCAGTCAACGCGCCCAACATCGCGTGGTACTACGGCGACAAACCGCCTGTGGCGCAATTGCGTGCTTTCGATGCGGTCGTGGTGGAACCTGACCACGGGTTCGATCCATCGCAGTTCAAGACGCCCAAGACGCAGTGGTATGCCTACGTGAGCGTGGGCGAAGTCACGCCGCAGCGTAGCTGGTACAAGGATCTGCCCAAGAGCTGGCTCCTGGGGCGCAACGCGGCGTGGGCGTCGCGCGTGGTCGATCAGGCCCAACCGGAGTGGCCGGCGTTCTATGTCGACCACGTCATCAAGCCGCTATGGGACCGCGGCTATCGCGGCTTCTTCCTCGATACGCTCGACTCCTATCAGCTGGTGGCGAAGGACGACGCGGCGCGTGCGGCCCAGGAGGCCGGCATGGTGCGCGTGATCCGTGCAATCAAGGCGCGCTATCCGGAAGCCAGGCTGATCTTTAACCGCGGCTTTGAAATCCTGCCGCAGGTGCACGACCAGGCGTATGCGGTGGCGTTTGAATCGCTGTACCGCGGCTGGGATCAGGGCAGCAAGCAATACAAGCAGGTGAATGACGCGGACCGCGAATGGCTGATGGGCCATGTACGCACGATTCGCGACGAGTACCACCTTCCTGTCATCGCGATCGATTACTGCCCGCCTTCCGACCGTGAGTGCGCGCGCGAAACGGCCAAGCGCATCAAGGCACAGGGCGTGGTGCCGTACGTCACCGATCCGGACTTGTCGACCATTGGGGTGGGCCGCATCGAGGTGTTGCCGCGCAAAGTCCTGATCTTGCAAGACCGCGATCCGCGCACCACGATCGATACCAGCGAAGGCGTGCGCTTTGTTGCCACGCCGCTCAACTTTCTGGGTTACGACGTCGAGTACGCCGACATCAACAAGCCGCTGCCGTCCTCGGTGCCGCCCGACCGCTATGCCGGCGTCGTGGTGTGGGTGAACACCAGTCCGATCAAGCAGGTTGCCGCGCTATCGTCGTGGGTGCGACAACGTATTCATGACGGCGTGCATATCGCCTTCCTGAACCAGTTCGGTCTGCCGGTAGACGGCAGCATGGCCGACATGCTCCAGCTCCAACTGGTGCGGGGCCGCGCCACGGGGCCGCTGTCCGTGGTGTCACAAGACAAGATCATGGGCTTCGAGATGGCGCCGCGGCCCGAGCGCCGTGAAGCCCAGCCGATCCAGGTCAAGGCGAATGGCCAATCGCTGCTGCGGCTGAAGTCCGGAAATTTTGAGTTTGATGCGGCTGCCATTACGGAGTGGGGCGGCTATGTGCTGAACCCGTATGCGGTGTTCTCGATGGACACCGTGGAGCAGGCGCGCTGGGTCGTCCAGCCGATCGAGTTTCTGCGTCGGGCGCTTGCGCTGCCCGACATGCCGATTCCCGACGTGACGTCGGAAAACGGCCGCAGGCTCATGCTCGTGCACGTGGACGGCGATGGCTTCGCCTCGCGCGCCGAGTTTCCCGGCCCGGAATATTCCGGCGAGGTGTTGCTGCAGGACGTGTGGGAGAAGTACCGCATCCCGACAACGCTGTCGGTCATCGAAGGCGAGGTGGGCGCAAGCGGCCTTTACCCGAAGCTGACACCGCGGCTGGAGGCCATCGCGCGCAAAATGTTCGCGCTGCCGTACGTCGAACTGGGCACGCATACCTATTCGCACCCCTTCGATTGGAGCCGCACGGTGCCGGGCGCGGCCAGTGATCGTGCCAAGGAAGGCCCGGGTGCCGACAAGGGGGGCGGCGACACCGCCTTCGCGCTCTCCATTCCGGGCTACAAGTTCAGCCTCGACCGCGAGATATCGGGCTCGATCAACTACATCAACGAACGTCTGGCGCCGCCCGGCAAGCGCGTGAAGATTCTGCAGTGGTCGGGCGACTGCCAGCCTCCCGAGCTTGCCGTACGCATGACGTGGGACGCAGGCGTTCTCAACCTGAACGGCGGCGACACCACCATCACGCGCAGTTCGCCGTCGTGGACCGAGATTGCGCCGCTGGGCATCGACAAGGGGCCGGGGGCTTACCAGGTGTTTGCGCCCAACCAGAACGAAAACGTCTATACCAACGATTGGACCGGGCCGTTCTACGGTTTCGATCGCCTGATCGAAACGCTGCAGCTGACCGACACGCCTTATCGTTTCAAGCCGATCAACATCTACTACCACATGTATTCGGGCACCAAGCTTGCGTCGCTCAAGGCCTTGAAAAAGGTGTACGACTACGCGTTGTCGCAGCCTGTCTTTCCCATCTATTCGACCGAGTATGTGGTCAAGGTGCTGGACTTCCGCAACATGGCCATTGCCCGCGAAGTCGGAGATTCGAACACCTGGGTCGTGCGCGGCGATGGCGATTTGCGCGAACTGCGCTGGATGGCCCGCGGTACGCCGCGGCTGGCGGATGCTGTCGGGGTGGTCGGCTATGACGCCGCAGCCGGTGGCATCTATATCCATCTGGATGACGGTGCCGCACGCTTTACGCTTGCACCCGAGGCAGAATCGGCCAAGCCCGCGTACATTGCCGAGGCTGCGGCATTCGTGCGCAATTTCGTACGAAACGGAAATGAGTTGAGTTTCGAGGCGGGCGGCTATTACAAGCCGTTTGTCCGTCTGGCCAACGCAGGCGCTTGCCGGGTGAAGGTCAATGGCAACCCGGCGCGCACCGCCCGTGCCCAAGACAACACTGTGCGCGTCGATCTGTCGGGAGCTGCTGCGCAAACCGTGACTTACCAACGTATCGATGTGGTCTGCTGACCTGACACCGCGTGAAAGGCTGCTGCCAGCCTGGCTGATCGGCACCCTCGGTGCGCTGATCGGGCTCGCGCTCGCCCTGATGTTTCCGCGCGAACGCCTGGAGGCTCGCCTGCTGGAGGGCGGCAAGGTCGACGCGCTGTCGGTCGCCTACCTCGAAGCGTGGCTGCGCGTGCGCCCGAACGACGGCGAGTTCTTGAGCGTGCTGGCTGCCCAGTACGTGCGCACGGGGCGGCTCGCCGAAGCTGAATCGATGGTTGCTCGCATGCGCGCGCTGCACGACAAGTCGCTCGACCGTGAAGCGTTGCTGCTCGAGATCGCCATCCGCGAGCAACGGGCCTACGCCCTGCAACCGAACGATCCCCAGCGCGCCGCCATGCTGGTGGATCTGCGCGGGTTGCTCAACCAGGCTCTTGGCTACCGATGGACTGCGGCTGAACTGGAGATTCTCGCGGCGAAGTCGCGCGGCCTTGATCAGGGCGCGATTGCCATGCAGTTCTATCAACGCTTGGCCAAACAGGACGTGGCGCGCGCCGCGCAATGGCAGGCGCGCACTGCCGAGATTGCGCTGGGCGTGGGCGAATACCGGGCTGCCGCAGCGGCGAACTTTGCCGCGCAGGTTACCGCCAAGTCGCTTGACGAACAGCGCCATTACTTCATGGCGGGGTTGAAGGCACTCCAGGCAGGCAATCTGCTCGACGAGGCGATGGCCGAAGCGCAGCGCCGGGTCGGCCCGCTCATCGACGACACTGAAACGCTGCGCTTTCTCACGCGCCTGGCGATGGCGTCCAACCGCCCCGATCTGGCAGACCAATATGCGCGCCGCTTGCTGCGGCTGTCGCGGCATCAGGCGGAGGAAGGCATTGCCCTGGCGGCCGGGGTGGGGCGCCATGACTGGGCATTCGCCGGTCGCCCCGAGCCGCTGCCGGCGCCTGCCGATCTGATGTTCCTGGACGGCCCCGAAGGTCTGGCGCGTCGCCAGCGCCACGCTGCCCGCATTCGCCCCGTGGCGGACGGGGCAAGCTCGGCGAACGATGCAACATCGTCCCCACCGCCCCGGGCGCAGGCCATCGCACGAGGGATCGCCCCGTTCAATGCCGAAGACTACGACCTTGCATTCCAGGTCTTCATGGGCAGCGGCAATCTGAACGACGCCATGCGTGTGGCCGAGGCCGCCGTGCGCCAACGGCCCGACCTGAAACTCTGGACCGAACGCGCGGCACAGGTGGCCGAGTGGAATCGCCAGCCGATGGCGGCCCTGAACTATTGGCTGGCCTACGCGCAATCCACCGGCGATGATGCCGCCTGGCACCACGTGCTCCGCCTGGCACCCGCGCTCAACGAAGATCACGCCTACCTTGCCGCCCTGCGCTATCAGGCAAGCCGGAATCCGGGCGACATCAAACTGCTCGACCAAGTCATTGCGGCGTACGAGCGCCTGGGCGAACCCGTGGAAGGGCTGGCGTATCTGAACGGCATCGCGCGCGGGCCGTACCGGCAAGTCGTGCTCGAGCGCTATGCGAATCTGGCCGAACGCGCCGGCAAAGACGATCAGGCTTACGACACCTACGTGCGTCTGCAGAAGGAGTTCGGCCCCAACGCCCAGTACGCGCTCAAGCTGGCGAACATCCTCTATGTGCGGGGGCAGTTCACGCAGGCGCTCTCTGCCATGGAGGCCGCCAGCAAGGTGGCGTCGCCCACCGACGACCTCTATTGGCGCACGTTCGCCCAGCTTGCGCGCCTGAACCAGCGCGATGATCTGTCACGCGAGGCGTATCGGCAGTTGCTGATCGGCGGGCGGGCCGAGCCGGACGATCTGACAACGATGATCGACTTCTACGACGCCAGCCCGATCGACGCGGGGCGTCTGGCCGAACTGGCTTTCCGCAAAGACGGCACGATGGTCCACCTGCAGCAGGCCATCTACTACTACACCCGGGCACGCGCCTTCCGCCGCATCGACGGACTGCTGGCCTCGCTCACGCCAGAACAGCGCGAGGCGGCCGAGCAATCCGCCGGCGTGCTGGGCGCCCGCGCCGAGTATTTCCGCCAGAGCGGCCAGTGGGATGCCGCCATGCGTGATCTGCGGCGCGCTGTCTCGCTGCCGGATGCGGGCAGCGACGTGAAGGCCGCCTTCCTGTGGGGGCTGCTGGATTCCGGTCAGAACGCCGAACTCAAGCGTGCCTTGGCGCTTTGGCGCAGCGAGGCCGAAAACGATTCCGCCTACTGGGGCGCCTACGCTGCCGCCGGCCTGCAGTTGTTTGACGCCAACCTCGCCCTGCGCTTCCTGGGGCGGCAGGGCAAGTCGATGCAGACCGATCCGCTCTGGTTGCTGGCCTACGCCGATGCACGCGAAATGGCCGGCCAGGCGGACGCTGCCTGGGCGCTGCGCCGCGAGGCGTGGTGGCTGCTGTGGCGCGCCGAAGACGGCGCCGACCGTGGCAAGGCGAAGCCGCGTGCAGGCCGCCGCGTAGGCACGCGCGTCACGGTGGGAGATAGCGATGCTGCGCCCCTCGAAGAAGATGCGCGTACTGAACTGCGTGCCCGGCGCGTCTCGCTGGCACAGACATTCGGCTCAGGCGACCTGTCACAGCGTCTGCTGATCGAGTTGCTGCGCGATGACCGCCGCGCGACGAAGCAGGCGCGCGAAGGCGGTCGCTCGGCGATGGATCAATCCGAGCTGGGCGATATCGACACCTTGCCGCCGGAGCCGCCAGCGCCCGCGATCGACAAACGCAAGCCGGCACGCGTGAGCGATCAGCTGGTGTCCGCCGTGGCAAAGGAAGCCGCGCTGGGCTGGGCGCTGTCGCAGGAGGCCAACGACCTGGCACGCGCGTGGCTGCTGCAGCAATACACGCGTCGCATGACCCGCCCCGCCTATGCCGACATCTCCATCGCCCTGGCCGAGCGGGATCTGCAAACGCTCAACCGCCTGCTGGACGACACGCCCGACCGCATCCCGCTCTACAACCGCATCGATGCGAACGTGATGACTGACCGGCTCGGCGAAGCGCAGCGCCTGTCGTTCGAAGGGTTGACCTCGGCCCCCGATGACGCGCAGTTGCACGAGCGCGTGCAAGAAACGCTGCTCACCAACGCACAGGCGCTCGAGCCGCGCGAGACATGGTTCAAGCAGGCGCCGCTCACGTTCTTCGAGAGCAGCGCTGCAGCCGGCATCCGCCTGACCGATCACTACAGCATGCTGGTGCGCGCCACGCAGCGTAACCAGCGCTCGACCGACGATACGCAGTTGACCGGTGTGCCCGCGCAGGATCGTCAGGTGGATTGGATTTCGCAGTACCAGACGCAGAACACGCAGTGGAAGGGCACGGTGGGTTGGCGTCAGGGGCTGGCCTCGCTCTACGCGTTCCGACTGGATGGCCTGCTTGGACAGGTCGGGCCGATGGGCACCGAGCTGTCGATCGGGCGCAACCAGCCGGCCAATGAAACGCCGCAGTTGCGTGTGGGCGGTGTGAAGGATCTCTTCTCGATCGGCAACAACTGGCGCCTGACACAGAACCAATACGTACGTGCTCGCGTGGAAGGCGATCGCTTCTATGGGCAGGACCGCTCGTTCCTCGGCAGCGGCATGGTGTTCGATGGGGAAATCGGCCACCGCTTCCGGGTGGAGTATCCGGACTACACGATCCGCGTCGTCGGTACCGTCGCCCGCTACAACGCGTCGGGCACGGTCAGCCCGTTGATGGCCCGCCTGCTTCCTTCCGGCACTGCACCGGACGTTGCCCAGATCATGCCGCGCTCGTTCAACCAGTTCGGCATGCTGTTTGGCTTCGGCACGGATTATCTGGACCGCTACACGCGCGCCTGGCGCCCGTTCATGGACGCAGGCATGCTGCACGACAACCGCGAAGGGTGGGGGGTGCAGGCCCAGCTCGGTATGGCAGGCAGCGTGTTCGGCAACGACCATCTGGCGCTCTACATCGAACACCAGTCGATTACGCGGGCGGGGACCTCGCCGCTGACCGAAATCGGCCTGCGCTACCGGTGGCTCTACTAACGGCAAGCCAGAACAAGACAACGGGGAAGAAACGACATGAAGCACACAACGGAAGACTCCAGGGAGAACGCGATGACACCCTTGATCAACACGATGAAAGCCGGCCGCCGGCGCTGGCTTGCGCTGGCAGCAGGCGTTGGTGCAGCGCTGGCGTTGTCCGCCTGCGCGGTGGTCGACAGCGCGCGTGCGCCGGCAACCAGCGCGTCCGACGCCTGGGTCGTGCTGCCCATCGTCAACTACACCGAAACGCCGCAGGCCGGCCTGCGTGCCGAGACGATCGCGGCCAGCATCCTGAAGGCGCGCGGCTTCTCCAACCTCAAGCAGTACCCGGCCAACCTGAACAGCGAATCGCTGTTCGAGCCCGCCGAGCGCGAGGCCGTATCGCGTGCGCTGGATTGGGCGCGCGGCGAGAAAGCCCGCTACGCGCTGACCGGCGCCGTGGACGAGTGGCGCTACAAGGTTGGCGTGGATGGCGAACCCGCCGTGGGCATCACGCTGCAGGTGATTGACGTGCAGACCGGCAACGTGATCTGGAGCGCAGCCGGCAGCCGCACCGGCTGGAGCCGCGATGCCGTGTCGGCAGTGGCGCAGAAGCTGCTGCGCGAACTGCTCTCGCCGCTGCGCCGGGGCTGATGAAGACCGAGTCTGCAGGTTCCGCCCAATCGGCCTCGGCCTCGGCCTCGGCCTCGGCAGGCCGCGTCGCCCCCGATGCGGGCGGCCAGGGTGGGCGCAATGAGCGTCGGCGCAACGCGCAGGGCATTGGCGCGTCGACCTGGTATGGGCGGCTGATTGCCCCGGCGGTGTCCAGCCCGAGCGCTGTGCTCGAAACGCTGGGCGCAGTGGTGGCGGCCATCGGCATTGTGTGGCTGTTCGTGCCCGACAACCCGCTGCTGCTCGGCTACGGTTTTCCGTGGCTGTGGCTGGTGCCGCTCATCCTGGCGCTGCGCTACGGCACGCTGCTCGGCGCGCTGGCCGCGCTGGTGGTGCTGGGCGCCTGGGCCGTGTTCTACGGACAGACGGCCGCCGCCGGCAGTTTCCCGCGCATGTACTTCCTGGGCGGCCTGATGCTGGTGTTGATTGGCGGGCAGTACGGCGATATCTGGGGCGCACGGCTGTCGCGCGCCCGCACCGTCAACGGCTACCTGAACGACCGGCTGGCGGCGCTCACCAAGAACCACTTCCTGCTGCGCCTGTCGCACGAGCGCCTGGAAAACGACCTGCTGGCCAAGCCGACCACGCTGCGCGACACGCTCACGCAGCTGCGCAATATTGCGCTCGCCGCGCGCGAGCACGGCACGGGCGACAACGCGCCCGACGTGGCGCAACTGCCCGGCGCCGTGCCGTTCCTGCAATGGACGGCACAGGCCTGCCAGCTGGAAGTGGCGGCCATGGTGCGTGTAACGGGCAACCGCATCGATACCGAACCGGTGGCCCGCGTCGGCACGCCGTTCGACATCGTGGCCGATGATCCGCTGATCCGCCATTGCATCGACACCCACACGCTCGGCCACCCGCAGGCGCCCGAGCTGCGGAATGTGAACAACCCGGAAGACAGCTCGCGCTACGTGGCGTGCGCGCCCGTGCTGTCGGGTGCGGACGAGCTGATCGGCCTGGTCGTCGTGCACCAGATGCCGTTCCTCTCGCTGTCGTACGAGAACCTGCAGTTCCTGCTGGTGCTGCTCGGCTACTACGCCGACGGCGTGCGCCACCTCACCGTCAGCTCCGAGATCCTGGATCTCGTGCCCGACGCGCCGTACGAGTTCGCGCTCGACCTGGGCCGGCTGGCACGCCTGCATCGCGATACCGGCATCGACTCGTCGGTGGTGGCGCTCATTTTTGACAAGGACGAAGCCAGCGACGCGCTGTTCGAGAGCGTGGTACGCAGCCGCCGCGCGCTGGATGTGGTGTGGCAGGCCAACGGCAAGAGCCGCCGCGCCATCATCACGCTGATGCCGCTGTCGGGCGCGGGTGCCGTGTCGGCTTATCTGGTGCGCATTGAAGACAGCCTGCGCGCGCAGTTCGGCGTCGATTTCGAGGGCGGGCGCATCAGCGTGCAGACCTTGCACGTGACTGGCGAGCATCCGGGCGAAGCGCTGCAGCGCTTCCTCTCGCGCTGCCATCTCGATGCATAGGGGCGCATAGGCATGCGGATCGACCATGTTTAAGCTCACGCTCGGCGGCATCTCGGCCCAGATTGCGGCAGTGGCGATGGCGCTGCATGCCGGCAACAGCCTTGCGCTGCTGCTGTCCTGCCTGATGCTGCAGGGCACTGCCGCGGCGCTGATCGGGCTGGCTGCGTGGCGCCTGCTGCCGCGCCGTTATCGCGTGCCGTTTGTGTGGACGTATGGCTACCTGACGGCGCTGTGCTTTTTTGTGCCGGTGGCCGGTGGCCTGCTGGTGCTCGGCAGCCTGCTCCTCGGCAAGTTGTTCCCCAAGCCCGAAGACGACAAGGACATCGCCGAGATCGGCCTGCCGGTTTTTGTGGCGCATTTGATCTCGCGCGTGACGCACGGGGGCGGGGCGCGGCTGCGTGCGCAACTGAGCAACGAGCGCGCGCCAGTGCAAAGCCGCATGACCGCGCTGGTGGCCATGCAGTCGATGCCCACGCGCACCGCCAGCCCCGTGCTGCGCGACCTGCTGGCCGACCCCGTGGACGATATCCGCCTGCTGGCCTACGGCATGCTCGACAACGCCGAGAAGGTGCTCACGCAGAAGATCCTGGCCGAGCTGCCGCGCCTGGAAGAAGCCACCACGCCCGAGGCGCGCTACGAGATCAACAAGCGCTTGGCCGACCTGTACTGGGAGCTGATCTACCAGAACCTGGTGCAGGGCGACGTGTACCGCTACACCGCCGAGCAGGTCGAACGCTATGCCAGCGCCGCGCTCGACATCCAGCCGGACAACGCCGCGCTGTGGTACATGCGCGGCCGGCTTGCCCTGTCGCGCCGCGAGCCCGATGTGGCCGAGTCCCACCTGCGCCGCGCCGAGTCCCTCGGCTTCCCGCGGGACCGCCTGCTGCCGCCGCTGGCCGAAGCCTGCTACCTGCGCCGCGACTATGCCGGCGCGCGCGCCGCGCTGGCGCAGTTCTCCAGCCGGTCCCCGCTGCCGTTGCTGCGCCCGCTGTTGCGCTACTGGACATCATGAGCAACGACCAATTTCCTCGCGCCCAGTCCGCCGACGTCGCGCTGCTGCTCGAAGGGACCTTTCCCTATGTGAGCGGCGGGGTGTCGAGCTGGGTCAACCAGATGATCCGGGCGTTTCCGGACATCCGCTTTGCCATCGTCTTCATCGGCAGCCGCCGGGAGGACTACGGCAAGCCCGTCTACGCCATTCCCGACAACGTGGTGCACCTGGAGTGCCACTACCTGTACGACTTTCCGCCGCCGCCGCTGGTGCAGGCCAGCGGTGGTGATGCCGCCGCGTTCGAGCGGTCGCGCAAGCTGCACGACGCACTGCGCAATCCGGCCAACAAGGGCGAGACGGCCGAACTCATCCGCGCCTCGATCGCCGACCTGCGCGACGATGGCCCGCTGGCCGAGGAACAGTTCCTCTACAGCCACCGCGCGTGGGACATGATGACGGACTACTACCGGCGCTATTGCACCGACCCGTCGTTCACCGACTATTTCTGGACCGTGCGCATCATGCACAAGCCGCTGTGGCAGCTGGTGCGCATTGCGGAAAACCTCATCCCGGTGAAGGTGTTCCACACCATCTCGACCGGCTATGCGGGGTTCCTGGGCGCGCTGCTGCGCTACAGGCGCGGGCGGCCGCTGCTGGTGTCGGAGCACGGCATCTACACCAAGGAACGCAAGATCGACCTGTTCCAGAGCCAGTGGATTCGCGACAACCGCAGCATCTTCGAAAAGGACATCGCGCAGATCAGCTATTTCCGTGACCTGTGGGTGCGGTTTTTCGAGACCATGGGCCGGGTCTGCTATGACGCGGCCGAAGACATCGTCGCGCTGTACGAAGGCAACCGGCAGCGGCAGGTCATCGACGGCGCGCCGGCCGAGAAGACGCGCAGCATTCCCAACGGCATCAACCTGCCGCGTCTGGCTGCGCTGCGCGAGAAGCGGCAGGCCAGCGTGCCGCGCGTGATGTGCCTGATCGGCCGGGTGGTGCCCATCAAGGACGTGAAGACGTTCATCCGCGCGATGCTGACCATCACGCGCGAGATGCCGGACGCGGAAGGCTGGATTGCCGGCCCGGAAGACGAAGATCCGGAATACGCGCAGGAATGCCACAGCCTGGCCGAAAGCCTGGGCCTGGGCGACCGCATCAAGTTCCTGGGCTTCCAGAAGATCGACGACATCCTGCCGAAAGTGGGCGTGCTCGTGCTGAGTTCGATCAGCGAGGCGCTGCCGCTCGTCGTGCTGGAAGGGTTTGCCGCGGGCGTGCCGTCCGTCACCACGGATGTGGGTTCGTGCCGGCAGCTGCTGTTCGGCCTGGAGGGCGAAGACGCGGCGCTGGGCGCGGCCGGCGCCGTGGTGCGCATTGCCGACCCGGCTGCCCTGGCGGCCGAAGTGCTGACGCTGCTGCGCGATGAAACGCGCTGGCATGCAGCCCAGGCGGCCGGCATCGCCCGGGTGGAGCGCTACTACACGCAAGAGATGATGGTCGGCAGTTACCGCGAGCTATACACGCGCCTGCAGACCTTGCCCGACCTGAGTACCGAGCACGGCGCCAAGGCCGCCTCTGCCGCTGCGGCGGCCTGCCCGTACCACGCCCAGCAGAACAAGCCACATGAGGGAGCCCGCTGATGGCCGGCATTGGTTTTGAGCTGCGCAAGATGCTCAAGCGCGACAGCCTGCTCGGGCTGCTGCGTGCCTACACCTACGCCGGCATCATCAGTTCCGGGCCGTGGATTCTCTCCATCGTCGGGATTCTGCTGATCGGTATCCTGAGCCTGCCGTTCGTCATTCCCGGCTCGCTCATCACGCAGTTCCAGGTCTCGGTTACCTACCTGATTGCGATCAGCCTGATCCTGACCGGGCCCCTGCAGCTTGCCTTTACGCGGTTTACGTCCGACCGCCTGTTCGAGAAGCGCGACGACCTGATCCTGCCCAACTACCACGCCGTGTCGCTTGTGATGACGCTGGTGGCCGGTGGCCTGGGGCTGCTCGTCATCCTCTTTGCGTTTCCGCAGCAGTCGGCCATCTACCGGCTGCTGATGCTGGCCGGTTTCGTCGTCATGGCCAACATCTGGATCGCGGTGATCTTCCTGTCGGGCATGAAGCAGTACAAGGCGATCGTGTGGATCTTCCTGATCGGCTACACGCTCACCGTGCTGCTGGCGCTGCTGTTCAACCGGCTCGGGCTGGAAGGGCTGCTGCTGGGCTTCGTCACGGGGCAGCTGTGCCTGCTCATCGGCATGGCCGCGCTCATCTACCGCAATTTCAGCGGCCGGCGCTTCCTGTCGTTCGAGGTGTTCGACCGGCGGTTCGCGTACCCGTCGCTCATGCTGATCGGGCTGCTGTACAACCTCGGCATCTGGCTCGACAAGTTCATGTTCTGGTATGCGCCGGGCACGGGGCAGCAGGTGATCGGCCCGCTGAATGCGTCGGTCATCTATGACATTCCGGTGTTCCTGGCCTACCTCGGCATCATTCCCGGCATGGCCGTGTTCCTGGTGCGCATCGAGACGGATTTCGTCGAGTACTACGACGCCTTCTACGACGCCGTGCGCGGTGGCGCATCGCTCGAGCACATCGAAGACATGCGCAACACGATGGTGCAGACCATCCGCGCGGGCCTGTACGAGATCGTGAAGATCCAGGCCATGGCCGCGCTGGTGCTGTTTGCCGTGGGCGCTTCGGTGCTGCGCGCGCTGCAGATTTCCGAGCTGTACCTGCCGCTGCTGTATGTCGACACGATTGCCGCGAGCTTGCAGGTGGTGTTTCTGGGCGTGGTGAACATCTTCTTCTACCTCGACCGGCGCCGCGTGGTGCTGGCGCTGACGGCGGCGTTTGTGGTGCTCAACGGCGCGCTGACCTGGATCACGCTGCAGCTGGGTCCCGCCTGGTACGGATACGGATTTGCCGTCTCGCTGCTGCTGGTCGTGATGGCCAGCCTCGTGATCCTGGACCGCAAGCTGGATCGGCTGGAATACGAGACGTTCATGTTGCAGTAAGGGTGCCCGACAGCCTCCGCTGCGGTCCGGAACCCCGCCCGCAACACTCCAACCCCCGTTCACGACCCTTCAAGCCTCGCGCACGGCGCTCCAAGCGCCAGCCGCGGGGCTTTTTGCTCTGCGCGTGCTGCTTTTAGCAGCAACACCATGACGCTTTTTGCTCCGTCATCGGAGCCTGGAGGCCCGCGCCCCGGGCTTTGTGGTCCGCGCGTGGCGGTGCGAACTCGGCCATCGGCACTTTTTGCTCGGAAATTTTGAGCTCTGAACTCGGAGGTCGGAGCTTTGCACCCCATGGATGGGGTTCCGAACTCGACAGATGGAGCTCCGAGTTCGACGGCCCGAGCTTTTTGCTCGGCGGATGGTGCTCCGAGCTCGACTGGCCGAGCTTTTTGCTCGACGGATGGGGCTCTGAACTCGGCAGCCCGAGCTGCTCGCTGCTTCCTCGGCGCGTAGAGAGCCACCCGGGCGGTGGATGGCGTGCCGTGTCGCCTCCACTGGGCCGACTGAGCGAACACTGCCCGGCAGACGCGGGTCCAGATTCTTCACTTCGATCCGATAGGAAAGAAGGGCCTCTTTGAGGGAATGGTTTCTCGCACCCCTCAGCCCAATCAAGATTTCTTGGCCGATTTGTTTTCTCTATTGCGTATCGCTTGGCTGCCGCTCCGGCGCTGAACTCGCCCCCCGGACTGCTGTACAGCTGGCGAAGCATCGGCGGAGAGCGTCAGCAGACCAGGGCCACGCGGGTGGCGAAGGGAACGGAACAGAATGCAGCTCATCAGGAACATGGGAATCGGCAAGCGCCTTGCCTTCGGATTTGCCGTTGTGCTGGCGTTTTCCGTCGTCATCACCGCCATTGCCATCTGGCGTCTCGACAATGCCGCGACGGCCACGCGGGCCATGATGAATGAGCCGCTGCTCAAGGAGCGTCTGATCGGCGACTGGTATGCCAATCTGGTCGTCGGCATCCGCCGAACCATTGCGGTCGCAAAGAGCGCCGATCCCACCCTGGGGCCGTATTTTGCGCAAGAGGCGGCGGCGTCATCAAAGGCCTCGGGCGAGTACCAGAAGAAGGTGGAAGCGCTGCTGTCCACCGAAGAAGAGAAGACGCTGTTCGCCAAGATCGGCGAGCTGCGCAAAGGCTATCTGAGCGCGCGGGATGCCATCAATGCGGCCAAGGCTTCGGGCAATCCGGACGAAGCCCAGCGGGTGCTCGACCAGGTCTTCGTGCCGGGTGCCAATGCGTACCAGGACATCATGCGTCAACTGCTGGAGGTGCAGCGTCGGTCCATCGACGATATCGCGAAGGACATCGACGCCAGCGCCGCAAAGAGCCGCACGTTGCTGATGGTATTGGAAGGGCTGATCTTGGCGCTCGGCCTTGTCTTTGCCTATTTCCTGACAGTGAGCATCACCCGGCCATTGCATGTGGCGGTCGGCATTGCAAGCCGTGTCGCGGCAGGGGATCTGTCGAGCGTGGCGGCTGCCAACTCGAAGGACGAGACCGGCAAGCTGTTGCAAGCCCTGGCTGACATGACGCAGCAACTGGTGGGCACGGTTGGAAGCATCCGCGTTGCAACCGAGTCGGTGGCCGGCGCCGCAGGCCAGATTGCAGCCGGCAACATGGACCTATCCACGCGCACCGAGCAACAGGCGGCTTCGATCGAGGAGACGGCGGCCAGCACGACGGAGCTGACCGAGGCCGTCAAGCGGAACGCCGAGAACGCACGTCAAGCCACGTCGCTCGCAGCCAGTGCGAGAGAGATGACGGAAGCCGGACGCGCTGAAGTGACGGCGATGGTGCAAACGGTGAGCGAGGTCAGCACGGCCTCCAAGAAGATTGCCGAGATCACCGGGCTGATCGAGGGCATTGCGTTCCAGACCAACATCCTGGCACTCAATGCTGCCGTGGAAGCCGCGCGAGCCGGCGAACAGGGCAGGGGGTTTGCCGTGGTGGCAGGCGAAGTGCGATCGCTGGCGCAACGCGCATCGGGTGCTGCAAAGGAAGTGAAGGCGCTGATCGAGGCATCTACCGGAAAAGTTGAACTCAGCTCCGAGCAGGCGTCGGGCGTGAATGCTGCGATGGCCCGCGTGAGTGTGGCCATTGAAGGTGTCTCGAGCATCATCGCCGAGATTGCCGTGGCATCGGACGAGCAAAGCCAAAACCTCGAGCAAGTGAGCCAGGCGATCAGTCAGATCGATCAGGTGACGCAGCAGAATGCCGCGCTGGTGGAAGAGTCTGCGGCGGCGGCGCAAGCGATGCAGGAGCAGTCCGGAAACCTGCGCCGCGCAGTCAGCGTCTTCAGGCTCGGGGCGGGCTAGCGGCAAGCAGGCGGAATGGTGTTGAGATGGCGTGGCAACAAGGCTGCGGGGCTGCGCCAGACTTCTTTCGGCCTTTCCGGCCTTTCCAACAATCAGTCTTCCTGCGGCAGCCGAGACAGGACGCCAGCAATGGCGCGAATCTTGGACTGGGCGGCGCGTTGGGACGGATAGACGACGAAGTACGACAAGCCGTTTTGCACCACGTCGATCAACGGCGTCACCAGTGACCCCGCCTGCAGGCGGTCTCTCGCCATCCGCGGATCGCCTATTGCAACGCCATGCCCTTCCGCCGCGGCGGTGAGCGTCAACTCCAGGGTATCGAAAACGAGCCCACGGTCTGCATCGATGTGGCGTGCGCCAACGCTGTCCAACCAGCATCGCCATTCCTCATGGCCCCTCCCGGGATGAAGCAACGTGGCATGAGCAAGATCGGCTGCCGAGTGAAGCGAAGCTGCCATCCTGCGCGTGCACATTGGCGTGAGCTGCTCGGCAAACAGCGGTATCGCTTCCATCCCGGCCCATTGGCCGGTGCCACGCACAACGATGGCGTAGACGTCGGGCGTCGTGAAGTCCGGCGTGTCGTCCGCCGATGTGGAGATACGGAGTTCTGTTCCTGGCAAGGCGTCATTGATGGTTGCCAGGCGTGGCAGCAACCAGCGAATCGCAAACGTGGACGGCACCCGCAGCGTGACGGTCGACGCTGTCTTGGCGTGAGCGTCTGCGTGCTGGACCAGCTGCGTGAGTACGCTGACGGCCACGCTCAACAGTTCGCTTCCGTCCGCCGTGAGCGTCAGCCCCGACGCATGCCGGACGAACAGTGCATACCGGTAGTGCGCTTCCAATTGTTGGATCTGACGGCTCACCGCGCCCTGCGTTCGACACAGATGGTCGGCGGCTTTGCTGATGCTCCCGAGTTGCGCCGCAGCGACGAATGACTGGAGCGCCGCCAGTGGCGGCAACGCCCGCGTCAAGTCAGTCAATGGGTATGCATGCGCTGCATACCCGGGTTGCGGATTTTTCGATTGTTGGGACATCGGTGCATCGATATCGTGCGTGCATCTAACGCGCGTCCGCACGAGCGTGCGGCGTTGTCGACGAATGACCGGAGAATAAACATGGCCTCATCGCCCGAAGCACTATACACGCGGCAGGTTCGCAACTATCTCGAGGAGTTGGAGCGCGGCGATGTCGCGGCGATCTGTGCGCTGTTCACGCCAGACGCCCAGATCTTCTCGCCCTTTCTTGGCTGGATGCTCCCCGCGCCATTCTTTACGAAGGTCAATGCAGCGTCGGGTGAAAGCAGGATCACCACGATCGACATCTGCGTCAGCACGACGGGCGCGCCACGTGCGACCGGCTACTTCATTTACGACTGGGGACTCAGCGATGGGTCCGCAGTGCGTTTCGAGTGCGTCGATGTTTTCGAATTCAACGACGATGGCCTCATCGAACGCATGATCATCGTCTACGACACCCACCCGATCCGCAGCACAGTAGGCGACAAGTACGCATAGCGGAAAGGATGTGCCCGGTCAGACGGCAAACCATACCGGCCCGCCGCCGCGCAGGGAGTAAGCCCACATTCTTTCCCCGGCAAGCCCCACCGTCTCGCGTCCGAGCACGACGCAGCCCACCGCCGGTTTGGCCTTTGACGTTCCTGCCCTAGATGGCGCCTTGAATTTCTGTTGCAGAGAGGAAAAAGGAAGGGAAACTGTCTGAGCGCAGCGAGTTTTCCCCTTCCCCTCTCTGCGACATCAATTCAAGGAGGGGGTCGCCATCTCGGGCGCGCCTTTCTTTGCTTACTTTCTTTGGCAAGACAAAAGTGAGTCAGCCCCGGCAGGGGATGAAACAAGGGATGGACCACCAGTCCAAAAGAACCCACCAAAAGCCCATAGCCCCACAACATCCCCCCCAACAACTCCGCATTTGCCCAACCACCGCCCGCCTCCTTAAGCTGCACCGACATTCCAAAATACGCAGCTTCTTCATGCACATCGCAGTAGTCGGCGCCGGCATCATCGGCATCAGCACGGCCCATGCGCTGGCTCAGGAAGGCCATCAGGTCACCCTGGTCGAGCGCCATCCGGGTCCGGGCGAGGGCACCAGTTACGCCAACGGCGGCCAGTTGAGCTACAGCTATGTGGCGCCGCTGGCCGGCCCGGGCGTGCTTTCGCACGTACCCGGCTGGTTGTTGCGCCGCGATTCGCCGCTGCGCCTGAAGCCATCGCTGGACCCGGCATTGCTGCGTTGGGGGCTGCGCTTCATCGCGGCCTGCAATCGTGACCGGGCCGATCGCACCACGCGTGAGCTGCTCGCGCTGTCGTTCTACAGCCGCGCACGCATGGAAGCGTTGCGGGAGGCGTCGCCGGATTTGGCGTTCAGCTTTGCGCGCCGCGGCAAGCTGGTGGTGCATCGCGATGCTGCGGCGTTTGAATCGGCACGCGCACAGGTCGGCTATCAGGCGACGCTTGGCTGCGAGCAGCATGCGTTGTCCGCCGACGAAACGGTCGCCCACGAGCCCGCGCTTGCCGGCGTGCGCGACCGGATCGTCGGCGCCATCTACACGCCCGACGAAGATGTGGCCGATTGCCACCAGCTCTGCGTCGGCCTGTTCAACCGGCTGCGCGCGATGCCGAACGTGACGCTGCGCTTCAATACCGGTGTCGATGCGTTGTGGACCGAAGGCCGCCGTGTGCGCGGTCTCAACCTGGCCGGTGGTGAGCAGGTTGCCGCTGATGCCGTGGTGATGGCCGCGGGCGTGACGAGCGCCAGGCTGCTCAGCCCATTGCGCATCGACGCAGGGCTGTATCCGCTGAAGGGTTACAGCATCAGCCTGCCGCTCGGGGAGGGCGATGTTGCCCCGGTGATCAGCGTGACGGATGCCGCGCGCAAGATCGTCTACGCCCGCATCGGGCAGACGTTGCGTGTGGCGGGCATGGCCGATCTGGTGGGTTGGTCGACGGCGCTGGACACGCGCCGCGCCCAGACGCTGTATGACGAAACGCGGGCGCTGTTTCCGGGTGCCATGCGCGCCAATGACGCGGGTGCCGATGCGGCACCGTGGGCTGGCATGCGGCCTGCAACGCCAACCGGCGTGCCCGTGGTCGGGGCCTCACCGGTGGAAGGCTTGTGGTTGAACGTGGGGCACGGAGCGCTGGGCTTTACGCTGGCGCTCGGCAGCGCAGGCTTGCTGACCGACCTGATTGCCGGCCGCAAGCCCGCGATTTCCCCAGTGCCGTATGCGCTGGCCACGTGACACAAGAGCGAGATACGAGATTCAGAACGAGATTCAAAGACCGAGCGTGCAGGCTTGATGATGTGCCTCTGGCCCGCGCCCATTGGTAACCAAAGTAGTCTGGAGCGAACACACCCATAGGAGGGGAAGCATGAAGACCTTGCATTCGACCAAACGGATTCTGTGTGGCCTGACGCTGGCTGCGGCTGGCGCGCTGGCAGCGCTGTCGACCGGTGCGCAGGCGCAGTCAACCGACACGCTGGCCAAGATCAAGCAATCGGGCGTGATCTCGGTGGGCTATCGCGAGTCGTCGATTCCGTTCTCGTACCAGGCTGACGCGAACACCATCACCGGCTATTCGCAGGAAATCTCCAACATGATCGTTGCCGGCGTGGAAAAGGCAGTGGGCAAGAAGCTGCAGGTCAAGCTCACGCCGATCACGTCGCAGAACCGCATCTCGCTGCTGCAGAACGGGACGATCGACTTCGAGTGCGGCTCGACCACCAACAACCTCGAGCGCCAGAAGCAGGTCGCGTTCTCCAACAACATCTTCATCTACGGCATGTTGATGCTGGTGAAGAAGGATTCGGGCATCAAGGACTTCCCCGACCTGAAGGGCAAGACCGTGGTGACCACCGCCGGCACCACTGAAGACCGCATCCTGCAGAAGATGAATGGCGAGGCCAAGGACGCCGACAAGATGAACCTGATCCTGGCGAAGGATCACGGCCAGGCATTCCTGACGCTGGAATCGGGCCGCGCCGTGGCATTCGTGATGGATGAGCCGCTGTTGTACGGCGAGCGCACGAAGGCCAAGAACCAGGCTGACTGGGTGGTCACGGGCACGCCGCTGCAGACCGAAACCTACGCCTGCATGATGCGCAAGGACGATCCCGCGTTCAAGAAAGTGGCCGACGACGTGATTGCCGACCTGATGAAGTCGGGCAAGGCGAATGACCTGTACAAGAAGTGGTTCCTGTCGCCGATTCCGCCGAAGGGTCTGAACCTGAACTACCCGATGACCACGGGCATGAAGGACTTGTACGCGCATCCGAACGACAAGGCCATTCAATAAGCCGCGTTGCCGCGCATCCAAAGAAAACGGGGAACAGTGTTCCCCGTTTTTTTATTTGGCCGCCCGCTGCGTGAAGGTTCAGGCCGGTTCGCTCCACGGCGACCGAATGTCGGCCAGGAAGCGCTGCGCACGCGGGTGCTGCGGGCGCTGGAAGAAATCTTCAGGCGTGGCGCGTTCCAGCACCTGACCCTGGTCCATGAACAGGACGCGGTCGGCCACCTCGCGTGCAAAGCCCATTTCGTGCGTGACGCAGACCATGGTCATGCCGTCGCGGGCGAGGTCCTTCATGACCAGCAGCACCTCGTTCACCATCTCCGGGTCCAGCGCGGAGGTCGGCTCGTCGAACAGCATCACGGGCGGCTTCATGGCCAGGGCGCGCGCGATGGCCACGCGCTGTTGCTGGCCGCCCGACAGCTCGCCAGGGTAGGCGCCGGCCTTGTGCGGCAGGCCCACGCGTTCGAGCAGGCTCATCGCAAAGTCCTTCGCTTCCTGTGGTGCCATGCGCTTGAGCTGCACCGGCGCCAGCGTGCAGTTCTGCATGACGGTCAGGTGCGGAAACAGGTTGAACTGCTGGAACACGAAGCCGATGCCGCTGCGGAGTACGTTGACGTCGACGCCCGGCGCATGCACTTCGTGTCCGTTCACGACGATGCGGCCTTTCTGAATGGCTTCGAGCCGGTTCAGCGTGCGGATGAGCGTCGACTTGCCGGAGCCCGACGGCCCGCACACGACCAGGACTTCGCCCTTGGCAACGGTTTCGTTGATGTCGACCAGCGCGTGGTAATCGCCGTACCACTTGTCGACGTGTTCGATCGTGATCATGTTCATGGTTTGGACGGTGCGTGTGCTGCAAGGCGGCGTTCAAGGTAGAACGCCACGCGCGTCAGGCTGAAGCACATGATGAAGTAGCTGATGCCGAGGAGGCCGTAGACCTCGGCGGACTTGACCATCACGGCGGTGCTGATCTGCCCGGCCACGAACGACACCTCGGGCAGGCTGATGATGTAACCGAGCGAGGTCTCCTTGATGGTCGACACGAGCTGATTGACGAGCGACGGCAGCATGTTGCGCAGCGCCTGCGGCAGGATCACGCGGCGCATCGCCTGCATGTACGACAGGCCCAGCGAGCGGGCGCTTTCCATTTGCCCGCGCGGCAACGCCTGGATGCCTGCGCGCACGATCTCCGCCAGATATGCGCCGTCGAAGATCACCAGCGCGGTCAGCATGGTGCTGAACTGGTCCGTGCGCTGGCCGGTGACGGACGGCAGCAGGAAATACGCCCAGAAGATCACCATCAGCAGCGGCGTGCCGCGCACGATATAGACGAGCGCGGTGGCGGGCCAGCGCAGCGCGGCAATCGGGCTGACGCGGCACAGGCCCAGCAGGATGCCCACCGGCAGCGCGAGCACAAGGCCCGCGGACGCCAGCAGGAACGTCAGCGCCAAGCCGCCCAGCGGCCCATTCGGGTACTGACCGATGAGGTAGTAGATACCGTAGGTTTGAATGAGATCGAGCATGGCTACAGCGTCCGGACGGGGTAGCGATGCTGATACCAGGCGGAGAACACCGTGATCGCGATCGAGATGGTCAGATAGGCCGCGGTGGCAAACGCAAACGCCTCAAAGCCGCGGAAGGTGGCGGACTCCACCTGCTGCGCCTGGTACATCAATTCGGCCACGCCGATCACCATGGCGATGCTGGAGTTTTTCCACAGGTTCAACGTTTGGCTGACCAGCGGCGGGACGGTCACGCGCAGCGATTGCGGCAGCACCACCAGCCGCATGGCCTGCAGGAACGAGAGTCCGAGCGCGCGGCTGGCTTCCAGCTGTTCCTTCGGAATCGAGCGGATGCCGCTGCGGATGTCTTCCGCCATGTACGCGGCCGTGTAGAGCACGAGCGCAATGACGGCGCTCGCGGCCTCGTAGTTCATGCTGTACAGCCAGTCCCGGATGAACTCCGGCAGGATCTGCGGCGCGCCGAAATACCAGAACAGCATGTGGGCGAGCAGTGGCACGTTGCGGATGGCTTCGACAAAGGCTTGGCCGATGCCGCGCAGCGGTGCAGCCGGCGCCAGGCGCAGCAGCGCCACGACGATGGCAAGCGGCAGCGTCAGCACGAAGGCCAGCACGGAGAGCTTGATCGACAGGAAGAAACCGCTGACGAGCCACTGGTGATACTGCCCCGAGAGCAGCATCGACAAATCAAAATGGGGCATGGAGATTCACCGCCCGGACGCAGTTTGGAAGCCTGGTCCGGGCGGCCCGACCTTTAGCGATTAATCGATCTTGTCGGTAGAAATCTTGAAGGTGCGCTGCGGGAAGGCCATCTTGGTATTCGGGCCGAACCACTTGTCGAACAGCTTCTGCGCCTCGCCGCTCTTTTCCATGCCCAGCAGCACGTCGTCGACCTGCTTCTTGAAGGCCGGCTCGCCCTTGCGGATGCCCAGTGCGAGGTGTTCGGTCGACAGGTTTTCCGGCAGCAGCGCGTAGTCCTTGGCCGCCGGGCCCATCTTGGCCATGTTGCCGATCAGCGTGGTTTCGTCGTTCACGTAGGCGACGCCCTTGCCTTGCTGCAGGGCCAGCAATGCCTGCGGGCTGTTGTCGAACGAGACAACATCGGCGTTCTTGATGGCCTTGGCAATGTTGGCCTCCATGGTCGAACCCTTGACCGTCAGCAGCTTCTTGCCATCCAGCTGGCCGAGCGACGTGATGCCGCTGCTCTTCTTCACCATGGCCTTCTGGCCGGTGATGAACGTCGACACCGAGAAGTCGATCTGCGCCTCGCGCTCCTTGTTGTGCGTAAGCGAGGCGGCCAGCAGGTCGACGCGGCCTTGCTGCAGTTCGGGCAGGCGGGCGGCCACGGCCAGTTGCTTGAGCACGGGCTTGACGCCCAGGCTCTTGGCGATGGCGTCGCACATGTCGACGTCGTAGCCGACGATCTCGCGGCTCATCGGGCCCTTCAGGAAGCTGAACGGCTCGTCGGTGCCGAGCACGCCGCAGACCAGTTCGCCCTTCTTCTTGATGTCGGAAACTTGATCAGCGTGCGCAGTGGTGGCGACCAGGGTTGCCGCGGCCAGGATGGCGGCACCCGCAAATTGCGTCAGACGTCGGTTTGTTTTCATCGGATTTCCTCCTTGACGACTTCGGTGGTGAATAGTGTGCGAATCAGAACCGCCCGCGAGCATACCGGCGTATGCGCCGTTTGCATGCGCGGACTTCGGATAACCATATGACGCCGAGCGAAACGCCCAACTATAGTCCATGCCGGCGTGGCACAGATGGCGGATGGCAAGCAGGGCGGGGTGCGGTGCACAGGCGGGATTGTGGGGGTGGCCGGGTTGCGAGCCAGCAGCCTGGTGAGGCTGGCGCGGCAAGGCAGCAGCCCGGCGGACGTTGCATGAAATGAGACGTTGTCTACCATTAATGACATGGCAGCCGACTGCGCTCCATCAGGGGATTCCCGGGGCGAAGCGCGCGCTTAGAGCGTGCCGCAGATCGATTCGTTGATGGGGACGTCGCCCACCGTCTCGTGGTCGTTGCCGCGATAGCGGTAGACCAGGCTCAGGCCCAGGCGCGTGAGGATGCGCACGTCGCCGTTATTGCAGATGTTCTTCTGCAGGATCGGCACGAAATTCAGCCGAAAGCCCTGCGAGGCTGCCGAGTGCGCCGCGTAGTTGGTCAGCGTGATGACGAAGACGAGGTTCTTCTTCTGCGCCAGCGAGCATTGCACCAGCGCGGTCTCGCGGTCGAGCGGGACGGGGGTGAAACGGTTGATTTCGGCACAGGCCTGGGCGAGGGCGCGGTCTGCATTGCGGGCGGGGCCCGTGAGGGCGGGCACGCCGGCGGCGGCCGTGCTGCGACCCGTGGCGGCGCCCACCAGCATGCGGGCCAGCGGCGTCAATTCCTGCATGGCCGTCGCCAGCGGCGTCGATTGGGCCCAAACAGGGCTGGACAGCAACGGGAGGGCAAGCGCCAGGACGCGCGAAGCACGCACCCGGCGTTGGCAACCTTTCACATCCAGACCGGTGTGAATGGCGGTGTGTTGAGTCACAGACATCCTCTTTGCCCACGGAGCCACAATTTTATTGAAAAAACTGTCGGGATGCGAGGCGCGAAGCGCACTGGCGCTGGCGCTTTCAACTCAGGTCAGGTCCGTACGCGCACCATGGCCGAAATGCGCTCGGCCGCCTGCTGCAGCGGGCCGAGAAACTGCTTCGTCATCTGTTTGCCGGAAGTTCGGTTGGCCTGGCCGCTGATGTTCATGGCTGCGATGATGTCGCCCGCCCGATTGCGGATCGGCGCCGACAGCGAAATCAGCCCTTCCTCAAGCTCCTGGTCAACGAGCGCCCAACCCTGTTGGCGCACGCCGGCAATGACCTCTTTCAATGCGTCGACGTCTGTAATGGTGCGCTGCGTGCGGGCGCGTCGGTCCGATTCACGCAATGCAATGTCGAGCCGATCTTCGGGCAGGCCCGACAGCAGCACGCGGCCCATCGATGTGCAGAAGGCCGGCAGGCGGCTGCCGACCGACAGGTTCAGCGCGATGATCTTCTGCGTGGGCACGCGCAGGACGTAGACGATTTCCGTCCCGTCCAGTACCGAGGCAGAGCAACTTTCGTGCACTGTCTGCACCAGTTCTTCCATCACCGGCTCGGCGAGGTTCCAGAACGGCATCGACGTGAGATAGGCGAACCCGAGGTCGAGGATCTTGGGTGTAAGGCGGAAGAGGCGGCCTTCAAAGCTGACATAGCCGAGGCTGAACAGCGTGAGCAGGATGCGGCGGGCGCCGGCGCGGGTCAGGCCCGTGGCCTCGGCGACTTCGGAGAGCGTTTGCTCCGGGCGTTCCGCATTGAACGCACGGATGACCGACAGCCCCCGTGCAAATGACTGGACGTAGGAATCGCTGGGTTTTTCGGTGGGTAGTTCGGCAGCGGACATGCAAAGAAGGCGAAAGCGATGCAGTGGACTCAAGACTACTGGCATTGCCTCGGTTTCGCCACTCGAACAGGCGATCGGGATGCGTACGCCTTGACACCCTGGCGCGGGCAGGCGTAGATTCGTTCTTGGATCGAACGTCAGTTCGTATGGCGAACAAATGGAGTAAAGCAAGCGTGGGCCGGACAGCAAAGGCCTGTGTCGATCCGATCGTCAAACAGGAGACTCGCAGGCCGCTCGCTAGCGGCTCGGCCATGTCCGGCCCCGCGATGCTCCGCCCCGCGCCAGCCATCGAGAATGTGCGGCGCCCTTGCCGGAGAATGCACGTGATCAACAAGCTTTGTCCGTCTGTGGAGGCCGCTCTGGCCGATATCCCGGACGGTGCCACCATCATGATCGGCGGGTTCGGTACCGCCGGCATGCCCTCGGAACTCATCGACGGGCTGATCGCGCATGGCGCGCGTGAACTGACCATCATCAACAACAACGCCGGCAATGGCGAGACGGGCCTGGCCGCGCTGCTCAAGGCGCGCCGCGTACGCAAGATCGTCTGCTCGTTTCCGCGTCAGGCCGATTCGTATGTATTCGATGCGCTCTACCGCGCCGGCGAGATCGAACTGGAACTGGTGCCGCAAGGCAACCTGGCCGAGCGCATCCGTGCCGCAGGTGCCGGCATTGGAGGGTTTTTCTGCCCGACCGCCTACGGCACGCAATTGGCCGAAGGCAAGGAAACGCGCATCATCGACGGCAAGCCGTACGTGTTCGAGCTGCCGCTGACGGCGGACTACGCCCTCATCAAGGCCCTGCGTGCGGACCGCTGGGGCAACCTCGTCTATCGCAAGACCGCTCGCAACTTCGGGCCGGTGATGGCCATGGCGGCCAAGTGCACCATCGCGCAGGTCAGCGAGACGGTAGAACTTGGCGAGCTGGACCCGGAACACATCGTCACGCCCGGCATTTTTGTGAAGCGCGTCGTGAAACTCGTCTCCGCGCAACCCGCCAAGGAGGCCGCATGAGCGCCGAAACCACCACCAAGATCCAACGCTGGACGCGCGATCAGATCGCTACCCGTGTGGCGCGCGATATTCCCGACGGCTCGGTCGTCAACCTGGGCATCGGTCTGCCGACGCTGGTGGCGAACCAGCTGCCGGCCGATCGCGAAATCATTCTGCATACCGAGAACGGTCTGCTCGGCATGGGCCCGGCGCCCGCTCCCGGGCAAGAAGACGAAGACCTCATCAACGCGGGCAAGCAGCCGGTCACGGTCAAGCCTGGCGCATCGTTCTTCCATCACGCCGATTCGTTTGCCATGATGCGGGGCGGCCATCTCGACTATTGCGTGCTCGGCGCCTTCCAGGTGTCGGCCACGGGTGACCTGGCCAACTGGCACACCGGAGCACCGGATGCCATCCCCGCCGTGGGCGGCGCGATGGACCTGGCTATTGGTGCCAAGCGCGTCTTCGTCATGATGGAGCACCAGACCAAGCAGGGCGAAAGCAAGATCGTGCCGTCGTGCACGTACCCGCTGACGGGCATCGGCTGTGTCGATACCATCTACACCGACCTTGCCGTGATCGACATCACGCCCGAGGGGCTGGTGGTGCGCGAGATGGCCGACGGCCTCGATTTCGATACGCTGCAGACGATGACGGCGGCGCCGTTGCGTCGTGCCTAGAACCATTGGAGACAGAACCATCATGACCGAAGCCTTTATCTGCGACGCCATCCGGACCCCTATCGGGCGATACGGCGGCAGCCTGTCCGCCGTGCGCGCGGATGATCTGGGTGCCGTACCGCTCAAGGCGCTGATGGCGCGCAACCCGCAGGTCGACTGGTCGGCCATCGACGACGTGATCTTCGGCTGCGCCAATCAGGCGGGCGAAGACAACCGCAACGTGGCGCGCATGTCGTCGCTGCTGGCCGGGTTGCCCGACAGCGTGCCGGGCTCGACCATCAACCGCCTGTGCGGCTCGGGCATGGACGCCACCGGCACCGCCGCGCGTGCCATTCGCTCGGGAGAAACCGCGCTGATGATCGCGGGCGGCGTGGAAAGCATGAGCCGCGCGCCGTTTGTGATGGGCAAGGCGGCCAGCGCCTTCTCGCGCGATGCTGCCATCTACGACACGACCATCGGCTGGCGCTTCATCAACCCGCTGATGAAGGCGCAATACGGCGTCGACTCGATGCCCGAAACCGCCGAGAACGTCGCCACCGACTACAAGGTCAACCGCGAAGATCAAGACCGCTTCGCGCTGCGCAGCCAGGCGAGCGCCGCACGTGCGCAGGAAGACGGCACGCTCGCGCAGGAAATCACGCCGGTGACGATTCCGCAGAAGAAGGGCGATGCCATCGTTGTCAGCCGTGACGAGCATCCGCGTGCGACAACCATGGAAGCGCTCGCCAAGCTCAAAGGCGTGGTGCGTCCGGACGGCACGGTGACGGCCGGCAATGCGTCGGGCGTGAACGACGGCGCCTGCGCGCTCCTCCTTGCCAATGAAGAATCCGCCAAGCGTTTTGGCCTGACGCCGCGTGCGCGCATCGTTGGCATGGCCACGGCTGGCGTGCCGCCACGCGTGATGGGCATTGGGCCGGCACCGGCGTCGCAAAAGCTGCTCAAGCAGCTGGGCCTGACGATCGATCAGATGGATGTGATCGAGTTGAACGAGGCGTTTGCCGCGCAGGGTTTGGCTGTGACGCGCCAGCTGGGCCTGCGTGATGACGACCCCCGCGTCAACCCGAACGGCGGCGCCATCGCACTGGGCCACCCGCTCGGCATGAGCGGCGCGCGCCTGGTGACGACGGCGATGTATCAGCTGCAACGCACCGGTGGACGCTACGCGCTGTGCACGATGTGCATTGGCGTGGGCCAGGGCATTGCGCTGGTCATCGAACGCGTTTGAGTTGGCCACGGCCATGACCAGCGGACTGCTCGATCGCGCCTTCTCCACACCGGCCATGCTGGCGGTGTGGTCCGATGCGGCCACCGTGCGCACGATGCTCGACGTGGAAGCCGCGCTGGCGCAGGCCGAAGGCGCGGTTGGTGTGATCCCGGCGGAAGCCGTTGCGCCGATTCGCGCGGTGTGCGCCAAGGCGACGTTGGACCTGGAAGCGCTCGGCAATGCCGCTGCCAGCGCAGGCAACCTGGCGATCCCGCTGGTCAAGCAACTGACTGCCGCTGTTGCCCAGCACGATGAAAACGCCGCGCGCTACGTGCACTGGGGCGCGACCAGCCAGGACATCATCGATACCGGCTTGATGTTGCAGTGGCGGCAATCGGCTGCGTTGCTCGAAGCGGATTTGCAAAAGCTGGCCGACGCGCTCGCTGCACTGGCGCAACGTCATCGCAATACGCCGATGGTGGCGCGCACGTGGTTGCAGCAGGCCCTGCCGACGACGTTCGGGCGCAAGGTTGCGGGCTGGCTGGAAGCCGTGCATCGCGCGCAGGATCGTTTTGCCGCGCTGCACGCGCATGTGCCCGCGCTCCAGTTTGGCGGAGCGGCAGGCACGCTTGCCAGCCTGGGTGAACATGCACGCGCTGTTGCTCAAACGCTGGCGCACGAACTTGATCTGCCGCTGCCAGCGCTCGCTTGGCACGGCGAGCAGGATCGAATCGCCGAGATCGGCACGACGCTCGCGTTGCTGACCGGCACACTGGGCCATGTCGCGCGCGATCTCTCGCTCATGATGCAAACAGAGGTGGGCGAAGTTGCGGAGCCGTCCAGTGCCGGCAAGGGCGGTTCTTCCACCATGCCGCATAAGCGCAACCCGGTTGGCTGCGCGACGGTGCTGGCTGCGGCCACGCGCATGCCTGGCCTGGCGAGCACACTGCTGGCTGCGCTGCCGCAGGAGCACGAACGCGCGCTCGGCGGTTGGCAGGCGCAGTGGGTGACGTTGCGTGAGATGGCCTGTCTCGCGGCGGGCGCGCTCGATCGCATGTGCGAGATCGTCGGAGGTTTGCAGGTCGACGCTGCTCGCATGCGCGCGAATCTTGACCTTACGCACGGCCTGATTCTCGGTGAAGCCGTGATGCTGGCGCTGGGGGCGGATCTTGGACGCCTGCAGGCGCACCATGTGGTCGAAGCTGCCAGCCGCAAAGCGGTACAAGAGAACAAGACGCTGCATGACGTACTTGCGCAGGATGCCGACGTCCTTCGTATCTGGGGTGCAGCCGCGCCGCAACGGCTGAGCGCGCTGCTCGACCCCACCCATTACCTTGGCGATGCGGGCGCCGCTGTTGACCGCGCGCTTGCGGAACGCGCCCGCCGCCATCCCTGAACACGCATTCCACGGAGACACCATGCCCTGGCTTGAACACGACAACGTCCGCCTGTATCACGAATTCGACGATGGGCCCGCCACGGGTAAGCCGGTGCTGGTGCTGTCGAATTCGCTCGGCACCAACCTCGGTATGTGGGAGCCGCAGCTCGACGCGTTGCGCCAGCACTTCCGCCTGCTGCGCTATGACCAGCGCGGCCACGGGCAATCCAGCGTGCCGGACGCGCCGTTTGGCGTCGCGCAACTCGGCGGTGATGTGCTCGCGCTGCTCGACCACTACAACATTGAGCTGGCGCTGTTCTGCGGCCTGTCGATGGGCGGGCTGACCGGCCTGTGGCTGGCCGCGCATCACGGCGAGCGTTTCCCGCGCATGGTCGTGACGAACACCGCCGCGCTGATCGGCACGCAGCAAAGCTGGAATACACGCATCGCGCAGGTCGAGCAGGGCGGCATGGCCAGCATTACGGAAACGGTGCTGGAGCGCTGGTTCACGCAGGGCTACCGCGATGCCAACGCCGGCCGCGTCGACATCGTCAAGGCGATGTTGCTGTCCACGCCGGACGCCGGCTACAACGGCAACTGCGCAGCCATTCGCGATGCAGATCTGCGCGCGCAATTGCCGAACATCCGCGTGCCCATGCTGATGATTGGCGGCACGCACGATATTTCCACGCCGGCAGCACAGACCAAGCTCATTGCCGACGGCGTGCCCGGCGCCCAGTACATCGAACTGTCTGCCGGCCACCTCGCCAACTGGGAGCAGGCCGACGGCTACACCGAAGCGCTGGTCAGCTTCTTGACGACCGGCGTGGCGCGCGAGGTGGCCCATGGATGATCGCGAACGCTACGCCGCGGGCATGGAAGTGCGCCGCGCTGTGCTGGGCGATGCCCACGTCGACCGTGCCAACGCCGCGCAGACCGATCTGACGGCTCCGTTTCAAGACCTCATCACGCGCTACGCGTGGGGCGAAATCTGGACGCGCCCCGGCTTGCCGCGCCACACCCGCAGCCTGCTGACGATCGCCATGATGGTCGCCCTCGGCCGCGACGGCGAGTTGCGTTTGCATCTGCGCGCTGCCGCCAACAACGGTGTCACGCGCGACGAGATCCAGGAAACGCTGTTGCAGACCGCCATCTACTGCGGCGTGCCGGCTGCCAACCATGCCTTCCATCTCGCGCAGACAGTGTTTGCCGAGATGGATGCGGAGGGCGCTGCGAAGAAGTAACACCGCCGTCTCCGCAGAGACGCCACGCAACACACCGGGCAAACTGGCCGCCGAGCCGGGAAAAAAGCCCAAGGAGGAGACCCATGCTCAGCGCATTGGGTGTGTTGTTCGACGGGCTGGCCTACGGCAGCCTGCTGTTCCTGATCAGCATCGGCCTGTCGGTCACGATGGGCCTGATGAACTTCATCAACCTCGCGCACGGGGCCTTCGCCATGGCGGGCGGCTATGTGTGCGTGGTGCTGATGAACCGACTCGGCGTGCCGTTTCTGGCGACGCTGCCCATCGTTTTCCTTGTCACCGCCGCTATCGGTTTTGTGCTGGAGCGCACGCTGTATCGGCGGCTCTATCGCGCGAGCCCGCTCGATCAGGTGCTGTTCTCCATCGCGCTCGTTTTCATGGCGATGGCGGGTGCGACTTACGTGTGGGGGCCGTCGCAGCAGCCTGTCGAACTCCCCGAGATGTTGCGCGGGCAATGGCGGGTTTCCGATAGCGGATTGGAAGTCGGGCGTTATCGCCTGTTTCTGATTGGCGTCGTGATTGCGCTGACGGCGCTGCTCGCGTGGCTGATCGAGCGCACGCGCTTCGGCGCGCAGGTGAGGGCGTCCGTGGACAACCAGCAGGCGTCTGCAGGCCTGGGCATCAACGTGAGCCTGGTGTTTTCCGTCACGTTCGCGCTGGGCTCAGGGTTGGCAGGGCTGGGCGGCGGATTGGGCATCGACGTGCTCGGGCTCGACCCGGCCTTCCCGATCAAATACATGGTGTACTTCCTGCTCGTGGTGGCAGTCGGCGGCGCCGGTTCCATCAAGGGCACATTGCTGGCGGCGCTTGTGCTGGGCGTGTTCGACGTAGCCGGCAAGTACTACGTGCCCGACGTGGGCGCGTTCGTCATCTACGGGTTGATGGTCGTGCTGCTCGTGTTCTTCCCGAGCGGTTTGCTGGGGAGGCGCGCATGAGTGTCCTGCAGCAGTTGAGGCGGTCAGCCCGGCCTGTTGAGCGCTCCGCCGCACATGGGTTGCCGGAAGCACGGTGGTCACCGTTCGAGATCGCATTCTGGTGCGTGCCGATTGCGGTGTTCTTTCTTCTTCCCGATTACCTTGTCTTCGGCAGCCAGGTGCTGATCGTCGGGCTGTTTGCGTTGTCGCTCGATCTGGTGCTCGGCTATGCGGGCATCGTGTCGCTGGGGCATGCTGGCTTCTTCGGGCTTGGCGCCTACACCGCCGGACTGCTCGCGGCGCATGGCTGGGGTGAACCGCTCAGCGGTCTGGCTGCTGGCGCTGTCGTCGCCGCGCTGGCTGGCTTCTGTGTGAGCTTTCTCGTCGTGCGCGGCCAGGATCTGACGCGGCTGATGGTCACGCTCGGCATCGGCCTGATGCTGTACGAAGCGGCCAACAAGATGGCGTTTCTCACGGGCGGTGTCGATGGCCTTTCCGGTGTGACGATGCGCAACCTGCTCGGCACGTTCGCGTTCGATCTGGAGGGGCGCACGGCTTACGTCTACAGCCTGGTCGTGCTGTTTCTGGCGTTTGTAGGGTTGCGTCGCCTGGTGCGCTCCCCGTTCGGGTTGTCGCTGCGCGGCATTCAGCAGGGGCCGAAGCGCATGCCAGCCATCGGCGCGAATGTTCGCATGCGGCTGGTTGCGGCGTTTACCGTGAGTGCGGCGATTGCCGGTGTCGCCGGCGGATTGCTCGCGCAGACCACGCAATTTGTCGGACTGGATTCGCTGGGCTTCTCGCGTTCGGCAGAGCTGCTGATCATGCTCGTGCTGGGCGGTGCCGGCCGGTTGTACGGCGCGCTGATCGGCGCAGCGGTGTTCATGATTGCGCAGGACGTGTTGGCCGGCATCAATCCTGTCTATTGGCAGTTCTGGATCGGCCTGCTGCTGATGGTGATCGTGCTGTTTGCGCGCGGCGGCATTCTCGGCGGGTTGGAGGCTGCCGTATCTGCGGTCAAGGCGCGTGGTTCTCGCAAGGGAGGTGCGTCATGACTGCACCGAAGATGCATCCTCCGCCCACATTGAGCACGCGCGGCCTGTCCAGGCGCTGGGGCGGCTTTCACGCCAATTCCGATATCTCGCTGTCTTTTACGCCCGGCGCGCGCCACGCGTTGATCGGCCCGAACGGCGCGGGCAAGACGACCTTCATCGATCTGCTCACCGGTACGCTCGCACCCACGGCGGGCCAGGTGCTGCTGGACGATGAAGACATCACCCGGCTGCCTGCGCACCAGCGCGTCAAGCGCGGCATCACGCGCACATTCCAGATCAACACGTTGTTTCCGGGGTTGACGGTGCTGGAATCGGTGATGCTCGCCATCTTCGAGCGTACGGGCGCGTCGTGGCATTGGCACCGTACCGTCGCGTCGCACAAGGATGCCCGCGACGAAGCGATGGCATTGCTCTGCCGCCTGCAACTCGGCGCCGACGCGCTGTCGCCCACGCATGCCTTGCCTTACGGAAAACAGCGTCTAGTGGAAATCGCCCTGGCGCTCGCGACGCATCCGCGCATCCTGCTCCTCGACGAGCCTGCCGCCGGCATCCCGAGCGGACAAAGCACCGAACTGTTCGAGGTCATCGCCAGCTTGCCACGCGACATCACGATCCTCTTCATCGAGCACGACATGAACCTCGTGTTCCGCTTTGCCGAGCGCATCAGCGTGCTGGTCGCCGGGCGCGTGCTGACCGAAGGCACGCCGCAGGAGATCGCCGCTGACCCGCGTGTGCGCGAGGTCTACCTCGGGGAGGCCGAGCATGCGTGACCTGTTGTCGTTCGAACATGTGACCGCCGGCTACGGCAATGCAGTCGTGCTGGATGATGTGTCGTTCGCCTTGGAGACCGGCGGCAGTCTCGCGCTGCTGGGTCGCAACGGTGTCGGCAAGACCACGCTGCTCGCCACGCTGATGGGCTTTACGCGCCTGCACGGCGGACGTATTCGCTGGCAGGGCGCGGATATTGCCAAGGTGCCGCCGCACCGGCGGGCCCGTGCGGGGCTCGGCTGGGTGCCGCAGGAGCGATGGATGTTTCCATCGCTGACGGTGGAAGAGCATCTGACCGCCGTGGCGCGACCCGGCGCCTGGGATGTGGCGCGCATCTACAAGACGTTTCCGCGTTTGCAGGAGCGGCGCCGCAATCTCGGCAATCAGCTGTCGGGCGGGGAGCAGCAGATGGTTGCCATCGCCCGCGCGCTTGTGACGAATCCCGCGCTGCTGCTGTTGGATGAACCGATGGAAGGCCTCGCGCCGATCATCGTGCAGGAGCTTGGCCGCGCCATCCGCGCGCTCGTTGAGGAGGGCGGCATGGCGGTGATCCTGGTGGAGCAGCATGCGCGTCTGGCGCTGCAACTCACGCAGCGCGCGCTGGTGCTCGATCGCGGCCGGATCGTGCACGCATCAGCCAGCGCCGATCTGCTGGCCGATGCGCCGTTGCTGCAACGGCTCGTGGCGGTTGCGTAGTGCTTATTTGCCCGGGTCCTTCACGTCGGCAAACTTGTCGAACTCGACGTTGTACAGCTCGTTGCCGACCTTCTCCACCTTGCGGATGTAGACCGTCTGCACCACGTCGCGCGTGGCCGGGTCGATGGTGAGCGGCCCGCGCGGGCTGTCGATCTTCATGCCCTTGAAGGCGGCCATGGCCTTCTCGCCGTCGATCTTGCCGCCGAGCTTGTTGATCACGTTGTAGATCGCGCCGATGCCGTCATACGCGGCCACCGCCATGAAGTTCGGGCGGCCTGCACCTGGGTTGGCGTCGGCAAAGGCTTTCAGGAAGGTCTTGTTCTGTGCGGAGTCGTGCGCGGCCGAGTAGTGGAACGACGTGATGACACCCAGCGTCGAGTCGCCCATGGCTGGCAGCACGTGGTCGTCGGTCAGATCGCCTGTCGCGATGACCTTGATCCCGGCCTGCGCCAGCCCGCGCTCCCGGAAGCCTTTCATGAACGCCACACCTTGCTCGCCGGCCGGCAGGAAGACGAACACTGCTTGCGGCTTGGTGTCTTTCACGCGCTGGATGAACGGCGCGAATTCAGGATTGCGCAGCGGCACGCGTACGGCTTCCACGACCTGGCCGCCGCCGGCAGTGAACGTCTGCTTGAACGCGTTCTCCGCATCGACGCCAGGCGCGTAATCGGCTACCACGGTCGCCACCTGTTTGATGCCGTTCTTCAGGGCCCACGAGGCGATCGGCGTGGAGATCTGAGGCAACGTCATCGACACACGCGTCACATAGTCCGACTTGGTCGTAATGGACGACGATGCCGCATTGAAGATCACCATCGGCTTCTTGGCCTGCTGCGCGATGGGCGCCACGGCCAGCGCTTCCGGCGTGAGGCCGAAGCCCGCGAGGAAATCCACCTTGTCGCGCACCACGAGTTCTTGTGCGAGGCGCTTGGCAACGTCCGGCACGGGGCCGGTTGTGTCCTTTACGATGATCTGCACCTGCCGCCCACCGGCGGTCGTGCCATGCAGCTTCTGGTATGCCTTGATGCCGTCTTCCATCTGCTTGCCATAGTCGGCAAAGGGGCCCGAGAAAGGCGCGATCAGGCCGATCTTGATGGGCTCGTCCGCAAAGGCGGGCAGGCCGATCATCAGCGCACCGGCAACGGCAGTCAGCAGCACACGACGTTTCATGAAGGTCTCCAAAGGTTGATCGGCAAGCGTGAGCCGAAAGACACTGCAACGGCGTCGCCTGCGCGTGCCAGCGATCCTAAAGGCTCCTTGTTCGCAATGCAATCGAGTGTTCGGATTGTGAACACTTGCCATAGCTCGGCTATTTCGTGTTCTTGCGTTTGGCAGGCCGATGGCCGGGTTCGCGCCATTCGTCCGCCTCGTCGTTGAACAGCGATGACACCAGCGCCCGGAACCACTGGCTGCGCGTGTCGTTATGGAACTTGCGATGCCAATGCTGCTTGAGATCGAAGCTTGGCAGTTCCAGCGGGGGCTCCATCACGCAGATGTTTGCGTGCGATTGCATGAACGACAGCCCGACGGCGTGCGGCACCGTCGCAATCAAATCCGTGCGCGCGAGGATGAAAGGAATGCTCATGAAATGCGGCGTGAGCAGAGCCGGCGTCCGTCGGATGCGTTTGCGCTCCAGAAAGCGCTCGTACAGTTCCTGGCTGCGGCCTTCTGCGCGCACCACGGCGTGGCCGTATTCCAGAAACTGCGCCATCGATAGCTTTGTGTTGCCGCCGCGCGTGACAGGATGATCGGCCCGCACGATGCACGTGAAGTAGTGCGTAAACAACCGCTGCTGGAAGAAGTTGTTCTTTTTCAGGTCGGGGAAGTAACCGACGGCGAGATCGAGCGAACCGGTCTCCAGCGCGCGTTCGAGCTGGGCCGGCGGCAGCGACACGGACTGCACCGACGCCCGCGGCGCCTGCCGCGCCATCGCTTCGACAATGCGCGGCAGGAAGACCATCTCGCCTACGTCCGACAACGAGATCGAGAACCTGTGCGTGGTGGTGGCCGGATCGAACGCGCCGGTTTCCAGGATGCCTTCCTGCACACGCGCCAGCACGTCACGCGCCGCAGGAATCAGCGCCAGCGCCCGTGGCGTCGGCTCCATGCCGCGCGAGGTGCGCACGAACAGCGGATCGTCGAATGCAGCGCGCAGCTTGCCCAGCGCCGTGCTCACGCCCGGCTGGCTCATGCCGAGCTGTTGCGCGGCCATGCTCACGCTGCGCGCGTCGTACAGCGCCAGCAGGATCGGCAACAAGTTCAGATCGAAGTCGGGCAGGGTGGACATGGCAATCGCACTATCTGAATTGGAGATAAAGTTTATCGCCAATATTGCATTGTGCGATATCAGGGTGCGCGCCAACAATGCTTGCCAGAACGATTCCAAATCCATCCGGAGACAACCATCATGCGCACCCAGGTCGCCATCATTGGCGCAGGTCCGGCAGGCCTTTTGCTCGGACAGCTTCTGCACCGCAACGGCATCGACGCCGTCATCCTCGAAACCAAGAGCCGCGCGTACGTTGAAGAGCGCATCCGCGCCGGCGTGCTGGAGCAAGGCACGGTCGACGTGCTCAACGAAGCGGGCGTGGGCGGGCGCATGCGGCGCGAGGGGCTCGTGCACCACGGTATCGACCTGCTCTTCGGCGGCAAGCGCCACCGCATCGACCTGACGGCGATGTCGGGCGGCCGCTCGATCACCGTGTATGGGCAGCACGAGGTGGTGAAGGATCTGATTGCCGCACGCGTGGAGCAAGGTGCGCCGCTGTTGTTCGATGTGAGCGATGTGTCGGTGCACGATATCGAGTCGGCCACGCCGTCGGTGCAGTTCGTCCACGACGGCGTGCCGCAGACATTGCAATGCGATTACATCGCCGGATGCGATGGCTTTCACGGCATCTGCCGGCAGGCCATCCCGGCACAGCGGCAAGCGGTGTTCGAACGCGTCTATCCCTTTGCGTGGCTTGGCATCCTGGCAGAAGCTGAACCGGCGGCGGAAGAGCTCATCTACGCAAACCATGATCGCGGCTTTGCGCTGTTCAGCATGCGCTCACCCAGGATCACGCGGCTTTACCTGCAATGCAAGCCGGACGAGGACCTGGCTGAATGGTCCGATGCGCGCATCTGGGACGAGCTGCACACGCGCCTGGAAAACAACGACGGCTGGCGCCTGAAGGAAGGCCCGATCCTGCAGAAAAGCGTCACGCCGATGCGCAGCTTCGTCTGCGAGACGATGCAGTATGGGCGCCTTTTCCTGGCGGGCGATGCTGCGCACATCGTGCCGCCTACCGGCGCGAAAGGCATGAACCTCGCCGTCGCCGATGTGCGCGTCCTGGCCCAGGCGCTCACGGCACGCTACAAGCAGAACGACACCGCCCAGCTCGCAGGCTACGCCGAACGCTGCCTGCAACGCGTCTGGCGCGCCGAGCATTTCTCCTGGTGGATGACGTCGATGCTGCATCGCTTTGACGACCACACGCCGTTCATGCAGAAGCTGCAGCGCGCCGAACTGGACTACGTGACCAGCTCGGCTGCCGGCGCGCGCGTGCTGGCCGAAAACTACGTCGGCCTGCCGTTTGCCGATGCACCGGCCGGTGCGTCGTTGAGCGTGGTCAGTCATTCCAGGGCGGCGTAGTCGTCGGTTTGGACAGCGCAATGCGCGAGACCAGCGGGTGGAAGCCTAGCCCGCGCGACGGCGTGTAGACCTTCTGCGCATTGGCAGTCTTCAACGCGTAGTCGATCGTGAAGACGGGCACGTTGCCGGCGCAGTATTTCTGCAACTGCTCGATCGTCCATTGCGTGTCGACGGTGCTTGCAGCCTTGTCGCCACCGGAGGCGCTGCTCCATGCGGCGCCGGCACTGCCTCCGAACCACGTGTCTTCCTGCGAGATGCCATCGATCGTCGCCAGCAACGTTGATCCACCGCCATCATCGATCAGCGAAGGTGCGTTTTGCTGGAGCACCGCAAACTGCGGGTTGATGGCGCGCCCCGCCGCACGGATCTTGGCGATGAAGTCCACCATGGCCTGGGCCGGGTCGACGCCTGCCGCCTGGGCCGCGTCCGCTACCGAAGGCTCGGCATACGCCTCTACCCAATCCAGATAGACGCCATCGAACCCTTCGCGCGCCAGTTGCGCAACGGCACCGTTTGGCCCGAGCCAGAGCGCTTGCCAGCGCGGGTCCCAGAACGCGACGGGGTAGTCGCCCGCCCAGCCATCGGGGTCGGCCTTGATGATGAAGTCGGGAGTGCCGGGGCCGCTCGCTGTGGGCGCCTTCCAGCTTGATGTCCAGTAGGTGCGAAAGTCTTCGGCCTCGCCAATGTCGATGTAGGCGAGCACTTTGCGGGCGGAGCCGTCGGGCTTGGTGCGCAGGCGCGCCACCATGTCGACCGTGTTGAAGTTCTCGAGCCCCTTGACCGTGTTGTTGGCCTCGATCACCAGCATGTCGTACGGCTGCGCGTCCAGCGCATCGATTTGCGCGCTCGTCGTCATGCCCTGCAACTGATACATCCACGTCTGCACGCCGGCCAACGGAGAAGTGCCATTGATGCCGCAAGCGGGGGAGGCACTGGCGGCCGCCGCAGCCGGAGTTTTCGAGGCTGCGTTCTGCGCATTGGAAGCCGTGCTGGCTTGCGGGCTCAGTGACGAACCGCCGTCGCCGCCACCGCAGGCAGACAGCAGCAGTCCGGCACACGCCAGGGCAATCGGAGAGATCAGGCGCATTGTCATTTTTAAGGGGGGAGAGTGGGAACCTTGCTGTGGACGCCGGGCACCGGCCACCGGTTGAATGCCGTGGCAAACACCAATTCAAGCTAGCACAATCGGATTGCGCCGCACCCTGCCGTGGAGGGGTGACGATGTGAAACTTCTTCAGACCAGCCTTCGCGGTGATGCCGAAGGCGTTACCACGGCTGGCGGGCGTGTGCTTGTTGCGCTCTGCCCGCAGTCAAACGTTGCGACTGCTTTCATCGCCATGCAAAACGCACGGGTGTATAGTCAGACAGCACTCGACGTTCAAGAAGGGGGCATTTCAGATGGACACTTCGCCGGCGGGCCAATACAAAGGCTTCGACATTTATCCGTTGGCTTTCCAACATGAACGCACGGCACGCTGGCCCGAGGCCAGGGAAGACCGCAGCTACAACGCGGCCGTGATGATCTGTCGGGCGGGGGAGTCGCCCGAACCCGGGCAGACACAGGTCTTCCGCCTATCGGGGGATCGGCAATTCAGCAATGTGGGCGCTGCACGCATTGCTGCGCTGCGCTTCGCTGAGAGCATCATCGATGGCGACGTTCCTGAACTGTCGCTTCCTGCTGACGGCGCCTGAAACCGCGGAACCCGCCCGTGGTAGAATAGCGGGCGAATCCGGCTCGCCGCCGGGCCAGTCATGGCCGGCAGCAGCTGAGTCCAGCACCGGGGAATACCCCGCGCCGAGTCGGGCGGCGCGCATCTGCGACCGCCACCCATCCTCGCTCTCGCTTGCACGAAGCGGCGCACGCCATAGGCGGGCGCGATTTGTGTTTCGTGCAACTCGGTACCCCCCAAGCCCGCTGTCCGGGCAGATGATCGCAGCGTACCGCTGCATGCCGTTCCAGGCGTGTGGCGTGGTTCCGGTGGGTCATCACATCATTGCAACCATCGGCGCAGCCGCGTGCTGCATACAAAGGAACGAGTTTGGCCAAGGAAGAACTGATTGAATTTGAAGGGGTGGTGTCTGAAGCGCTGCCCGACAATCGTTTTCGCGTGCAGTTGGAAAACGGCGTGGAAATCTGGGCTTACGCATCGGGCAAGATGCAGAAGCACCGCATCCGCATTCTCGCGGGCGACCGCGTGAAGCTGGAAATGTCGCCGTACGACCTCACCAAAGGTCGCATCAACTACCGGCACAAGTAAAAACGGCTGTGTCGCCAAGACGTCCGTCCAGCGGGCGTTTCAAAGAAACCGCGTGTCCTGCAGACCCGCGGTTTTTTTATGTTTGTTGCGTAAGCAGCGTTAAATTTCGTTGATCTCCCGGCAACATCCGGTATCATCCCGCTTGGCTGTCGACGGGGGGAACACAGTTGGCAGCCAACTGAAGTGCAGGGCTTGTCATATTTTCAAGCCGCGAGCAGCCTCTGGGCGTGCCCGCGCCAGCTGTACCAGTCCATCAATAAGCGCACGGCCGTTGATCGATCCATCGACTCAGCAGGACCTCTAATCGCGCATCCATTCGCCGACCGGGGCGTCATCTGACGCTCGCACCCGTTCGGTGTTCAGTGTGTCAAAGGAGTCACACCACATCGGGATACCGCACAGGTAGGACGGCGCTTGTCCATCGAAGTACTGGGCGTAAGGTTTTGCGTCCGAGGGAATAGAAAATCACAATGTTGGAAACCAAGAAAGCAGCACAGAGGGCGGCGCGCATGAGCCTGCGCGCTTTGGTAGGTCTGACGGCGGCGGTGACGCTGACAGGCTTGGGAACACAAACCGCCTCGGCACAGGCCACGCGTCCGAAGGCACCAATCTACGGCGTCACCGTTGACGACGTCAGCAACATCAATGCGATTGTGGCGTCGCTGACGCACTTGCCCTACAAGCCGACCGTGCGTGTGGTCTTTGACCCGGGTACGACGGCTGCGCAGTACTACCCGGCACTCGTCAAGCTTCATGCTGTCGCCTACGTGATGGGCGAGATCATGGACTCGTACTACTTCCCGAGCGATCTGCAGACGTACACCGACCGGACCAAAGAACTGGTGGGTACGCTGAAGAACGTGGTGGACGTGTGGGAAATCGCTAACGAGATCAATGGGGAGTGGCTGCGCCCGGACCCGACCGGCCCCAATTCGGTGGCCGCGAGTGAGGAGCGGGACATCGGGAACATGGTGGCGGCGGCGCATGACGTCGTCAAAGCCGCAGGCGGCCTGACCGCGGTCACGATGTACTACAACGACGACGGCAAGGGCACGAACTGCTACGAGCTGCCGATGGACTCGTGGCGCACGTGGGCACAGACGTATCTGCCCGCGCGCGTGCGTCAAGGTGCTGACTACGCGTTGTTCAGCTACTACCCGTACCAGGACTGCCCCGGTTTGCATCCGACGTGGGCAAACGATTTCAAGTTGCTTGAAAGCATCTTCCCGGTGGCAAAGGTGGGCTTCGGCGAGATCGGCACGTCCAGCACGTCGGCGCCGGCATCGGTGCAGCAGAACCTGCTCAAGTCGTACTACCCGATGGGCACCACCACGATGGCCTCGGACCCGCGCTTCATCGGCGGTTACTTCTGGTGGAACTACGCTGAACAGATGCTCCCGTACAGCACCAGCTCGTACTGGAGCCTGCTGAACAACACCATCAAGCCGCTGGCAGCACCGCAATAAGAAGAGGCTGCAGCCTCTCGTTGCAAAAGGGTGAGACTCCGCGCCGGACGGACGGGACACGATCCGGCAACAAAAAACCCGCGCAGCGTAAGCTGGCGCGGGTTTTTTCTATGGCGACGTGCGCGTTGGACTCAGCCGCGGGCCGCCAGATACGCGCGGAATTCGTCGGCGACTTCCTTGTGCTTGAGCGCCAGCTCCACCGTAGCCTTCAGGTAGCCCAGCTTGCTGCCGCAGTCGTAGCGCACGCCCTTGTAGCGATACGCCAGCACCTGCTCGGCCGACAGCAGCGACTGGATGGCGTCCGTCAGTTGCAGTTCGCCGCCCGCGCCCGGCTTGAGGTTGCGGATGTGATCAAAAATGCGCGGCGTGAGGATGTAGCGGCCGACCACGCCAAGGTTGGACGGTGCATTTTCGGGCGCCGGCTTCTCGATGATGCCCGACATCTTGATCACGCTGCCGTCTTCTTCCCACGGGCGGCCATCGACCACGCCATACGAGCGGCTCTGCTCCGGGTCGATCTCTTCCACTCCGATCACCGAGCAGTTGTAGTGGTCGTACAGGTCGACCATCTGCTTCATGACGGGCGGCTCGCCGTCCAGCAGGTCGTCGGCCAGGATGACGGCAAACGGCGCATCGCCGACGAGCTTTTCAGCGCATTGCACCGCATGGCCCAGGCCCAGCGCTTCCGGCTGGCGCACGTAGAAGCAATCCACATGCGACGGCTTGATCGAGCGCACGACTTCAAGCAGCGCGGTCTTCTGCTTCGCTTCGAGTTCGGCTTCCAGCTCGTAGGCCTTGTCGAAGTGGTCTTCAATGGCGCGCTTGCTGCGGCCGGTCACGAAGATCATCTCGGTGATGCCGGCAGCCATGGCTTCTTCCACGGCGTACTGGATCAGCGGCTTGTCCACGACCGGCAGCATTTCCTTCGGGCTGGCCTTGGTGGCCGGCAGAAAGCGGGTTCCGAGCCCCGCGACGGGGAAAACGGCTTTGGTGACGCGTTGCATCGTGGTTTCCTTGGTATCGATTATCGATTGTGCGGGACGCTCAGGCAGCCTGCACCGGCAGCCGTGCAATCTGGGCTTCCAGCTTGGCCAGCGTGGCTTTGAAGTCGGTCACGCGCTTTTGTTCCTGTTCCACCACGGCGGCCGGTGCGCGGGCGACGAACGATTCGTTGCCGAGCTTGGCTTCGCACTTGGTGATCTCACCGCGCAGGCGGTCGATTTCCTTCGACAGCCGCGCATGCTCGGCAGCCACGTCGATCTCAATCTTCAGCAGCAGTTTGTTCTCGCCGACGATTGCGACCGGTGCGCCGGCACCATCCTGTTCCATGGCGGCCGCGTCCGTGTAGACCTTCACCTCAGACAGCTTGCCGAGCGCTTGCACGTACGGCGCCGCCACCTGCAGGAATGCGGCGTCGCCATTGACGTACAGCGGCACGCGCTGGGCGGGGGAGATGTTCATTTCGCCGCGCAGATTGCGGCAGGCATCGACCAACGCCTTCAACTGCTGGACCCATTGCTCGGCCTGCTCGTCGATCTTTGCCAGCACCGCGCGCGGGTATTCCTGCAGCGCGAGGCTTTCGGTGCCGTCGCCCTTGGCGCGGCCGGCCATCGGCGCAACCTTCTGCCAGAGTTCTTCGGTAATGAACGGAATGATGGGATGCGCCAGGCGCAGCACCGTTTCCAGCACGCGCAACAGCGTGCGGCGCGTGGCGCGCTGCTGCGCCGGCGTGCCGGTCTGGATCTGCACCTTGGCCAGTTCCAGGTACCAGTCGCAGTATTCGTCCCAGACGAACTTGTAGATGGCGTTGGCGATGTTGTCGAAGCGGTAGTCGGCAAAGCCTTTTTCCACTTCGGTTTCCACGCGCTGCAGCAGCGAGACGATCCAGCGGTCGGCTTGCGAGAAGTCCAGATGGCCTTCGGGGCCGCAGTCACCGACGCATTCCTGCATGCCGCAGTCCTGGCCTTCGGTGTTCATCAGCACGAAGCGCGTGGCATTCCAGAGCTTGTTGCAGAAGTTGCGATAGCCCTCGCAGCGGCTGGGGTCAAAGTTGATGCTGCGGCCGAGCGTGGCGAGCGAGGCGAACGTGAAGCGCAGCGCGTCGGCACCGAACGCCGGAATGCCGTCCGGGAATTCCTTGCGCGTGCGCTTCTCGACCTTGGGCGCGTCCTTCGGGCGGCGCAGGCCTGTCGTGCGCTTGGCCAGCAGCGGCTCCAGCGCAATACCGTCGATCAGGTCGACGGGGTCCAGCGTGTTGCCTTCGGACTTGCTCATCTTCTTGCCTTCCGAATCGCGCACCAGGCCGTGCACGTAGACGGTGTGGAAGGGCACCTCACCGGTGAAGTGCAGGGTCATCATGACCATGCGCGCCACCCAGAAGAAGATGATGTCGTAGCCCGTGACCAGCACGGTCGACGGCAGGAAATGCTTCAGTTCCGGCGTATCGGCAGGCCAGCCCAGCGACGAGAACGGCACCAGTGCCGCCGAGAACCACGTGTCCAGCACGTCTTCGTCACGCGTGAGCGCGCCGGTGTAACCCTTGGCTGCGGCTTGGGCGCGAACTTCTTCTTCCGTGCGGCCAACGTAGACGTTGCCGGCTTCATCAAACCACGCCGGAATCTGGTGGCCCCACCACAGTTGGCGAGAGATGCACCAGTCCTGGATGTTGTTCAGCCACTGGTTGTACGTGTTGACCCACTGCTCCGGCACCAGCTTGATCTTGCCGCTCTGCACCGCGTCCAGCGCGACTTCAGCGATGGAGCGGCCCGGGAAGCGCGTGCCTTCCGGCGCCGGCTTGCTCATGGCGACGAACCATTGGTCGGTCAGCATCGGCTCGATGACCACGCCGGTGCGGTCGCCGCGCGGCACCATCAGCGTGTGCTTCTTCACCTCGGCCAGCAGGCCCTGCGCTTCGAGATCCTCGACGATCTTCTTGCGCGCGTCGAAGCGATCCAGGCCGGCATAGGCGGCGGGGGCATCGGCAACGATCTTCGCGTCGAGTGTCAGGATCGACAGCTGCGGCAGCTTGTGACGCTGGCCAACCGCGTAATCGTTGAAATCGTGGCCGGGCGTCACCTTGACCACGCCGGTGCCGAATTCGCGGTCGACGTACTCGTCGGCAATCACGGGAATCTTGCGATCGGTCAGCGGCAGGTGGACGAACTTGCCGATGAGGTGGGCGTAGCGTTCGTCCTCAGGGTGCACCATCACGGCCGTGTCGCCGAGCATCGTTTCCGGACGGGTGGTGGCGACCGTCAAATGCGTCAGGCCATGCACGGCGTCCGGTTCGGCCAGCGGATAGCGGATGTGCCACAGCGAGCCTTCTTCTTCCTCGCTCACCACTTCCAGGTCGGACACGGCGGTGCCCAGCACCGGATCCCAGTTGACGAGGCGCTTGCCGCGGTAGATCAGGCCCTGCTCATATAGACGCACGAACACGTCGCTGACGGCGCGCGACATCTTCGGGTCCATCGTGAAGTATTCGCGCTCCCAGTCGATCGAGGCGCCCATGCGGCGCACCTGGCGGGTGATGGTCGAGCCCGATTGCTCCTTCCATTCCCACACCTTTTCGACGAACTTCTCGCGGCCCATGTCGTGGCGCGATACGCCCTGGGCATCCAGCTGGCGCTCGACGACGATCTGCGTGGCGATGCCCGCGTGGTCGGTGCCCGGTACCCACAGCGTGTTGGCGCCCGACATGCGCGCGTGGCGCGTCAGGCCGTCCATGATGGTCTGGTTGAACGCGTGGCCCATGTGCAGCGTGCCCGTCACGTTCGGCGGCGGCAGCTGGATACAGAAGTCGGGTTTGCCGGCTTCGAGCGTCGCGCGGGAGACGCCCATCGCTTCCCACGCCGCGCTCCACTTCTGCTCGATGGTGGCGGGTTCGAAGCTCTTGGCGAGGGACTGGTTTTGATCGGTCATGCTGACAGGGCGCGGTGGGCGCAAAAAGACGTTTGGCCCAAGAAAATGGCGGGCGAAAGCTTGGAATTATACGGCGTGTCGATGTCCGGCACGGGCGAAGCGGCGAATGCGGCCGGTATAATTTGAGGATTCTGCCGAGGCTCCTCCCGCATGTCCGACCTGCTCGCCAATCTGAACCCCGAACAACGCGCTGCCATCACGCTTCCCGATGAATCGGCGCTGATCCTGGCGGGGGCGGGCAGCGGCAAGACGCGCGTGCTGACCACCCGCATCGCCTGGCTGATCCAGAGTGCGCGGGTGTCGCCGTCGGGTGTGCTGGCCGTCACGTTTACGAACAAGGCGGCCAAGGAAATGACGGCCCGCCTGCAGGCCATGCTGCCGATCAACACGCGCGCCATGTGGATCGGCACGTTCCACGGGCTGTGCAACCGGTTGCTGCGCGCGCATTTCCGCGATGCCGGTCTGCCGCAGACGTTCCAGATCCTCGATACGCAAGACCAGCTGTCCGCCGTCAAGCGCCTGCTCAAGTCGCTCAATATCGACGACGAGAAATTCCCACCCAAGAACGTCCAGTACTTCATCAACGGGGCCAAGGAGCAGGGACTGCGCGCGGGCGACCTGGAAATCGCCAACGAATACGACCGCCGCATGGCCGATCTCTACGCCGCCTACGACGCGCAATGCCAGCGTGAAGGCGTGGTCGATTTTGCCGAGCTGCTGCTGCGCTGCTACGAACTGCTGCGTTACAACGACGCCATCCGCGCGCACTATCAACGGCGCTTCAAGCACATCCTGGTGGACGAGTTCCAGGATACGAACAAGCTGCAATACGCCTGGCTGAAGATCCTCGCCGGGCTGGGCGAGCCGGGTGTCACGCCCAACGCCATCTTTGCCGTGGGCGACGATGACCAGAGCATCTATGCGTTTCGTGGCGCGAACGTCGGAAACATGGTCGACTTTGAGCGCGAATTCCGTGTCGAGCACCGCATCAAGCTCGAACAGAACTACCGCTCGCACGGCCACATCCTGGATACCGCCAACCACCTGATCTCGCACAACACGCGTCGTCTGGGCAAGAACCTGCGCACCGACGCCGGCCATGGCGAGCCGGTGCGCGTCTACCAGGCCGCGACGGATGGGCAGGAAGCCGGCTGGATTGTCGATGAGATCCGCGACCGGATTGCCACCGGCATGTCGCGCTCGGAAATCGCCATCCTGTATCGCAGCAATGCACAGTCGCGGGTGATCGAGCATGCCCTGTTCTCGGCCGGCATCCCGTACAAGGTGTACGGCGGCCTGCGCTTCTTCGAGCGCGCGGAAATCAAGCACGCGCTCGCGTATCTTCAGCTTCTTGAGAATCCCGACAATGACGCGGCGTTTGGGCGCGTGGTGAATTTCCCGGCGCGTGGCGTCGGGGCCCGTTCGCTGGAGCAGTTGCAGGATGCGGCGCGGCTCTATGGCATTTCGCTCGCGGCGGCGGTGCCGTATCTGACGGGGGCCGCGGGCACCAAGTTGTCGGCGTTTGTGCGCCTGATCGAGCAGATGCGTGCGGACACGCGCCAGATGACGCTGCCCGAAATCGTCCAGCACGTCATTCACGCCAGCGGCTTGATCACGCATTACCAGGGCGAGAAGGAAGGCCAGGACCGCATCGAGAACTTGCAGGAACTGGTGACCGCCGCCCAAGCCTTCGTCGCTGAAGAAGGCTACGGCGTGGATGCGATTGCGACCGCGCTGCCCGTGCGCCACGACGCCATGCTGCGCATCGAAGGCGGCGAGATCGATACCGCTTCTGAGCTCGTCACCGACGAAACGCCTGCAGAGATGACGCCGCTGGTGGCATTTCTCACGCATGCCTCTCTGGAAGCTGGCGACAACCAGGCCCAGGCAGGCCAGGATGCCGTGCAGATGATGACGGTGCATGCGGCGAAGGGGCTGGAATTCCACGTGGTCTTCATCACCGGGCTGGAAGAAGGGTTGTTCCCCCACGAAAACAGCCAGATGGAAAAGGACGGCCTGGAGGAAGAGCGCCGCCTGATGTACGTGGCGATTACCCGGGCCCGCGAGCGGTTGTATCTGTCGTTCGCGCAAAGCCGCGTTCTGCATGGTCAGATCCGCTACCACATCCGCTCACGCTTCTTTGACGAGTTGCCCGAAGACACACTGAAGTGGCTGACCCCTCAGCATTCGGGCTACCAGGCCACGCGCCGCGTGCAAGGTGATACCGCGTGGGGCAAGGATTGGTTCAAGCGCCCCGAGCGCGGCGATGACGACGCCTACACGGGCCGCCCGACCGGCGGCATGGACACCGGCAAGAACTACGCCGATGCCAAGCGCGCAGAGGCCACGGGCTTCCGCGTGGGCCAATCGGTGTTCCACAACAAGTTTGGGGAAGGCGTCATCACGACGCTGGAAGGCGAGGGCGCCGAGGCGCGTGCCCAGATCAAATTCAACCGCCACGGGGTGAAGACGCTGGCGCTGGGTATCGCCAAGCTAGACCCGATCAACTGAGCGCTGATCGGGGCGTTGGGCTAGATCAGGCGGTCGTGTCAGTCGTCTGGCCGGCCGCTTGCGTCACGTTGAAGCAGCCGCGGTAGGTGGCGTAGAACGAGCAGTACAGCACGGCCATCACCAGAATCCGATACGGCGTGGCGATGATGGGGGCGATATTGTTGGCACCGCTCGACGCGAACAACGCATCGATGAACAGCGGCACCGCGATCAGCAGGATTGCCACCAAGACGCCGTACGCGATGAACGCGGCGCGGTTGCGCCAGACGGCCATCCAGCTGAAGAACAGCGCCTTGCCCACGGGAATGCCGTGCCACGCCACCAGCAATGGCGCAAACCAGAACAGCACCGCCACCGGGATATACAGCACCGAGCCCATCACCATGGCGAGGTAGAACTCGCGGATGGCGTCCGTGGTGAGCGGTTTGTCGGTGACCACCGTCATCAGCGTGTCGACATCCACCATGGTCATCAGCACGCCGCTGACCACCAGCACCAGCACGCCGTAGATGCCGCCAAGCTTGAGCAGCGCCCGCATCGCATCCTTGCCGTACGCGCGAAAGCCGGCGATGAGCGACGCCGGCCCGACGCGCTTGCCCGCCACCGTATCGCGACAGGCCGACATGAAGCCGACGAAGATGGCTGGATTGACGAGCAGGATGGCAAACACACCAATCGGCGGCACCAGCAGCATCAGCAGGTTGACCGCAAACAGGTAGATGAACAGCAGCAGCAAGAATCCGATCGGGTTCTTGCGAAACAGCCACGCACCCTGGCGTAGCCAGACGTAGCCTTGCTTGGCCGGTACTTCAATCAGTTGCATGGTTGGGGAAGATCCAGAGTCAGGCCACCCGCGCCAACCCGTTCGCGCAGCACGCGCTCGAAGTGGGTGGGGTCATGCGGCTTGAGCAGTTCGGCATCGCGCGGGAGATAGAAATCCCACAGGCGCGAGACCCAGAAGCGGTATGCCGCGGCACGCAGCATGTCTTGCCAGTGCCGCGCTTCCGTGTGGGTAAACGGGCGCACAGCGTGATACGCGCCCAGCATCGCACGTGCCCGCTCGTCGTCCAACACGCCGGTGGCCAGGTCGATGCACCAGTCGTTGACGGTGACGGCCACGTCGAAGAGCCACTTGTCGACACCGGCAAAGTAAAAGTCGAAGAAGCCGCCCAGGCGCTCCGGCTGGCCGTCGGCGGCCGGCTCGAACAGCACGTTGTCGCGGAAGAGGTCGCAGTGGCACGGGCCTTCGGGCAGCGCAGCGTAGTCAGCGCTGGCAAAGAAGCGTTGCTGATGTGCGAGTTCGCTTTCGAGCAGCGCGCGCGTGTCGCCGTGCACGAACGGTACGACATCCGGCACGACCTCGTTCCACCACGGGAGGCTGCGCAGATTTGGCTGATGGCGCGGATAGTCGCGTCCGGCCAGATGCATGCGCGCGAGCATGTCGCCGACGATGGCGCATTCCGACACCGTCGGCGCCAGGTTGGACCGGCCTGCCAGACGCGTCACGATGGTCGCGGGCTTGCCGTTGAGCGTGCGCAGGATTTCGCCGTCGCGGCCGGCAATCGGCGCCGGCACGCTGATGTCGTGCTGCGCCAGATGCTGCATCAGATAGAGGTAGAACGGAAGTTGCTCGTGCGTCAGCCGTTCGAACAGGGTGACGACGTATTCGTGCGTCTGCCCGTCTTTTTCCGTGGTCAGGAAGAAATTGGAGTTTTCGATCCCGGAGGGGATGCCGCGAAATGCGCGCACGGCGCCCACATCGTATTGATCCAGCCAGAGAGCGATCTCGGCGTCGGAAACCGGGGTGAAAACAGCCATGCTTCAGGAACGGGAAACGGGTGGAGGGAAAGGCAGCCGGCCCACCGTGGAGCCGGCTTGCAGGCGCCGCGCTTGCGGCGCGGGCTTAGAACTTCAGGACGTTGACCGAGGGCACCCGGTCGATATCGCCGCGCTCGCGGATACGCGGCGAGCTGTCTTCAGGCTTGCTGAGGTTGTAGGACGTGCCCATGCCGGACTTGACATGGATATCCGGCGCCTGGCCCTTCTGGAACCGGTATTCCTCGACCTGCGTACCGTCGTTGTCGCGGTAGTCGAAGCTCGGCTTGACGCGCTCGTTGTGGATCGCGCCGCGGGTCGGCTTGGAAATCGGCTGATTGTTGATCGCCTTGACGTCGGGCAGGTCCAGGCCGGCGCTGTCGGAAGTCACCTCGGCGTGCGCGGGCAGGGCGAGGCAGAAAACGGCCCCTGCCAGCAGCCCAGCGTGGCGCATGAGGCGCGCGGCGCTGGCAAAGCCGGAGTGGGCAGGGGCGGACGGGTGAAGCAGCGAATCCATCATGGACTCCGGCGGGTGATCTGGGACCCTACATTCTAGCAGTCCGGCTTCCCGCCATCGTCCGTTCATGTGGCGCCGAATGTCACACCCGAAGTTACAGATAGAACATCTCTTCCTTGGGCGGAATCGGCGAGGTGCCTTCGCGCTTTTCGTAGAACTCGTAGACGGCGTCCAGCGCGTCCTTGGGCTCGTCGACGATGCGCATGATGTCGAGGTCGTGCTCCGCAATGAGGCCCATCGGCAGCAGGGTAAAGCGGAACCAGTCGAGCAGACCCTTCCAGAAATGGCTGCCGAACATGATCACCGGCACGCTCCGCGATTTGCCCGTCTGGACGAGCGTCAGCACTTCAGCCAGCTCATCGAGCGTGCCGAAACCGCCCGGCATGACGATGAACGCGTCGGAATTCTTCACGAACGTGACCTTGCGCGTGAAGAAATGGCGGAAGCGCATCGAAATGTCCTGATACCGATTGCCTTGCTGTTCGTGCGGCAGTTCGATGTTCAGGCCGACGCTTGCCGACTTGCCGGCGTGCGCGCCTTTGTTGGCCGCTTCCATGATGCCGGGGCCACCGCCGGAGATGACGGCGAAGCCCGCATCCGAGAACAGTCGGGCGATTTCGATGGTGCGTTCGTAGTACGGCGAATCCTCGCGCAGACGCGCGCTGCCGTAGATCGAGACGGCCGGACGGATCTCCGAGAGGTACTCCGTTGCCTCGATGAACTCTGCCATAATCGTGAACATCTGCCAGGAGGCGCGCGCTTTCTTTGCGGTAGCGCGTTCTTCGTCGGCGAGTGCCCGCAGGCTGGGGATCATCTTGCGATCGGTGCGGCCATGTGACACGTCTGCTTTGGGCTCGTGTTCAACGCCCACTGTCACGTTGACGTCCATGTCGGCCGTGGTGGCCTGGCGCGAGGGGCTCACTCCGGTCAGTTCAGCCGCCGACACCTCGGCCGAGGAAGCGCCAGCAGCCTGCTTTGCCACGCCGCCTTCTGCGGAAGCGCCATTATCGGAAACGCCTTTTGGCGTTCCAGTCACATTAGAGTCCATGGGAATGTCGGAAAGTCAAGAAACGCTGTTGCTCGTCGATGGCTCGAGTTATCTGTACCGTGCCTATCACGCACTGCCCGACTTGCGAAACGGAGAAGGGTTTCCTACGGGGGCCATCTACGGCATCGTGAACATGCTGCGCAAACTGCGCAACGACTACCCGGCCAAGTATAGCGCTTGCATTTTCGACGCCAAAGGCAAGACCTTTCGCGACGACCTCTATCCGGCCTACAAGGAGCACCGCGCGCCCATGCCCGACGACCTGCGCGCGCAGATCGAACCGATCCACGAAGCCGTGCGGGCATTGGGCTGGCCCATTCTGGTGATCGAAGGTGTCGAGGCCGACGATGTGATCGGCACCCTGGCTGAACGGGCGGCTCGCGAAGGCGTTCGGACCATCGTCTCAACGGGTGATAAGGACCTCGCCCAACTGGTGAATGACCATGTCACGCTGGTCAACACCATGACCAACGAAACGCTCGACCCGGCCGGCGTGCAAGCCAAGTTCGGCGTGCCGCCCGAGCGCATCGTCGACTATCTCTCGCTGATTGGCGACACCGTGGACAACGTGCCGGGCGTACCGAAGGTGGGGCCGAAAACCGCGGTGAAATGGCTGACGGAGTTCGGCTCGCTCGACAACGTCATCGCGCGCGCGGGCGAGATCAAAGGCGTGGTGGGCGACAACCTGCGCAACACGCTCGAATGGCTGCCCAAGGGCCGCGAACTGCTGACCGTAAAGCTCGACTGCGACCTCAGCAAGGAGGTGCCGACATTCGACGCGCTGATCGACGGTGGCGAAGACAAATCCAAGCTCGTCGATTTTTTCTCGCGCTACGGTTTCAAGACGTGGCTGCGCGAGGCTTCTGGCGATGCGCTGCCCGATACGCGCAGCGTGGGCGCGGCGCGCAAGGCCGCCACGCCCGTGAAGAATTACGCCGGCGAGGCTGCACAACTGCAAGCCCAGGCCAACCTGTTCGACGTTGAAGCGCCGCCCGACGAAATCCAGTATGAGACGGTGACGACCGAGGCGCAGCTCGAATCGTGGATGCAGCGCCTGGACGAAGTGGACCTCGTCTGCATCGACACCGAGACAACGTCCATCGACCCGATGCTCGCGCAATTGGTCGGCATTTCGCTGTCCGTCAAGCCGGGCGAGGCTTGCTACATTCCGGTGGCGCATCGCGGCCCGGACGTCGCGGGGCTTGATGCAGCGGCGCAACTTTCGCGCGACACGGTGCTTGCGCGCATGAAGCTGTGGCTCGAAGACGAATCGCGCAAGAAAGTCGGACAGCATCTGAAGTACGACGCGCATGTGTTTGCCAACCACGGCATCGCGCTGCGCGGCATCGAGCACGACACGATGCTCGAATCGTATGTGCTGGAATCCCACCGCAATCACGGCATGGATGCACTGGCCGAGCGCGTGCTGCACTTGAAGACGATCACCTACGAAGCCGTGTGCGGCAAGGGCGCATCGCAGATCGGCTTCGACGAGGTGCCGCTCGATCGCGCGACCGAATACGCGGCGGAGGACGCCGATATCACGCTGCGTCTGCATCGCACGCTGTTCCCCAAGGTGTCCGAAGATGACAAGCTGCGCTACGTCTACGAGCAGATCGAAATGCCGACGTCCATCGTGCTGCAGAAGATGGAACGCAACGGCGTACTGATCGACGCCGAGCGCCTAGCCAAGCAGAGCAACGAACTGGGCCTGCGCCTGATCGATCTGGAAGCCGAGGCGCACAAGCTTGCGGGGCAGCCGTTCAATCTCGGCTCACCCAAGCAGATCGGCGACATCTTCTTCAACCAGATGAAGTTGCCGATCATCAAGAAGACCGCGAGCGGTGCGCCGTCGACCGACGAAGAAGTGCTGCAGAAGCTGGCCGAAGACTATCCGTTGCCGAAGCTGCTGCTCGATTACCGGGGCCTGGCCAAGCTGAAGTCGACCTACACCGACAAGCTGCCGAAGATGGTCAACCCGCGCACTGGCCGCGTCCACACCACCTACGGTCAGGCGACGGCGGTGACGGGGCGTCTGGCCTCGACCGATCCGAACCTGCAGAATATTCCGGTGCGCACGGAAGAAGGGCGGCGCATCCGCGAAGCGTTCATCGCGCCGGCGGGTAGCGTCATCGTATCGGCCGACTACTCGCAGATTGAACTGCGCATCATGGCGCATCTGTCGCAGGACGAAGGCCTGATGCGCGCATTCCGTGAGGGCCAGGACGTGCACCGCGCCACGGCCGCCGAAGTGTTCAACGTGACGCCGCTGGAGGTCACGCCCGACCAGCGTCGTGTGGCCAAGGTGATCAACTTCGGCCTGATCTACGGCATGAGCGCGTTCGGGCTGGCGAGCAACCTGGGCATTGGGCGTGATGCGGCCAAGCTGTATATCGACCGCTACTTCGCCCGCTACCCCGGCGCCGCGAGCTACATGGACGAAACCCGGCAGAGCGCGCGCGAGCGTGGCTACGTGGAGACGGTCTTCGGCCGCCGCCTGTGGCTGCCCGACATCAACGGCGGCAACGGCCCGCGCCGCCAGGCTGCCGAACGCGCCGCCATCAACGCGCCGATGCAAGGCACGGCAGCTGACCTCATCAAGCTGTCGATGCTGGCCGTGCAAGGCTGGCTCGAAGCGGAAGCGATGCGCTCGCGCCTGGTCATGCAGGTGCACGATGAATTGGTGCTGGAAGTCCCGCAGGACGAGCTTGCCGTGGTGCGCGAGCGCCTGCCGGAGTTGATGTGCAGCGTCGCAACGTTGCGCGTGCCGCTGGTGGCCGAAGTTGGCGTCGGCGCCAACTGGGAAGAGGCGCACTGACGCAATCGCTTGCCCAGCAAGCGCCACGCCGTAAACCAAGGCGTGGCGCGGGCTTGCCTGCCGAGGCAGGCTGCGGATCGCGTCGGCATGCGGTTGTCATGATTTGCCATATCCAAGCGTCCGGGGTTGCGGCGGGTTTTGCGTTGCAGCAGACTGCACCTGACAGATCGAGTGATCGAAAAGATTCAATGGCTCCAGGAGAGGCACATGGCAGGGCAGACGGATGGCGCAGGCGGAACGAACGGGCCGCGCATTGTGGTGGTCGGCGGAGGTGCCGGCGGGTTGGAACTTGCCACGCGGCTCGGTGACAAGCTGGGCAAGCGCGGCGCGGCGCGGATCGTTCTTGTCGATCGCAACCCCACACACATCTGGAAACCGCTGCTGCATGAAGTTGCTGCCGGCAGCATGGATCCGAATACCCATCAGCTCGAATACGCTGCGCAGGCGCGTTGGCATGGCTTCGAATTCCAGCAGGGTGAACTGAAGGGCCTCGACCGCGTCGCCAAATCCATCATCGTGTCGGGATGCGTTGACGCGGACGGCACCGAGGTGCTGCCGGAGCGTGCCATTTCTTACGATACGCTCGTGCTGTCCATTGGCAGCGTGACGCATTTCTTTGGCGTGCCGGGCACAGCTGAGCACGCTATCGCGCTCGACACCGCATGGCAGGCAGAGCGCTTTCGCCGCAAGCTCATCGCGGCATGCATGCGCGCACAGAATGGCGTGGCCGATGCGCGCCCGCAGGTCGACATCGCCATCGTCGGCGCCGGTGCCACGGGCGTGGAACTGTCGGCGGAACTGCGCAACACCGCGCACGTGCTGGCGGCTTACGGCCTGCACAAGCTGGACCCGCGCCACGACATCCGTATCCACCTGATCGAAGGTGGTCCGCGCATTTTGCCGGTGCTCAAGGAGCGCATTTCGGCGGCCACCACGGAGCTGCTGCACAAGCTCGACGTGGACGTCATCACCAGCGAACGGGTGACGGAAGTCACCGCCAGCGCGGTCAACACCGCCAGCGGCAAGTCCATTCCGGCAGATCTGACCGTGTGGGCTGCAGGGATCCGCGCGCCGTCGGTGCTGGGTGAGCTGGGGCTGCCGGTGAACAAGCTGGGGCAGGTGATCGTTTCGCGCACGCTGCAGGTGGAGGGTGACGATTCGATCTACGCCTTTGGTGATTGCGCGAGCTGCCCCTGGCCGGAGGCGTCGTCCAGCGTGCCGCCGCGTGCCCAGGCCGCGCATCAGCAAGCCACGTATCTGTTCGATGCGCTGCGTAAGCGCATGGAAGGCAAGCCGGTCCAGCCTTTCGCGTTCAAGGACCTCGGCTCGCTGGTGTCGCTCGGCCATTTCAGCGCGGTCGGCAGCCTGATGGGCGGGCTGATCGGCGGTTCGATGTTCATCGAAGGGCTGATGGCCCGGTTGATGTACACGTCGCTGTATCGCATGCACGTGCTGGCGCTCCATGGTTGGGTGCGCATGTCGGTCGATACGGTCATGCACTGGCTGCGCAGCAAAACGAATCCGCGCGTCAAGCTGCACTAGGCCGGTCCTGGTACTTGGGCCGGATGCCTGGCTCGGCAGCAATCCATCTGCTTCGGTAGACTAGCCGCTTCGTTCACCGTAACCGCGCCGTGGGCGCGAGGAGAGTGCGATGCAGCTTGATGCAGAAGTGGAGAGTCTGGTACCCGGCCGCAGCTTTGATCGCCGCGGCTTCATGAAGACGGCGCTCGGCTCGGCCTTTGCGGCGGCGGTGCTGCCGGTGTCGGCGCAGACGGTCCATACCGATTTCCATGGGCTGACGGCGGGCGAAGTGACCGTGCCCGTCGGTGATTTCAAGATGCCGGCCTACCGCGCCCAGCCCGAAGGCAAGACGCAGCTGCCGGTGGTCATCGTCGTCAGCGAGATTTTCGGCGTGCACGAATACATCGCCGATATCTGCCGGCGCTTTGCCAAGCTCGGTTACCTGGCGATCGCGCCTGAGTTGTTTGTGCGTCAAGGCGATCCCCAGTCAATCGGCACCATCGCTGAGCTGCAGGAAAAGATCATTTCGAAGGTCCCGGACGCGCAGGTCACGGGCGATCTGGACGCAACGGTGGCGTGGGCCAAGCAGAATGGCGGCGATGCGGCGCGCATCGGTATTACCGGGTTCTGTTGGGGCGGTCGCCAGACGTGGTTGTTTGCCGAGCACAGCCCAGATATCAGAGCCGCTGTCGTGTGGTACGGCCATGTAAAAGGCAATCCGACCGCGCTGCAGCCCGCTTTTCCGATCGATAAAGTGGACGATCTCAAGGCGCCGGTGCTGGGCATGTACGGTGCAAAGGACACTGGCATTACGCAGGATGCCGTCAATGCGATGAAGCAAACCTTGGAGAAATCCAAGAACCCCAAGGCGCACGCGTCGCGCATCATCGTCTACCCGAATTCCGGCCACGCATTTCATGCCGATTACCGCCCAAGCTATGTGAAGGCCGACGCGGAAGACGGCTGGAAGAAGTGCCTCGCCTGGTTCAAGGACCACGGCGTGGTGTAGCAGCGCGACGCGCCCAACGCGAAAGGCTCTGGGGGAGTCGCCCCGGGGCCTTTTTCTTTTGTCTGCACTGGCAAAGGTTGATAAAGCGGCATACAATTCGCCCTTCTTGCAACTCTGTTGCGTTTATCGGCTTCCGCTGCGTTACGTCCGCATGACCTTCGATACCACCCTGTTAGGCATTCTCCTGGCCACCGCGCTGTCCGGCATCGGCAGCATGGCAGGCGCTGCCGTGCTGTCGCTGACGGTGTTGTCGCGCATGGTCGATCGGATGGTCAGTTTTTCGGTGGGCGTGCTGCTGGCCACGTCGCTGCTGCATTCGTTGCCCGAGGCATTCGAAGCGCATCGCGGCATCGAACCCAATACGCATGCGCTGTTTGCCACGCTGCTGGCCGGGCTGCTGGGATTTTTCCTGCTGGAAAAGATCTCGCTGATTCGCCATTCACATCACCACGAGGGCGATGGACATGGCCATCACCACGGCCACGACCGGCAGGAAGCCGGGCGCAGCGGCCTGATGATCCTGGTGGGCGATGGACTGCATAACTTCTCGGACGGCATCGTGATTGCCGCGGCGTTCCTGGCGGACACCAAGGTCGGCATCGTGACGGCGCTGGCGATTGCAGCACACGAGATCCCGCAGGAAATCGGCGATTTCATGGTGCTGCTCAACGCCGGGTTCTCCAAGACGCGCGCCTTCGTCTACAACCTGATCTGCAGCGTCTGCGCGCTGGTGGGTGCGGTGCTGGGGTACTACCTGCTGGACCGTCTGACATCTTGGATTCCGTACGTGCTCGTGGTGGCGTCGAGCAGCTTCATCTACATCGCCGTGTGCGATCTGATGCCGCAAATGAAACGCCGGCCGCGCTGGCAGGAATCGGCCGTGCAGGTCGCATTGATTGCGGCAGGCATCGCGATGATCTTTTTGCTGACCGAAGGTCTGCACGGCCACGCGCACTGAGGCGCCGCATCGCTTAAAAAAAGCCCGGTCGATGCCGGGCTTTTTGCTGCGCGCTGGATTCGCAGATTACGGGTTCGACCCCGTCGCCACCGGGCGCGACGGATCGCTGCACCATTCGCTCCATGAGCCGGCGTAGAGCGCGGCGCCCGCGAGGCCAGCGATCTCCATGGCCAATGCGTTGTGGCAGGCGGTCACGCCCGAGCCGCATTGCAGCATCGCGTCTTGCGGCTTGGCGCCGGCCAGCACGGCCGTAAAGTCGGCGCGCAGTTGGTCTGCCGGCTTGAACGTGCCGTCGGCCTGCAAGTTGTCGCGGAAGAAACGGTTGCGCGCGCCAGGGATGTGGCCGCCAACCGGATCGAGCGTTTCGTTTTCACCGCGATAGCGGTCGGGGGCGCGGGCGTCGACGACGGGCTTGTCGGCGTGGCCGAGGTATTTCTGCACGATCTCTGCCGTCACCATCTGCACGAGCGAGGGCTTGCGCGTGATGTTGCCGGGCGTGGCGTTGAGCTGCGGTTCTTCCGGCACGATCCGGTCGACGGGAAAGCGCGTGGCTTCCCAGGCCTGCAGGCCGCCATCGAGCACGGCCACATCGGCATGGCCGACCCAACGCAGCAGCCACCACAGGCGCGCCGCATACATGCTGCCCTGGCGGTCATACGCGACGACTTGCGTGTCGTCATTCACGCCCAGCGCCTGCAGGCGCGCGACGAGCGCCTCTGCGTCGGGCAGCGGGTGCCGACCGTTGGTGCCGGTTTTAGGGCCCGACAGTTCGTTGTCGAGGTGCATGTAGAACGCGCCCGGCACGTGGCTGGCGTGATACGCGTCGCGTCCCGCGGCGGGGTTGGCGAGGTCAAAGCTGCAATCGATGACGACGAGCGCCTCGGGCGCGCTCTGCTGCAGCGCGGCCAGTTGCGGCGCGGTGATGAGGGTGGCGTAGTGAGCGCGTTCGCTCATGGCAGCAATCTCCAGGGTCGATCAAACTTCCGGGTGAATCTCGGCTTCCGGGCCGGACACGGCGGTCTGCGGCGTCGGATGCTCGTTGCCCGACTGGCGGGCACGCATGACGGTGGTCACGATACCGCTGCCGATGATGAGCGCCATGCCCGCCCACGACAGCGCATTCAGGTGATCATTCCACAGCAACATACCCCAGCCGCTCGCAAAGACGATGCCGGTGTACTGCAGGTTCGCAGTCAGCAGCGTGTTGCCTCGCTTGTAGGCGCGCGTCATGGCGGTCTGGCCGAGCGTGGCGAGAAGCCCGACCGCCAGCAGCAGGCCTGCGCTATGCCACGTATGCGACTGGGCGCCGCCAATCAGCATCCACACGCCGCCGGCAATTGCGCTCACCAGTGAAAAGTAGAACACGATGCGTGCTTCGTTCTCGCCCAGGTCGCCCAGTTGGCGGACCTCCACATAGGCGAGCGCGGTAAACACGCCGGAGACCAGCCCGACCATGCCGCCGGCCAGTTGCGATGGCCCGCTGCCCACGCTCGGCTGCAGCAGGCACAGCACGCCGACGAACGACATCAGGATCGCGGCCACCATTTTCTTGTCGGCGCCCGCGGCCTTGCCGGCCATTGCGGCACCCGCGCCGATGATCAGCGCAATCCACACCGGCGACATGTAGTTCAGCGTCATGGCGGTGGCCAGCGGCAGCAGGCTGATCGACGTGAACCACAGCAGCAGCGACGTCACCCCGAACACGCTGCGCTTGATGTGCGCTGTGAGGTAGGGCGTGCGGATGCCCGCGCCGGTCTTGGCGAGGATGGCGCCCATCACGGTCATGCCGATCACGCTGCGGTAAAAGACGATCTCGCCCGTGCTGTAGTGCGCCGAGGCCAGTTTCACGCACACGCCCATCGCCGAGAAGGCGAACGCAGCGAGGATCATCCACAGCGATTGGCGGGAGGAGCTTTCAGCCGTCTGGGTGGCAGTCTGGGCAGCGGTTGCTGTGTCGGCGGGCATGGCGAGGGGAGCGGGCGAAAAAAAACGGTGCGGCCCGTCGGGCTGCACCGTTCCTATTGTGACGCGGAAGGGGGCGGATGCCTACCTTCCGTTGTTGCTTAGTAGTCCATCACGCGGCGATACCACTCGTGGAAGTGCTGCATGCCGTCCTCCATGGGGGACTGGTACGGGCCGACCTCGCTCGTGCCGCGCTTGAGCAGCGCCAGGCGCCCGGCGTCCATGCGCTCGGCGATCTCGTCGTCCTCAATGCACGTTTCCATATAGGCGGCGCGCTCGGCTTCAACGAATTCACGCTCGAACAGCACGATCTCTTCCGGGTAGTAGAACTCGACCACGTTGCGCGTCTTGGTCGGGCTCAGCGGGTGCAGCGTGGAGACCACGAGCACGTTCGGATACCACTCGACCATCACGTTCGGGTAGTACGTGAGCCACACCGCGCCGTACTTCGGCATCTCGCCGTTGTTGAAGCGGAGCACGGCGTCGTGCCACTTCTGGTAGGCCGGTGTGCCGGGCTTGCGCAAATTGGCGTGGATGCCGACGGTCTGCACGCTGTGCCACTCGCCAAACTCCCATTCCAGGTCGTCACACGAGACGAACTGGCCGAGGCCCGGGTGGAACGGCACGACGTGGTAGTCCTCGAGGTACACCTCGATGAAGGTCTTCCAGTTGTAGTTGCAGTCGTGCACCTCGACGTGATCCAGCATGTAGCCGGAAAAATCGAGGTCGCGCGCCACGCCCAGGCGGGCGAGGTCTTCGCGCACATCGCGCTTGCCTTCGAACAGCAGGCCGTTCCAGTTCTGCAGCGGCGAGCGCGACAGATGCACGCACGGTTGCCTTTCGAAGTGCGGCGCGCCCAGCAGGTCGCCCTTCAGGTCGTACGTCCAGCGATGCAGCGGACAAACGATGTTCTGGGCATTGCCGCGCCCATTGAGCATGATGGCCTGCCGATGCCGGCACACATTGGAAAGCAGTTCGACGCCGTTCGGATTGCGAACCAGCACGCGGCCCTCGGCCTCGGCGGCAAGCGTGTGATAGTCGCCGACTTCCGGAACCATCAGCTCATGGCCGACGTAACCGGGGCCATGTTTGAACAGACGTTCGATTTCAGTTTGATACAGCGCCTCGTCGAAGTAAGCAGAGACGGGCAGCTGGGTTTCAGACGGCACCAGATTCAGTGCGGCGCTGAGATTGGACATTATCCCCACTCCCAATAACGGTGAAAGCAGTGAACAACCCAACCATCGAAAAATTCGATGAAAAATTCGATTTGGGAAAGGACGCCATCGGCAGGTGGCGTAGGGTCTGTTGAGGTAGGAAACGAGCGCTGCCGGCCCCCGCTTGGGCCAACGACCATACGTTCAATGGGCCAACAGACCCAAACCATCGTGCGGAGCGGCGTACGCCGGCCCGGCCTTTGGAGGAAAGGGGGGGATTGTACCCCAGGGAAATTGATAAGTCCCTGATTTTCGAACCCTTTCCGCCGCCAGCTATTCGACCGTCAGATGGATGATGCCTCGCGTTGCGGCCACGAATCGTCATCTCGCACCCTGTGTGATGTGCGCAGAACGCACGCGGAATTGCCGTAAAATGCCGGATTGTCCTTTTCTGATTCGCAACCGGCATGCCCCGTGCCTCAAACGACGCCTCCAGCAGCGCGTCCGCCACGCCCTCCGCTACGCCGGCTTCCTATGAAGCGGCCATGGCCGAACTCGAAACCCTTGTCGCCAGCATGGAATCCGGTGAATTGCCGCTGGAGGCCTCGCTTGCGGCGTATCGACGCGGGGCTGAGCTGGTCAAGTACTGCCAGCAAGTGCTGGAACGCGTCGAGCAGCAAGTGCGCGTGCTGGACGGCGACGCCCTGAAGCCGTTGGGCGACGACTCCAGCGCGAGCGAGCAGGGCGACGCATGAGCGATTTCGCCCAATGGATGGCGTCCGTGGTCGCGCGGACGGAAAGCGCGCTCGAGCACACGTTGCCCGCCGAAACCGTCGCGCCGCAACGTCTGCACGCCGCCATGCGCTATGCCACGCTCGGGGCGGGAAAGCGCGTGCGTCCGCTGCTGGCCCACGCTGCCGGTGCGCTGGGCGATGCATCGTTGGAGGCGCTTGACGGCGTGAGCTGCGCGGTGGAAATGATCCACGCTTATTCGCTCGTCCACGACGACATGCCCTGCATGGACGATGACGACCTGCGCCGCGGCCGCCCCACCGTGCATCGCGCCTATGATGAAGCGACGGCTCTGCTGGTCGGCGACGCCTTGCAGACGCAAGCGTTCATCGTGCTGGCCGAGCTGGGCGCTGTTAGTTCCGCAACGCGGGCCGTGCTGGTCGGTGAATTGGCGCGTGCTTCCGGTTCGCTGGGGATGGCGGGCGGTCAGGCCATCGATCTGCAAAGCGTTGGCATCGCGCTGTCGCAGGACGAGCTGGAAGCGATGCACCGCATGAAGACCGGAGCGTTACTGCGGGCGAGCCTGCGGATGGGCGCGCTGTGTGCTGGCGTGAATGCCGCTGCCTTGGAGCATGTCGATGCATATGCGGGTGCTGTCGGCCTCGCGTTCCAGGTGGTCGACGACATCCTCGATGTGACGGCCGATACTGCAACGCTGGGCAAGACCGCCGGCAAGGACGAGGCCAACGACAAGCCGACTTACGTGTCCATCCTCGGGTTGGACAAGGCCCGGGCGCTGGCCGATCAGCTGCATGCTGCGGCGGGAGCGGCGGTCGCAGAACTGGCCCGCGAACTGGGCAAGGTCCGTACCGTCCGATTGGCCGAGATGGCCGACCTGATCGTGCGGCGTGGCCACTGAACAACATTGCATCGACGTTAGAAGTCTTTGCCAAAACGCCTGAGCGGCGGTCCCACATGACGTACGAACTTCTGAACACCATCGACGATCCGGCCGACCTGCGCCGACTGGACCGCCGCCAACTGGGGCCGCTGGCCAACGAGTTGCGCGCTTTCGTGCTCGATTCCGTCTCGCAAACGGGCGGCCACCTGTCGTCGAACCTGGGCACGGTCGAACTGACGATCGCACTGCATTACGTCTTCAACACGCCGGAAGACCGCATCGTGTGGGACGTCGGCCACCAGAGCTATCCGCACAAGATCCTGACCGGGCGCCGCGACCAGATGGGCTCGCTGCGCCAGCTGGACGGCATCTCGGGCTTCCCGCGCCGCAGCGAAAGCCCGTACGACACGTTCGGCACCGCGCACTCGTCCACGTCGATTTCGGCCGCGCTGGGCATGGCCCTGGGCGCCAAGACCAACGGTGAAGACCGCGTCGCCATTGCCGTGATCGGCGACGGTGCGATGAGCGCCGGCATGGCGTTCGAGGCGATGAACAACGCGGGCGTCTATAAAGACCTGCCGCTGGTGGTGGTGCTGAACGACAACGACATGTCGATCTCGCCGCCGGTGGGGGCGCTGAACCGCTATCTGGCGCGGCTGATGAGCGGTCAGTTCTACGCGGCCACCAAGAAGGGCGTGGAAAAGCTGCTGTCGGTGGCGCCGCCGGTGCTCGAGTTCGCCAAGCGCTTCGAGGAACACACCAAGGGCATGTTCGTGCCGGCCACGATGTTCGAGGAGTTCGGCTTCAACTACATCGGCCCGATCGACGGGCACGATCTTGAATCGCTGGTGCCGACGCTGCAGAACATCCGCCAGCGCGCGCGCGAAGGCGGCGGCCCGCAGTTCCTCCACGTCGTCACCAAGAAGGGCCAGGGCTACAAGCTGGCCGAGGCTGATCCGATCCTCTATCACGGCCCGGGCAAGTTCAATCCGCAGGAGGGCATCAAGCCTTCGGGGCGCCCAGCCAAGGTGACGTATACACAGGTGTTCGGCCAGTGGCTGTGCGATATGGCGGCCGCCGACAAGCGCCTTGTGGGTATCACGCCCGCCATGCGCGAAGGCTCGGGCATGGTGGAGTTCGAGCAGCGCTTTCCCGACCGCTATTACGACGTCGGCATCGCCGAGCAGCACGCCGTCACCTTTGCCGGCGGCCTGGCATGCGAGGGACTGAAACCGGTCGTCGCGATCTATTCCACGTTCCTGCAGCGCGGCTATGACCAGCTGATTCACGACGTGGCGCTGCAGAATCTGCCGGTGGTGTTTGCGCTGGACCGCGCAGGCCTGGTCGGTGCGGACGGTGCCACGCACGCAGGTGCGTACGACATCGCCTACCTGCGCTGCATCCCCAACATGATGGTGATGACGCCGGCCGACGAGAACGAATGCCGCCAGCTCCTGAGCACGGCCTTCGCGCAGGATTGCCCCACAGCCGTGCGCTATCCGCGAGGTGCCGGCACGGGCGTGGCGGTGCAGCCGACGCTGGAGCCGCTGCCGTTGGGCAAGGCCGAAGTGCGCCGCGCCTCGACGGCCCCGGCTGGCCAGCGTGTGGCGATTCTGGCCTTTGGCTCGATGGTGGCCCCGGCGTCGGCAGCGGCCGAGCGTTTGGACGCGACCGTCGTCAACATGCGCTTCGTCAAGCCGCTCGACGTGGCCTGCGTGCTGGAAATGGCCCGCACGCACGATTACGTGGTCACGGTAGAAGAAGGCTGCGTGATGGGCGGGGCAGGTAGCGCCTGCCTCGAAGCGCTGGCCGCCGCCGGTGTCGCCACGCCGGTCCTGCAGCTGGGCTTGCCTGACCGCTTTGTCGATCACGGCGATCATGCTGCGCTGCTGGCGCAATGTGGTCTGGACGCCAACGGCATCCTGGCGTCCATCCGCGAGCGTTTTGCCGTACAGCCGCGTGCTGCAGCTCCGCGCGTCGCCTGACGCATGAAGCACTTCTGGCGCTACCTCATAGGCAGAATCAATCACCCGTATTGCGGCTGCGGGTTTGAGTAGTTGACTGCAAAGGTAGGAAATTTCTTTTACACTCCGCCAGTCCTATTTCTGAATTTTGTGTGCGCAGTCGCGGGATGGGCCGATTCGATCACTTGAGGGGTGGTCAGCATCAGCCAGGTTCCGCGGTTTCACACTCGTTGCGTGCCGGCCGACTGCGATGGCCGGGCGACCGTAAAGGAAACCGATCATGAACGATATGAACCCGGCTTTCGCGATGCCGGACGTGCAGTCCAGCCACGATACCCGCCAGATTCCCATTCAGCGTGTTGGCGTGCGTGGTGTGCGTTACCCGATGTCGCTGCAGACGCCTTCGGGCGTGCAGAACACCGTCGGCACCTACAACCTCGACGTGCATCTGCCGGCCGACCAGAAGGGCACGCACATGTCGCGCTTCGTCGCGCTGCTTGAAGAAGAGCGCGAGCCGCTGAATCTGGCGCAGTTCCAGCTGCTGCTGGAAAAGATGCTGGAGAAGCTCGAAGCCGACGCCGGTCGTATCGAAGTCCACTTCCCGTATTTCGTCAGCAAGACGGCCCCGGTGTCGGGTGTGCAGTCGCTGATGGACTATGAAGTGACGATGATTGGCGAAGTGCGTGACGGCCACACCAAGGTCCGCGTCAAGGCGCTGGTGCCGGTGACGAGCCTGTGCCCGTGCTCGAAGAAGATCTCGCAGTACGGCGCGCACAACCAGCGTTCGCACATCACGATCGACGCCGAGCTGGCGGCCGATACGCCGGTCGAAGCGCTGATCCGCATGGCCGAAGAAGAAGCCTCGTGCGAACTGTGGGGCCTGCTCAAGCGTCCGGACGAGAAGTTCGTGACCGAGCGTGCGTACGAAAACCCGAAGTTCGTGGAAGACCTGGTGCGCGATATCGCCATGCGCCTGAACCAGGACGACCGCATCGTCGCCTACACGCTGGAAGCGGAAAACTTTGAGTCGATCCACAACCACAGCGCCTATGCGCTGATCGAGCGCGACAAGCGCACCGATAAGTAAGTAATCGACGCGCCGCCCCAAGAAAAAGCCGCTCAACCGAGCGGCTTTTTTCATGCCTGGTGGATGCGGATGTCTTCGAGGTCCCAGCGCGGCGTGACGCCGTAACCGTAGCCGTCCTGCACCTGGGTGGGATCAGCCTGCAGCCGCATCGCGCCGGCAAAGGCGATCATCGCGCCGTTGTCGGTGCAGAACTGCAGGTCGGGGTAATAAACGCGCAGGCCGCGCTTTTTGCCCTCGGCGTTCAGCACTTCGCGCAATTGGCGATTGGCGCCCACGCCGCCGGCCACGACGATGCGCTTGAGGCCATGCTCGCGTGCGGCGCGCAGCGTTTTCTTGACAAGCACTTCGACGATGGCGTCGACAAACGCACGGGCAAGATCCGCGCGCGGCTGGTGGCAGGTCTCGCTATCGGTCAGGTTGAGCTTGCGCACCTGGGTGAGCACCGCCGTCTTGAGGCCCGCGAACGAGAAATCGAAATTGCCCGAATGCAGCATCGGTCGGGGCAGGTCGAACACGCCCGGGTTGCCAAACTCGGCCAGCCGCGAAACGGCAGGGCCGCCCGGGTAGCCGAGGCCGAGCAGCTTGGCGGTCTTGTCGAAGGCTTCGCCGGCGGCGTCGTCGAGCGTCTCGCCGAGCAGCGTGTACTGGCCGACGGCATCGACGCGCATCAACTGCGTATGCCCGCCCGAGACGAGCAGCGCCAGAAACGGAAACTCCGGCCGGTCCGCCTCCAGCAACGGCGAGAGCAGGTGCCCCTCCAGGTGATGCACGCCTACGAGCGGTTTGCCGAGCGCAAACGCCAACGCATTGGCCACCGAAGCGCCGACGAGCAGCGCGCCGGCCAGCCCCGGGCCTTTCGTGTAAGCGATCGCGTCGATGTTCGCGCGCGTCGCCCCCGCTTTGCCCAGCACCTCTTCCAGCAGCGGAATCACGCGGCGGATGTGATCGCGCGAGGCCAGCTCGGGCACCACACCGCCGTATTCGCGGTGCATGGCGATCTGCGAATACAGCGCATGCGCGCGCAGGCCGGCATGGGTGTCGTACAGGGCGACGCCGGTTTCGTCACAGGAGGATTCGATGCCGAGGACCAGCATGGCAAGCGGGGCGTGAGGAATGCAATGGGAAGGCCGCCGAAGATAGCACAAGTTAAAATGCGCGGTTTCTTCGAGAATAGGGCGGCGCAGCGATCATGGTGCGGTGCGATGTAGCGGTGATCGGCGCAGGCGCGGCCGGGATGATGTGCGCGGCCGTGGCCGGGCAACGCGGTGCACGCGTGGTGCTGATCGACCACGCGACGAAGCTGGCCGAGAAGATTCGCATCTCCGGCGGCGGCCGCTGCAACTTCACCAACGTCAATGCGGGGCCCGCCAACTACCTGTCGAACAACCCGCACTTCAGCCGTTCGGCGCTGGCGCGGTACACGGCGCAGGACTTCGTCGGCCTCGTCTCCAGCTACCGCATCCCGTATCACGAGAAACACAAGGGCCAGCTTTTCTGCGACGACAGCGCGGAAGACATCATCCGCATGCTCCAAACGGAATGCGAGCGCGGCAATGTGATCTGGCGCACCGGCTGCTCGATCGCTGAAGTCGGCAAGGATGGCGAGGCCTATCGACTGTCGACCAGTGCGGGCGAGATCGTCGCCAGCAAGGTGGTGATCGCCACGGGCGGCCTGTCCATTCCCAAGATCGGCGCAACGGATTTCGGGTATCGCATCGCGCGGCAATTCGGCTTGAAGATCGTCGAGACGCACCCGGCATTGGTGCCGCTCACCTTCAATGCCGAGCATTGGGCGCCGTTTTCGGCGTTGTCGGGCGTGTCGATGGAGGTGGACGTGACCGTTGCGCAGCCGCCGGGCAAGGGCGGTCGTAAGGGGAGCGCGACGACCTTCCGCGAAGACTTGCTGCTTACCCATCGTGGGCTGTCCGGTCCGGCGGTGCTACAGATTTCCAGCTTCTGGAATGCCGGCCAGCCGCTTCTCATCGATCTGCTGCCGGACACCGACGCCGGGCCGTGGCTGTGCGACGAGAAATCCGGCTCACGCAAGCAGCTTGGTACGGTGCTGGCGCAGCGCCTGCCGGAACGCGTCGCGCAGGCCTGGTGCGCCACGCACGGTGCCAACCCGCACGCCCCGATTGCCGAGTTGCCCGACAAGGTGCTTCGCAGCCTTGGCGCGGCGCTGAACCGATGGGAACTGACTCCGTCGGGCAGCGAAGGGTATCGGAAGGCCGAAGTGACGCGCGGCGGGGTCGATACGCGCGCGCTGTCCTCCGCCACGATGGAGGCCCAATCGGCGCCCGGCCTGTACTTCATCGGCGAGGTGGTCGACGTGACGGGCTGGCTTGGCGGCTACAACTTCCAATGGGCGTGGGCTTCGGCTGTCGCGGCGGGAGAGGCCGCCTCCGCCCGCTGATTCCCCACGGATCGGTCCTGGAACTGTTCGGGTTCTGTGCTACGATCAGTGATCCATTTTTCCAAGTTTGCAACCCGCTGGACCACCGTCCAAGCGGGTTTTGCCGTTTATCGGAGTTCGGAATGTCGCAGTTGTCCCTCAAGGCCCAGATCACGGAAGACATGAAGGCGGCCATGCGCGCCAAGGAAACGGATCGTCTCGGCACGATCCGCCTGTTGCAGGCTGCCATCAAGCAGCGCGAAGTGGATGAGCGTATTGAGCTGGATGACGCTGCCGTGCTGGCCGTGATCGACAAGATGCTCAAGCAGCGCAAGGATTCCATCACCGCATTCCAGCAAGCCGGCCGTGAGGATCTCGTCGCCAAGGAAGCGGCGGAAGTGGCTGTGCTGCAGGTCTATATGCCCGCGCAGCTGTCGGAAGCCGAAGTCGACGCTGCGGTGCGTGACGCCGTGGCCAAGGTCGGTGCCTCGGGCCCGCAGGACATGGGCAAGGTGATGGGCGTCCTCAAGCCGGCGCTGGCTGGCCGTGCCGACATGACGCAAGTCTCGGCGCGCGTGAAGGCCGCCCTGACCGGCGCCTGAATCCCCACCACACTCGCCGCATCCAAGGGGCGCACCCCGCGTGATCCCGCAGCCGTTCATTGACGACCTGCTCAACCGCGTCGATATCGTCGACGTGGTGGGCCGTTACGTGCAGTTGAAGAAGGGCGGCGCCAACTTCATGGGGCTGTGCCCGTTCCATAACGAGAAGTCCCCGTCGTTCTCGGTATCGCCCACGAAGCAGTTCTATCACTGCTTCGGGTGCGGCGCGCATGGATCCGCGATCGGCTTCCTGATGGAGTTTTCCGGGCAGTCGTACGTCGAGGCCATCAAGGACCTCGCGCAGTCCGTCGGCATGGTGGTCCCCGAGGAGCGCGGTGGCTTGCCGCCCGCTGCGCGTGCCGAACAGCAAGCCAAGACCGTCGCGCTCGGCGACGTCATGGCCCGCGCCTGCGATCACTACCGCAAACAACTGCGCAGCGCGCCCAACGCCATCCAATACCTCAAGGGCCGCGGCCTGACCGGCGAGATTGCCGCGCACTTCGGTCTCGGCTACGCGCCGGACGACTGGCAATCGCTCGAAGCCGTGTTCGGTCCGTATCGCGAAGACGCCACTGCGGCACCGCTCATTGAAGCCGGCCTCGTCATCGAAAGCGAGAAGACGGGCGCCGATGGCTCGCACCGCCGCTACGACCGCTTTCGCGATCGCATCATGTTCCCGATCCGGAATACCAAGGGCGTGGTGATCGGTTTTGGCGGCCGCGTGCTGGGGCAGGGCGAGCCGAAATATCTCAACTCCCCCGAAACGCCGCTGTTCAGCAAAGGCACCGAACTGTACGGCCTGTTCGAGGCGCGCAACGCCATCCGCGAGTTCGACTACGTGCTCGTCGTCGAAGGTTATATGGACGTCGTCGCGCTGGCGCAGCTGGGGTTTGCCAATGCGGTGGCCACGCTGGGCACGGCCTGTACGCCCGTCCACGTGCAGAAGCTGCTGCGGCAGGTCGACACCGTCATCTTTTCGTTTGACGGCGATAGCGCCGGTCGCCGCGCCGCCCGTCGCGCGCTTGAAGCCTGCCTGCCGCACGCGACCGACAACAAGACGATCAAGTTCCTCTTCCTGCCCTCCGAGCACGATCCCGACAGCTTTGTGCGCGAAGAGGGCACCGAGGCCTTCGCCCGTGAAGTGCACAACGCGATGCCGCTGTCGCGCTTCCTGCTGCAGGCGGTGACCGAAGACCTCGACCTGCGCCAACCGGAGGGCCGGGCGCGCGCCCAATATGAAGCCAAGCCGCTGCTGAACGCCATGCCCGCCGGTGGACTGCGTCTGCAGATCGTGCGCGGTCTGGCCGAAATGACCGGCACCACACCCGCCGATATCGAAGCGCTGTGCGGTTTGCGCAGCGACCCAGCTCAAGCGGGCCGCATGACGCAAAAGCGGCCTCGCGTGGCGCGCACCGCACCTACGGCGCTTGAACAGAAGGTGCTGCGCCTCCTGATGCGCTATCCCGCGCTGGCCGCTCGGCTCGACGCCGATGCCCGTGCCCAGTTGACAGCGCCGCAATTGCCCCAAGGTGAGGTATTGGCGGCGCTGCTGGCCGAATGCGATGCTGCGGGTCCGGAAGTGCACTTCGGCGCCTTTGTGGAGCGCTTGGGCCAGACGCCCTACGCCGAAGCTTTCGCCGGATTGCGTGCGGCTGTGCTCCAGGACGACATCGAATTGGAGCCGGCCATGTCCGAATTCGACACCGCCGTACAAAAGATGCTCGCCGAGCCGCTGAAGCGGGAGCTGGAGATGTTGCAGCGCAAGATGGAAGCCGGTCATGCCGGCGACGACGACAAGGAGCGCATGCGCTGGCTGGTAGGCGAAATCAGCCGCCGCCGGCAGCTCGTGTAGCGCATGAGCCGCAGAGCCAAGCTCCAAGCGGGGCGGGCAATTGCGGGTAGCCCCTTGATTTTTCAGGCGAAAACCCGATTTTCGTTTAGACCGGCTGGGTCTGGCGTGCTAGAATAGCCGGTTTGGATTGCAAGTCCTTTTTCCCATTTTTGGGGGAGTTAGCGTGCCCATGGTGAAGGTGAAGACCTCCGCGAAGGCCGGTTCCAAGGCCAGTCCTGCTTCTGATTCTGCCAAGCGATCCTCATCGGCGCGCGGCTCGGGAGGAGGAAAGCCACCAGCGGGAACGGCGAAAGTCGCGAATGGTCGGACCCATGTGGGGCAGGCGGGATCGACAGGAGTGAAGGCCACTGCGCCGGCAAAGACGGGGAAAACCCAGCCGCGCCAGACCGCCGATATCACCGTCGCCGCCAAGACTGTCAAACCGACAGCGCGCACAAAGGGCGCGATCCAATCTTCAACCTCAGGCAAGGTCTCGACGTCGATGAGCACGAGCGCCAGACCTGGCGGCACAGCCGCTTCCGTCGCACTCAAGGGCAAGACAACCACCGTGGCGAAATCGAAAGTTACCGAAGTCGAGAGCAAGCAGACCACTGCCAGCGCAAGCGCAACCAAGACGGGTACCGCTCGTACCAGCACCGCAGCCAAGCCAGCCAAGGCAACCGCGGAAGACACCAAGCGCGCCGCCCAGGCAGGGGCCACCCCCACAACTCCTCCCGCGCCCCGCGCCGAGGCCGCAGCCGAGCCCAAGAAGCGCGGCCGCAAGCCCAAGGCAGAGACGCAGGCAGACGATGACAGCAGCACGGACGTGACTGAAGAATTTGACACCCCCGCCGCTCCGGCACCGAAGACCGAAAAGCTGAAGGCCCGTGACCGCAAGGCCAAGGAAAAAGCCCTGCTCAAGGAATTCGCTGCTTCGCAGCAAGGCGGTTCGGAAGAAGAGCTTGAGGCCCGCCGCCAGAAGCTCAAGGCGCTGATCAAGCTGGGCAAATCGCGCGGCTATCTGACCTACGCTGAAATCAACGACCACCTCCCCGACGACATGGTCGACGTGGAGTCGATGGAAACGTTGGTCGCCACGCTCAACGACATCGGCGTGGCCGTGTACGAGCAGGCTCCGGACGCCGAAACGCTGCTCCTGAACGACAACGCGCCTTCCGTGACCACGGAAGAAGAGGCTGAAGAAGAAGCCGAAGCCGCGCTGTCAACGGTTGACTCCGAATTCGGCCGCACGACCGACCCGGTCCGCATGTACATGCGCGAAATGGGCACGGTCGAGCTGCTCACGCGCGAAGGCGAAATCGAAATCGCCAAGCGCATCGAAGCCGGCCTGAAAGACATGGTCATGGCCATCTCGGCCTGCCCGGTCACCATTTCGGAAATCCTCGCCATGGGCGAGCGCGTGGCCAACGATGAGTCCAAGATCGACGAATTCATCGACGGCCTGATCGACCCGAACGCTGAAGCCGAGGCCGCTGCCGCCGCCGAGGAAGAAGAGGAGTTCGAGGAAGAAGACGCCGAAGAAGAGGGCGACGAAGAGGAAGACGAGGATGACGAAGGTGCCGGCGCTGCCGCAGCTTCGGCCCGTCAACTCGAAGAGCTCAAGCAGGCTGCACTGGTCAAGTTTGGTGTGATCGGCGAGCAGTTCGACAAGATGCGCCGTGCGTTCGAGAAGGAGGGCTACAAGTCCAAGCCTTACGTGAAGGCACAGGAAGCCATCCAGGCCGAACTGATGACGATCCGCTTTACGGCACGCAACGTCGAGCGTCTGTGCGACACGCTGCGCGGCCAGGTGGACGAAGTGCGCAAGCTTGAGCGTGCCATCCTGAACATCGTGGTCGACAAGTGCGGCATGCCGCGCGGCGATTTCGTTGCGCGCTTCCCGGGCAACGAGACGAACCTGAAGTGGATCGAGACCGTGGTGGCTGACGGCAAGCCGTACAGCACCATCGTCGAGCGTAACGTGCCGGCCGTGCACGAACTGCAGCAAAAGCTGATCGACCTGCAGGCGCGCGTGGTGCTGCCGCTGGCCGAGCTGAAGGACGTCAACCGCAAGATGTCGGAAGGCGAGCGCCGCGCCCGCGAGGCCAAGCGTGAGATGACCGAGGCCAACCTGCGTCTGGTGATCTCGATTGCCAAGAAGTACACGAACCGCGGTCTGCAGTTCCTCGACCTGATCCAGGAAGGCAACATCGGCCTGATGAAGGCGGTGGACAAGTTCGAATACCGTCGCGGCTACAAGTTCTCGACGTACGCCACATGGTGGATCCGTCAGGCCATTACGCGTTCGATCGCCGACCAGGCGCGCACCATCCGTATTCCGGTGCACATGATCGAGACGATCAACAAGATGAACCGCATCTCGCGTCAGATCCTGCAGGAAACCGGCAACGAACCGGATCCGGCAACGCTGGCCGAGAAGATGGAGATGCCGGAAGACAAGATCCGCAAGATCATGAAGATCGCGAAGGAGCCGATCTCCATGGAAACGCCGATCGGTGACGACGACGATTCCCATCTGGGCGATTTCATCGAGGATACGAACACGCTGGCCCCGGCCGAAGCAGCGCTGCATGGCTCCATGCGCGGTGTGGTGAAGGACGTGCTCGATTCGCTGACGCCGCGCGAAGCCAAGGTGCTGCGCATGCGTTTCGGTATCGAAATGAGCACCGACCACACGCTCGAAGAAGTCGGTAAGCAGTTCGACGTGACCCGCGAGCGTATCCGTCAGATCGAGGCGAAGGCACTGCGCAAGCTGCGCCATCCGAGCCGCTCCGACAAGCTGAAGAGCTTCCTCGAGGGCAGCTGATTCCAGCGAAGCAGGCGATTTTCCGAGTGGGCTTGCGCCCACTTTCGGGTAAAATCCCGCACCAGGCCCGGCCTAGCGCCGGGTCTCTTTTTTTCCTGTTTGACAGGGCCGGACGCCGTGCTGGTTGCAGGCAGCGGACTCATAATCCGCCTCCGAAAGGACACCGTGGGTTCGAATCCCACCCGGCCCACCATCCTTTCCCTCCCGCTTTCTCGTCCCCTTCATCCGCGTTTGCACGCCATGCTATGTGGCGGCTTTGTCTTGTCTTGCGCGCCTTATGGTTTCGGGACCGCATTTTGCTACCAACTTTCCTTTCGGCGAAATATATTCATTTCGACATAATTGAATAACCCGCATTGCACCAACATTCCCCCCGATTGGAGGGGAGGGGTTTAAAACGCTTCAAACGAAACGGTTTCATTCCCTCGTTTGAAAAGTCGCCAAACCGCGCCGTGCCTGCTTGCGCGGGAGATTGCGGGCGTTGTTTTGAATGAAATCTCTATTTACTTCATACTCTGACCGGACCATAGTTTCGGCCATAACGATAAGTAAATAGCCAGTAGCGTACCCTTCGGAGACACAGGATGTTACGCATTCAAAACGGGCCCTTCCAGCATTCCGCTTTTGCGCGTGCCCACGCGCGTCATCGCCATCGTCATCACTGCAGCAGCGGTGGCGAGGTGCGTCAACGCTAGCAGCATTACCTCGATTGTTCTTGGGATCGGCACCGCGCCGATCTGCGTGATACCGGCCGACTGCCGGTAACGCGACCAAAGCACGCCCGTCGTTTTTGACGTTGTTTGCAAGTCGATCTGCCGACGGGGCAGATCGTGCGCTGCCGGCTGTCGTTTGCCGGCAGACGGGGTATTGACCGGCTGTTGCACACATTCGCCGGCCCAAAACACAACAAGTTCCAAAACGTGAGGAGACAACCATGGGTAGTCGACGTCGTCTTTTTGTTGTCATGGCAACCAGTTGCATAGTGGCCATGCCGTTTATTGGCGGGTGCGGCGGGGCGGATGATCCCGGCTCGTCGGATGTTGCTCAGTGCTCGGGAAGTTCGTGTCCGCCGAGCGGAGCGGTCACCACACCGAGCACGCCGACCAGCCTGTGCCCGGCAGCGCTCGACTATACGACGACGTACACGGGCGGCTCGGGCAGCGGCGAGTACATCAAGGTCAAGTTCGACACGAGCAAGAACACGTACCAGATGCAGTTTCTGGAATCGTCGGTGCCGACTTCGGCGGGCCAGGTCAATACGACGCGCAAGGGGTTGACCATCAACGGCACGTTCGTCCATCCGACCAACTTGCCGACGCCCGAGCAGAACCGCTGTGCTTTCGTGCTGCAGTCGGGCAAGACGGCGGACAACAGCTACGCGATCACCGTCAATCCGCAAGACCCGCCGATGCTGTTCGTCGGCCAGGGCATTGTGGGGGGCGGCATTCCGGGGGCGACCATCCAGTTTGACGGCATCACGGTTCTTCCGGGCATTCCGCCGATCGGCGCCGTGCCATCGCGCACGTTCGACTTCTATCCATTCCTTGGCTTTTCTGAGACCGTCACCGATTTCTCCCAAGTCGCTGGGCGCTACAACGAGGTCGGCGTGCATGTGACCCCCACGGGCTCAGGCAACCAGACGACGACCCCGCAGGGTTGGGAGCCTGATGCGGTCAATTGGACGCAAACGTTGAATGCCGACGGAACATGTACCGCGGATAGCTCCGACTATTCCTGCCACACGACCGGTACGCCGTGGACCTTGCGCCAGAACGCCGATGGCTCGCAGGACAACGTGTTCGTCAGCAATCCGACGAGCGCCAATTCGCCCTATGCCTACGTTGGTCAGGTATCGCCCTTGATGCTTCTGGCGCCCAGTCAAGCGAAGGGCATCATGATCGTCGGCAAGCTCAACGGCCAGGTGGTGCCGGTGGTGATCCGTGTCGGCTACTCGCACAGCGACTCGGCCAACCTCCTGGCGTCTGTCGGTGACGATCAGATCGGCATCTCGATTTTGACGCCCACGACGGCGATCCCGACCAACGCACTCGTCGGCGGTTATATCGGTGCGACCAGTGCCTCTGCTTGCGGTCTGGTCACGTCCAACGGTCCAACGACGAACATCGGCGGCTTCAACGGTATCAACGGCAACCAACCTCATCCGGAACTGTCGGGCACCTACACCAACGGCGCGTTCCATCCGTGGGTCGGCAGTTGCAATGACGGCACGGCTGTATCGACGCTGGCCGCCAACTACACCTCCACGCTGTTCCAGAACGGCACCGCCGCCTTCATCAACCCGCTTACCTCACGTGTGACGGCGCAGTTCGGGCTCGACTACACGCAAAGCTCGCCGGGCAAGCTGATCGTGACCGCGCAGAACGACTTCAACGCGAAGGGCGCCAGCGGCAACGTTGCGCTGTTCAAGGCCGGCGACACCGGCGTGGCCGTCAAGGTGGGCAACGTGTACGCAATGCTCATGAACAACAACAAGTACAACCCGTTCTTCACGGTCGGCGCATTCGTCCAGTGAGGCGCGCAGCAACGAAACCCCATGCGGCGGCGTGCGTGGCCTGTGCACGCTGCGCCGCCGCGACGGAACAACAACACGGAGGAAACGCAAATGCAATGGCGTAAATGGTTGGTCGTGCTCGCTTGCGCACCGATGGTGACAGCGTGCGGAGGCGGCGGTGATGATTCGCCCGCTCCGGTGATCCAGCGCCTGTGTCCGCAGGCCATCGACTACAACACCGTCTTCACTGGCGGGTCCGGTTCGGGCGAACTCGTGAAGGTGCAGCTCGACACGACAAAGATGACGTACCAGATCACGTATCTGGCCTCGCCGATTCCGGTCAAGACAGGCACCGTGGCGCCCACCCGCGATACGGCGCCCAACAACGTGCAGACCGGCACGCTCACGCAAGAGACGGCGCTGCCGACCGAGAAACTGAACCAGTGCGCGTTCCGCCTGAATAATGCGAGCCTCGATCCGAGCCGTCCGGCGCGGTTCTTCCTGGGGCAGGGCGTGCTGGGCGGCACGATTCCTGGCGCGACGATCCAGTTCGACGGCATCGTTGGCGTGGGCAGGATCCCGCAAACCACGTTCCCGTATTACCCGTTCATCAGCTTCTCGAACACCGAGACCGATCTGACCAAGATTGCGGGCAACTACAACCAGCTTGGCTACCACCAGGTGCCGTCGCAGAGCTTCTCGCAGCAGGCGGTCGATGCGCGTTTCACCATCAACGCGGATGGCACCTACACCGAGTGCGACAACCTTGGCGTGAAGAACGGCGGGGCGTGCCTGACGTCAAGCGCGACGGTCAACCAGAAGCTGACGCTGCGCGGCGACGCGCCGGCCTTCACCACGCTGAACTATCAGCCGCAGGTGCCGGCGACGGTGTCGTCGCTCGACCCGGCCAAGGCGGGCAAGGGCGTGATGATCGTGGGCAAGTTGTATGGCCAGCTCGTGCCGATCTTCATTCGCGTCGGTGCGGCCAATTCCGATCTGACGGCCGGCCCGCCGGTGGCAGATGACGAGTCCGGCATTTCGATCATGGCACCGGTCGGCAACATCGCGCAGGGCTCGCAGGACGGCGAATACACGGGTGTGGACAGCACGTTCAACTACCGCGCCACGGCCCTGGTGGGAGCGCAGGCCACGATGCTCGATCCGTTCAACGCATCGCAGGCTGCGCTGGCGCGACCGCTGAATCTCGACTTCACGCAGAGCGTCCCGGGCGTGATCCGCACCACGCAGACCAGCGCACCGGCCGGCTCGGCCCCGACCGGCAAGCTGATCTTTACCGGCAAGACCTTCGGCTTCCTGGACATGAGCGATACGAAGAACCCGTACTTCACCGTGGGCGCCTTCGTGCAGTGACGTTTCCGGAATAACACGCCACGGGGCGCGGCACAGACCACCGCGCTCCGCTCAGAACAACAGGAGGAAGCATCATGAAGAAACTGACTGTCGCATTGATGGCGGCCTGCGCGTCCGCAGGTGCCATGGCGCAGCAGGCCGGTGACAACGTGGCGACGGTGGGCTGGTTCCACATCATGCCGCAGGACTCGAGCAACAACCTGACCACCAGCGTGATCAACGCGCCGATCAATGATCCGCTGCGCTTGCCCGGCAGCTTCACGTCGCCCAACAGCGGGCTGCGCGTGAGCAACGCCAACACGCTGGGCCTGACGCTTACGCACTTCTTTACCGACAACATTGCGCTGACCACGATTGCCGGCGTGCCGCCCGAATTCAAGCTGACCGGGCATGGCGTGATCCGCGCGCCCGGGCCTGCTGGCGCGCTCGGCCACGTCGATCTGGACGACCCGTCCAACCAGCCGGCCGTGCGCAAGGCGCGTCAATGGAGCCCCGGGGTCATTCTGCAGTGGTACTTCGGGCACGCGCAGTCGACGTTCCGTCCGTTCGTGGGCGTGGGTGTCGTCTACAGCTTCTTCACCAACATCGAGCTGAATCCGTACTTTGCGGCGGCGGTGAATCGCGAGCTGGGCAGCGTCCTGGCAGCGGGGGCGGGCAAGCCTGGGCCGACGTATGTCGAGGGGAAGTCGTCCTCGTCGTGGGCGCCGATCTTCAACCTCGGTGCGAGCTACGCGATCAACAAGCAATGGGCCTTGACGGCAACGGTGTCGTACCTGCCGCTCAAGACCGAAGCGGCGACCGTCATCAAGGCGTCGGACGGCACCACGCTGGCCACTACCAAGACCACGCTGAAGGCCAATCCGATCATCACGTTCGTTGGGGTGTCGTACAAGTTTTAGCCGGGTGTCGGCTGTCTGCGCCTGGCTAATCGGCGCGGCGTGAATCGAGCGGGAACCGGTTCGCGCCGCATTCTTAAGGCGGTTTCTACCGTCAGTTTTAGTGAGGCAATAAATGAGCACACGTAAAGTCGTATCTCTTGCAGTTGCACTCGCACTTGCCACCGTAGCAGCCACACCCGCACTTGCCGTCACCGTTTCGCGCGTCGATGGTCAACCGATGAACCCGAATGGCGAGCCATTCTCGGTCACCGGGGCGACCACGCTGTCCAAAGGCTCGATCAGCGCCAATTGCACAGCGACCTTCACCGGCACGATCACGCCTTCGGGCATCGTCAACATCACGTCCACATCGTTTACCGGCGGCGGGACGTGCGGCCTCATCTCGGGCGCGACCCCCTGGACAGGCCAAGCCGACAGCACCACCCAGCTGTCGATCAACAATGCGGCGGTCAACGTGTTCCTGCTGGGCAGCTGCGGCCCCAGCAAGGTCGTGACGGCCTGGAACGACGCGAACTCGTCGCTCACGTTCACCAACGCAACGCTGACGCCGGACTGTACGGTGGGCGGCACGGTGGTGTCGACGCCGAAGTTCCACGTGCAATAAGCACGTACCCGGTTGACGGGCGGTTGCGCAGCCGCCGTCGATTGGTCTGAAGCATGGGCCCGGCATGTCGGGCCTTGTTTTTTTGGGGGCGCATTTCTCTCTGGGCAATACCCCTGTCGCGAATGGCGGCAATGCAATGTGCTGCGGCGATGGCATGATCCGGCTTTTGCCGCTGCACCGGGGCAGCGGTCTTTTACGGGAGCCAAGACATGCGTTTGCTTACTTCAGTCGCCGTGGCCGCAGCGATGGCGGCGTCCATCGGATCCGCCTATGCCCAGACGCCAGCATCTGCCGCCGCCGCGCCAACGCAACAACGCACCCAAGTGCCAGGCTATTACCGCATGGCGCTGGGCGACGACGTTGTGACCGCGCTCTACGACGGCTACACCGATCTGCCCGCCAAGACCCTGCTTGGCCTGAGCGCCCAATCGGTGCAGAGCCTGCTGGCGCGGATGTTTGTATCGAACACGCCGGGCATGCAGACGGCGGTGAACGGCTTTCTGATTGACACGGGAGCCAAACGGATCCTCGTCGACACGGGTTCGGGCACGTGTTTCGGCCCGACGATGGGCGGTTTGGCCGGCAACGTTCGTGCGTCGGGTTACCAGCCCGAGCAGATTGACGCCGTGCTCTTGACGCACCTGCATCCGGACCACGCATGCGGACTGCTGACGCCGCAAGGCCAGCCGGCCTTTCCGAATGCGCAGGTGTATGTGGCCGCGCCGGAAGCCGATTTCTGGCTGAGCGAAACGATCGCCGCTTCCAAGCCGAGCGACATGCAGCCGTTCTTCAAGATGGCGCGCGACTCCGTGGCGCCGTATGCGGCAGCGGGCAAGCTCAAGCAGTTCAAGCCGGGCGACGAGGTCGTGCCGGGCGTGCGCTCGGTCGTCGCCAACGGGCATACGCCGGGGCACAGCGGCTATTTGTTCGCCTCGAAGGGTCGCAGCCTGCTGGTCTGGGGCGACCTCGTGCACAGCCATGCGGTGCAGTTCCAGCACCCCGAGGTCGCGTTTGAATACGACGTCGACAAGAAGGCCGCCATCGCCTCGCGCCGCAAGCTGTTTGCAGAAGCAGCGCGCGACAAGCTGTGGGTGGCCGGCGCACATCTGCCGTTCCCGGGCCTGGGCCACGTGCGCCGCGACGGCAACGCCTTCGCCTGGGTGCCTATCGAATACGGCCCGCTGCGCACGGACCGCGCTGATTGATTTTCGGCCTGACCGCTTAAGCGCCCGCCGGCCGTTTCATCTTGCAAGCGGTCGGCAGGTCCAGGTCTTTGGCTGCGGTTGTGCTCTCCGTCTTGTGGCCCCACTGGGTGCCGTCGTAGCCGACCTTGACGGTCTTTCCGTCCACCGGCGCGATCGTCGAGACCACCTGCGGAAGCAGCAACTGGTGGTCGACCTTGCGCATGGTGACGTCGCCGAGAAAGCTCTGCTTCTGCATGCCTTCCAGCGCCAGCGCAATCTTCAGCGGATCGGTCGAATTGGCTTTGCGGATGGCGTCCGTGACCAGCTCGACGGACAACACGGTGCGCGGTGCGAAGTGCTCCCCGGCCGGCGTCTGCCGCACGCGCGCATCCATCTGCATCAGTTGCGCGTTGCCGTTGCCCGGCGTCCATTCCGACACCCAGGTCACCTTGCCGATCTTGGCCTGCGACACGGCGAGCACCGTGCCCGGCGCGCCCGCGCCGCTGTGGTTCAGATAACGCACGTCGTAGCTCATGTCGCCGGCGGCTTTGATGAGCAGGTTCAGGTCTTGCCCCCAGTTGCCGGTGAGGAGCGTGTCTGCGCCCGTCGCCTTGGCCTTCGAGACGTAAGGCGCGAAGTCCTTCACTTTGCCGATCGGGTGCAGCGTTTCTCCGGTGAACTGCACGTCGGGCCGCGCAGCCGAGATCATCTGCTTGCCCAACGTTGCCCACAGCCGGCCGTGCGCGTAGTCCTGGTTCAGCGAATAGACCTTGCGGATATCGGGCTGCGTCTTCACGAAGTTGGCCAGCGCGCGCATCTTCATCGCGGTATTGGCCTCGGTGGCGAAATGCCAGAAGCTGCAATGCGCGCCCGTCAGGTCGGGATCGATCGATGCGTAGTTGATGATCAGCACACGGCTGTTCGGATTGCGCTCGTTGTGCTTGGTGGCCGCATCCACCATGGCCGCTACGACGGAGGAGCCCGAGCCGCCGGTGAAGACGATCTTCGCCCCGGCGTCGATGGCGGTCTGCAACGCCGACAGACTGTCTTGCGCCGAGAGCTTGTTGTCGTAGGTCGACAGCTCGTAGCGCGCACCGTTGAGCACGCCTTGCGGCTGCGCATTGGCATCGTCGATACCGAGTTTCAGATTCGCCAGAAACTGCTCGCCCACATTCGAGAGCGGCCCGCTCAGCTGATCAATGAACGCCACCTTGATCGGCGCCGGGTCTGCGGCATAGGCCAGCGGTGCGAACAGCAACGCTGCCGCACAAGCCGATGCGGACAACGGACGGGCAAAGCGGATCTCTGCGGGCATGTCTCCTCCTTGTGTGGGTTCTCGGCTACCAGGTGTCGATGAAGCGGCGCGTGGCGGGGTCGCGCGTGTGCCGCGGCTGCGCAGGCGGCGCCGATTGCAACCCGCGCAGCAGCCAGCGGCGCGTATCGGCCGGGTCGATCACGGCGTCGATCTCCAGATAGCTGGCGATGTTGAGCGCGCGGCCTTCCTCGTAGGCGGCGTCGACCATCTTGCGGAACAGTGCCTCGCGTTCTGCCGGGTCTTCCACGGCTTCCAGCTCTTTGCGGTAACCCAGGCGGATGGCGCCTTCGATGCCCATGCCGCCAAACTCACCGCTCGGCCACGACGCCGTGAACAGCGGCGCGTGAAAACCGCCCGCTGCCATGGCCATCGCCCCAAGGCCGTAGCCTTTGCGCAGCACGATGGTGAAGAGAGGCACGCGCAAGTTGCCGGCCGTTACGAACATGCGGCTGACGTGGCGGACGGTGGCGGTCTTCTCCGCCTCCGGCCCGACCATGAAACCCGGTGTGTCGCACAGCGAGACGATGGGCAGGTCGAATGCGTTGCACAGCTGCATGAAACGCGATGCCTTGTCTGCCGCTGCAGAATCGATGGCGCCGCCCAGATGGCGCGGGTTGTTGGCGATGCAGCCGAAGGCGCGGCCCTCGATGCGGATCAGCGCGGTGATGATGCCCACACCAAAGGCTTGACGCAGTTCCAGAACCGAATCCGTATCGGCCAATGCATCGATTACGGCGCGCATGTCATAGCTGCGCATGCGGTTTTCGGGAATCACGTGGCGCAGGTGGCGCACGTCGCCGGCTTCCCAATGGGCGAGCGGCCCCTGGAAATAGCTCAGGTAGCGGCGCGCGGCGTCCACGGCTTCGGTCTCGTTTTCGACGAGCACGTCGATCACGCCATTCGGCGCCTGCACGTTGACGGGCCCGACCTCCTCAGGCGCGTAGACGCCAAGACCGCCGCCTTCGATCATGGCGGGGCCGCCCATGCCGATGGTCGCGTCGCGCGTGGCGATGATCACGTCGGCGCAGCCGAGCAGTGCGGCGTTGCCTGCGAAGCAGCGGCCCGACACGATGCCGACGGTCGGCACCAGCCCTGAAAGACGCGCGAAGTGGATGAAGGTCGGGCAGTCCAGGCCGCTGACGCCACGCTTTTCAGTGTCGCCCGGCCGACCGCCGCCGCCTTCGGCGAACAGAACAACGGGCAGCTTCCATTGCTGCGCCAGCTCCAGTGCACGGTCGGTCTTCTTGTGGTTGAAGGTGCCCTGGGTGCCCGCCAGCACGGTGTAGTCATACGCGAGCACCATGCAGCGCGCGTCCTGATCGGGGAAGTGCGCGCCGTTGACGGTCCCGATGCCGGTGATGATGCCGTCCGCCGGCGTCGAGCGAATCAGGTCGTCGAGTGCGCGGCGCTGGCGTTGCGCTGCGATGGCGAGTGCACCGTATTCGATGAACGAGTCGGCGTCGCACAGGTGTGCGATGTTCTCGCGCGCGGTGCGCTGCCCGGTCTTGCGGCGGCGGGCGACGGCCTCCGGGCGGTTCGCGTCGAGACCGAACGCATGGCGCTCGATGACGGCTTGCAGGTCGGGGCGAATGTGGTCGAGATCGATTTCGGCATTGGCGGCTGCGGTGTCATGTTGTGCGTCGGCGGGCTGCAGCACGGCCAGCGGCTGGCCTTCGCGCACTGTGGCACCCGACTGCGCGCAGACCTGCAGCACACGACCAGCAGCCGGTGCGGTGACGACATGCTCCATCTTCATCGCTTCAATGACGGCCAGCACCTCGCCCCGCGCGACAGTGGCACCGGCTTGTGCATGCATCTGGATCAGTGCGCCATCCATTGGCGCGGTGAGCACTTCGGCGTCGTCAGGAAGCTCGTCGAGGAATGACGTAGCGGGCGTCAGGTCTGGGGTGGCGACCGACGTGGCGTGCAGTGCGGGATGCGCTTCGCCGTTGCCGGCGGCCAGGTCGGCGAGCTTCGCATCGAGAAACTGCGTGTGCACGGCGTTGGCCTGCACGTCAGCATCGCGCAGCAGGTCTTGCAGCAACCGCTTGTTGGTTGCCAGCCCTTCGATGCGGAATTCGCACAGCGCGCGGTACGTCTGTGTCAGCGTCTGCGCATACGTGCCGTGCGGCGCGTGGACGATCAGTTTGGCCAGCAGTGAATCGAAGCGCGGGTTCGGACGGTAGCCCGCATAGCCGCAGGTGTCGACGCGCACGCCGGGGCCGTTGGGCGGCTCGAAGGCGGTCAGCATGCCGGTGGACGGGTGCGGCTGACCGCTTGCATCGAGGGTCTCCGCATTGATGCGCACCTGCACGGCGTGGCCGCGCGGCGCGATCGGCTGAGCAAGCCCGACATCTGCGAGCGACGCACCTCGCGCCAGCGCCAGCTGGGTCACGACCAGGTCGATACCCGTCACCATTTCCGTGACCGTGTGTTCGACTTGCACGCGCGGGTTGGCCTCCATGAAGTAGAAGGTGGCGTGTGGCGTGCCCGCGCCTTCCACGAGGAATTCGAAGGTGCCGATGCCGATGTAGCCCGCCGCCTTGGCGAGCGTGACGGCAGCCTCGGCAATGGGTGCACGCAGCACATCGTCCAACGCGGGGCTGGGCGCGATCTCGATCAGTTTCTGGTGACGGCGCTGCAGGCTGCATTCACGCTCGCCGAGGTGCGTAACGTGGCCGTGCGCGTCCGCAACGATCTGGATTTCGATATGGCGCGGCGCGGGCACCAGCGCTTCTACGTAGACGTCTGCGCCACCACCCGCGGCGGTCGCTTCAGATACGCAACGCGCGTACGCATCGGCAATCGCCTGCGCATCGTGCACGGCGCGCATGCCGCGTCCGCCTCCGCCGGCCACGGCCTTGATCATCATGCCGTGCGAGGGCGGCAGCGCGGCGAAGAAGGCGCGCGCCTCTTCCAGCGTGGTCGCGCCTTGCGTGCCGCTGACGATGGGAATGCCGGCCTCGTGCGCAAGTGCCCGCGCGCGTGCCTTGTCGCCGAAGAGTTCGAGCACGCGCGGCGGCGGCCCGATGAACTGCACGCCGGCCTCTGCGCACTGGCGCGCGAAGGCCGCGCTCTCGCTCAGGAAGCCGTAGCCCGGGTGAACAGCATCGGCACCGACTGCGCGTGCAGCGTCGAGGATGGCCGCACCGTCGAGATACGCGCGCGGGCCGGTTCCAGGCAAGGGCACGGCTTCATCGGCGCGTAGCGGATGCAGCGCGTCGCGATCGTCTTCGGAATAGATGGCGACGGAGGGCAAGCCGATCGTGGCGGCTGCGCGGGCAATGCGAATGGCGATCTCGCCGCGATTGGCGATCAGCAGTTTGCGAAACGTCATGGAGCAGAGGTGAGTTAGAGCTGTTCAGCGAGCGGTGCGAGATCCTGCTTGCGCACCTTGCCGGTGGCCGTGAGGGGCAGTGCATCGACGATGCGCACGATGGGCACCTTGTAGACGGCCATGTTCTCGCGGCACCAACCGGTGAGCGTGGCGCTGTCCAATGTGCCGACGGCCTCAGGGCGCAGCATCACGAAGGCGACAGGCAGCTGGCCGCGTTGCGCGTCGGCGCGGCCGACCACGGCAGAGCCGAGGATGGCCGGATGCTTGCCGAGCATGGCTTCGATCTCCGCCGGGAATACGCTCATGCCATTGACCTTCAGCATCTCTTTGCGGCGGCCGAGATAGTGCACGTAGCCCTGTTCGTCGATGCAGCCGATGTCCCCGGTGTGGAACCAGCCGTTGCGCAGCGTCTGCGCGGTGGCGTCCGGCTTGTTCCAGTAGCCCTTCAGCAACGTTGGCGTGCGCACGCAGAGTTCGCCTTCGGCGCCGATCGGCATGAGTGCGTGCGTGTCAAAGTCGCAGATCTTGAAATCGGTGCCCGGCACCGGCAGCCCCACGAAAATCGGCTGCGAGCGCAGATCGAAATCATCGTCCTGCATGCCGACCGTGAAGCTGTTGCAGGTCTGCGTTTCCGTCATGCCCCAGGCGCTCTCAGCCATCATTGAGCCGGTCAATTCGCGCCACGCGCGCCGGTATTCCGGGTTCAGCTTCTTCACGAACGACGACACGCCCGTGTGCCGCAGCGAACGCAGGTCGTACGCATGCACACGCGGATGCGCCATCACCTCGGCGGCGCTATCGACCAGCATCGAACCGTTGGTCACGCGGTAGCGCTGCACGCCCGCCATGAAGGCCTCGGCGTCCCAGCGAGCGAGCAACACCAGCGGCACGCCAAGGAAAGCAGGGAAGATCAGCCCGGTGTTCTCGCCCGCTATCCAGAACTGCGGGTAGAAGCTGAGCAGGACGGTGTCGGCATCCGCGCGCAGCGACACGGCCGAGAACGCAGCCGCCATGTCGACCATGTCCCCTTGCGTGTGGATGCAGCCCTTCGGTAGCCCCGTCGTGCCGCCGGTGTAGTTGAGCGCGGCAACCGCGTCGAGCGAGCCCGGCGGAAGGGGGATCGGCGTGGTCTGCGCCAGTGCCGGCAACAAGTCGATGGCGTCTTCGCAGGGCAGCGCCGGCTCGGTCAGCATGGGTGGGAGCGGCAGCGTCGGCTGTGGGGGGAGCACATCTGCGTAACGTGTGACGAAGACGTGCTCGATCGATGTTTCGGCGCGCACGTCACGCACCAGCGGCATGAGGCGGTCCAGCGTGACGATGGCGCGGGGTGTTGCGTCGCTCAGCGCATGCATCAGTTCGGCACGCTGTGACAGCGGACTGATCGGCACGTACACGGCGCCCCGCTTGAGAATGCCGAAGAACACCGCATTGAACTGCGGGCAATTCGACAGGAAGACCGCCACCCGGTCGCCTGCGCCAATGCCGTGTTGCGCGAGCAGCGCGGCAAAGCGGTCCGACAGATCGTCAAGCTGGGCGAACGTCGTATCGTGCCCGTAGAAGTGGATGGCCGGCTTGTCTGGCGTGGTGCGCGCCCAGTGCCGCAGATAGTCGGTGAGGGCAACGCGCCCGATCGGGTAATGCGGCTCACGCGGGGTATCGACCGGCCATGCGCGCGCCCAGAGCGCGCGAACGCGGCCGAGATACTCGGACTCGTCCATCGCCAAAGCTTGTCTCCGTTGGGTTGTGCAGTGCGTGCGCAGCGTGGCGCCGCACTATCTATACTGAGAAGTAATTTTTTATACCAACGGGTAAGAATATAGAAAGCGTTCTTTGATGCGTCAAGCATCGAAGCGAAGATGTCGCCAAGATGCGCGCATGCCACGGCGCATCCGCGGGCGACATGCGAAAATATGTGTCATGTCCACCGTTCGCAAATCTGCCGTTTCCGACGTGCAACCGTCTGCAGAAACCGAGGCCGCCGAGGCCGCCGGCGTCACACCGCCGGCCACGCGCCCGCACATCGCCGAGCGGCAGGAGGCCCGCCGCCGTCAGATTCTCGACACCGCCGCGCAGCTCTTCTTCACCAAAGGCTATGCCGGCATGACGATGAGCGACCTGTGCAACGCGCTCGGCGTGACGAAACCGGCGGTGTACTACTACTTCACCGACAAATACGAGATCTTCGACATCCTGTGCCGCGAGGCCGCGCAGATCTGCCTGTCGGCGATCCGGGAAACCGCCGATCCGGCCCTGCCCGTGCGAGAGCGCCTGCAGGCGTGTCTACTGGAAATGGCGCGCCGGTGCATCGACTGTCACTACGCCGCGGCACTGACGTATCGCGATCGGCAATACCTGCGCCCGGAAACGGTGGAATGGCTGCACGGCATGTCGCGGGCGTATTACCGCGATCTCTATGCGCTGCTCGACGAGGGCAAGCGCGCCGGCGTGTTTGACTTTGGCGATGCGCGCGTCGCGGCGCACTCGATGGGCGGCGTGATGGGGTTCATGTATACGTGGCACGACCCGTCGCGCATCGACGCCGGGGTGCTGGCGCACGAGCTGTCGAGCGCCATGATGAAGATCATTCTGCCGGCTGCCCCGGCTTCTGGCGCTACGCGCGCGTCTTGATCGTTGCGCCGGCTGCCGCCTTCGGCAGGGCGGGCAGGCGGAAGATCTCCGGCGTCATCAGGTCGATGCCGCAGTCGAGCGTTTCGACCCAATCGATGAACCGGTTGACCATGGCTTTGCCGCGAAACGCCTGGCCGTGCTGCGGCACGATCCATTCAATATCGAGCCCCCGCACCATCTGCGCCCACAGCCGGCATACCCGGTTGCCGCTCATATAGCGGCGGTGGAAGGGCGCCATCAGCGGCAGGTGCGCGTCAAAATCGCCCACGGGCTTGGCCGCAACGTTGGCATGCACCATCGATGCACCCAGATCGCCGGAGAACAGGATCCGCGACACCGGATCGTAGAACTGGAAATTGCCTTCCGAATGCAGGAAATGCGCGGGCACGGCCAGCAGATGCGATTGCCCCAGCGGAATCGCCATGCCCGTATCCGGGATCGGCACGATGCGGCCTTCAGTCTTGCCGACGTTGCAGAAATGCGGCAGGAAGCGCTCCCACACGCGCGAGATCAGGATGTCGCAGCTGGAACTCGTGAGCCATCTTCCCGCCGAGGCGACGATGTCCGGGTCCGCATGCGAGGCCAGCACGTAGTCCAGCTGCTTGGGCGGAAAATACCGGTTCATCGCCAGAAACAACGCGTTGTAGGTCATCTGACCGCCCGGATCGATCAGCGCGCCGTGGCCGTGATCGACGATGAGGAACTGGTTGGTCTGCACGGGCAGGTCGTCGTGATCGTCGACCAAGTCGGAAAACATCAGGCAAACGTGCTCGGGCGATTCATAGAGCGTGGTGACCATGGGGAGAAGGCAGGGCGCAGGTTGGAATGCCTGGATGGTGGCGCAGCGCGTGCCCGGCCCACTTGATCCGTGTCAAGGCAGCTGTGGCGCTGCCGTCGGCTGGTGTGGGCGGATCATCCGTCCCGGGCCGGTTCTCACGTGATAAACTTTTGATTTTTAACGCTTTGCGCGAGCCGCACGCGGGTTTTCCGCCTGGGTTTGGCGCGCCGCCATGCCAACCGGCATGCCGCATCTCCCCCTATGAATACTGCAACGATGTCTGAAGCGTCAGAAGCGCCGGCCAATGAATCGGTGACATTCGACAGCTTCGGCCTGCATCCGGACGTCCTCCGCGCGCTGACCGAAAGCGGTTACACCAAGCCCACGCCCATCCAGGCCGCCGCCATTCCGGTGGTGACCGCCGGCCGCGACGTCATGGGCGCCGCACAAACCGGCACCGGCAAGACCGCCGGTTTCTCGCTGCCGATCATCCATAACCTGCTGCCCGACGCCAATACGAGCGCGTCGCCGGCGCGCCACCCGGTGCGGGCGCTGATCCTCACGCCCACGCGCGAACTCGCCGACCAGGTGTACGACAACGTTGCCAAGTACGCGAAGTACACGGCGTTGCGCAGCGCCGTGGTGTTCGGCGGCGTCGACATGAACCCGCAAACAGAGCAACTGCGCCGCGGCGTGGAGATCCTCGTGGCCACGCCGGGCCGCCTGCTCGACCACGTGCAGCAGCGCAGCGTGAACCTGTCGCAGGTGCGCATGCTGGTGCTCGACGAAGCCGATCGCATGCTCGACATGGGCTTCCTGCCCGACCTGCAGCGCATCATCAACCTGCTGCCGGCACACCGCCAGACGCTGTTGTTCTCGGCGACGTTCTCGCCGGAGATCAAGAAGCTGGCCGCCAGCTACCTGCGTCATCCGCAGACCATTGAAGTGGCCCGCAGCAACGCCACGGCGGAGAATGTCCGCCAGGTCATCTACACCGTGCCGGACAACCACAAGCAGGCGGCGCTCGTGCACCTGTTGAAGCAGCGTGCCGAGCAAGGCTTGCCGCGCCAGTGCATCGTGTTCTCCAACAGCAAGATCGGCTGCTCGCGTCTGGCGCGTGCGCTGGAGCGCGAAGGCATCAACGCCAACGCCATTCACGGCGACAAGACGCAGACCGAGCGCATGCAGACGCTCGAAGCGTTCAAGCAAGGTACCGTCGATGTGCTGGTCGCCACCGACGTGGCAGCGCGCGGTCTCGACATCTCGCAGATGCCGTGCGTAATCAACTTCGACCTGCCGTTCAACGCAGAAGACTACGTGCACCGCATTGGCCGCACGGGTCGTGCCGGCGCTTCGGGCGACGCACTGTCGCTGTTCGCCCCGGGCGATGAGCGCCTGCTGGCCGATATCGAAAAGCTGATCAAGCGCAATTTGCCGCGCGAGCAACTGGCCGATTTCGATCCGACCGGCGAACAGGCGCGTGACCGTGAACGCCGCGAGCGCGATGAAAAGCGTGCCCGCAGCGAAGTCCGTCGCGCCCGTGAGCGCGATGAGCGTAACGGCGCCCGCGTGCTTGATCACACGATCGTGCGTCCGGCGTTCCGCCCATCCGACGATCCGTTCTTCAACCGCCCGTACGAATCGTCTGTGCCGGCGGAATCGGCGGAGGCCGCCAAGCCGGCACAGCCCGCCGGACACCCGCGCACCGCCAAGCGGCCGATCGCGGCCCTGCTCGGCGGCGTGCCGCGCAAGCGTTAAGTCAGTCGACGGAAAGCGGCAGCGCTCCTGCCGCCCCGGGTCAATTGCATCAGGCCAGCTGCGCCAGGCGATTGGCCCATGCCGGGACGGCGTCCCGGTAGAACCCTTCCACATCCCCTGCACGGATCTCCAGCCCGAGGTGCTGTGCCGCTTCGGTGAGCGCCGCTAGCGGTTGACTGCGGTTGATGGCGCGCGCGCCGGTCTGCTTGCTGAGCTTTTCGCCGTCTGGGTTCACGACCACCGGCACGTGCAGATAGCGCAACGCTGGCAAGCCCAGCAGCTGTTGCAGATAGATCTGGCGGGGCGTCGAGTCGAGCAGGTCGGCGCCGCGCACGACGTCCGTGATGCCTTGCGCGGCATCGTCCACTACCACCGCAATCTGGTACGCCCACATGCCGTCGGCGCGCTTGAGCACGAAATCGCCGACAGCCTCGGCCAGGTTCTGGCATTGGGTGCCTTGCCAGCGGTCGTCGAAGCAGACCGTGGCCGCGTCAGCGTCTGGCACACGCACGCGCCATGCGCGCGCGGGGCGGCCGAGCAGCCCGTTGCGACACGTGCCGGGATAGATCAGCGTCTGGTGACGCACGTGCCCGTTCGCGTCGATGCTGGTGACGGAATCCGCAATTTCGCGGCGCGTGCAGCCGCACGGGTAGAGGCGGCCGACGGCCTGCAACTGCTCAAGCGCATGTTCAAAGCGCGGAAGGTGTGTGCTCTGCCATTGCGGGGCTTCGTCGGGAGTGAGCCCGAGTGCTTGCAGCGTAGCAAGGATGTCGCGATCGGCGCCGGGCACATTGCGCTGGAAGTCAATGTCTTCGATGCGCACGAGCCACGTGCCGCCATGTACGCGCGCATCCAGCCAGCTTGCCAATGCGGTGACCAGCGAGCCGATATGCAGCGGCCCCGTGGGCGAGGGTGCAAAACGGCCACGGTATGGGCCGCGCGACGAGTTGGCGGATTCCGGAAAATCGAGATTGGCTTGGGACAACGCAACGCTCCAGGCGCAGAGGTCGATGGCGCTATTGTGCGCGATTTGGCGGCCTGAGGCGCCTACTGCATCATCAAGGCCTGCCCCAGGCGCGGGTCTTCCAGCTTGTCGACCCACCATTGCAGTGCCTTGCCGCGCATGTTGTTGCGCCATGCCACCTGGAATGTGCCGGCGCGCTTGTCTTCGGTGGTTTCCTTGGCGATCAGCACGCCGGAATCGAGATACGGCTGCGCCAACGGCACCGGCAGCCAGCCGCAGCCCAGGCCGCGAATCTGAGCTTGCACCTTGTCCGCCATGGACGGCACCACGAGCGTGTCCTGTCCGGCCATCACGCCGATGGTGCGTGCGGGCAGGTTGCGCGACGTATCCCCCACGGCAACGATGCGATGCCGCGTAATGGCGGCGGCAGGCAAGGGCTCTTCCATCTGCGCAAGCGGGTGATGTGCCGCCACCGCAAACACGAAAGGAATGTTGCCCACCGTGCGCGTCTGAATGCCCTGCACCTGCATCACTTGCGCTGGTCCGATCAGCAAATCCGCGCGGCCCGAGAGCAGTGCGTCCCACGTGCCGGCCAGCACCTCACGGCAGAAGCGCAGGCGCGTGGCCGTGTTCTCTGCGTAGAAATCCTGGATGACGGGCATCAGTGCGCGGAAGTGCACGAGATCGTCGACTACGATGGTCAGCGTGGCTTCCCATCCGGTGGCGAGGCGTTTGACGCGGCGGGCGAGTTCATCCGCAGCCTGCAGCAGGTGGCGGCCTTCGTCGAGCAGTGCGCGGCCGGCGGGTGTGAGCTCGGCCCGGTGGCGGCGTCGGTCGAACAGCAGGACGTCGAGATCGTCTTCCAGCTTGCGCACCACATAGGTGAGCGCGGACGGCACTTTGCCCAGCTCATGCGCCGCGGCGGCAAAGCTGCCCTTGCGTTCAATCGCGTCCAGCACTTCCAGAGATTCCAGCGAGAGCGCCATATTCAGAATTTTTGATGTTTTGAATCAAAGCTATACCGCGAAACTATAGCCAATCTGCGTACCATTCACACATCGACGCAGTAATTTGGATAGGAGATTCATCAAAATGATTGAAATCCGCCCCTCTCAAGATCGCGGGTACGCAGACCACGGCTGGCTGAAGTCGTATCACAGCTTCTCGTTCGCCGATTACATGGACCCGGAGCACGTTCAATTCGGGCCGTTGCGCGTCATCAACGAAGACCGCGTGGCCGCCGGCATGGGCTTTGGCACCCACGGCCACCGCGACATGGAAATCATCAGTTACGTGCTGGATGGTGAGTTGGCGCACAAGGACAGCATGGGCAACGGCAGCGTGCTCCGCCGGGGCGACGTGCAGCGCATGACGGCTGGGACAGGCGTGCGTCACTCCGAGTTCAACCACGCGCAGGACCAGACCACGCATTTTCTGCAGATCTGGGTGTTGCCAGCGCAGTTGAACCTGACGCCGGGCTACGAAGAACGCCATTTCGACGAGGCGGCCAAGCGCGGCAAGCTGGCCCTGATCGCCAGCGCCGACGGCCGTGACGGATCGGTGAAAGTGCACCAGGACATGGCGCTCTACGCCGGCAAGTTCGATGGCGCAGAAACTGCGTCCCTGCCGATCGCCGCAGGCCGCCGCGCTTATGTGCATGTCGTGCGCGGCAAGGTGAGCGTCAACGGTCGCACGCTGGTGGGCGGCGACGCCGCCAAGCTGACGCAAGAAGAGACGGTGATGCTCTCCGGCGGCGAAGACAGCGAAGTGCTGGTGTTCGATCTGCCGTAATGTGGGTGGCGCACGCTCTGTGCGCCATTTTTCTTTTCCGTTGTTCCCCGCCGTACCCCTAACCCCAAGAGGATTCCCATGGCACGAGTTGCAGTCGTTTATCACAGCGGTTATGGCCACACCAAGAAGCAGGCCGAGGCCGTATTTGCAGGCATTCAAGGCGCCGGCGCCGAAGCACACCTGATCTCCGTCACGGACGTCAACGACGACACCTGGGCGCTGCTCGCCGGCGTCGACACGATCGTCTTTGGCGCGCCGACCTACATGGGCGGCGTTTCGGGCGACTTCAAGAAGTTTGCCGATGCATCGTCCAAGGCATGGTTTACCGGTGCGTGGAAGGACAAGATCGCTGCGGGGTTCACGAATTCCGCATCGATGAACGGTGACAAGTACGCGTCGATCCAGTATCTGTGGACGCTGTCGCAGCAGCACGGAATGATCTGGGTCGGCACGGGCATGATGCCGGCCAACAGCAAGGCGGCCACACGCAACGACGTGAACTACCTGGCTGGCTTTGGCGGCGCGCTGGCGCAATCGCCGTCGGACGCGAGCCCGGAAGAAGGTCCGCTGCCCGGCGACCTGGAAACCGCCAAGCTGTTCGGCGAACGTATTGTTGCCATCACGAACCAGTTCGTGCGCGGTCGCCAGTAAAACGGATCGCCCAAAGAAAAACGCCGGCATGTCCGGCGTTTTTTTGCTGGCGCGCTGCAAAGGGTCAGAAGCGCGTGCCGGCTCCGCAGAACACGCCGCGATTCGTGCCGCCCTCGCAACTCGCCGCGCAACCGCCCAATGCCGCAAGGCACAGCGCGGTGACGAGGAGGCGGGCGGCGAGGCGCTTCATGCGGCGGCGCGCGTTTGGTTGCCGGCGCAATGCGGGCAGCGCTGGCCGGGGATGTAGTCGGGGGACTGCTGCTCTTCCGGCGTCACCACGGCGCGGCAGGCAAAGCACTGCTTCGGGCCTGCCGGCAGCAATTCGGCATTGAGCGCCGTGCGGTGATCGAACACAAAGCAATCGCCGTCGTAATGCGCGCCGCCGACTTCCTCGAAATATTTGAGGATGCCGCCTTCGAGCTGATAGACGCGCTCGATGCCGATCTCCTGCATGTGAATTGCTGCCTTTTCGCAGCGGATGCCGCCGGTGCAGAACGACACGACCGTCTTGCCGGCAAAGTCGTCCTTGTGCGCGGCAATGGCGGGCGGGAATTCAGTGAACTTCTTGAGGTTGTATTCGACGACGTTCTTGAACGTGCCAACGGCGACTTCATAGTCATTGCGCGTGTCGAGCATCACCACAGGGCGGCCTTCGTCGTCGTGGCCCTGGTCGAGCCAGCGCTTGAGGTCGGGCGGCGCGACCGACGGCGCGCGGCCTTCTTCGGGGCGGATCAGCGGATGGCGCATGGTGATGATTTCTTTTTTCATGCGCACAAGCAGGCGGCGGAACGGCTGGTGATCGGACAGGCTTTCCTTCGGTGCCAAGTCAGCAAAACGGGGGTCGGCGCGCAGCCAGCCGACGATGCCGTCAATGGCCTCACGCGAGCCGGCCAGGAAGATGTTGATGCCCTCGGGCGCCAGCAGCACGGTGCCCTTCAGCTCGCGCGCCTGGCACTCGGCCAGCAGGGCGGGGCGCAGGGTCTCGCGGTCATCGAGGGTGACGAATTTGTAAGCGGAAATATTGACGATCTGCATGTGCTGCCGCGCCGTTTTCCGGCGCCTTGGGTAACCCGTTGATTCGTAAGCCGAAATTATAGCCGCCCGCGCAGCCGTGCGGGGTTGCTGCAGGTCAATCGGGCACACCCGGAATGCTTTGCGGAAGGTGTCACCCGTTACAATACGCGGATGAATTCGCCGCGCTTCGTCCACCTCCGTCTCCACTCCGAATATTCCGTCGTCGATGGCAACGTCCGTCTCGACGATGCCGTCAAGGCTGCCGCCAAAGATGGCATGGGCGCCTTGGCGCTGACCGATCTCGCCAACGCCTTCGGGCTGGTGCGTTTCTACAAGGAAGCGCGTGGCAAGGGCGTGAAGCCCATTGTTGGGGCCGACGTGTGGATCACCAATCACGACGAGCGCGACAAGCCGACGCGCCTGCTGTTGCTGGTGCGTGACAAGCAGGGTTACCTGAACCTGTGCCAGTTGCTGGCCCGGGCGTGGCTCTCCAACCAGCATCGAGGCCGCGCGGAAATCGCCCCCGAATGGTTCGACGAGCCGGGTGTTGAAAACGCGCCGCTGGCCACCGGTCTGCTGGCGCTCTCGGGCGCGATGGCCGGCGATATCGGCATGGCGCTGGCCAACGGAAACGATGCGCTGGCGCGCAAGCTCGCGACGCATTGGTCGCGCGTGTTTCCGGGCGCTTTCTACATCGAGCTGCAGCGCGCCGGGCACGCCGGCACCGAAGCCTACATTCAGCAGGCCGTGAAGCTGGCCTCGGCCATGCAGTTGCCGGTGGTGGCCACGCATCCGGTGCAGTTCATGACGCCGGACGATTTCACGGCCCACGAAGCGCGCACCTGCATCGCCGAGGGCGAGCTGCTCGCCAATCCGCGCCGCGCCCGTCGTTTCACGACCGAACAGTATTTCAAGACGCAGGACGAGATGTGCGCGCTGTTTGCCGACATCCCGTCTGCGCTGGCCAATTCGGTACAGATCGCGCAGCGTTGCAACCTCAAGCTGGAACTGGGCAAGCCCAAGCTGCCGCTGTTCCCGACGCCCGATGGCATGTCGCTGGATGACTACCTCGTCCAGCTCGCCAAGGAAGGGCTGGAAAAGCGCATGGAAGTGCTGTTCCCCGACGAGGCCGTGCGCGAATCCAAACGCGCCGAGTACTACGCCCGCCTGGAATTCGAGACCGGCACCATCATCAAGATGGGCTTCCCGGGCTACTTCCTGATCGTTGCGGACTTCATCAACTGGGCCAAGAACAACGGCGTGCCGGTGGGGCCGGGCCGGGGCTCGGGCGCAGGTTCGCTGGTGGCGTATGCGCTAGGCATTACCGATCTGGACCCGCTCAAATACAACCTGCTGTTCGAGCGTTTCCTGAATCCGGAACGTGTGTCGATGCCCGACTTCGACATCGACTTCTGCCAGCACGGCCGTGACCGCGTCATCCAGTACGTGAAGGAAAAGTACGGCAAGGACGCCGTCTCGCAGATCGCCACGTTCGGCACCATGGCCGCCAAGGCCGCGGTGCGCGACGTGGGCCGCGTGCTCGATCTCGGCTACAACTTTGTCGACGGCGTGGCCAAGCTGATCCCGTTCAAGCCGGGCAAGCTCGTCACGCTGGAAGAAGCGAAGAAGGAAGAGCCGCTGCTGGCCGAGCGCGAGGCCAACGAAGAAGAAGTCAAGCAACTGCTGGAACTTGCCCAGCGCGTCGAAGGCATGACCCGTAACGTCGGCATGCATGCTGGCGGCGTGCTGATCGCCCCTGGCAAATTGACCGACTTCTGCCCGCTCTACACGCAAGGCGGTGAAGATGCCGGCGTCGTCAGTCAGTACGACAAGGACGACGTGGAAGCCGTCGGCCTGGTCAAGTTCGACTTCTTGGGCCTGACCACGCTGACGATCCTCGACTGGGCGGAGCGCTACATCCGCATGCTCGATCCGTCCAAGGCGGACTGGAATTGCAGCCAGATTCCGCTGACGGACAAGAAGGCGTTCGACATCCTGAAGACGGCCAACACGGTCGCTGTGTTCCAGCTGGAAAGCCGCGGCATGCAGGGCATGCTGAAGGACGCCAAGCCCGACCGCTTTGAAGACATCATCGCCCTCGTGGCGCTGTATCGCCCGGGCCCGATGGACCTGATCCCCAGCTTCTGCGCGCGTAAGCACGGCCGCGAGAAGGTGGAGTACCCCGACCCGCGCGTCGAGCCGGTGCTCAAGGAGACCTACGGCATCATGGTCTACCAGGAGCAGGTGATGCAGATGGCGCAGATCGTGGGCGGTTACTCGCTCGGCGGCGCCGACTTGCTGCGCCGCGCGATGGGTAAGAAGAAGCCCGAAGAGATGGCACAGCACCGAGAGCTGTTCCGCGCGGGCGCGGCCAAGGACGGGCTCTCCACCGAAAAGGCCGATGAAATCTTCGACCTGATGGAGAAGTTCGCGGGCTACGGCTTCAACAAGTCGCACGCGGCCGCGTATGCGCTGCTGGCGTATTACACGGCGTGGCTCAAGGCGCATCACCCGGCCGAATTCATGGCAGCCAACATGTCGCTCGCCATGGACGACACCGACAAGGTGAAGATCCTTTACGACGATGCCCGAGGCAAGAACGGCCTGACCATCCTGCCGCCGGATATCAACGCCAGCCAGTATCGTTTTGCACCGACCGACGCCAAGACCATCCGCTACGGACTCGGCGGCGTGAAGGGCAGTGGCCAGGGCGCGATCGAAGACATCCTGCGTGCACGCGAAGACGGCCCGTTCAAGGACTTGTTCGACTTCTGCGAACGCGTCGACCGCCGCCAGGTCAATCGCCGCACGATCGAAGCGCTGGTGCGCGCCGGCGCCTTCGACAGCCTCAACGCCAACCGCGCGCAGCTGCTCGCTTCGATCGGCCTGGCCATGGAAGCCGCCGAGCAGAAGGCGGCGGCTGCCAACCAGGTGTCGCTGTTCGACCTGATGAGCGGTGACGATGCCGAGCAGCATCGCCCTGAACTCGTCGACGAACCGGCCTGGACGACCAAGCGCAAGCTGCAGGAAGAAAAGCAGGCGCTGGGTTTCTACCTTTCTGGTCACCTGTTCGATGAATACCGCGACGAGGTGCGCCGCTTTGCACGCACGACGCTGGCCGATCTGGCTCGCGAAGTGACCGACAAGGGCAATGGCGGCGGCTACGGCAACCGCGATGCACGTAACAAAACGGTGGCCGGCGTGATTGTCGGGCAGCGTACGCAGATGACGCAGCGCGGCAAGATGCTGATCGTCATGCTCGACGACGGCTCGGCCAGCGAAGCCACCGAAGTGACGGTCTTCAACGAAGTCTTCGAGGCCAATCGCGCGCTCTTCAAGGAAGACGAAGTGCTGATCGTGCAGGGCAGCGCCCGCCACGACATGTTCACTGGCGGCGTGCGTGTGACGGCCGAATCCGTCATGGACATGACGCAGGCGCGGGCCAAGTTTGCGCGGGCGATTCGGCTGTCGATGAACGGCGATTCGACAGCGGCCAAGCTGCGCGATCTGCTTTCGCCGCATGTGGCGGCAGATGGCAATGGCGTCTCGGTGCGCATCAATTACGTTTGCGAGCAGGCCCGCTGCGAAGCCGTGCTCGGCGATGCGTGGCGCATTGTTCCGAGCGAGGCGGCAATCGCCGCGCTGCGTCAGGCGCTGGACGCCGAGAACGTGGCAACGGTGTACGAGTAGTTCGAAGATGGCGCGGGGGGCGCCATTGCCGGGCGGGCGCTCGGCACGACTGCAGTCTCAATACGATTATTACTAGAGCATCCATGAACGTCGGAATCTCGTGCAACGCGCTGGGCTACAGCGGCGGCAGCGAGCGCTACGCGATGGACCTGGTGCGCGGTCTGCATGAGCGCGCCATCCGTCCTGTGTTCTTCGCCAAGATGGTGGACAAGGCGCTTCCCGAATACCGCCAGGTCAAGGCCGTTGCATTGCCCACGCGCAAGCTGCCCGGCAAATTGAATGACCATGCGTTCGGCTGGCTTGTGCGCTATCTGGCCAAGCGTGAGCACATCGATCTGATGATCGGCTGCAACCGCACGGGCGCTTCGGATATCGCGATTTGCGGCGGTACCCACGTCGGTTATCTGAGGAGCTTTTCAAAAGAGCCCGCCTTCTGGGATCGCCAGCAGATCGCCCTGGAGCGCCGGGACTACGTGCGCTCGCACGTCGTCGTTGCGCACTCGCGACTGATGGCGCAGGAAGTGCTCGACTACTACGACATTCCCGCTGACAAGGTAAAGACGGTGTACCCCCCGGTGAGTGAGACGAAGTTCTCGCCGGTGGTTGAAGCGGAGCGTCAGCGCCTGCGCGATGAGCTTGGCTTCGCAAAGGATCGCGTCACGTTTGTGTTCCCGTCGTCGAGCCACAAGCGCAAGGGCTATCCGCTGCTGGAGGCGTTTTTCTCCAAGACGGATTTGCCTGTGCAGCTGGCGGTGATCGGGCGGCCGGTATCGTCGTCCTCGCCCAACATCCGCTACCTGGGATACCGCAAGGACATCGAGAACGTCTACCGCGCGGCGGATTACACGATCCTCGCTTCGCACTACGAGCCGTTCGGGCTGATCGGCGTGGAGTCCGTGCTTTGCGGCACCCCCGCCGTGCTTGCAGCCAATATTGCTTGCACCGAGGTGATCTCGGAGGAAGGGGCGCCTACCTTCGATCTGGATGATCCGGCCACGCTGGCGCGCACGATTGAGGCGGCTGTTGCGCGTGTGCACGCGGGGCAAGCTCGCCTGTCGAATCCGCGTGAGCATCTTCGCTATGACCCGGGCATCGCTGCGCACATCGACGCGCTCCTGGCGCTTGCCCCCGGCGCGGGGACATTGCGATGAGCGGCTTGATGCAACGTGGACGGACGCTGATAGCGAGCGCGCCGGCGGCGCTGGCCGTGTTCGGAATCTCCATCCTTCCGGCCTTCATGCTCTCGGTTCGTGGCGCAGCGTTCCTGTCGTTCTTGCTGCTGCTGGTGGCTGCGTTCTGGTCGATGCTCGTCGCGCCAGCGGAGGTCATGCCCCGACTCCGAGCACTGTGGCATGAACATCGTTGGCTGATCCTGGCCATGGCCGCCATGCCAACCGCGATGCTGATCAGCGCCCAATTGAACCCTGCGGCGCCGCGCAGCGTGCCATTTGCCTATGGCCGGCTCTGGCTGTTCGGGCTGGCGCTGTTTGCGCTGTTGCACCTGCGGCCTAAACAGCTGGAGAGCGTGCAGTGGGGATGTGTGGCGGGTTCCCTTGGCTCTGCAGTGTGGGCGTATTTCGAATTGCGGGCGGGGCGCGTGGGCACGGTTGGCGCGTTTTCCAATGCCATTCCATTTGGCAACCTTTCGCTGCTGATGGGATTGTTCGCACTCATATCGATTGGTTGGGCGAAAGGTGACGGCTGGGCCCTGATCGGGCTGCGTCTGTTAGCGGGCGGCGCCGGGCTCTATGCGTCGTATCTGTCGCAGGCGCGTGGTGGGTGGATTGCAATCCCTGTGCTCTTGCTGATTGCCGTGGCGACGCTCCGGCATGTCGACTGGAGGAAGCGGGCGGCCGCCCTGCTGGGATTCTTTGCGTTGCTGGTGGCTGTTTGCATTTCTTCAAGCGTCGTCCAAACCCGCTTCGATCAAGCGATCGGTGATGTGCGCGCCTATCAAGCCGGTCAGACCAACACCTCGGTCGGCATTCGTTTCCAGCTGTGGAAAGCCGCTACGCTGATGTTGACGCGTCACCCGCTGGCCGGGGTGGGAAGAGGCCAATTCGGGCCCGCTCTCAAGGCAATTCACGCTGAAGGCCTTATCACACAGGAAGCGACGGCCTTCGAGCATGCCCACAACGAGTTTCTATACAATGGCGCCACGCTTGGTGTGCTGGGCATCGGCGCATTGCTGGCGCTGTACCTGGTGCCCGCCGCCTACTTTCTGCGCGCCGCGCTGTGCGACGACCGCATCTTGCGCACGACGGGCGCGATGGGCCTCACGTTATGTGTCGGCTTTCTACTGTTCGGGCTGACCGAAGTGATGCTGATCATCGCGCAGACGGTCGTGTTCTACAGCGTGATGGTGGCCGTGTTCACCGCGCATATTCACCGGCGCCGGCAGCAGCTTGGTGCCGCTCCTGTTTTCTGAGATTGTTTTCGCATGCCTGCATCCAATCGAGCCACGCTCGCCGTCATCATCGTCGCCAAGAATGAAGCCGCTGATATCGGCGATTGCATCCGCTCGGTACGTGACTGGGCGGACGATGTCATCGTTTTCGACTCGGGAAGCACGGATGGCACGCAGGACATCTGCCGCCAGCTCGGTGCACGCGTGTTCGAGACCGACTGGCCCGGCTACGGCGAACAGTCCAACCGCGCCTTGCGCGAGGCGCGCACCGACTGGGTGCTTTCGCTGGACGCCGACGAGCGCATCAGCCCCGAATTGCGGGCCGAGATGATCGCCGTACTGGAATCGGGCAGCCCGCACACTGTCTACTCCATGCCGCGCAGCTCTAGTTTTTGCGGCCGCTTCATGAAGCATTCGGGCTGGTGGCCGGACCGCATTCGTCGCTTTTTCAAGCGCGAGCAGGTGACGTTCTTCGATGCGCCGGTGCACTCGCACCTGGTCTTCGAGGGTACGGTGGGCGACTTCCGCGCGCCCATCATTCATTACTCGATTCCCGATTTGAAGGCTGCTCTGGACAAGGCCAACGATTATTCAACCGCCGGTGCAGCCGCAGCTTATGCCAAGGGCAAGCGCGCGTCGTTGGGCAGCGCGATCGGTCACGGGCTGTGGGCGTTCATCCGTACGTACATCATCCAGCGGGGCTTCCTCGATGGTGCGGAGGGCTTCATGCTGGCCGTGTCGAACGCCGAGGGCACGTATTACCGCTACGTCAAGCTGATGATGCTGCATCGTCATGGCAAGCGCTGAGTCGCCGCGTCGCATCGCCCTCATCGTTACGGCGTATAACCGCCCGGACGCGTTGGTTCGCGTACTGGCCGGCTGTGGCGCACAGACCGATCGCGCATTCGACGTCATCGTCGCCGACGACGGTTCGCGCGATGACACACGCGTGGCGGTCGAAGCCGCTGCCAAGACCGCGCCGTATCCGCTGCGCCATGTCTGGCATCCCGACGACGGATTTCGCGCTGGTGAGATCCGCAACCGCGGCGTGCTGGCGACGGACGCCGACTACCTCGTTTTTCTCGATGGCGATTGCGTGCCGCGTCCGGATTTTGTGGCGCGGCATCGCGCGTTGGCCGAGCGGGGGCGCCTGCTGTCCGGCAGTCGGATCCTGCTGAATGAGGCGATGACGCGTGAGGTTGTCACCCAGCAGATCGATATTCACCTGAAGGATCGCGCGTATTGGTTTGCCGCCTGGCGCGCGGGGCGCATCAACAAATTCTTGCCGCTGTTGGTGCCGGGTTTGCCGGTGCCGCGCACATTCAAGGACACCAGCCTGCGCGGCATCAAGAGCTGCAACCTTGGCGTGTGGCGCAGCGATTTCGAGCGCGTGAACGGCTTCGATCAGAGCTTCGTCGGGTGGGGTCATGAAGACGCCGATCTGGCGGTGCGCCTGTACAACGCCGGTGTGCGGCGCAAGCGCGGCTTCTGCGCGACTGAAGTCTTCCACCTGTGGCATCGCGAGCAATCGCGCGAGCAGGAAAGCCCCAACTATCAACGCATGATGGCTCGGCGCAATACCGACATCATCCGCGCAGACGTTGGGCTTGCAGAACTGCGAGAGCAGGGCGCCTGAGCGCGCGCCGTCTGCTCACCAAGTCTTCTTCTGCTTGACGATGCCGAGAAACGGCCGCACGAAAATCTGATAGAGGAACTTGCGCACGAAGATCTGGCGCAGATGATGGCCGAGTCCCAGGCGGTCGTCGGCTTCGCGGCTTTTGATGGCGCGATCAGCTTCCAGGTTCGAGCCGCTATCGAAGTTCTGCACGCCAATCACATAAGGCACGACCGCACGCATCTGCACGATGCCTTCGCGCTCGAACTTGTACCAGTAGTCTGCGGCCAGCCACACGGGATAGAGCTGCTCGACCATGCGCTTGGCCGCGGCGCGCGTGACGAAATAGCCGTGCGCGAGCCACTGATAGTTGGCGAGTTTGACCGTGCGGTGGTGCGCTGTCAGCGGCCGGGCACTGCGCTTGTAGTAACGGTCGATGTGCGTAAGCAGCGTGACGACCGGTTCGTCGGGTGACACGCTCTTTGCCAGGGCGTCGAGTACGGCAGGCACCTCCGGCCCGAGTTTGGCGTCGTCTTCCAGAATGAGCGCGTAGGGCAGGTCCTGCTCGATCATTGCGCGGTAGACGCCGAGGTGGCTCAGCGCGCAGCCGACTTCGCCGACGGTCAATTCGCGGCTTTGGCTCGTAGCGCGTGCGTGGTCATAGTGGCGCGCAAGTTCGTCGGCGGGAAGTGTCTTGCCGTACACACCGGGGAAGCGGCGATGCGGCAGGCCCAACGCATCGAGTTGTCGCTCCAGGGCTTCGCGGCGCCCGGCGTCGTGGTCGAGATTGATGAAAAACGTGGGAACGCGCGAACTCATTGCGGAAGCGTCAGGTGATCCGCCGGCCAGTCTGGACCGGGCATTGCGCAGCAGGATGGGCCGGGTGGTGGATTGCCGCTAAAATGCCGGGTCGCCCGTCTGTCGGATGACGGCCGCTGCAACGCACTTTATGGCGGCCATGCGATCTCCATGCGACGCAAGCTGCCCACCCTCATTTGAAAACGCCGTGAGTATACAAGCAAAGTCTGACCACCCAGCGCCCGCCAAGCCGATGCTCAAGCGGTTGTGGGGCTACCTTCGCCCCGAATTGACCGCCTTCATCCTGGCAATGGTCGCCATGGGCGTGGTGGCGGCCACGGAGGGGATCATCCCCAAGGTCGTGAAGGATTTGCTGGATCAGGGCTTCGGCGGGGAATACGCCGGCAAGCTGTGGCAGGTGCCGGCCATGCTGGTGGGGATTGCCGTGGTGCGCGGCATTGCGCAATTTGCGTCGACGTATCTGCTGAGCCTCGTCTCGAACAAGGTGCTGCTGAATCTGCGGATGAAGATGTTCGAACGGCTGCTGCAGGCGCCCGCTTCGTACTATCAGCGCAATACGGCAGCGTCGATCATCAACGCGGTCATCTTTGAAGTGAACCAGGTGCTGCAAGTGCTGACCGGCGTGTTCATCACGCTGGTGCGCGACTCGATGACGGTGCTGGCGCTGCTGATCTTCCTGTTCTACACCAACTGGCGTCTGACGCTGGTAGTGGCGGTGATCCTGCCGATCATCGGGCTGCTGATGTCGCGCATCAACCGTCGCCTGCGCTCGCTCAACCGCGAGAGCCAGAACCTGACCAACCAGGCAGCCTATGTGGTGGAAGAGGCCGTGGGCGGCTACAAGGTCGTGAAGCTGCACGGCGGCGAGGCATACGAATCGCTGCGCTTCAATGCCATGACGAACCGCCTGCGTGGTTACGCCATGCGCGTGGCCGTGGCGGGCGGCCTGAACCAGCCGGTGACGCAGTTCCTGGCGGCGCTGGCGCTGTCGGTCATTCTGGCCATTGCCATGTTGCAGGCGCAGGCCAACCAGACCACCGTCGGCGGCTTTACCGGCTTTGTGATGGCAATGCTGCTGCTGATCTCGCCGCTCAAGCACCTGACTGACGTGAACCAGCCGCTGCAGCGCGGCCTGACCGCCGCCGAATTCATCTTCGGCCTGATCGACACGCCGATCGAACCGCAAGAGGGCGGCAAGAAGATTGATCGCGCCCGCGGCGATGTCCGCTTCGACAACGTCACGTTCCGCTATGGCGAAGATGGCCGGGCAGCGCTCGCCAACGTCAATTTGCACGTCAAGCCGGGCGAGGTCGTCGCGCTGGTCGGGCCATCGGGCAGCGGCAAGACCACGCTGGTGAACCTGCTGCCGCGCTTCTTCGATCCGACCTCGGGCACGATCTCGCTCGATGGCGATGCGCTGGCGGATCTGGCCCTGCACGACCTGCGTCGGCAGATCGCCTTCGTGAGCCAGGACGTGGTGCTGTTCAACGACACCATCGCAGCCAACGTGGCGTATGGCGCGCGTGACGCCTCCGAGATCGACATGGCACGCGTGCGCCGTGCGTTGGAAGCAGCCTACCTGACCGATGTGGTCGACAACCTGCCCGAGGGCATCGATACCAATATCGGCGACAACGGCTCGAAGCTGTCCGGCGGACAGCGCCAGCGCCTCGCGATTGCCCGCGCGATCTACAAGGATGCGCCGATCTTGATCCTCGACGAAGCCACGTCCGCACTGGATTCGGAGTCCGAACGCCAGGTGCAGGCCGCGCTCGAACGGCTGATGGAGGGCCGTACGACGCTGGTGATCGCGCACCGTCTGTCGACCATCGAAAATGCTGACCGGATCATCGTGCTGGAGCACGGCAAGATTGCCGAAGCCGGCACGCACCGCGAACTCATCGAGCGCGATGGGTTGTATGCTGGACTCCATCGCATCCAGTTCGCCACTCAGTAAGCCCTCCCGCTCGGGCGGCGTGCTCAGGATGCTCACATCAAAGGAGACATCGTGACGACCACCACGCCGCCCATCAGCCGGTTTCCCGTTCCTGAACTGGCCGACATTCCCGAAGATATTCGCGCGCGCATCCTGGAAGTGCAGGAGAAGAGCGGCTTTGTGCCGAATGTTTTCCTGGCGCTGTCACATCGGCCCGACGAATGCCGTGCCTTCTTCGCATACCACGACGCGCTGATGCTGCGTGAAGGCAGCAGCCTCACCAAGGGCGAGCGCGAGATGATCGTGGTCGCCACCTCCGCCGCCAACCAGTGCCTGTATTGCGTGGTCGCGCACGGCGCCATCCTGCGCATTTACGAGAAGAACCCGCTGGTGGCCGACCAGGTGGCGGTCAATTACCGAAAGGCCGACATCACGCCGCGCCAGCGCGCCATGCTCGACTTTGCGATGAAGGTTTGCTCCGCCTCACACACCGTCAACGACGCCGACTATGAAGCGCTGCGCGCGCACGGTTTCGATGATGAGGACATCTGGGACATCACCGGCATCACCGCCTTTTTCGGTCTGTCGAACCGCATGGCGAATGTGATTTCGATGCGGCCGAATGACGAGTTTTTCCTGCTCGGCCGCGTGCCGCGCGAAAAGAAGTAGGGTGCAGGCGGCGGCTACGCCGTCAACTCGCGCAGCGCTTCAAGCAACTTGACGGCGGGGCCGGGCAGGATGCTATGACGCCGCCGGAACGCAGTGAGCGTGCGGCGCGCTACCAAGCCCGGAATCGGCAGAGGTTCGATCACGCCGGCGCGGCGCTCGGCGTCGATCATCGGTTCGGCCATCCAGCTCAGGAAACCCGAGCGCGCCACCAGGCTCTTGAGTGCCGTCACCGAGCGCGTTTCCACCACGATGTTCGGCAAGCCCAGCCCGGCAGCCTCGAAGACCTGGCGCATATGCTCGTACGGGCCGGTGCCGCGCGGTGGAACCGCCCACGGCGCCTCCAGCGTATCGGCCAGCATCAGGCCGCGTCGGTGGCGCAGCGGGTGCTCCGGTGATGCGACCACGAAACTTGCATCCTCCCACCGGCAATCCGCGATAGCGATGATGTCCTCGGTATCCGGCATTGCCATGGACAGCGCGAGGTCAATCTCGTGCTTGACGAGTCCCTCTGCCAGCCGGTCCCACACGCCCTCCAATATCTCTACGCGCAGGTTCGGCCAGCGCGCCACCACGTTGCCCACGGCCAGCGGCAGGACGTAGCTTGCGATGCTGCCGACTGCGCCGACGCGAATGGTGCCCTTGGCAAGCCCGCGCATGGCGTCGATCTCTTCCCGTGCGTAGTCCGCCTCGCGCTGCAGCAATGACGCATGTGGCAGCAGCGCCTGCCCGATGGCGGTCAGCTGCATGCCCTTGGAGTGCCGCTCGAACAGCGGCGCACCGACTTCGTCTTCCAGCCGCTTGATGATGCGGCTCAGTGCAGGCTGGGTGACGTGCAGGACGTCCGCGGCACGCCCGAGGCTGCCGGCGGAAACGATGGTGGTAAAGGCGCGCAGTTGGCGCAGATCGAAGGCCATGCAAAAAGGTAATGACTTTGACGGAATAATTCAATATCGCGTTAAGAGCTACGGATTCCATACTGGCAACCTGTTCCAAGGAGATGGCCCGTATGACCCGTACCTCGCTCGCGCTGACCACCGTGCGCGACGCCACCATTGAGCTGCTGCGCCGGCTCGGCATGACGCACGTATTCGGCAATCCCGGCTCGACCGAGCTGCCGATGTTTCGCGATTTTCCGGAGGATTTCCGCTACATTCTGGGCTTGCAGGAAGCGGTGGTGGTGGGCATGGCAGACGGCTTTGCGCAGGCAACCGGCAACGCGGCGCTGGTGAACCTGCATTCTGCGGCCGGCGTGGGCAACGCCATGGGCAACATCTTTACGGCCTTCAAGAATCGCACGCCGCTGGTGATTACGGCGGGGCAGCAGGCGCGGTCCATCCTGCCGTTCGATCCATTTCTCGCCTCCAACCAGGCGACGGAGCTGCCCAAGCCGTACGTCAAATGGAGCATCGAGCCGGCGCGTGCCCAAGACGTGCCGCTGGCGCTGGCCCGCGCGTATCACGTCGCCATGCAGGAGCCACGCGGCCCGGTGCTGGTGTCGATTCCCGTGGATGACTGGGATCAGCCGACGGAGCCCGTCGCCGTGCATGAAGTCGCCTGCGAAGTACGGCCCGATCCGGTCACGCTGGCGCGCATCGGCGGCCTACTCGATGCGGCACAGCGGCCGGCATTCGTGGTGGGCGCAGCGGTCGATCGGGCTGGCGCCTGGGATGCCGTCGTGCAACTCGCCGAGACCCACAATGCGCGCGTGTTCACCGCACCGATGGCCGGGCGCGGCGCGTTTCCCGAAGACCACCGCCTGTTCGCCGGTTTCCTGCCCGCGATGCGCGAGAAGATCGTCAGCCTGCTGCAGGGGCACGACGTGGTGTTTGCACTCGGCGCACCGGCGTTTACGTACCACGTGGAAGGACACGGGCCGCATGTGCCCGTTGGCGCGAAGCTCGTGCAGTTGATCGATGACCCGGCGACGGCTGCGTGGACGCCCCAGGGCATTTCCGCCGTTGGCAACATCCGCCTGGGCGTGCTCGATTTGCTCGACCGCCCCGCACCGCCAGCGCGACCGGCGCCCCCGCTACGCGCCAAAGCGCCGCGCGCCGAGCCAGGTTCGCCCATGTCGGCAGCCTTCGTGTTGCAAACGCTCGACGCCGTACGCGGCGCGACAGACATCGTCGTCGAAGAAGCGCCGAGCACGCGGCCCGTCATGCAGGCCTATCTGCCGATGCGGCGCCCCGGCGGGTTCTACACGATGGACAGCGGCGGCTTGGGCTACGGCATGCCCGCTGCAGTCGGTGTTGCCTTGGCGACGCCTGGTACGCGCGTGATCGGTTTGATTGGCGATGGGTCCAGCATGTATTCGATCCAGGCGCTGCGGAGCGCGTCGCTGCTTGAACTTCCCATGACGTTTGTCATTCTCAACAACCGCCGCTATGCGGCCCTGCAGGAATTCGCCCCGGTGTTCGGGTTTGCCGCCACCGACGTGGTGCAGGGGACCGACCTGAACGGTATCGACTTCGTCGGTCTGGCGCGCGCCATGGGCTGCACTGGCGAGCGCGTGACCGACCCGCATGCGCTGGAAGCCGTGCTGCGCACCGCATTGCAATCCGCAGGACCAACCGTGATTGAAGTGGAGATAGCCTGATGACGAATACGAACATTGCCCCGCTGGACGCGGCGCAGAACATCTCGATGCTGATCAACGGCGAGCGCGTGCAAGCGGCCAATGGTGCGGTGTTCGAGCGTCGCAATCCGCTTGACGGCACCGTCGCCACGCGAGCGCCGGCGGCGACTGTAGACGATGCCCGTCGCGCCGTCGACGCCGCGGCTGCAGCCTTCCCGGCCTGGGCCGCAATGGGACCGACGGAGCGCCGCGCGCTGCTGATGCGCGCCGCACAAGCGCTTGAAGCCAAGGGCGGGGCATTTGCTGCGGCGATGGCTGCCGAAACAGGCGCCTCCGCACTGTGGGCCGGCTTCAACGTGCATCTGGCCGCGAGCGGCTTGCAGGAAGCCGCCGCCATGGTCACGCAGATTGCCGGCGAGATCATTCCGTCTGACGTGCCCGGCAGCCTCGCCATGGGCGTGCGCCAGCCGGCCGGCGTGGTGCTGGGCATCGCGCCGTGGAATGCGCCGGTCATCCTGGCCGTGCGCGCCATTGCGTTGCCGCTGGCGTGCGGTAACACGGTCGTGCTCAAGGGCTCGGAAATTTCGCCCGCCACGCACGGGCTCATCATTGAAGCCTTGCAAGAGGCGGGCTTGCCAAACGGCGTGGTCAATTTCGTGACGAACGCCCCGGCCGACGCGGGCGCGGTCGTGGAGGCGATGATCGCCCACCCGGCCGTGCGGCGCGTCAACTTTACGGGCTCCACGCGCGTGGGCCGCATCATCGCGCAGACGTGCGCGACGTATCTGAAGCCCGCTGTGCTGGAGCTTGGCGGCAAGGCACCCTTGCTGGTATTGGCGGATGCGGATATCGACGCCGCTGTCGATGGCGCGGCCTTCGGCGCGTTCGCCAATTCCGGCCAGATCTGCATGTCCACCGAGCGGATCATCGTCGACGAATCCATCGCCGATGCATTCGTTGCCAAGCTGGCTGCCAAGGCTGCAGCGCTGCCGTTGGGCGATCCGCGCAAGGGGCCGGCGGTGCTCGGCTCGGTGGTCGACATGAGCACGGTCGAACGCTGCAATCACCTCATCGACGACGCGCTCGCCAAGGGCGCGAAGCTGCTGTGCGGCGGCAAGGCCACCAGCACGCTGATGCCCGCCACGCTGCTCGACCACGTCACGCCCGACATGCTCATCTACGCCGAAGAATCGTTCGGCCCAGTCAAGGGCATCGTGCGCGTGAGCGGTGACGATGCCGCCGTCGCCTGCGCGAATGACAACGCGTACGGCTTGTCGTCCGCCGTGTTCAGCCGCGACGTGGCCCGCGCCATGAACGTCGCGCGCCGCATCGAATCGGGCATCTGCCACATCAACGGGCCAACCGTGCATGACGAAGCGCAGATGCCGTTCGGCGGCGTCAAGGCGAGCGGCTTTGGGCGTTTCGGCGGCCGCGCTGGCGTGGCGGAATTCACCGAGCTGCGCTGGATGACGGTGCAGACCACGCCGCGCCATTACCCGTTCTGAGCCGCGATGCCGATGAAGATCGCAATCCTCGGTGCGGGCGCGATGGGCTCGCTGTTTGGCGGGCTGCTGGCCGAGGCCGACCAGCACGTCACGCTGCTCGACATCAACGACGCGCACTTGCACGCCATTGCTGCGCACGGTTTGCGGTTGGAAACCGATCGCGGCGATCGCCACGTGCGCAACCTGCAGGCGCTGCGCCCGGGCGATGCGACAGAAGTGCCCGATTTACTGATCGTCTTTACGAAGGCGATGCACACACGGGCCGCATTGGCGAGCGTGCGCCATCTCATCGGCGCATCGACGCATGTCCTGACGTTGCAGAATGGGCTGGGCAACGTGGAGGCGCTGGCTTCGATCGTGCCGGCGGAGCGCATCTTCGTCGGCGTGACGACGTGGCCAGCGGATCTTGCCGGGCCGGGCCACGTGCGCTCCCACGGCGCGGGCGCGATCCGGCTGATGACCGCAGACGGTGCGCCGCGTCCGATGCTGGCACGCGTGGTCGATACGCTCTGCGCCGCCGGTCTGAACTGCCAGGCCGATGCCAATGTGTGGGGCGCGGTGTGGGAGAAAGTCGCCTTCAACGCCGCGCTGAATCCGCTGTGCACGGTGCTGAATCAGCCCGTCGACGCGCTGGGTGCGGTGGAAGACGGCCCCGCCTTGGCGTTGACCATCGTGGGCGAAGTGCTGGCCGTGGCGCGCGCCAGCGGCGTTACGGTTGACGCCGCCAAGGTGAACGACAACGTGCGGCACGCCATCGTCGCCCATCGTGGGCACAAGCCGTCGATGCTGCAGGACGTGCTGGCCGGGCGGCCGACCGAGATCGAATCCATCAACGGCGCCGTGGTGGCGACGGCGCGCCGGCATGGCGTGCCGGTGCCGCACACCGAAACGTTGATGCAGCTTGTACGGTTGGTGCAGGTACAGGCGCAGGCCGCACACCAGCAGGAGCGTTAGCGGGCCGAGCGATCCAAGCTTTCATTCGATGGCGCGCAGACGCCACCTCAACGGAGACAAACCATGATGAGCAGTTCCACATTGGTGAGCGCGACGCCGGTCTTGCGTTGCGCTTTCGCATGTTCCGCGTCCCAGCGGAGGCCGGCATGAGGCAGAACCCCACCACGGTCGATATCGGCACCGTCCTCGATGACGGTCCGTTTTCCCTCGCGCAGAAGATGGCGGTCCTGCTGGCGGCCTTCGCCATCGTCATGGACGGCTTTGATGGCCAGTTGATCGGCTTCGCCATTCCCGTACTGATCAAAGAGTGGGGCATCACGCGCAACGCGTTTGCGCCGGCGGTGGCCGCGGGCCTGATCGGCATGGGGTTGGGCAGCGCGCTGGCAGGCCTGTTTGCCGATCGCTTCGGGCGACGCTGGGCGCTGATCGGCAGCGTGTTCCTGTTCGGCGTGGCGACGTGCTCGATCGGTTTTGCGCCGAACGTTGCGACGATTGCCGCGCTGCGGTTCATCGCAGGCCTTGGCATTGGTGGCGCGCTGCCAAGCTCCACCACGATGACGGCAGAATTCACGCCCGCGCGTCGTCGCACGCTGGCCGTGACGGCCACCATCGTCTGCGTGCCGCTGGGCGGGATGCTGGCTGGCCTGTTTGCGGGCCACGTGCTGCCGCTCTACGGCTGGCGCGGGCTGTTCTGGATCGGTGGCGCGCTGCCGCTGGTGCTGGGGTTCGTGCTCGTGGCGGCGCTGCCCGAATCGCCGCGCTTCCTGGCGCGCCGCCAATCGCGCTGGCCGCAGCTGGCGCAGTTGCTGTCGAAAATGGAGCGCGATGTGCCCGGCAATGCCGTGTTTGCCGATGTGGCTGGCCAGAAGGTCATTCAACACGCGAGTTTCCGCTCGCTCTTCGCGCCTGGGCAGGCACGCGACACGATGGCGCTCTGGGCAGCGTTCTTCATGTGCCTGCTGGCCGTGTACGCAGCGTTCAGCTGGCTGCCGACGATGCTGACTTCAGAAGGCCTGAGCGTGAGCGTGGCGGGTTCGGGGCTGACGGCGTACAACCTGGGCGGCGTGATCGGTGCGCTGGTCTGCGCGGTGACGATTGCGCGATGGGGGTCGCGTTGGCCGATGGCGCTGTGTTGCGTGGGCGCGGCCGCGAGCGCCTTTGCGCTGCAGGGCGTCGATGCCAAGCTGAACACCAACCTGCTGATCGTCGGCCTGGGGCTGCATGGGCTGTTCGTCAACGCCGTGCAATCGACGATGTACGCGCTGTGCGCCTATGTCTATCCGACGGCGGTGCGCGCCACGGGTACGGCGTTGGCGGTGGCATTCGGGCGGCTCGGCGCCATCCTCAGTGCGTTTGCCGGCGCGCTCGTCATCACCGCTGGCGGCTCGGTGGCCTATCTGGCCATGCTCGGGATCGTGATGCTGGTGGTACTGGCAGCGCTGCTCGCCATGCGCGAGCAGATTCCGCGTCTCGCGGAGCGTGCGCAAGCCCCCATGGCTGCCGTGCCGGTTTCGCACGGCAGCCCTGTCAAGCCGTAGCTGACGGCCAGGGGGAGCAGCACTACATCAGGATGATGTCGTACTGCTCCTGGCTGGCCGCCGACGATTCCACCTGCAGCGAAATCGGCTTGCCGATGAAGTCCCCCAGCATCGCAAGGTGCTGGCTTTCTTCTTCCAGGAACAGGTCAATCACCGACTGCGACGCAAGGATGCGGAACTCGCGCGGATTGAACTGCCGCGACTCGCGCATGATCTCGCGCAGGATGTCGTAGCACACCGTGCGGGGCGTCTTCACCTGGCCCTTGCCCTGGCATACCGGGCACTGCTCGCACAGCACATGCGCGAGCGATTCGCGCGTGCGTTTGCGCGTCATCTCCACCAGCCCCAGCTGCGAGAAGCTGTTGACCGTGATGCGCGTGCGGTCGCGCGACAGCGCCTTGCGCAGTTCCGCCAGCACCGCATCGCGATGCTCGGCCGACTCCATGTCGATGAAGTCGATGATGATGATGCCGCCCAGGTTGCGCAGCCGAAGTTGCCGCGCGATGGTGTGCGCCGCTTCCAGGTTCGTCTTGAAAATCGTGTCGTCAAAGTTGCGCGCGCCCACGTAACCGCCGGTGTTGACGTCGATTGTCGTCATCGCCTCGGTCTGGTCGATCATCAGGTAGCCGCCCGATTTCAGGTCGACCCGGCGCGACAGCGCGCGCTCGACTTCCGCCTCGATGTTGTACAAGTCAAAAATGGGCCGCTCGCCGGTGTAGTGCGTCAGGCGCTCGACCACGGCCGGCGTGTATTCCTGCGCAAACTCGATGAGCTTCTGGTGGTTCTCGCGCGAATCGACCTGGATGCTGCGCGTTTCGTCCGTCACGAAATCGCGCAGCACGCGCTGGGCGAGGTTCAGGTCCTGATACAGGATCGACGGCGCGGGCAGGGTCGTTGCGTTGTGACGGATGGTCGCCCAGATCTTGCGCAGGTAAGCGACGTCGTTGGCGAGTTCTTCGTCGGTCGACTCCTCGGCGATCGTGCGCACGATGAAGCCGCCGCGCTCTTCGACGGGCACCATGGCGGTCACGCGCGCACGCAGCGCTTCGCGCTCGGCCTCGTTGCCGATTTTCTGCGAGATGCCGATGTGCGGGTCTTGCGGCAGATACACCAGCGTGCGGCCGGCAATGCTGACCTGCGTGGATAGGCGCGCCCCCTTGGTACCGATCGGATCCTTGATGACCTGCACCATCAGCGCCTGGCCTTCGAACAGCGTCTTCTCGATGGCGACCTGCGGGGTGGGCGGCGCGTCCTTGGCGTCGCGCGGGTGCCAGATGTCGGCCACGTGCAAGAACGCTGCGCGCTCCAGCCCGATATCGATAAAGGCCGACTGCATGCCGGGCAGCACGCGCACCACCTTGCCAAGGTAAATGTTGCCGACCAGGCCGCGCGTCAGCGTGCGCTCGATGTGAAGCTCTTGAACGGCGGCTTGCTGGACGATGGCCACGCGCGTTTCTTGCGGCGTGATATTGACGAGGATGTCTTCGGACATGGAGAGGTACCAGGAGAGCGGGTTTCAGCACCCGCCTCCAGGCTTGCTCGCATGCGCCCGAAGCGTGTCTTGAAACCGGCCCTCGCACGCTGTCCGGTGCGTGCTTCAGCGGCCGGTCAGGGGCGAGTTACAGCGTGATGCCCGCCTGTGCGAGCAGTGCTGCGGTCTCGAACAAGGGTAGACCCATGATACCCGAATAGCTTCCCGAAATATGGGCGACAAAGGCGGCTGCGCGGCCCTGGATACCGTACGCGCCGGCCTTGCCGAAGGGCTCGCCGCTGCCGATGTAGCGGGCGATGTCGTTGTCTGTCAGCACGGCAAAGCGCACGTCGGAAATGGACAGCGCATGCATCGGCGTGCCGCTGGCGGTGACGACCGTTACGGCGGTCAGCACACGGTGCTCGCGGCCGGACATCGCGCGCAGCATGCGGTGGGCATCGGTGGCGTCAGACGGTTTCCCGAGGATCTCGCCGCCCAGGCATACCGTGGTGTCCGACGTGAGGATCGGCAGGGCGGGCAGGTTGCGTGCGAGGCGGCGGCGTACCGCAGCCTGTGCCTTCAACGCGCAGACTCGCTGGACGTAGTCGTCGGGCGTCTCGCCGGGGAGCACGGCTTCCAGCGCTTCGGCATCTTCGTCGTCGCCGGCCAGCAGCAGCTCGAAGCGCGCGCCGATCTGGCGCAGCAGTTCCTGCCGGCGCGGGCTTTGCGAGGCGAGATAGAGGTGCGGCGCGCCGGGTGCATCCATGGTCATACGCGATGGTACGGGTGATTCTGCGTGATGCTCCACGCGCGATAGAGCTGCTCGGCCAGCAGCACGCGCACCATGCCATGCGGCAGCGTCAGGCTCGACAGGCGGATCAGCGTACGGGCTTTCGCCTTGAGCGCCGGGTCCAGCCCGTCCGCGCCGCCAATGACGAAGGCGATGTCACCGCCTTCCTGTTGCCATCCGGTGAGCGATTCAGCCAGCGCGACGGTGGTGAGATCCTTGCCTCGCTCGTCCAGCGCGATCATGCGGCAACCTTTGGGCAGCGCGGCTTCAATGCGCGCCGCTTCCAACTGCATGACGGTGGCGGCGGTGCGGCTGCCCGAGCGTTGCTCGGGCTTGATCTCGCGTAGTTCGATGCGCAGTTCGGGCGGCATGCGCTTGGCATACTCGGAGAAACCGTCTTCGATCCAGGACGGTATCTTGTGCCCGACGGCGACGATCAGCAACTGCATGGCGAGACTGCATGCCCGACGTTACGCCGCACGCTTCTTGGCCGGCGCGCGCTTGGCTGCCGTCTTGGTGGCGGTTTTTGCGGCGGTTTTGGTGGCCGTCTTCGTGGCGGTCTTGCCCGTACCGGCCGCGCGCTTGGTGGCGGGCTTCTTGGCAGCCGCCTTGGCAGGCGCCTTCTTGGCCGGCGCTGCAGCCTTGGTCGGGCGCTCGCCTGCCAGCTTCGGCTTGGTGGTCCGGCGCTTGGCGGGCGTGACCTCTTCGGCCTCGTCTTCCTCGTCGTCGTAGCCTTCGCTGGCCTTGGGCAGGCCACGCTTGCCCGTGCCGCCGAGTTCGATGCGCACAGGCTTGTCACCCCAGATTTCTTCGAGGTTGTAGTACTGGCGCAGTTGCGGCTGCATGATGTGGACCACGGCGTCGCCGCAGTCGACCAGCACCCATTCGCCCACGTCTTCGCCTTCCACGGCGATGATGTGGCCGCCGGCTTCCTTCACGGCGTCACGCACCGATGCGGCGAGGGCCTTCGTCTGGCGATTGGACGTGCCGCTGGCGATGACCGTGCGGTCGAACAGTTCGGTCAGGTGCGTCGTATTGAAGACCTTGATGTCTTGCGCCTTGACGTCTTCGAGCGCGTCGACGATCACGCGTTGTAGTTTGCGAATATCCATACTGAGTGAGAAGAACGTTTAAAGGGCGAGAAAAAAGGTCAAAAAAGCGCGTGAATGCGGTCAATCACGCGGTCAAGCACTGACTGTGCCATTGGCACGGCGGTACAGCGAATGCGATTGGATCAGGTCGGCCACGCCGGCGGGCAGGTCGGCGTCGCAGCGCGCGCCGGTGGCCAACTGCTGGCGCAGGCGCGTGGATGACAGGTCGACGGCCAGGGTCTGGTCGATCCACATATGGCCGGCGGGTGCGCATTGTATCAATGCCGTGTCGCCGCGGCGCACATCGAGTTCGCGCTGCACCGGCACATGCAATGCCTGGAGGTCGAAACCCGGGCGTGTGGCGACGCACAGGTGGACGTATTCGAACAGGTCCTGCCAGCCGTGCCAAGTGTCCAGGCCGACGAGCTGGTCGGCGCCCATCAGCCACGCCATGGAGGTATCCGGGCCGTAGACGCCGCGCAAATCCCGCACAGTGTCGATGGTGTAGCTGGGGCCGTGGCGATCGACTTCCATGCTGCTCACGTGGACGCGCGCGCGGCCACCGCGTACCGCTTTGGCTGCCAGTTCCGTCATGGCGAAGCGCAACGGTGCGGGTGTGATGTCGGCGGCTTTCTGCCACGACACGCCGGTGGGAATCCACAGCAGCTCATCCAGGTCGAGGCGGGCGATGCACAGCTCGGCCAGGGCGATGTGGCCGACATGCGGCGGATCGAACGTGCCGCCCAGCAAACCAAGCCGGTAGGGGCGATCGAGATCGGGGCGCACGAATGTGGGAAGCGTCATACCCAATCGCGCGCCGGCAGGAAATCGGTGTACAGGGCGGCTTCCGGCGAACCCGGCTCCGGCTGCCAGTCGTAGCGCCAATTGGCGACCGGCGGCATCGACATCAGGATCGATTCCGCCCGGCCGCCGCTTTGCAGGCCGAACAGCGTGCCGCGGTCGAATACCAGGTTGAACTCGACATAGCGGCCACGACGATAGGCCTGGAAGGCGCGTTCGCGCTCACCGTAGGGCGTGGCGTGGCGTTGCTCGGCGATGGGCAGCCAGGCTGGCAGGAAGGCGTCGCCCACCGCGCGCATCATCTCGAAGCTGCGCTCGAAGCCCAGTTCGGCAAAGTCGTCAAAGAAGATGCCGCCGACGCCGCGCGCTTCCTTGCGGTGCTTCAGATAGAAATAGTCGTCGCACCATTGCTTGAAGCGCGGGTACAGCTCATCGCCGTAAGGGGCCAGGGCGCCCTGGCAGGTGCGGTGGAAATGCGAAGCGTCTTCGGTGAAGCCGTAGTAGGGCGTGAGGTCCATGCCGCCGCCAAACCACCAGACGGGCTCCGCGTCCGGGCGCACGGCGACGAAGCAGCGCACGTTCATGTGCACTGTCGGCACGTACGGGTTGCGCGGATGGAAGACCAGCGACACGCCCATCGCCTCGAAACCGCGACCGGCCAATTCGGGCCGGTTGGCCGTCGCCGACGGGGGCAGGGTGTCGCCCATCACGTGCGAGAAGCCGACGCCCCCGCGCTCCAGCAGCGCGCCGCCTTCCAGGATACGGGTGCGACCGCTGCCGCGCAGGCGCTCGGTGGGCGGCTTCTCCCATGCGTCGGTGATGAACGTGCCGCCGTCCAGCGCGCTGGCGGCAGTGGTGATGCGGTCCTGCAGGTCCAGCAGGTAGGCGCGGACGGCTTGGGTATCCATGCGATCAGAAGGAGGCCGCTCGTAGGGGCGAGTCGGGCCGAGTCATACGGTTGTCACCATTGTAGCGGGCGGGCCGCGCGGGCAAGTTGGGGATCACCCGGGGTGACGGATGCCGCGCCTGCCCCATCGTGGGGCATTGGCGCGGCGGGCGGTCGCTCAATGGCGGATGGCGCGATGTCCGATATCGGTACGGTACTGGGCGCCGTCAAAGTGGATCTGCTCGATGGCGTTGTACGCCGCACGCTGCGCCGCCTTGACGGTATCGGCCAGGCCGACCACGCACAGCACCCGGCCGCCGTTGGTGGTCAGCACGCCGTCCTTGAGCGTGGTGCCGGCGTGGAACGTGACGCTGTCTTCGGTTTCCTTCGGGATGCCGGTGATGACGTCGCCCTTGCGCGGTGTATCCGGGTAGTTGTGGGCGGCCATCACCACGCCCAGCGCGGTGCGGCGGTCCCAGTCCAGCTCCATGCCGTCGAGCTTGCCGTCGATGGCGCGGTCGAGCACGTCGTACAGGTCGGTCTTCATGCGCGCCATGATGGGCTGCGTTTCCGGGTCGCCCATGCGGCAGTTGAATTCGAGCGTCTTGGGATTGCCTTCTGCATCGATCATCAGGCCGGCATACAGGAAGCCGGTGTACGGGATGCCGTCCTTCTCCATGCCGCGGATGGTCGGCAGGATGATCTCGCGCAGCGCGCGGGCGTGCAGCGTGGGCGTAACGACCGGCGCAGGAGAGTAGGCGCCCATGCCTCCCGTGTTGGGGCCGGCGTCGCCGTCGAGCAGACGCTTGTGGTCCTGGCTGGTGGCCAGCGCCACGACGTTCTTGCCGTCGCACACGACGATGAAGCTCGCTTCTTCGCCGGCCAGGAATTCTTCGATCACCACGCGCGCCCCAGCGTCGCCCAGGCGGTTGTCGGCCAGCATCATGTCGATGGCGCTGTGGGCTTCCTCGGCGGTCATCGCCACGACCACGCCCTTGCCGGCGGCCAGGCCATCGGCCTTGATGACGATCGGGGCGCCTTCCTGGTCAACGTACGCATGGGCCTGCGCAGCATCACCGAAGGTCTGGTACTTGGCGGTCGGAATGCCGTGGCGGTGCATGAACGCCTTGGCGAAGTCCTTCGACGATTCGAGCTGCGCGGCGGCCTTGGTCGGGCCGAAGATGCGCAGGCCCTTGGCGCGGAACAGGTCGACGATGCCGGCCGCCAGCGGCGCTTCCGGACCGACCACCGTGAAGTGGATGCCTTCGCGCTCGGCAAAGGCGGCCAGCACTTCCGGATCCGTGATCGGAAGGTTCTGCAGGCGCTTGTCGAGCGCCGTGCCACCGTTGCCGGGGGCCACGTACACCACCTGTACCTTGGGCGAGCGTGCCAGCTTCCATGCCAGGGCGTGCTCTCGACCGCCCGAACCGACCACCATCACTTTCATGCTGTACCTACCTGAAATTGCAAATCCGATTCGAAATCTGGAAAACAAAAACGGCGATCGTGAGGTCGATCGCCGTTATGCGCGCGTCCGGGGCTTACTCCCCGATGACCGCGTTGGTGAAGACTTCCTGCACGTCGTCCAGATTTTCTAGAACGTCGAGCAGCTTCTGCATCTTGACCGCGTCTTCGCCGGTGAACTCGACTTCGGTCTGCGGCTTCATGATGACTTCAGCCAGTTCCGCCTTGAAGCCGGCGGCTTCCAGCGCGGTCTTGACCTTGGCGAAATCGTGCGGCGGGCAGATGACTTCAAGCGAGCCGTCTTCGTGCGTGAGGACGTCGTCGGCGCCGGCTTCGAGCGCAGCGTCCATCAGCTTGTCTTCGGGCGTGCCGGGGGCAAAGATGAACTGGCCGATGTGGTCGAACAGGAACGCGACGGAGCCCGATGTGCCCATGTTGCCGCCGTACTTGTCGAAGCCGTGACGGACTTCGGCCACGGTGCGCGTGCGGTTGTCGGTCAGGCAGTCGACGATCACGGCTGCGCCGTTGATGCCGTAGCCTTCGTAGCGGATTTCTTCGTAGTTCGCGCCTTCCAGGCCGCCCACGCCGCGCTGGATGGCGCGGTTGATGTTGTCCTTGGGCATGTTCGCGTCGGTGGCCTTGTCCATGGCCAGGCGCAGGCGCGGGTTGGAGTCGGCATCGCCGCCGCCCAGACGGGCCGCCACGGTGATTTCCTTGATCAGGCGCGTCCAAATCTTGCCGCGCTTGGCGTCGGCAGCGGCTTTTTTATGCTTGATATTGGCCCATTTGGAATGACCGGCCATGAAACTCTCCGAGCGGAATGCAGTGGAATCTGGCGCTCAGATGGCGGTTTGACGCCACCTGCACGCTCTATAATCGGTCGCAGATTTTAGCATGCTGCACACGCCCGCCGCCCCGTCCATCCGGTCGACTTGCCGGTGTGTCCTCCCCAGATTGATCCTCGTCCAAACGCCATGACCGATCCCATCCTGATTGCCAAGAACGCCAAAGCCGAGCTGGTGCTGCTGCCCCAGCTCGCCAACCGGCATGGCCTGATCACCGGCGCCACCGGCACCGGCAAGACCGTGACCCTTCAAACCATCGCCCAGGGCCTGTCGAAGATTGGCGTACCGGTTTTCCTGGCCGACGTGAAAGGTGATCTGACCGGCATTTCGCAGCCCGGCCAGTCGAACGACAAGCTCAAGGCCCGCCTGCAGGAGCGCGGCCTGGAAGAGCCGCAATGGGCCGGTTGCCCCGTCACGTTGTGGGATGTGTACGGCGAGCGCGGCCACCCTGTGTGCGCCACCGTGTCAGACATGGGCCCGCTGATGCTGTCGCGCATGCTGGAGCTGAACGACATCCAGACCGGCGTGCTCAATCTCGTCTTCAAGATTGCAGACGACTCGGGCCTCGCGTTGCTCGACATGAAAGACCTGCGGGCGATGCTCCAGCACGTTGGCGAGCATGCTTCGGACTACACGAACAAGTACGGGAATATCTCGTCGGCCAGCATCGGCGCCATTCAGCGCAACCTGATCGCCCTCGAAGAGCAGGGCGCCGACCAGTTCTTCGGCGAGCCGATGCTCGACATCAACGATCTGATGCAGACCGTGCGCGGCCAGGGCGTGATCAACATCCTGGCGGCCGACAAGCTGCTCAACGCGCCCAAGCTGTACGCGACGTTCCTTCTGTGGATGCTCTCCGAGCTGTTCGAGCATCTGCCCGAGGTGGGCGACGTGGACAAGCCCAAACTCGCTTTCTTCTTTGACGAGGCGCACTTGCTGTTCAACGATGCACCGCCGTCGCTGCTGCAGAAGGTGGAGCAGGTGGTGCGGTTGATCCGCTCCAAGGGCGTGGGCGTGTACTTCGTGACGCAAAATCCCGCCGACGTGCCGGACACGGTGCTCGGCCAGCTCGGCAACCGCGTGCAGCACGCGCTGCGGGCGTTCACGCCGCGTGACCAGAAGGCCGTGAAGGCCGCAGCCACCACCATGCGCGCGAACCCGGAGTTCAGCATCGAAGAGGCCATCGGCGAACTGGCCGTGGGCGAGGCGCTGATCTCCATGCTGGACGAGGGCGGCCGCCCGGAAATCACGCAGCGTGCGTTTGTCGTCCCGCCCGCGTCGCGCATCGGCCCGATCTCGGACGACGAGCGCCGCGCGCTGATGGCGAATTCGTTGGTGGCCGGCCGTTACGACACGGCAATCGACCGGGAATCGGCGTACGAAATCCTGAGCGGCCGCGTGGCGAACGGCGGGGCGGCATCGGCGCCGGCTCCGGGTTCCATCGGCACGGACTTCGGGGCATCGACAGGCTCAGCGCCCGCGCCTGCACCTGCACCTGCGCCGGCGCAACAGGAGAGCGGCGGCGGTTGGCTGGGCGATGTCGGCTCGATCCTCACGAAGGGCACGGGCCGCAGCGGCCGTGGCGATTCGATTGTCGAAACGTTGGCCAAGTCGACGATGCGCACCATCGGTTCCACCGTCGGGCGCGAAATCGTGCGCGGCGTGCTGGGCAGCATTCTGGGCGGATCGAAGAAGCGCTGAGCGCATCCGAGGCACCAAAGACAACAGCCGGCATTGCCGGCTGTTTTTGTTTGCGCTGAGACCGTGCGCGATCAGTTTTTCGTGCCGAACAGGCGGTCGCCCGCGTCGCCCAGGCCCGGGATGATGTAGGCGTTTTCATCCAGGTGCGAATCAAGCGATGCCACGAACAGCTTCACGCCCGGATGCGCCTGCTGGAACACCTCCACGCCTTCGGGCGCCGCCACGAGGGCCAGGAAGAGGATGTTCTCGTCGGGCACGCCGCGTTTCTTCATCACGTCGACCGCGTGGACGGCGGAGTAACCGGTGGCGACCATCGGATCGCACAGGATGAAGGTGCGGTCTTCCAGGTCGGGCAGCCGCACGAGGTATTCCACCGGGCGGTGTTGGTCATCGCGGTACACGCCGATATGGCCGATACGCGCCGACGGAATCAGCTCCACGAGCCCGTCGCTCATGCCCACGCCCGCGCGCAGCACCGGCACCACGGCCAGCTTGCGGCCCGCGATGACGGGCGCTTCCATCGGGCCCATCGGCGTGTCGATGTGGCGGCTGGTCAGCGGCAGGTTGCGCGTGATTTCGTAGCCCATCAGCAGCGTGATCTCGCGCAGCAGCTCCCGGAACGTGCGCGTGGACGTGTCCTTGTCGCGCATGTGCGTGAGCTTGTGCTGGATCAGCGGGTGATTGAGGATGAACAGGTTCGGAAAGCGCGGATCTTGTTTCATGGCGGCAGGGGATTCTCAGATGGGGCGCATTGTACCGGCGCCCCGTGTCGATTTTGGAAGCGCTCAGCGGCGGCCGCGCATCAGGACCACATACACCACGGCGGAGATCGCGAGGCCCACGAACCACGCATACGTGTACAGCGCTTCGAACACGCCCGGCACGCTGGCGACGAAACCGGCCTGCTTGAAGAAGCCCGGCAGATTGGGCAGCACGCCGATGATGAGCGCGACGATGGCGCGGCCGTTCCAGCCGTTGCCGTAACCGTACGGGCCGTCTACGCGGAACAGTTCTCCGGTCTTCAGCACCGTGCGGCGCACCAGGAAGTAATCGACCATCATGATGCCGGCCACGGGGCCCAGCAGCGCGCCGTAACCAACCAGCCACGTGAAGATGTAGCCCTTGGTGGTTTCCAGGATCTTCCACGGCATCATCGCCAGGCCGATACCCGCCGTGATGTAGCCGCCGATGCGGAACGAGATGCGGTGCGGCGCCAGGTTCGAGAAGTCATACGCCGGCGAGACCACGTTGGCGGCGATGTTTGTCATCAGCGTGGCGGTAATGAGCGCCAGCAGCGCGACGATGACCGACGGGCCGGTCATCTTGCCGGCCAGCGTGACCGGATCCCAGATGGCCTGGCCGTAGATGACCACCGTGGACGACGTGACCAGAACGGCCACCAGCGCCAGCAGCCCCATCGGCAGCGGCAGGCCGATCGCCTGCCCGACCAGCTGATCGCGCTGGCTGCGTGCAAAGCGGGTGAAGTCGGGAATGTTCAGCGCGAGCGTGGCCCAGTAGCCGACCATGGCGGTGAGCGACGGCCAGAAGAAGCCCCAGAACTCGCCGGCGCGCTTGCCGCCTGCAGAAAACGCCGACGGCGCCGACAGCATCGGGCCAAAGCCGCCCGCATGGACATACGCCCACCAGACCAGGCCCAGCGCCGCCAGGATCAGCAGCGGGGTGGCCAGCGCCTGGAAGCGCTTGATCGATTCGAGCCCCTTGGTGATGAGCCAGATGTGCAGCGCCCAGAACAGCAGGAAGCAGAATCCCTGGCCGGGGTTGATGCCCAGGCCCGGAATGTTGCTGCCGACCAGCATGTTGTCGGTGACGACGTTGAGGATCGTGTAGATCGCCTGGCTGCCGAGCCACGTCTGGATGCCGAACCAGCCGCACGCCACAATGGCCCGCAGAATGGCCGGCAGTTGCGCCCCGCGCACGCCGAACGACGCCCGCACCAGCACTGGAAAGGGAATGCCGTACTTGGTGCCCGCGTGACCCACCAGCACCATCGGCACGAGCACGATCAGGTTGCCGAGGAACACCGTCAGCACCGCCTGCCACCAGTTCATGCCCTCGCTCATCAGCCCCGAAGCCAGCATGTAGGCCGGCACCGACACCACCATCGACACCCACAGCGCGGCGTAATTGGTCGCCGTCCAGGTGCGGGCCGCGGGTGGGGTGGGGTTGAGGTCTTCGTTCCAGAGGGTCGGGTCGGGTGCCCCGGCGGCATCCGCGGAGAAGGCGGAAGAGGTGGTTTGGCTCATGTCGATGTGGGATCCGTTGTCGTTGTAGATATTCGGAATGCAGGCGCGATTGTACGGCGCTCCCCGGCGTGCTCAAGCGAAAGCTGTGCCAAGTGCAGCGCACCCCGCGTCGGAACGTTTTGTTGAATTCCAATACAATCGACGACGCTCTCCAACACCGCCCGCGGTCCTTCCGCGTTCCGCTGTGAACACCGCGTCCTCTGCGTCCACCACTCCCGCAAGAACCACCGACACCGGCGGGCTGCTGCTTGCCTCCGCGGGCGCCGTGCTGTTTTCCGCCAAGGCCATCGTCGCCAAGCTGATGTATCGCTACCAGGTGGACGCCGTCATGGTCATCACCCTGCGCATGCTGCTGGCCGCGCCGCTGTTCATGGCGATGGGGTGGTGGCAGTCGCGCCGGGCGGAGCCCCTGACCGTGCCCGACCGCTGGCGCATCGTCGGCTTGGGGCTGATCGGCTATTACCTCTCCAGCTTTCTCGACTTCCTCGGCCTGCAGTACATCACGGCCGGGCTGGAGCGGCTGATCCTGTTTTTGACGCCGTCGTTCGTGCTGCTGATCACGTCGACGGTATTCAAGCGGCGCATTACGGGCTTGCAGTGGCTGTCGCTGGCGCTGGCCTATGCCGGCATCGTGCTGGTGTTCGCGCACGACCTGAATCTGGGCGGCAACAACGTCTGGCTGGGCGGCGGGTTGGTGCTTGCCAGCGCCGTCAGCTACGGTATCTATCTGCTCGCCAGCGGTGAGCTGGTCAAGCGCGTGGGTTCGATGCGGCTCGTCGCCTATGCGATGTGCGTGTCCACTGCGGCCTGTATCGTCCAGTTTCTGGTGCTGCGGCCGATGTCGGCGCTGGTGTTGCCCTGGCAGGTGTATGGGCTGTCGGCCATCAACTCGGTGTTCTGTACGGTGGCGCCGGTCACGATGACGATGATGGCGGTGGCGCGTGTAGGTGCACCGGTGGCGTCGCAGGCGGGCATGATCGGGCCGGTGTCGACGCTGCTGTTGGGCTGGTGGCTGCTGGGCGAGCCGATCACGATTTGGCAGATTGCCGGCAGCGCGCTGGTGCTTGCCGGTATGGCGCTGCTGTCACGCCGTCGCGGCTGACGGGCGGCCGATCGAAATAATCCAAATAACAATCACAAGGAGTCAGACAGATGGACTTGGGCCTGAAAGGCAAGCGTGCGCTGGTGTGCGGCGCAAGCAAGGGATTGGGCTTTGCGTGCGCCGACGCCCTGGCTGCCGAAGGCGTGGACGTGGTGATTGTCGCGCGCGGTGCCGAAGCGTTGTCGGCTGCCGCAGAGCGCATCCGCACGGCGCATGGCGTGCGCGTGGAAGCCGTGGCGACCGACATCACCACGCCGGAAGGCCGCGCCGAAGCGCTGCTCGCGTGCGAGCGCCTGGGCGGCTCGCCCGACATCCTCGTCAACAACGCAGGCGGCCCGCCGCCGGGCAACTTCCGCGATTGGGACCGCGACGCTTGGAATGCCGCGCTCAACGCCAACATGCTCACGCCCATCGACCTCATCAAAGCCACCGTCGACAAGATGATCGAGCGCCGCTGGGGCCGCATCGTCAATATCACCAGCGGTGCGGTCAAGGCGCCGATCGACGTGCTGGGCTTGTCCAACGGCGCGCGCTCGGGCCTGACCGGCTTCGTGGCCGGCCTGGCGCGTGAAGTCGCCAAGCACGGCGTGACCATCAACAATCTGCTGCCGGGCCAGTTCGAGACCGATCGCCTGACCAAGACGCTGGAAGCGGGCGCCAAGGCTGCCGGCATCAGCGCAGAAGAGAATTTCGACCGCAAGCGCCAGGGCAATCCGACGCGACGCTTTGGCCAGCCGGCCGAATTTGGCGCCGTGTGTGCCTTCCTGTGCAGCCAGCACGCCGGCTACCTGAACGCGCAAAACATCCTGCTGGATGGCGGCAGCTTCCCTGGCACCTTTTAAGCCAATCGACATGACTACCCTTACGCCAATTACGCCCGAAAGCGCAGTTCGCAAACGCCGCGTCGCCCTGATCGCACACGACCACAAGAAAGACGACATGGTCGCTTTCGCACAAACGCACCAGGCCTTCCTGTCGCAATGCGACCTGCTGGCGACCGGCACCACCGGCGGCCGCCTGGAGAAGGAAGTCGGCCTGACCGTGCAGCGCATGCTGTCCGGCCCGTGGGGCGGCGACCTGCAGATTGGCGCGCAACTGGCCGAAGGCCGTGTCGACGCCGTCATCTTCCTGCGCGACCCGATGACGCCGCAGCCGCACGAACCCGACATCAACGCGCTGGTCCGTGCCTGCGACGTCCACAACATTCCCTGCGCCACCAACCTCGCAACCGCCGACCTGGTGATGTCGGCCCTGCAACGGGTGGCGCCCGATCCGAAGGAGATCCACGCATGACACAAGCGAAAACCGTCCGCATCTTCGAGACCGGCGGTCCGGAAGTGATGCAGTACGTCGATGTCGACGTGCCTGCACCCGGCCCCGGCGAGGCCACCATCAAGCAGCACGCCATCGGCCTGAACTACATCGACGTCTATTTCCGCACCGGGCTGTATCCGCAGCCGCTGCCGGGCGGCATCGGCATGGAAGCCTCAGGGGTGGTGGAAGCGGTGGGCGAGGGCGTGACGCACGTCAAGCCCGGCGACCGCGTGGCCTATGCCGGCCGCCCCACCGGCGCCTACGCTGCGGTGCGCACGATGCCTGCCGACATTCTCGTGCGGCTGCCGGATGCGATCGACTTTGAAACCGGCGCCGCGATGATGCTGCAGGGCATGACCGCGCAGTACCTGCTTCGCGACAGCTATCGCGTGCAGCCCGGCGATACGGTGCTGTTTCACGCAGCCGCCGGCGGTGTGGGGTTGATTGCGTGCCAGTGGCTGAAGGCGCTTGGCGCCACGGTGATCGGCACCGTCGGCAGCGATGCCAAGGCTGAACTTGCCCGCGCGCACGGGTGCGATCACACCATCGTCTACACGCGCGAGAACTTCACCGAACGCGTGCGCGAAATCACGGGCGGCAAGGGCGTGCCCGTGGTCTACGACGGCATTGGCAAAGACACGTTCGCGGGCTCGCTGGATTGCCTCGCGCCGCGCGGGATGATGGTCACGTACGGCAACGCGTCGGGGCCGGTGCCGCCGGTTGACCTCAGCGTGCTGAGCGCAAAAGGCTCGCTCAAGATTACGCGGCCGACGCTGATGACCTACACGGCACGGCGCGAGCTGCTGGAGCCGATGGCGGCAGAGTTGTTTGATGTGGTGAGCAGCGGCAAGGTGAAGATCGAGATTCACCAGCGCTACGAACTGCAGAACGCGGCGCAGGCGCACCGCGATCTGGAAGCGCGCAAGACGACGGGGTCGACGATCCTCTTGCCGTAAGTTGAGACGTTACCGCCCGGAGGGCTTCACCCGCCGGGCGGCGGCAAAGCGCGCATCCTCGCGCACGCGGTCGGGCAGGCCGCGCAGCAGCATGTGCAGCGCAAACGGCACCAGCACGATGTCGTCCACCCAGCCGATTACCGGGATGACATCCGGGATCAGGTCGACCGGCGATACCACATACCCCACCAGCAGCAGCGCAGCCGGCGCGAGCCACCACGGCTTGTCGGGATGGCGCAGCGCAAACCACAGCAGGCGCACGTCGTTGCGCACCACGCTCCACAGGCGGAAAAGTCGTCCGAACATCGTGGGCTCCTTGATGAAAAGCCGGCGTCACATGAGGGCGTTTGGCCAGCAAACCATCGTATCAGCTTGGGGAAATGGCCCGGTTTTCAAGATGAAGCCGCATCGTCCATGAAAAAAGCCGGCCCTCTTGCGAGGTGCCGGCTTTTTGCCTCAACGGGTAGAACTCAACCCGGAATCTTGCCTTCCACGCCCTCGACGTAGAACTTGATGCCGTGCAGGAAGCCGTCGTCGGCGACCTTGTCGGCAGGCAGGACTTCCTTGCCGGTGTTGTCCTTTAGCGGACCCTTCCAGATCGGTGCGGAGCCGTCGATGATGCCCTTCTTGCGGGTTTCGATCAGCGTCTTCACGTCTTCCGGCACCACGGCGTTGTAGGCGCCCAGGTCGATGGCGCCTTCCTTCAGGCCCCACCACACGGTTTCCGGCTTCCACTTGTTTTCGAGCACGTCGCCGACGACCTTGGTGTAGTACACGCCCCACTTGTTCATCGAGGCGGCCAGGTGGGCCTTCTCGCCGAACTTGGTCATGTCGCTGTCCCAGCCGATGGCGTAGACGCCTTTTTCCTGGGCCGTTTGCACGACGGCGGCGGAGTCGGTGTTCTGCATCAGCACGTCGACGCCCTGGCCGATGAGCGTGGTGGCCGCTTCGCGCTCCTTGCCCGGGTCAAACCACTTGTTGACCCACACCACGCGGGTGGTGGCCTTCGGGTTGACGCTGCGCGCGCCCAGCGTGAACGAATCGATGTTGCGGATCACCTCGGGGATGGGCACCGAACCCACCACGCCCAGCTTGCCCGACTTGCTCATCTTGCCGGCCACCACGCCCGCGAGGTACGCGCCTTCATACGTGCGCACGTCGTACTGGCCGAGGTTGTCGGCGGTCTTGAAACCGGTGGCGTGCTCGAACTTCACGTCCGGGAATTCCTTGGCGACCTTGAGCATCGATTCCATGAAGCCGAAGCTCGTGCCGAAGATGACCTTGTTGCCCTGCGTGGCGAGATCGCGGAACACGCGCTCGGCGTCCGCAGCGCTTTCGGGGACGCTTTCGACGAAGCTGGTCTTGACCTTGTCGCCGAACTTGGCTTCGACCTCCTTGCGGCCGGCGTCGTGGGCGTACGTCCAGCCTGCGTCGCCCACCGGGCCGACGTAGACGAACGCAACCTTCAGCGGCTCATTGGCCGGCGCCGGTGCGGCAGCGGCGGGGGCCGACGATGCGGCCGGCGCGGCATTGCCGCCGGCGTTGTCGTTGGACTTGCCGCAACCCCAGAGGGTCAGGGCAGCGCCGGCGGCCAGGGCGGCCAGCGTGATCCTGCGAGTGACGTTCATCGATTTCTCCTGTTGTGTGGCTCGTTGACTGTGTTGAAGCAAATGAAAGCGGAATGCAGAAGCTGAGGCTGCATGCAGTTTAGGCAGCCCCGGGGCGGAACGGCTTGCCAAGGGATGCGGGCATGTTCAGGCGAATCCAGTCCGGGTTGCGCGAGATGATGGCCAGCACGACGATGGTGGCCGCAAACGGCGCCATCGACAGAATCTGCGACGGCACCGACACGCCCATCCCCTGCAGGTGGAATTGCAGGATCGTCACGCCGCCGAACAGCAGCGCACCGAACAGGATGCGCAGCGGGCGCCAGGTGGCAAACGTGGTCAGCGCGAGGGCAATCCAGCCGCGGCCGGCGACCATGTTCTCGACCCACATCGGCGTGTAGACCAGCGACAGGTACGCGCCGGCCAGCCCGCAGCATGCGCCGCCAAACAACAGCGCGCCAAAGCGGACGGTGCGCACCGGATAGCCGAGCGCATGCGCCGACTCCGGCGATTCACCGATCGCGCGCAGCGTGAGGCCAGCCCGCGTCTTGAACAGGAACCACGCAATCGCGCCGCACAGCAGCAGGCTGAAATAGACCATCCAGTGGTGCGCGAAGAGGGCAGGGCCGACAAACGGAATCGACTCCAGCCCGGGGATGCCGTGCGCCTGCGCCGGCAGCGACATGCCGACAAAGCGCTGGCCCATGAAGGCCGACAGCCCGGTGCCGAAAATCGACAGGGCGAGGCCCGTGGCGACCTGGTTGGTGACGAGCACCAGCGCCAGCCATGCAAACAGCGACGCCATCACCATGCCGGCAATCGCTCCGGCAGCAAAACCCAGCAGGGGAATCTGCGTCTGGTAGCCGACCATGAAACCGACCACGGCGGCCACCAGCATCATCCCTTCGGCGCCGAGGTTGAGCACGCCGGAGCGTTCGTTCATCAAGAGGCCCAGGGCGGCCAGCAGCAGCGGGGTGCCGGCGTTGATCGACGCGGCGATCAGGGGAGCGAGACTTTCCATATCAGTGGTGCGCGCGCCAGCGCAGGCGGTATTCGATGAGCGTGTCGCAGGCGAGCAGGAAGAACAGCAGCATCCCCTGGAACACTCCGGTAATGGCCGACGGCAGCCCCAGGCGCGATTGCGCAAGCTCGCCGCCGATATAGAAGAGCGACATCACGATCGCCCCCAGCACGGTGCCCACCGGATTCAGGCGCCCGACGAACGCCACCACGATTGCGGCAAAGCCGTAGCCGGGGGAAATGGATGGCAGCAGTTGCCCGATCGGCCCGGTGACTTCGAAGGCGCCGGCAACGCCTGCCAGGCCGCCCGACACCAGCAGCGCCGTCCACAGCGCCGCCCGCGACGAGAAACCTGCATAGCGCGCGGCTTGCGGCGCCAGGCCACCGACTTGCAGGCGATAGCCCGCAAAGCTGCGGAAGACGAACAACGTCATCGCCGCCGTCATCACGAGCATGAACAGGAAGCCGACGTGCAGGCGCGTGCCGGCCACGAGCGTCGGCAGAACGTACGCGCTGTCGAACACGATCGATTGCGGGAAGTTCATGCCGTTCGGATCTTTCAACGGCCCGTTGACGACGTACAGCAGCAGCAACTGCGCGATGTACGTGAGCATCAGCGAGACGAGGATCTCGTTGGCATGAAAGCGATCGCGCAGCAGCGCGGTGATCGCCGCCCACAGCGCGCCGCCAATGAGGCCGGCAACGATGGCCAGCACCAGCGCAAAGCCGCCGGGGATGGCGGGCGTCGGCGTATCGAAGTAGATGATGGTGGCCGCTGCAAAGATGCCGCCCACGATGAGCTGCCCCTCCGCGCCGATGTTCCACACGTTGGCGCGATAGCACACCGACAAGCCCAGCGCGCACAGCACCAGCGGCACGGTCTTGAGCAGCACTTCACCGATCGCCCGCTTGCTGACCAGCGGTTCGACCAGGAACACGCGCAGGCCCGCCACCGGATCCTTGCCCAGCAGCGCGAACAGCAGCAAGCCGAACACCATCGTCAGCACCAGCGCGATGAGCGGCGAGGCATAGGCCATGGTGCGCGACGGGATCGCCCGCAACTCCAGCGAAACCGGCAGCGCCAGACGGCTGCCATGCATGACGTCAGCCATGGGCCACCTCCGAGCTGGCGGCGGCCGGCGCCGACGCTTTGTCCCACATGCCGCTCATCCACAGGCCGATCTGTTCGCGGTCGGTGGCGTGCGTGGGCGTGGAGGGCGAGAGGCGCCCGTTGGCGATCACGTGCAGGCGATCGCACAGCGCAAAGAGTTCGTCGAGTTCTTCCGACACGATAAGGATGGCGCAGCCCCCCGCCTTGAGCGCGAGGATTTCGTTGTGGATCTGAGCAGCGGCGCCCACGTCGACGCCCCAGGTGGGCTGCGCGACGATGAGCACGCGCGGCGCGCATTCGATTTCGCGGCCGACGATGAATTTCTGCAGGTTGCCGCCCGACAGGCTCTTGGCCAACGCGTCGGGGCCGCCAGCCTTCACACCAAACCGGCCGATGATGGCGGTAGCCAGCTTGGCGGCGGCCTTCTTGTCGATGAGCCCGCCGCGCACCTGGGGTGCACGCTGATGCGTCAGCAGCGTATTGGCGGCCAGCGACAGCGAGGGCACGGCGCCGCGCCCCAGGCGCTCTTCCGGCACGAATGACAGCCCGCGCTTGCGGCGCGCACGCGGGTCCAGCTTGGCGACAGGATCGTTGCCGATGCTGATGGTCTGTGCCGAGGCGCGGGTGTCTTCCCCCGACAGCGCTGCCAGCAGTTCCTGCTGCCCGTTGCCCGATACGCCAGCGATGCCGACGATCTCGCCGCTGCGCAACTGCAGGGCGATGTCACGCAGCTCCGTCGCAAAGGCGTGGGCCTTGGGCAGCGACAGGCCGGCCACCTCCATGCGCACCTCGCCGGGTGTGGTCTGGGGGCGCAATTCGCGCGGAGGCTCGCCGCCGATCATCATGCGTGACAGCGACGCCGCCGTTTCCTGGCGCGGGTCGCACACGCCCGTGACCTTGCCCATGCGCATCACCGTGGCGGTGTGGCACAGGGCCTGGATCTCGTCGAGCTTGTGGCTGATGTAGAGGATGCTCGTGCCTTCTGCCGCCAACTGGCGCAGCGTCACGAAGAGCTTTTCGACGGCCTGCGGCGTCAGCACCGAGGTCGGCTCGTCAAGGATCAGCAGACGCGGCTTGGTGAGCAGGGCGCGCACGATTTCCACGCGCTGGCGCTCGCCCACGGAAAGCGTATGCACATGGCGATGCGGCTCCAGCGGCAGGCCGTATTTCTCGCCCGTGCTGCGCACCTGGTCAGCCACGTCGCGCAAATCGGTGCCTGCGGGCAGGCCGAGCAGGATGTTCTCCGCCACCGTGAGCGTGTCGAACAGCGAGAAGTGCTGGAACACCATGGCGATGCCCAGGGCGCGCGCCTGGTGCGGATTGGCGATCTCGACGCGCTGGCCGTCGAGCTGCATCTCGCCGGCGTCAGGGTGCACGGCGCCGAAGATGATCTTCATCAGCGTCGACTTGCCGGCGCCGTTTTCGCCCAGCACGGCATGGATTTCGCCCGGCGCGACAGTCAGGCTGACGCCGTCGTTGGCGACCACGCTCGGGTAGCGCTTGGTCATGCCCGTCAGCGACAGGCGTGGTGGGAGTGGTGTCACAACAGTTGGCTCGTGGTTTCCGTGCCGCTCACCGTGCGGATACGCATCGGAGGCGGTCTCTTTTTGGGTGTTGACGACACTTCACAACAGGCGACGCCGACGCAGATTCGCGCCGACGCATCGCAGCAAACATCATGGCTGGGTGATGCTTTGCATCAGCCGGGAATTATATCGTTCGGCACCGCGCCGAACGGCGATTTCGGCCCGCTTGCGCCTGCCTCGTACGAGGGGTGGCGGAGTGCAAATCCCGTGCCGGGCCCATTGGGGCCATTTGCCGCTTCCAGCTTGTCATGCCGACGTATGCAGGTGGCACGCGCAGCCCTTGGGTGGGGCGCGCAGGCCGTCTTGCACCTGCCCGGTGCGCGCACGTGGCGCGACGCTTTGCGCTACAGTTCTCGGTTTGCTCCGGCGCGGGCCTCCCGTCCGCCGCGTCCCGCTCTGCCTTCATGACTGCTCCCGCTCCCGCACGATCCCGCATGCCCGGCCCGATTCCCGGCTGGCTCCTGCTGCTTGGCGCGCTCACGGCCATCGGCCCGCTGTCGGTCGACATGTACCTGCCCAGCCTGCCGACCATCGCGCGCGACCTGAATACATCGTCGGCTGCGGCGGGGCTCACGCTGACGGTCTTCCTGATCAGCCTGGCGATCGGCCAGCTGATCTACGGCCCGGCCAGCGATCGCTTCGGCCGCAAACCGCCGCTCTACATCGGCCTGGCGATGTACGTCGCGGCCTCCATCGGCTGCGCTTTCGCCACGGATGCCACGATGTTGGCCGTGCTGCGCGGCGTGCAGGGGTTTGGCGGCTGCGCGGGCATGGTCATCGCGCGTGCAGCCGTGCGCGATCGCATGGACCCGGCCGGCGCCGCACAAGCGTATTCGACGCTGATGCTGGTCATGGGCGTGGCGCCCATCTTGGCGCCGATGATTGGCGGCGCAGTGCTGCAGTTCACAACGTGGCGGGTCATCTTTGCCTTGCTGACGGCGTTTGGCGTGTTGTCGCTGGTGGCGGTGCACTACCTGATGCGCGAGTCGCTCGCGCCTGAGCAGGCGCGCAAGCTGGCAGTCGGCCACGTGCTGCGCGATTACTGGGAACTCCTGCGCGATCACCACTACGCCGCCTATATGGGGTGCGGGGCGGTGTTTCTGTCGGGCATGTTTGCGTACATCACCGTGTCGTCGTTCGTGCTGATCGACGGTTATGGGCTGACGCCGTCGCAGTACGCCTGGGTGTTCGGCAGCAACGCAGCGGGGATGATCGCCGCCTCGCGCGTGAATGTGCGGCTGGTGCGCAAGTACTCGCCGGCGCGCGTGCTGCGGCGGGCGCTGTGGGTGCCGGCCATCACCAGCGTGCTGGCCGCCGCCGCCGCCGCGGCTGGCTTTACGCCGCTGCCGCTCGTGCTGGCGGCGCTGTTCTGCTACGTCGCGTCGATCGGCTGCATCTCGCCCAACACCGGCGCGCTGGCAATGGCGGGGCAGGGCGCGCGTGCGGGTACGGGCTCGGCGCTCATGGGCGCCATGCAGTTTGGCCTCGGCATGGTGACCGGCACGGTGGTCGCCGCCATCGGCCAGACCGCGCTGCCGCTGCTGGGCATGATGGCTGTGTGCGCCGTCGTCGCGCTCCTTCTGGGTCTGCGCATCACGCGCGAAGCGCCCGCTGCCTGACCCTCGCTTCCGGTCTCGGTCTACGCCTCTTGTTCTAGGGGCGTCTTCATCCTTTCATATGACTTTGGCATAACATGCCCGTCACGCTGATCGTGTTCGGCACCTATGATGAGTGCAGCCGGACGCCTTCAGCAGCGACTTGGCCCTGAATGACTAAGGGTTACTTCTTATACAGAATTTATCGACAATTTATTAACGTATCGCTTTCGTTTTCAAACGCGCGTCGTTTTGCCGGGATCTTCCCGCCAACGGCGCAGACGAGACGGGGGTTAAGTTGCAGTGCACGATTCACCGGCTGGGCGAACTCGCGCTGTTGTGCGAAGTGCCGCCACCGGCCACCCTGAATTGCCAGCAGCGCATCTGGACCATGGCGTCGCGCGCGTCCAACTGGGCGGGCGTGGTCGACGTGGTGCCCGGCATGAACAACCTCACGCTCGTGTTCGGCCCACTGGCCGATGCGCAGCGATTGACCACCCAACTGCGCGAAGCCTGGGAAGAAAGCCAGGCGCTGGTGGCCGACGGCAAACTCGTCGACATCGAAGTCGCCTATGGCGGTGACGAAGGCCCCGACCTGCGCGAAGTCGCCAAGCACACCGGCCTGAGCACGGCCGAAGTCGTGCGCCGTCACACTGCGCCGGAATACATCGTCTATTTCCTGGGCTTCCAGCCCGGCTTTGCCTACATGGGCGGGCTCGACAAGTCGCTCGCCACGCCGCGTCGCGCCGAGCCGCGCATGGCCGTGCCGGCCGGTTCGGTCGGCATCGGCGGCGAGCAGACCGGCATCTATCCGGCCGCATCCCCCGGTGGCTGGCAACTGCTTGGCCGCACAGACGCGGCGCTCTTCATGCCGCAGCGTAATCCCCCCACGCTGCTGGCGCCCGGAGACCGCATCCGCTTTGTTGCCTCGAAGGTGCGCGCATGAGTTCGAAACCCCAACCCATGATCGAGATCGTGCGGGCCGGCGTGCTGGCGTCTGTGCAGGACCTGGGCCGCACCGGCTATCGCCGCTTTGGCGTATGCACGTCGGGCGCGCTGGATCCGCTGTCGCTGTATGTGGGCAACCGCTTGGTCGGCAACCGCAGTGACGCCGCGGGCATCGAGTTCACGCTGGGCAACGCCACGCTGCGCTTCCACGCCAATGGCCTGATCGCGCTGACGGGCGCCGATTGCCGCGCCACGCTCGACGGCGCGCCGGTGCATGCGTGGCGCGCCATCCCTGTGCAACGCGGGCAGATGCTGACCTTGCGGGTGGCGCAGGGCGGCGTGCGCGCGTATCTCTGCGTGGCCGGCGGCATCGATGTGCCGGAGATGATGGGCTCGCGCAGCACCGATCTGAAAGCCGGCTTCGGCGGCTTCGAGGGGCGCCCGCTCAAGGACGGCGACAGGCTGCCCGTGCTGCCCGCCGATACGACGTACGCCCCCGACATCAGCGGCGACACCGTTGCCGTGAAGGCAGCCCGCTGGACGTTCGACCGCGCGCAGAAGGACACGCCCGTCATGCGCGTGCTGCCCGGTCCTGAATACGACGATTTCGTTGCCGACGCGCAAGCCGCATTCTGGGAATCGGACTGGACGCTCACGCCCAACAGCAACCGGATGGGCTTTCGCCTCCAGGGCCCGGAACTCCAACGCAAGAAGCAGCGCAGCGGCGATCTGCTCTCGCACGGCGTGGTGCCGGGCGTGATCCAGGTGCCGCCGTCCGGACAGCCCATTGTGCTGATGGCCGATGCGCAAACCACCGGCGGCTATCCGAAGATCGGCTCCGTCATCCTGGCCGACCAATGGCGCCTGGCGCAGATTCCGCTCGGCACGCGCGTGCGCTTCGAACGTGTGACGCTCGAAGAAGCCGAAGCCGCCCGCGCCGACGTGGCACGGTATCTGCAGCAAATCGAAACCGCGCTGGACTGGCAGCGCCAGGGCATTCTGTCGAGCGCGCATCGCACCGCCAAGACGCGACTGAACGCCTGATGCACCGGAAGACAACATCATGACTGCAATTGATCTGAACGCCGATCTCGGCGAAGGCTGCGATACCGACGAGGCGCTCCTCACCCTGGTGAGTTCCGCCAACATCGCGTGCGGCTGGCACGCCGGCGACGTCAACACGATGCGCCAGACGGTGGGCTGGGCGCTGCGCCAGGGCGTGTCGATCGGCGCGCATCCGAGCTTTCCCGATCGCGAAAACTTTGGCCGTACTGAAATGCACCTCCCGCCGGATGAAATCTACGCGGGCGTGCTGTTCCAGATCGGTGGCCTTTCGGCGATCGTGCGTGCGCAGGGCGGCAAGCTGGCGCACGTGAAGGCGCACGGCGCGCTGTACAACCAGGGTTCGCGCGACCGGCCGCTGGCCATGGCCATCGTGCGCGCGATCCGTGATTTCGACCCGTCGCTGGTGGTGTTTGGCCTGGCGGGCGGTGAGCTGGTCAAGGCCGCACGTGAACTTGGCCTGCAGGCCAAGGAAGAGGTGTTTGCCGATCGCGGTTACAACCCGGACGGCTCGCTCGTCAAACGCGGTACGCCGGGCGCCCTCATCGACAGCGAAGATGCCGCGCTGGACCAGACGCTGACGATGGTGCGCGAGCAGCGCGTGAAGGCCATCGACGGCACGTGGGTTCCGATCCGCGCGGAAACGGTTTGTTTGCACGGCGACGGCGCGCATGCGCTGGCGTTCGCGCGACGCATTCGGGAACGGCTTGGCAGCGAAGGCATCGCTGTCCGCGCCGGCGCCTGAGCCACGGCCCCGTCCTTCCAGCGGGGCTTTTTATTAACTTGGGGGGAAGCACCACATGGGTACGGCAGTGAATCTATGGCCGCTGATCGGGGTGGTCGTCATCATCGCGGGGTTCATCCTGCGATTCAATCCGATGCTGGTGGTGGCCGTGGCCGCCATCGCCACCGGCTTTGCGGCATCGATGTCCATCGAACAAATCCTGACGGCGATCGGGACGGGCATCATCAAGACGCGGACGTTGCCGCTGATCATCCTGCTGCCGCTCGCGGTGGTGGGCCTGCTCGAGCGCCACGGCTTGCGTGAACACGCGCAGAACTGGATCGCGCGCATTCAATCGGCCACCGTTGGCCGTCTGCTGATCGTCTACCTCGCCGTGCGCGAGCTGACGGCCGCTGCCGGTCTGACGAGCCTCGGCGGTCATCCGCAGATGGTGCGTCCGCTGCTGGCCCCGATGGCCGAAGGCGCCGCCGAGAACCGTTTCGGCAAGCTGCCGGCGCCGGTGCGCGAACGCCTGCTGGCCTTCTGCGCCGCTACCGACAACGTCGGCCTGTTCTTCGGCGAAGACATCTTCGTGGCCTTCGGCGCCATCGCGCTGATGCACACGTTCCTGCTCGGCTCGGGCATCGACGTGGAACCGCTGCATATCGCCGTGTGGGGCATCCCGACTGCGGTCTGCGCGTTCCTGATCCACTCGGTGCGCCTCAAGCGCCTGGACGGCTGGCTCGCCCGTGAAATGGGTAACCAGCGCGGCGCCGCCGGCAATACCAACACGGCTGCGGCCAAGCAGGGGTAAGCCATGATTCTGTCGATCAACTATCTGTACTGGCTGGCCGGGATCATCCTGACGATCACCGCGCTGATGACCTTTGCCGACAAGAACCACCCGCGCCGCTGGACCACGGGCCTGTTCTGGGCGATCTTCGCCGTCATCTTCCTCGTTGGCGACAAGCTCCCGCCGATCGTGGTGGGCGTGGGTGCCGTGGTGATGGCACTGCTGGCCGGCACGGGCGGCGTGACGCTGGGCAAGCACGGTGAACTGCCGGCGGAAGAGCGCCGCGCATCCGCCAAGCGCCTGGGCAACCGCCTCTTTATTCCGGCGCTGACCATTCCGCTGGTCACCGTCATCGGAAGCGTGTTCCTGAAGGACGTGAAGATCGGCGGCGATTTGCTGCTCGATCCGAAGAACCAGACCTTCGTCTCGCTGGGCCTGGGCTGCATCATCTCGCTGGCGCTGGCGTGCTGGTTGACGCGTGACACGCCGGTGCAGGCGATGCGTGAGTCGCGTCGGCTGACGGAGTCGCTCGGCTGGGCGCTGGTGCTGCCGCAGATGCTGGCCATGCTGGGTCTCGTCTTTGCCGATGCCGGTGTGGGCAAGGCCGTGGCGCACCTGACCACCGCCTACATCAACATGGACTATCGCCTCGTCGCGGTCATCGTCTATTGCGTGGGCATGGCGTTGTTCACCGTCATCATGGGCAACGGCTTTGCGGCGTTCCCGGTCATGACGGGCGGGGTGGGGGTGCCCATTCTGGTGGGCGTGTTCCATGCCAACCCCGCAGTGATGGCGGCGATCGGCATGTTCTCGGGCTACTGCGGCACGCTGATGACCCCGATGGCGGCGAACTTCAATATCGTGCCCGCCGCGCTGTTGGAGTTGTCCGATAAGAACGCTGTGATCAAAGCGCAAGTCCCGACCGCGCTACTGTTGCTTGCAGCCAATATCGTGCTCTTGTACTTCCTGATGCTCCACTAATCGTGTTTAATGCGACGCGTGCGGTGCGCGTCACGCTGGCGGTTCTCAGCCGGCAGACGCCACCGAGCGCGGTCGCTGCCCGCGAGACAAGGGCACGCGGTCGTAGACCTCGCATCGTGCTCTTCTCCGGGGGGATTCATGAGCAGCCAGATGACGAGCGGCCGTTCCATGTCGGGACGCCGCTTTTTTTGTGTTCTCGCAGCCAGCGCGCTGTCGTTGATTTCCGCCGCGCAAGCCCGTGCGGAAACGCTCCGAGTGGCCACGCCGTATCCGGCCCTCAACTTCCATACGCAAAACCTGCAGGCCTTCGCAAGTGCCGTCAGCAGCGCCACCAATGGCGGGCTCAAGCTTGAGGTCTATCCGAACGGCACGCTGCTCAAGCCGGCCGCCATCTTTGACGGCGTCAAGGACGGCAAGGCCGAGGCGGGCGAAGTGATGCTGTCGACGCTGGCCCAGCGCGATCCGCTGTTCGGTGTGGATTCGATCCCCTTCGTGGTATCGGGCTACAACGATGCGCGCCTGCTGTGGGATGCCTCGCGCAGCCACATCGAAGCGTTGATGAAGGCCAACGGATTGCGCCTGCTGTACGCCGTGCCCTGGCCGCCGCAGAACCTGTATTCCGAAACACCGATTGCCCGTTTGTCCGACCTGAAGGGACATCGTTTGCGCACGTATAACGCGGCGCAAAAGCGCATTGCCGAGTTGTACGGTGCGCAGGCCGTGCAGGTGGAAGCCGCCGACCTGACCGCCGCGATTGCCGGTGGCCGCATCGACACCATGGTCACCTCGCCGTCCACTGGCCTGGAGACGAAGGCCGGCCAGCGCATGACGTACTACTACAAGGTCAATGCGTGGATTCCGAAGAACGCCGTGTTCGTGAACGAAGCGCGCTTTGCCAAGCTCCCGCCCGCGATGCAGCAGACGGTGCTCAAGCTCGCCAAGGATTACGAGGCGCGCGGTTGGGATTCCAGCCGTCAGACCTACGAGCGCGATGAAGCCGAACTCGCCAAGACCGGCGTGCGCGTGCTCAATCCCGACGTGACCCTGCAGGGCGACATGCGCCGCCTGGGCGAGCGTCTGACGCGAGAATGGCTGCACACCGCGGGCACGGAAGAAGTCGACATCCTGTTGAACTTCGAGAACAAGCGCAGCAAGGCAAACTGACGCCGCAACGCGCTTGGGCATGATGTTCGACGGACGTTTATCATCGTTTTTGTCTTACGCAGCAAGCAGGAGAACGTCATGCCTACCGTCCTCGTCACCGGCTTCGATCCGTTCGAGAACGAACCCATCAATCCGTCGTGGGAAGCCGTGCGCACCCTCGACGGGCAGGGAATCGCAGGCGCCGACATCGTCGCGCGCCAGTTGCCGACCATCTTTGGCGAGTCCAACAAAGTGCTCGGCAAGTTGCTGCAAACGCTGCAGCCGGATGTGGTGATCGCCGTGGGGCAGGCCGGTGGCCGTGCCGAGATGGCTGTCGAGCGCATCGCCATCAATGTCGACGATGCGCGCATTGCCGACAACGCCGGCAAGCAACCGATCGATATCGCCATCGCGAGTGACGGGCCGGCCGCGTATTTTTCAACGCTGCCGATCAAGACCATCGTGCGCGAACTGCGTGCGGGCGGCGTTCCCGCGTCGGTCTCGCAGACGGCGGGCACCTTTGTCTGCAATCACGTCTTCTATGGGTTGATGCACGCCATCGCCCGCCACAAGCTGCCCACGCGCGGCGGCTTCATCCACATTCCGTATCTGCCGTCGCAGGCCGCCAAGCACCCGGGGCAACCGAGCATGGCGCACGACACCATCGTCGCCGGGCTGCGCATCGCCATCGAGACAACGCTGCGCACGCTGCACGACGTGCGCGAAACCGGCGGTCAGTTGCACTGAGCCGGCGCGGTGGCACGCGCTCTGGTCAGTCTGTGAAGCGCGTATGCCGTTGCAGTTCGATGCGTACCGGTGTGCCCGGCGCCGCATAGGCTGAGGTGATGGGCACCGTCTCGGCCGTTTCCCACTCGACTTCGATGGCCGCTGGCGGTTCGTCGTGCAATACGGACGAGCGCTGCAACTTCGGCGGCGTCGACGCGGGCACGGCGGCCTGCACCAGGGGGCGCGGTCGCCTCGGTCTCGCCCGCAATTGCGTTACGGCCGGCGCTGCTGCAGCGATGACCGGCGCGGCAACTTCCGTTTCGTCGAATGCCACGTCGGGCGCCTGGACCACGTCGGCTGCGGCTATGGCTGTGGGAGCCCCCTCGGGCTCCGTGGCTTCGTTGGGTTCCGCCGACGCCGCCGGCGTCGCAGCGGAATGCTCGAGCGAAAGGGGCGGTACGGTCTGCAGGGGGATGGCGGCCACGGTTGCGTGATCCCACTCTGCGGCTGGCTGCCGATGCTGCCCGGTCTGCCAGCCAAGTAGCGCGGCCGCCAACGAGCATGCCATGCCAATCGACAGCGCAGTCATGCGTTGACGCCACTGCCCATGGCGGGCTGTACTGGCGTCACCGCACGTGGGGGTTACCGGATCGGACGATGCGCTCGCCTGTGTCGCGGGGCTGGGCTGCGCGCTGTCGAGTGCAGGCCCGAAGGGCGGCGGCATACGCACCACGCCCGGTAGGCGCAGGTGTCCGTCGATGATGAAGTTGGGGGATTCCAAATCCGTCTCCGCTGATGGCCGCAGCGCGCATCCAAGCTGGCTGCGCAAGCAGGCGCCATGCTAAGCGGCGGATGGACGGTGGTCGATCAGATTCGTCTTAAGTCGATGCGTGCTGCATCAAGCGCGGAGAGAGTGCTGGCCCGCCGCTCTTGCGCCAGGCCAGGAAGGTGAATGTCAAAGACCTTGACGAGACGCTTAAGGCGCGGGCGACCAGTGCGGATCGTTGAGCTGTTTTTCCAGCAAGCGGATCTGCTGCTGCAGCGATTCGACCTGGGTCTGGTACGCGCGGCGCTCGATGTCCAGTGCCTTCGTTTCCTGACGCATGGTTTGCTGTTCGGTCAGCATTTTCTGGCGCTGCGCCTGCATGATGCGCACTTCCTGGCTCAGGGATGCGGCGCGCTGTTGGGCCGCCTGGGCTTCGCGCTCCAGTTGAGCCTTCTGGCCCGCCGTGACGGCGCGGCGCAGATCGTCTTCGGCCCACGTGCGGGTCTGGCCGGCCAGCGTTTCGTACGCGCCCTCCGCCGGAGCGACCGACGCAAATTTGTACACACGCCACAGTTCTTTGCGATACGACAGCGCGACGTACGCTGTGGTGTCTTCGTTGACCAGCAGCAGGCTCGTGCCGTAGTCGCCGTTGTAGGTCGTGCGCAGTTCGGTCAGGCGCTTCTGCGCCAGCAATTGCTGCAGTTCAGTGACGGTGCCGCCCGACGCAGCCGTGGACACTGCCGGCGCTTGTGGTGCACTGGCTTGCGCGTGGACGAGGCCGGCGCCCGCAACCGAGGCTGCGGCAACGAACGTGAGGACGGTTCGGCGGAGTACGAGAGACATCGCAAAGTTCAGAAATCGGAGGCGACGCGACTATATCAGCTTTGTGCGCCCGGCCCCGCAGCGAGCGTACCGATTTGACCTTCCGTCGCCTTTGAATCATGGCGGCGTCGCGCCTCGGCCACGATGGACTGCCATTCGCTGAATGAGACGCGCTCGCGGAACATCTCGATCAGGAAGTCGCCCACGTCCTGATGCCGCTTTGACGTGCCAAGCGCGGCTTTCAAGCGCCGCAGCTCGCTCTGCAAACGCGTGACGCGGGCCCGTGCGTTGGCCTGTTGCAATGAGCCGATGGGGAATGTTCTTACGGATGCTTCGGCCGCTGCCAACGCTCGCACGAGGTCGGCGCGTTGCTGCTGAAGCGATTCAAACTCGCGCTGGAGTTCACGGCTGCCGTCTGGGGAGGGGGATTGCGATTGCTCGGGGCGAGCGATGGCATGGCGCACGTTGGGGCCTCCTGCGATGGGTTGGTATCCCGCTCGCTGACGCCAATCAGGGTGGCCGGGCACAAGGTAGAGTTGGCGTACCGGTATCGCAGGCAACCGGCGAGCGCGAGCGCTCCCCCACCAAGGCCCGACCATAGGAGGCGCTTGATGTACGGGCGTAAAAAAACCGCCAACCGGCGGTCGTACCCGCCTGCGATATTCTCGGACGCCAATCCGAGGTCACGTTGTGTGCGTGACGGGCCGCAGTATAGCCCAGGGGGCATGCCCTATTTGTGCCAGATGGTGATGCAACGATGCTGTGATATCGACGGGTGGCCGGGCACAAGGTGGAGTTGGCGTGCCGGTGTCGTAGGTAACCGGTGAGCGCAAGCGCTCCTCTACCAAGGCCCGGCCATGAACAAAGCGGGGATCAGCGGCTTTGCATCTCTTTGAGCCACAGGCTCATCAGCCCAGCGCGGCCACGCACGCCGAACTTGCGATAGACGCTCGTGATGTAAGAGTGTGTGGTCGACGTGGCCAGACCGAGCTGTTCCGCAATCTGCTTTTCTGCGGCTTCAGTCAATAACAACTGCAATACCCTGGATTCGTGGGGCGCCAGACGCGCCTGCAGTTGCGCCAAGGGACTGCGCTCGGCCGCCGTTCTTGTTGCGGTGACGTTGCGGGCCACGCCAATCCGCAATCGATGCTCCACGTTCCACTGTGCGGACCACGACAAATGCACATCGGTGCCAAGCTGGTGCCGATAGCGATTCTCAAATCCGGTGCATTTAATGCCAGCCTGAACGCGACCCGCTTGCTTTTGCGTTCTGTCGCGATCGTCAGGCGCCACGAGTTCGAGCATGGTTTGCCCAAGCAGGTCGGAGGGGCGGTAACCAAGAATGTCTTCCCACGCAGCATTGGCGTGACGGATCCGCCCCCGCTCGTCGACCAGAAAGACGCCATCCGGAAGACTATTGGCCAAAGCAATCGCGCTTACATCCTTGAGGACTTCCATGGTCGGCTGCGGTGGGTTGCAATACAAAGAACCGATAGCCAGGCGCCGGTGAGCATTACCAGGTTCGGTCGCCATTTTCAGGCGGCGACAAGCGGTTGCACAAAGTTGTGATGGCCGCGGCTTTACCCAATTGGTGCCCTCTGATTCGCGTGAACGGCGTGCTGGCACTTTCTTACCCTCTAATTAGCAGGGTGCCAGCCAGAATAGCGTCTGTTATCGTTTCCGACAATATTCGGCATCGGCATCACGCCTGATAAAAAAGTTCAGCGCCCGTGCGGTTCCATGAAGCCGACGCAGGGCGGGCAACGGGGAAAGCAGCAAGTCGCTTGGCCTAGCCAGGTCAGGTCAGCTTCGAAAGAATGGGGTGAGCGGATTCACCCTGTTTTTTCGAGTTGGCATTCCGGCGATATTGCTTGGCGTTGATGCGCAGGTGATCACCACTCGGATGATTGGTGAAAACCACATAAAAACGAGTCATACCTGCTTCGAAGAACGGGGGAGTGTCTTTACGCGCTCGGCCTGCCTCAAGCCTCTCGGGGCTTGGGGTAGTGCTTGCGTCCCGGCTTTGCCAACGGGGCATGACAGCGCGCCGCCGGGTTATTTCATTCCACAAAAGAATAAGAAATAGAACTATTTTGTTTTAACGCTCGAATCATATGGACTTGATTTGCAAGGTCAGGTTGTACCAAGATCGCGGCAATTATTTTGCGGTGTTGGTGGCGCCGGACGCGATGTGCTCCAGCACCGGGCGAAACGTAGCCGAAGCGTTAGCAAATCTGGGCCGCTCCATGGCCGAGAATCCTCTCCCTCAATCGGTCGATCTCCCCATCAAGCCAAAAGAGCGCAAGAAGAGAAGCCCGGCAGGAGGACTGCCGTCGGATCCTCGTGAAGCTTCCGGCGCTGTGCCACTTGTTAAACGCCTTCTTGAAGCGCGCTTCGGGAAGACCACGCTGCGTGGGCTCTCGGAAAAACTGGGTTTGGACGACGTGACGCCACAATTGCTGTCGTCTTCCATCGCGGGCAATGGAGCGAAGCGCGTTCGCCTCGCCATTGCCCAGGCGCTCGGAGAAGACGCCGATGTGCTGTGGCCCACAGCGCGGCACTGAAAAAGCGGCGCGGGCTGGAAGAGTAGGGGGGAAATCTGGAGCGCCTTGGAACCAAGGGCTGGCGGAAGCGGTGAGATTCGAACTCACGGATGGGTCACCCCATCGGCAGTTTTCAAGACTGCTGCCTTAAACCACTCGGCCACGCTTCCTTCGTACTGCGCTGCTCGTTGCGAGCAAGGGCGCCATTGTAACGGTACCCGGCGCAACTTGGCACCGGGTACTGTCAGTTTTCGTCGTCGGCCAAGAACAATGCCTGCAAATCGTTGAGGAATCGCTGCCCCAGCTCGGTCGGGCGGATGGCGACATGGTCGCGCGTGAGCAAACCGCGCTGCTCTGCGGCATCGAGTTGTCGCTCGATCGAACGCAGCGGCAGGCCCGTGCGTTCCTGGAACAGCGTGACGGGGAAGCCGTCGGTCAGGCGCAGCGCATTGAGCATGAATTCGAACGGCAGGTCGGCGGCGTCGACTTCGCGCTGCTCCTGCATGACGGCCGCACCGCCGGCAGTCTCGGCCTGGCGCAGATACGTGTCCGGATGCTTGTGCCGCATCTCGCGGATGACCCGGTGCGGAAAGCTCAGCTTGCCGTGCGCACCGGGGCCAATGCCAAGGTAATCGCCGAATTGCCAGTAGTTCAGATTGTGCTTGCAGCGCTTGCCGGCCTTGGCGTATGCCGACACCTCGTAATGCTCGTAGCCTGCCGCCGCCAACCGCGCGTGGATCCAGTCCTGCATTGCAAACGCCGCGTCGTCATCCGGCAGCGCGGGCGGGTACTTGGCGAAGTACGTGTTCGGCTCCAGCGTCAGGTGGTACAGCGACACGTGGTTCGTATCGAATGACAACGCGGCCTCCACGTCGGCCTCGCACTCGGCAAGGGTCTGGCCGGGCAGGGCAAACATCAGGTCGAGGTTGATGTTGTCGAAGTGCGCGCGGGCGATGTCGATGGCGGCGCGCGCTTCAGCGGCGCTATGGATGCGGCCCAGCGCCTGCAGGTGCGCGTCGTTGAAGCTCTGGATGCCGATCGACAGGCGGTTCACGCCGCTGGCGCGATAGCTGCGGAAGCGTTCGGCCTCGAAGGTGCCGGGGTTGGCCTCCATCGTGATCTCGGCGTCGGCGTCAACGGGCAGCAGCATGCGGATGTCCGACAGCAGCCGGTCCAGCCCTTGCGCTGACAATAAGCTCGGCGTGCCGCCACCAATGAAGATCGTATGCACATGCCGGCCCCACACCATCGGCAGCGCGGCTTCCAAATCCTGACGCACGGCAGCGAGAAAGCGCTCTTCCGGGATGCCCTGTTCCGGCTCCGCATGCGAGTTGAAATCGCAGTACGGACACTTGCGTACGCACCACGGCACGTGCACGTACAACGACAGCGGCGGCGAGGCCGGTAGGCTGATCTTGCCCGGCTGCAGGAAGACGGAGGTGACCTTGTCACCGGTTTCAGCGGCGGTCGCGGAGGGCGTCTTGGCTGCGCCGGCAGGGTGAATCGGAATCATCGGAACGTCAGGCGTTTTCAAAGGTGCGCAGCCGTTCGACGAGCTGCGCGAGGGCTTGTGCACGATGGCTCACGCTGTTCTTCTCGGCCTTGCTCAACTCGGCGGCGGTCTTGCCGAGATCGGGCAGCAGGAAGTACGGGTCGTAGCCGAAGCCGCCGTCGCCGCGCGGTGTGTCGATCACCTCGCCAAACCAGTTGCCTTCGGCAATGATCGGCTGCGGGTCATCGGCGTGGCGCACGTAGACGAGCACGCAAACATAATGCGCGCCGCGGTCGGCCTTGCCGGCCAGTTCGCGGACGAGGCGGGCGTTGTTGGCGGCATCCGATTTGGGCTCGCCTGCCAGTTGCGCATAGCGCGCGGAATACACGCCCGGCGCGCCGCCCAGGGCATGTACGCAGATGCCGGAGTCGTCTGCCAGCGCGGGCAGGCCCGACGCACGGCTCGCGTGGCGTGCCTTGGTGAGCGCGTTTTCAACGAAGGTCGCGTAGGGCTCCTCCGCCTCGGGAATGCCGAGCGCGCCTTGCGGCGTCACGTCGAACCCGAGGGTGCCCAGCAGCGCGTTGAATTCGGCCAGCTTCCCGGCGTTGTTCGATGCGAGGACGATCTTGCGCATGGCCGTGTCGCTCAGAGGCCCAGCGCCTGCTTCTGCAGGCCGATCAGCGTGCGGATGCCTTGGTCGGCCAGGCCCAGCAATGCATCCATTTCAGCGCGCGAGAACGGCGTGCCTTCTGCGGTGCCTTGCACTTCCACAAAGCCGCCGCTGCCCGTCATGACGACGTTCATGTCGGTATCGCACGCCGAGTCTTCGGGGTAGTCCAGATCGAGCACCGGTACGCCGTCGACCACGCCCACCGATACGGCAGCCACGAAATCGCGGATCGGGTTGCCGACCAACTGGCCCTTTTCGCGCATGACGGAGACAGCGTCATATGCCGCGACGAACGCGCCGGTAATGCTGGCCGTGCGCGTGCCGCCGTCGGCCTGCAGCACGTCGCAGTCGAGGTGCAGCGTGTGCTCGCCCAGTGCGCGCAGATCGAACACCGAGCGCATCGCCCGGCCGATCAGGCGCTGGATCTCCTGCGTGCGGCCGGTCTGCTTGCCGCGTGCGGCCTCGCGATCGGAGCGCGTGTGCGTCGAGCGCGGCAGCATGCCGTATTCGGCCGTCACCCAGCCCTCGCCGCTGCCTTTCTTGTGCGGCGGCACCTTGGGCAGCACGCTGGCCGTGCAGAGCACTTGCGTGTCGCCAAAGCACACCAGCACCGAGCCTTCGGCGTGGCGCGTGAAGTTGCGGGTGAGGGTGACAGGGCGGAGTTGGTCGGGCTGGCGGCCGCTGGGTCGCATGTGGGTCTCGCTTAAGAAAACGGATAGCCCGACATGATACCGGCCCGCGCTGCGCTTGGCAGGGCGGGCCGGAGGTGGGGAATGCGAGGACCGTGCGACGGCGCTTAGCGCGTCAGGTTGCTTGTCTTGTCGATGGCGGCGCGGATTTCCGCGATGGAGCGCTCGATTTCCTCTTCCGACATCAACCCCGATTCACTTTGCGGCGCGTCCAGGATCGACGTTGTGAAGGCGTTCAGGGGCAGGGTGTCGGTCTGCACCGAATCCTGCGTGGTAGTCACGGCGTCCAGCTCCCACATCATGGAGATGGCGGTCGTGTTGTCGGCGGTGTCGCCGGCGTTGCGCAGCGCGCGGGCGATCAGCTCAGGAATCGCCTGCGTGACCGAGAAGCTGGTGCAGGTGTCGATGAGTTCGTCTTCCTGCACGCTGCCCCACAGGCCGTCGGAGCACAGCATGGCCACGTCGCCCGGCTCCAGGTTGACCGGCCCGCCTATGTCGATCAGCGGCAGATTGGGCGAGCCCAGGCAGTTGTAGATCTTGTTGCGCTCGGGGTGGTGCGCGACCTGCATCGGCAGCACACGGTCTTGTTGCAGCAGGTTCTCGATCTTGGAGTGATCTCGCGTGCGCGTCACCAGTTCGCCCTTGCGCATGAGGTACATGCGCGAATCGCCGGCGTGCGCCCAGTGCAGCGAGCCACGCTGGGCCAGCGCGCAGACGATGGTCGTGCGCGGCGCATCGGGCAGGCCGTTTGTCTCGGCATAGCGATGGATGTCACGGTGCGCGAGCATGATGCTCTCGTGCAGGAAATCACGCGGATTGCGAATCGACGGACGTGCGTGGCGCTGGAACTGGCGCGCCATGGTCTGCAGCGCCTGCTGGGCCGCGACTTCGCCCAGCGAGTGTCCGCCCAGGCCGTCGCAGAGCACCATCAGCATGGCGTCGCGCGTGAAGCAGTAGCCCATGCGGTCCTGGTTGACGCGTCGCGCGCCTTTTTTGCTTTCTTGATAAACCGAGAATCGCATTGCGGCTCGATGAATATTCGGTGAGGGAGGCGGTGCAGCGGCAAGTCCCGCCTAGTGTTGCACCATTCTGGAATCATACTCCGCCTGTCAGCGGCAATCGGGCGCTCAACTGTCCCGGCGGCGCAACAGACGGCTCATGAAACGCGTCGTCAACGCCTCTTTTTCTTCTGGCACGGGGCCGCCCTGGGTGACAGCGGTCAGCGCTTGCAATTCGGTCAGCGCGTTGCTTTCTTCGCGCAGCACCTTTTGCAGGCGGAACACGCTCTGCGGGCGTTCTTCCGGCTTCATCTTCAGGCACCAGCCCACCAGGTCGATGAGGCTGGCCGTGTAGACCTTACGCAGGCGCTCCAGGCCTTCTTCCAGCTTGTCGTCTTTCTCGCGCTGCGTGGCTTCCTGGGGCGGCGTGCCGGCCATGCAGGCATAGATCGTGGCGCCGATGCTGTAGATGTCCGTCCACGGGCCCAGCTCGTTGTGCTTGCGGTACAGCTCCGGCGCGGCAAAGCCCGGCGTGTACATCGGCTGGAAGCGCGAGGCCTCGGCGGTGAGCGTCTGCCGTGCGGCACCGAAGTCGAGCAGGATCGGCGAAAAGTCTTCGCGCAGGTAAATGTTGCCGGGCTTGATGTCGAGGTGCAGCAGCTTGTGGATGTGGACTTCGCGCAGCCCGCTCATCAGGTCATGGAACACCTGGCGGATGAAGCGCTCGCGCAGCATCTTCAGCTTGCCTTGCTGGCGCGCGGTGAGGATGTGTTCCTGCAGCGTTTTACCCTGCTCATACGTCATCACCATGTAGACCGTGCCATTTTCCCGGAAGAAATTGAGCACGCGCACGATAGCGGGGTGCGAAATCTTGGCCAGCGACCGGCCTTCTTCAAAGAAGTATTTGAGCCCGAGGCGGAACGCACTCGCGCTTTCTTCCGGCACGACGGGAATCAGTTCGCCGGGCGCGCGACGGGCCAGCGAAGAGGGCAGATATTCCTTTACGGCCACCGGCGTCCCATGCTCGTCGGTCGCGAGATAGACGAAGCTGAACCCCCCGCTGGCCAACTTCTTTACAATACGATAATTGGACAGCAAGGTGCCGACCGGCAACGGGGCACTGCGCGGCTGTCCTGAGCCTTTTGACTCTGTCATGGGTTTGTGTGGCGAAATGGCTGTCGGATTCTCCCTGACCAGTCCACACGTTGTAAAGCGACAAAAGGTGGGGGATTCCCCGCCAATTCCGGGCGTTAAATACCGCCACCGGATTTCCCGATTCGACCAAGAACAACACACCACGATTCCATGATCCACAGCATGACCGGCTACGGCGTTGCCACACGCCAGGCAGCCTTTACCGATGCCCATGGCGCCCCCAGCGGCAGCGTCGCTACCGTCTCGGTCGAATTCCGCACCGTCAACTCCCGCTTCCTCGATCTGCTGTTCCGTGCTCCGGAAGAGTGTCGCGCCTTTGAGCCGGCCCTGCGCGAAATGCTGATGAGCGCACTGTCGCGCGGCAAGCTGGAATGCCGGATCAATCTGCAGCGGCAGGAAGCCGCCAGCGATGTTGCGGCGCTCAATGTGGAACTGCTGCAACAACTGGCCAAGCTGGAACAGGCGGTCACGCGCTACCTGCCGGCATCGGGTTCGCTGCGCATGGGTGAAATCCTGCGTTGGCCCGGCGTGCTGGCCGAGCCGCAGCTGACACAAGACGCGCTGCGGGACGCCGTGATCGAAGCTGCCAAAGAGGCGCTCAAGCAACTTCTGGAGTCGCGCCGTCGCGAAGGCGACGCACTGAAGGCCGTGTTGCTGGACCGCGCTGACGCGATGCTGGCCATCGTCGACAAGCTCACGCCGATGGTGCCCGTCCTGATCCAGCAACATCAGGACAAGCTGACCGAACGCCTGCGCGAGGCGTTTGGCCTGGCCGCGCCCGAAGGCACGCCGGCACTGACGCGCGACGAGCTTTCCGAGCGCATCCGCCAGGAAGCCACCGTCTACGGCATTCGCATCGACATCGCCGAAGAACTCTCGCGCCTCCAGGCGCATCTGCGCGAAACGCGCCACATCCTGGAAAAGGGCGGCCAGATCGGCAAGCGCCTGGACTTCATGATGCAGGAGCTGAACCGCGAGGCGAACACGCTGGGTTCGAAGGCGGCCGCCAAGGAACTGGCCGATGCATCGATGGAACTCAAGCTGCTCATCGAGCAGATGCGCGAGCAGGTCCAGAACCTCGAATAACTTGAAACGCTAGAACGACAACATGCCATCCTCTCAAGCGCACTCTGCCGTCGATACGCCCATCGAGAATCACTTCCCGGGCAGCCTGTTCATGGTCGTGGCACCGTCCGGCGCCGGTAAGTCGACGCTGGTGAATGCGCTGCTGGCGCACGATTCGTCGATTCGCCTGTCGGTTTCGGCCACCACGCGCAAGCCGCGTCCGGGCGAACAGCACGGCCGCGAATACAACTTCATGACCGTCGAGGAGTTCAAAGCTTGCCGTGATCGCGGCGAGTTTCTCGAATGGGCCGAGGTGCACGGCAACTACTACGCCACTTCGCGCGTGTGGATCGAAGAACAGATGCGCGCTGGCACCGACGTGCTGCTCGAAATCGACTGGCAGGGCGCGCAGCAGGTCCATCAGCGTTTCGCCAATGCCGTAGAAATCTTCATCCTGCCGCCGTCGCTTACGGCGCTGGAGGATCGTCTGAAGAAGCGCGGCCAGGACGAGCCCAACGTGATCGTGCGCCGCCTGCTCGCTGCGGGCTCCGAGATGGCGCACGCGCCCGAGGCCGACTACGTGATCATCAACGAAGTGTTCGACACGGCATTGGCCGAGCTGCGTACCGTGGTGCAGGCCACGCGCCTGCGCTTCGGTGCCCAGAAGGCGCGCCACGGCGAGCTGTTCGTCGAGCTGGGCATTCACTGAGCAAGCAGCGCAATCGCGTTTTTCAGCGCGGTTGTGAAAGTGTGGTAGCGCCTGTGCCCGAGTGCAGTCGGAAGCGAGTGCTGCGCTGCTGCTAAAATATCGAGATCAACAAGATTTGCCACCAGGTGGAGTTTTCATGGCGCGTATTACCGTCGAAGATTGCTTGAAACAGATTCCGAATCGCTTCGAACTGGCATTGGCCGCAACGTACCGCGCCCGTCAGTTGGTGCAGGGCCACACGCCCAAGGTCGATGCCAAGGACAAGCCGACCGTGACCGCATTGCGCGAAATCGCATCGGGCCAGGTCGGTATCGAGATGCTCAAGAAGGTTCCGTCCTGAGCTGACACGCGTTACTTGGCATTACCTGGCGTGGTACGCTGCCTCGGTCACTGATCGTTCTTGCGATCTTTCGTGGATGTGAAAGCCGCGAACGCCCTAGACCCCGGCATGCCTACCTCGCCCGCTTCTTCTTCGCCCAGGACCCAACATTCCGCCACGCACGAACACAACGTGCCGTCGGTGGAATCGTCCGCGAGGTCGTCCGGTCCTGAGTCGGGCACTTTCACGGTCCCCTCCGGGTCCTCCACTGCTTCCGTCGTTCCCATGCCGTCATCCGCCTCCGGCTCCGGCCCCGCGTCGCCCCGTACGGGCGCGCCGAACTTGCCTGATCCGCGTGGTGCCGACTTGGTGGGGGAGCGGGCAGCTCTGCCGCCCAAATCGCATAAAGGTGCAAGCGCCGACGCGCCCGCGCCGGCCGCCAAGCCGGAGAGCGGCGACACGCTGTTCATCGATGCGGTGCTGGAGCAGACCTATCGGCATCTGTTCGGTCCGACCTCGCAGCCGGCGGCACCGCCGCGCCAGCAGGTCGTTTCCATTTCGGGGCTGACCGAAAAGCTCTCGTATCTGAAGCCGGCCGATCTGAAGCTGGTGAAGGAAGCCTTCCACTTTTCCGACGAGGCGCATCTCGGGCAATACCGCCAGAGCGGCGAGCCGTACATCACGCATCCCGTGGCCGTGGCAGAGATCTGCGCGGGCTGGAAGCTGGATGTGCAATCGATCATGGCAGCGCTGCTGCACGACGTGATCGAAGACCAGGGCGTGACCAAGAGCGAGCTGGCCGAAAAGTTCGGCCCCAAGGTCGCAGAGCTGGTCGACGGCCTGACCAAGTTGGACAAGCTCGAATTCCAGAGCCGCGAGCAGGCGCAAGCCGAGAGCTTCCGCAAGATGCTGCTCGCGATGGCGCGCGATGTGCGCGTGATTCTCGTCAAGCTCGCCGATCGTACGCACAACATGCGCACGCTCGACCACGTGCCGCCGGAAAAGCGGCGCCGCATTGCCGGCGAGACGATGGAGATTTACGCGCCGATCGCGCACCGCCTGGGCCTGAATACGACATATCGGGAGCTGCAGGAATTGAGCTTCCGTATCGGTTCGCCGTTCCGGTATGCCACGCTCGAGAAGGCGGTGAAGGCCGCGCGTGGCAATCGGCGCGAAGTCGTGAGCCGCATTCTTGAAACCGCGCAGCGTGCGCTGACCGACGCGGGCATCCCGGCCGAAATGACCGGCCGCGAAAAAACGCTGTACAGCATTTACCGCAAGATGCACGACAAGCAGTTGTCGTTCTCGCAGGTGCTGGATGTGTATGGCTTCCGCGTGGTGGTCGACACGCAGATGCAGTGCTACATGACGATGGGTGCGCTGCACAGCTTGTACAAGCCGATGCCCGGCAAGTTCAAGGACTACATCGCCATCCCCAAGATCAACGGTTATCAGTCGCTGCACACGACGCTGGTGGGGCCGTTCGGCACGCCGGTCGAGTTCCAGATCCGCACGCGTGAGATGAACCAGATTGCGGAAGCCGGCGTGGCCGCGCATTGGATGTACAAGCAGCACCACGACGAGCCGGACCGCGCGCAGCAACAAGCGCATCAGTGGCTGCAGTCGCTGCTCGACATTCAGAGCCAGACGGGCGACTCGCAGGAGTTTCTCGAGCACGTCAAGATCGACCTGTTCCCGGATGCGGTCTACGTGTTCACGCCGAAGGGCGAGATCCGCGCGCTGCCGCGCGGCGCCACGGCGCTGGACTTTGCGTACGCAGTGCACAGCGATCTGGGCAACCAGTGCGTGGCAGTCAAGATCAACAACGAGCTGCTGCCGCTGCGCACGGAGCTGAAAAACGGCGACATCGTCGAGGTGGTGACGGCGCCGTACTCGAAGCCGAACCCGGCGTGGCTCACGTTCGTGCGCACGGGCAAGGCACGCGCGGCGATCCGGCATTTCCTCAAGACGGCCAAGCTGGACGAGGCGATTCAACTGGGCGAGCGTCTGCTCGAACAGGCGCTGCGGCAGATCGGCATCGACATGAAGGCCGTGTCCGCCCAGGTGTGGGAGCGCGTCGTGCAGTGGACGGGCAACAAGGCGCGCGAAGACGTTTTTGCGGATCTCGCGCTCGGCCGCCGCGTGGCCGCGGTGGTGGCGCGCCGCCTGGAAATTCTCCTGCAGGAAGGCGGCCACGAGGGCGATGAAGCCTTGATGGCCGCCGTACACACCTTCGCTGGCGACGAGGCGCCCGCCGTCACGGTGAGTGGCGACGAAGGCATGGCGATGGTGTTCTCTTCATGCTGCCGCCCGATTCCCGGCGACCCGATCGTCGGCTATATCGGCAAGGGCGAAGGCTTGCAAATCCACGTGCAGGAATGTCGCGTGGCCAAGCGTCTGCATGGCAAGGATCCGGAGCATTGGATCGACGTCATGTGGGCTGAGCACACGACACGCGCCTTTGATGTGTCGATCAAGGTGCTGGTGCGCAATACGAAGGGCATTCTGGCGCGCGTGGCGGCGGACTTGACGTCGGCTGATGCGAACGTGGCACACGTGTCGATGGAGCAGGAGGGGGATCAGGAAGCGACGTACATGACGTTCCTGATCCAGGTGCATGACCGCGTGCACCTGGCCGATGTGATGCGCGCGCTGCGGCGCAATCCGGATGTGATTCGTATTGCGCGAGATCGCGGCCTCGACTGAGGCTTCCGGGCGAAAGCAAAAAAAGGCGAGGCCGCGGGGCTTCGCCTTTTTTGTTCATGGTCCGCTTGCCGCACACACAACAGCGCTTTGACGTAGCGTTGCATGCGAGTCCGAAGTGGACAAAAGAAAAGGGCTTCCATTTCTGGAAGCCCTTCTCATTCTCGTATTAGGTTGGCGCGGCTGGCAGGATTCGAACCCACGACCCCTTGGTTCGTAGCCAAGTACTCTATCCAACTGAGCTACAGCCGCAACCGAGAAATGAGATTATACAGAGATTTTCCGTCTTGTGAACCCCCTTCTTCACTTTTTCTTCGAGAGGGGCCAACTTTCTATAATGGAGCCTTGATCCACCGTGGCTTCCATCATGAACAAGGCTTTCGTCCGGGAAGATTCCGGCGATGACGAAGACGATCTGCCCGAAGGCGCCGCGCCCTTGCCGCCGGGTTCCAAGAACTACATCACGCCCGCCGGCTACGAGCGTTTGCGCACTGAGCTGATGCACCTGATCGACACCGAGCGGCCCGAAGTGGTCGGCATCGTGTCGTGGGCCGCGTCCAACGGCGATCGCTCTGAAAACGGCGACTACCTTTACGGCAAGAAGCGTCTGCGCGAGATCGACCGCCGCATCCGCTTTCTCACGCGCCGTATCGAGAAGGCCGAGGTTGTCGACGCCAGCTTGCAGGGCGACAACGATCAAATCTTCTTTGGTGCGACCGTCACCTACGCCAACCAGCGCGGTGAAGAGACGACCATCACCATCGTCGGCATGGACGAGGTCGATCTGGATATCGGGCACGTGAGCTGGATCTCGCCGATTGCGCGCGCGCTCATCAAGGCGCGCGAGGGCGATACGGTGCCGCTGCGCACGCCCACGGGTGTCGAGCAAATCGACATCCTTGAAGTCAAATATCCGCCGCGCTCCGCGTGACTTTTTTATTCAGGCCGGATGGCCGAGGCAGTAGGCACCGAAGGCGATGACGAAGCAGGCCGACAGGCGCCGCGCGGTGAGCGACTCCTTCAGGAACAGTCGGCCCAGCAGCGCGGCAAACACCACAGACGTTTCGCGCAGGGCCGACACAGGCCCCATCGGCGCGAGCGTTACAGCCCAGATGACGATGCCGTAGGCGATGAGCGAGACCACGCCGCCGCCAAACGTCTTGAGTGTGTTGGCGTCGCGCAGGTCGATGTTCAGCGGGCCTTTCCACACGCGATAGAGCAGCACCATCGGCAGGCCGTCGAGCATGAACAACCATGCCGAGTACGCGTTCGCATTGCCGGCGGCCCGCGCGCCGATGCCGTCGCACACCGTGTAGCACGCGATGAACACGCCCGTGCTCAGCGCCGCCAGTGTCGAGCCAAGATCGGCCTTACGGCCCCGCGCGAGACTGAGAATGCCGCCGCTGACCAGCACCACGCCCGCGAGTGCAATTACGCCGGGCATTTCACCCGCGAAGAGCGACGCGCCCACCGTGACGAGCAGCGGTGATGAGCCGCGCGCGATCGGGTACACCTGCCCGAACTCGCCAAACCGATACGCGCGTGCGAGAAACACGTTGTAGCCGACATGCAGCACCGCGGACAGTGCCACGTAGGGCCATGCAGCCGGTGCCGGCAACGGCAATGCAATCGCCATCGGTATTGCGGCCACGCCCGAGGCCAGCGTCATCAGCGTGATGGCGCGCAGTCGGTCGGAGCCGCTTTTCAGCAGTGCGTTCCACGAGGCATGAAGCAGGGCGGCGCAGAGAACCAGGGCGATGACGGCGGGGGTCACGGTGACGGGGTGCGCGAGGCGCGAAAGGGAAAATCGGGTCGATTTTTCTCACTCGACGCTGGATCGGTGAGAGCAGGAAGGCGACAGCGTAGCGCCGTAAAGTGTGATCAACAACCGATATATACTGACCCGATCTGTGCAAAAAACTCACGCGATATGCGCAAGCTGCCTCCTCTGAATGCTGTGCGCGCCTTTGAATCGGCGGCGCGCCATCTGAGTTTTACGCGTGCCGGCGAAGAGTTGAGCGTGACGCATGGCGCGATCAGCCGTCAGATCCAGGCGCTGGAGGCGTGGCTGGGTGTGCCGCTGTTTCGTCGGCTGAATCGGCGTGTGGAACTGACCGATGCGGGGCAGCGCTACCAGTCGGAGATTGGCGTGGCGCTCGACCGGATCAGCACGGCCAGCCAAGCGCTGCGTGACCGCGATGCGGTGCGCATCCTGCGCGTAAACAGCATCCCGACGTTCACGATGCGTTGGCTGATTCCGCGGCTCTCTACGTTTCAGATGCGCTTTCCGCGCGTCGAGGTGCGTCTGACCACGTCCATCGAAGAGATCGAGGATCTGCCCGATCATTTCGACGTCATCATCCGGGGCGGCCCGGAGATTCACGCGGGCTTTCAGTCGGGGCGCTTTCTGGACGAGAGCCGTTTTCCGGTGTGCAGCCCGAGGTTGCTGGAGCGCTTGCCGCTCGCGGCCCCGTCGGACTTGCGGCATCACACGCTGCTGCATTCGGACACGTTGCCTTCGGTATGGCCCAGCTGGCTCGTGCTGGCCGGCGTACCAAACCTGCGCCCCGCGCACGCGCTGACGTTCGAGCATTTCTATCTGTCGATTCAAGCGGCCATCGATGGGTTGGGAGTCGCGATGGGACCCTCGGCGCTGATCACGGAGGACCTGGAGGAGGGGCGTCTTGTTGCGCCATTTCCCGATCTCGCGTTAGTGGCGCGCAGCTACTACTGGTACAGCCCTGCGCGCAATCTCGGTGACGACGTCGTGCAGGCATTTTGTGCGTGGCTGGGCGAAGAACGCCCGAATCGTCACGCAAACGTGAGGACTTTTCTGCCCCCGAGTAACGGAGGTAACGCCGCGTAACACCCTAGAGGCGAGGGCCGAACGCGCTGCTACGATCGACTCAGATCCGACGAGTTTGAAAGGAGGTCCCCAATATGAAAAAGAATGCATGGATTCTCGCTGCGTGCCTGGCCGGTGCTGCTGTGGCGGGTACGATCGCCTTGCCCGCGCAGGCGCAGGTGTCGATTGGTGTGCAGATTGGCCCGACCTACGCGCCGCCGCCGCCGCAATATGAACCGGTGCCGGTTCTGCAGCCCGGCTACGTATGGGTGCCGGGTTACTGGCAATGGCGCGATGGCCGCTATGTCTGGCGTCGCGGCTATCGTGAACATGGCCGACCGGGTTACCACTGGCGCGAGCCGCGCTGGGAGCAGGGTCCGCATGGCTGGCAAATGCGCGACGGAGGTTGGGACCGCGGGGACGACGGCCGCTGGCGCGGTCGGGATCGCGACTGGGATCACGGTCGCCGCGATCGAGACGACCGTTACCACTGCCCGCCGGGCCATGCGCGCAAGGGCGAATGCTGATGATGTAATGGCACGCCGGTCATGTACCGGCCTGTTTTTTGCGGGCACGTCTTTCGACGCCGCGATGGCTGAAAGAGAGGCTGCGGCGTCTTCCGGGAGGCAACATGACAACGGAATCGAACTGGCGCACCGAGCTGTACAAGGACTTCGACGTCTACGTACTCGCCATTCCTCGGGCCGAACGCAAATCGGATAAAAGCGGGCAGGGCCCCGCACAGTGGGATTTTGTCGTGCGAATCTGCGAGTCCGGCGCGGACCCGACGGCCGTCGAAACGCTCGTCGCCCATTCGCATGACGAGCGCCCGCTGCCCACGCGTGAAGCCGCCGAAGACGCCGGGCTCACGCGCGGCTATGGCTTGATCGACGAATTGCTTGGGCGCAACGCCGTGCAGCAGTCGATTGATCTCTGACGTCTGCTTACGCCGCGAGCGCTGTATCGCGAATGTGCCTGCGCGCGAATTGCCACCATAGCCACGTCGCGTCGGGCCCCGGCGCGTGGAACGCGTAGCGCGGATCGCCGCCGCTCCACGCGTGGCCCATGGCGGTGAGTTGGCACAAGCTGACGATGCATTCGCCGTCGCGCATATCGTTGCGCAAGACATAGCCGTCGCCGCGCGTGGTGTCGCGCGAGACATGGCCGCCATCGCCCAGATGATTCAGCGCGCGGAATTGCGCCGCCAGTTGCGCCTGATTGGCCGGGTTGACCGCCTCGTCACGCAGCCCGTGTAGAAGCATCGTCGGCATGCCGGGGTAGGCCGCCACGTCGACCACGCTCGAGAGCGCATCGACTGCATCGACCCGTGCCCCGCGTCGCATCAGGTTCAATGCAGACGCCGGCGAGCGCGCTACGCCCAGGGCCGGGCCCGAATGCAACGCCAGCGCGGCGAACAGCTTCGGATGACGCAATGCCATCAGGCCGGCCAATCCCGCGCCGGCAGACAGCCCCGCCAGATACACACGCGACGGGTCGGCACCGGTTTGTTCCAGCGTTTGTTCGATCAGTTGAGCAATGCCGTCGGCCTCGCGCGCGCCGGCGTGCTCCGGGTCATACCAGTGCCAGCAGCATTGCGGATGCGCGCGGCGCGGTTGCTCCGGATACAGCACGATAAAGCCCTCGCGGTCGGCCAGCGCGTTCATGCGCGTGCCATGCGCCAGCACTTCGGCCGACTGCTTGCAGCCATGCAGCATCACCATCAGCGCGGGGGGCTTGCTGCCCCGGAGGGGCGGGGTGTACAGCCAGTATTCCGGCCGGCGCGCTACGACGACGGGCGACTCGGGTTGGTAGATGAATTGCTCTCGGACGAAGGTGCCTTCAGTGGGCGTAGGGCGCGCGCGGCGCGGGCTGTCGCGGCGCGCTGTCGGCTTGAGCGGCTTCACCGGCTTCGGTGGCCATGACTGGCGGCCGAAGCCTGGCGTGGTCAGGGCATCGACGAGTCGGGTGATCGATTTCATCCACGAACGTTGCATGGCGGCGGCACGGAACTCCGATGAGGGCGATGGTGCCCGTGCTCTCAGAGGAGTCGCAAGTGGTTTCGATGTTGGTAAGACAGTGTGCCAGTGATTTTGGTGCGCCGCAGCATGGGAAGTGGGCGAAGCGCCGCATCAGCGCGCAAGTGACGCGCAAAGTTTGCAATTCAGTGCGACTGTCATGGAGACACCGTTGGTGAACGGCTACACTGCCGCGACGGGCGAGCCTTGCGACGGCGCGCCTTTCCGCTTTCCCGTTTCCCCGTTGTGTACTTATGGAGGTCGTTATGGGTTTTTTTGACTTCATCAAAGAGGCTGGCGAGAAGCTTTTCCATGGCGCCGCAGCAGCCGCGCCGGCCGATGCATCAGCAGATGCCGACGCCGCCAAGGCCGCCGACGATGCCAAGGGCCAAGCCATTCAGGATTACATCGCGCAGCAGGGCCTGAGCGCCACGGCGCTGTCGGTGCAGGTGGAAGGTGATGCTGCCAAGGTGTTTGGCGTCGCGCCCGATCAAGCCACGCGCGAGAAGATCATCCTGTGCTGCGGCAACGTCGAAGGCATCAAGTCGGTCGATGACCAGATGTCGGTCAACACCGAATCGGAAGAATCGCAATGGCACACGGTGGAGCGCGGCGATACGCTGTCGGCCATCGCCAAGAAGTTCTACGGCGATGCCAACAAGTACCCAGCCATCTTCGAGGCCAACAAGCCGATGCTGTCGAATCCGGACAAGATTTATCCGGGGCAGAAGCTGCGTATTCCGGCGGCGTGAACTGGCTTGCCTCGTTTCCGACGCGCAAAGCAAAAAGCCCAGTCGTTGAAGACTGGGCTTTTTTATTCTGGTGCCGCTGACCGGAATCGAACTGGTGACCTTCGCATTACGAATGCGCTGCTCTACCGACTGAGCTACAGCGGCGTCGGAAACAGCGATTCTAACAGAACTTTTTGTCGCTCTGCAAGAACCGCTGGAACAACGGCCTTACATGGCGTCGTTACGCCGTTTTCTTGGCCTCGAGGTGATATTGCGTGACGCGATCCACCTCGTTTTTCGATCCCAGGACGACCGCCACGCGCTGGTGCAGCTTTTCGGGCTGGATATCCAGAATGCGTTGCTCGCCGTTGGTAGCCGCGCCGCCAGCCTGTTCCACCAGGAAGGCCATTGGATTGGCTTCGTACATCAGGCGCAGCTTGCCGGCCTTGCCCGGCTCGCGCTTGTCCCACGGATACATGAAGATGCCGCCGCGCGTGAGGATGCGATGCACGTCCGCCACCATCGACGCGATCCAGCGCATGTTGAAATCCTTGCCGCGCGGGCCTTCGGTGCCGGCCAGGCATTCGTCGATGTAGCGGCGCACGGGCGGGGCCCAGTGGCGCATGTTCGACATGTTGATGGCGAATTCCTTCGTGTCGGCCGGAATCTTCACGTCGCGGCTGGTCAGCACGAAGCTGCCGACTTCGCGGTCGAGCGTGAACATGTGCACGCCGTTGCCAACCGTTAAAACCAGCGTGGTTTGCGGGCCGTACACGGCGTAACCGGCGGCCACCTGCTTTGCACCAGGCTGCATGAAGTCGGCCTCGGTCACGGCTTGGCCGGGCTTGGGCATGTGCAGCACCGAGAAGATCGTGCCGATCGACACGTTCACGTCGATGTTGGACGAGCCGTCGAGCGGATCGAACAGCAACAGATATTCGCCCTTCGGATAGCGGTGCGGAATCTCGTAGAACGATTCCATTTCTTCCGAAGCCATGGCGGCCAGGTTGCCGCCGTATTCGTTGGCTTCGAGCAGGACTTCGTTGGCGATCACGTCCAGCTTCTGCTGGGTTTCGCCTTGCACGTTGCCGGTGCCGGCCGAGCCGAGCACGCCGGCAAGGGCACCCTTGTTGACGCTGTGCGAGATCGCCTTGCAGGCGCGCGCCACGACTTCGAGCAGCAGGCGCAGCTCGGCCGGGATGGTGTTGTGCTCGCGCTGCTCTTCGATCAGGTAGCGGGTGAGGTTGATGCGCTTCATGGGTTCTCCTGAGACGGGCGCGATTTTACGATACAAGCGGTGACATTCAGGCCAGCGCCTTGCCGACGATCTCCCGCACATCGCGCGAGAGGCTCGGATGTGCCGCCACGCGCTTGAGGGCGTCCTGCATGGCGTCGCGCAGCGTGGGCACGTACTTGCGCCAGCGGTCCAGCGCGCGCGCCAGGCGGGCAGAGACCTGCGGGTTGATGGCGTCGAGCGCCAGCACCTGCTCGGCCCAGAACGCATAGCCGGAGCCATCGGCGGCGTGGAACTGCGCGGGGTTGCCCGAGCAGAAGCTGAAGATGAGCGAACGCGCCCGGTTTGGGTTGCGCAGCGTGAAGGCCGGATGGGCCATCAGGGCGCGTACGGTTTGCAGCGTTGGCTTGCCGGTGGCACCTCGCTGCATGGCTTGCAGTGAGAACCATTTATCAATGACAAGCGCATCGTCGGCAAAGCGGGTATAGAAGTCCGTCAACGCCGCTTCGCGGCCGGGAGCGAAACTATTGACGAGGGCGGTGAGGGCGCCCATGCGATCGGTCATGTTCGTCGCTTGGGCGTATTGTTGTTCCGCCAGTGCCAATGCTTCCGGCGTCTCCGTATTTGCGAGGTAACCCAAGGCGATGTTCTTGAGCGCTCGCTTGCCGGCGGACACTGCGTCTGGTGAGTAGGCGCCTTCAGTTTGATTGTTGTGGTAGGCGCCCAGCAACTCTGCGCTGAGCTTTTCTGCCAGCGTGCGGAGCAGTGTCAGGCGCGCGGTGTGGATGGCGGCCGGGTCTGCCACGTCCATGCGCTCGGCCAGGTAGCTCTCGGCCGGCAGGATCAGCATCTGCTCGCGGAAGGCCGGATCAAGGGAGGTGTCGGCGACCACGGCGCGCAGGGCTTCGACCAGCGCCGGATCAACCACCGGTGCGCGGCCGTGCTGGATGTCCGTCACCATGCGCAGCAGGGTGTCGGTGGCCAGGCGCTGGCCGGCTTCCCAGCGGTTGAACGGGTCGGAATCGTGCGCGAGCTGGAACGTGAGCTGCTCCGTCGTATAACCGTATTCGACGATCACCGGCGCCGAGAAATTGCGCAGCAACGAGGGCAACGGCGCTTCGGCCACATCTTCGAAGACGAAGGTCTGCTTGGTTTCGGTGAAGTCCAGCACGCGCGTGGTCACGGGCGAGGGCGATGCGGCCTCGCCACGCAAACGCAGCGGCAAGTCGCGGCCGTTCTTGTCGATCAGGCCGATCGCAAACGGAATGTGGAACGGTTGCTTCTGGATGCCGCTGTTCACTTCGATACCGACAGGCTCGCAGCGCTGGCGCAGCGTGAGCGTGTAGGTATGCGTGGCGGCATCGTGGTGGCCTTCGACTGCGACGACCGGCGTGCCGGCCTGGCTGTACCAGCGGCCGAATTGCGTGAGGTCGCGGCCATTGGCATCGGCCATGGCGGCGCGGAAATCGTCGCAGGTGACGGCATGGCCATCGTGGCGCTGGAAGTACAGGTCCATGCCCTTGCGGAAGCCGTCGCGGCCGAGCAGCGTCTGGTACATGCGCACGACTTCGGCGCCTTTTTCGTACACCGTGACGGTGTAGAAGTTGTTGATTTCTTCGTAGCTGTCGGGCCGCACCGGGTGGGCCATCGGGCCGGCATCTTCGGGAAACTGCGCCTGGCGCAGCAGTCGCACGTCTTCGATGCGCTTGACGGCGCGAGCGCTGGCAGCGGCGGCTTCATTGCCGGCTTGCGCGGCCGCTTGTGCCGCCATGTCGGCGGAGAATTCCTGATCGCGGAACACCGTCAGGCCTTCCTTCAGACTCAACTGGAACCAGTCGCGGCACGTGACTCGGTTGCCCGTCCAGTTGTGAAAGTATTCGTGGCCGACCACCGATTCGATGTTGGCGAAGTCAACGTCGGTGGCGGTCTCTGCATTGGCCAGCACGTACTTCGTGTTGAAGATGTTCAGGCCCTTGTTCTCCATCGCGCCCATGTTGAAGTCGCCCACGGCGACGATCATGAAACGGTCGAGATCCAGCTCCAGGCCGAAGCGGCGCTCGTCCCAGTGGATGGAGTGGATGAGCGAATCCATCGCGTGGCGCGTCTTGCCGAGGTCTTGCGCTTCCACCCAAACCTGCAGCAGCTTCTCCTTGCCCGAAGCGGACTGGATGCGTTCTTCAATGCACTCCAGCTTGCCCGCCACCAGCGCGAACAGGTACGACGGCTTCTTGAACGGGTCGTGCCACACCGCTTCGTGGCGACCGTCCGGCAGGTCGCGCTCCGACACGAGGTTGCCGTTGGACAGTAGCACCGGGTAATCCGCCTTCGACGCACGCAGCGTGACGGTGTAGATGGTCATCACGTCCGGCCGGTCGAGGAAGTAGGTGATCTTGCGGAAGCCCTCTGCCTCGCACTGCGTGAAGAAGTTGCCGTTGGAAACGTACAGACCCATCAGCGACGAGTTGGCGGCGGGATTGCAGTACGTGGAGAGTTCCAGCGTGAAGCTGGCGCCAACATCGGCCGGCACGGGATCGATGGTCAGTGTGTCGCCGGAGGCCTGCAGGCCGGACAGCGCCTTGCCGTCGACCGTTGCGCCCGCCAGTTCCAGCCCTTCACCCGCCAGCACGAGCGGCTTGCCGGCATCCGTGCGCGTCAGGCGCATGCGGTTGACGACACGGGTGCGCTCGGGCACGAGATCGATCTCCAGGGCCACTTCGTCAATGCGGAAAGCGGGCGCGGTGTAGTCCTTGCGGTAAATCGTGACGGCGGTATCGGTGCGCAACATCGGTAACATCCTTATCTGCGTTGTCTGCGGTCGCAAAAGGCCATTGTACTCAGCCCCTTGGCGGGAATCTTCCGCGTTGGGTGTCACTCTGAGTAACAGACGGCGCGCAGCCTGTTTCCGGGGCCCGCGGCCATCTGTCTGATTGAGAGTAGGGGGATTTTTATGTGGAAATGGATCAAGTCATCGGGCGTCTGGCCGATGGCCGGCGCGTGGATGGCGGCCAGCCTCCTGGCGGGCTGTGCCAGCACGGTCACCAGTCAGGTGACGGCGTTCCGGCAGCCCGGCTGGACCGACACCCCGCCGCGCACCTATGCCTTCGAACGCCCCGCAGCGCAGCAAAATGACCTGGAGCGCCAGACCTACGAGGCCTGGACGTCGGACCAACTGGCCGCCCACGGTTTTACCAGCGTACCGCGCGCCAGCGCTCGCTATGTGGTCCGTCTGGACTATTCGACCGCCACGCGGCTCGTGCAGGTGCGTCAGCCCGTGTATCCGGATCCGTACTGGGGCCCCGGGCCTTGGGGACCGTGGCGTAGTCCCTGGGGGCCCTGGGGCCCGTGGGGTCCGCAATACGTCGACACGAACGTCCAAGTGCCGTTCTACGCCTATCACGTGGAAATTGACGAGGCAGCCACTGGTCAACGTGTTTATCAGGTGACGGCGCAAACGCAGGGTGGGAATGGCTCGCTGACGGCTGTGATGCCTTATCTGGTGCGTAGCGCTTTTGCCAATTTCCCGGCGCCGAATGCGCAGCCGATCCTCGTGGAACTGCCGGTTGATCCATCGGTGAAACCCGCGGCGAAACCAGCATCCGGGCCGGCACCTAAGTAGTGCGCCCGGGTGGGTTTTGGCCGGCGGTCTACGTTAGAATGCGGGACCTAATCTGTAGGCCGCCAGCCGTACCCCGCTTGAGCGTTGTCACTTCATCCCGTCTCGCGTCGACCGCCACCCTTGGCCGGCGCTGCGTCCGCTCCGTCGCTACCCTCCTGACGGTGCCCCAGAACGCGTGCGGCCTCGCCCCCGGTTTCTCTCTGTTCCCACTGGTTTTTGCCACTTTGTCTCAGGGAGTTTCTGCCTGAGCGCCTGAGCGCCTCTCCGCGGAACTCCCCATCAGGATGCATTGCTATGAACGACAAGCTTCACGACGCCTCGCCGGATTCCCAAGACCAAGGCGCCGAGGCCGAACTGCGCCGCGCGGCGTTTGAATATCACCGCGCACCCACGCGCGGCAAGATCGAGGTTCGCCCGACCAAGGCGCTGATCAATCAGCGCGACCTCTCGCTGGCGTATTCGCCGGGCGTGGCGTATCCGTGTACCGCGATCGAGCAAGATCCGTCGCTGGCGGCGGAATACACCTCGCGCGGCAACCTTGTCGGCGTGATCACCAACGGCACCGCGGTGCTGGGTCTGGGCGACATCGGCCCGCTGGCCAGCAAGCCCGTGATGGAAGGCAAGGGCTGCCTGTTCAAGAAATTTGCCGGCGTGGATGTGTTCGATATCGAACTGGCTGAGCGCGACCCGGACAAGCTGGTCGACATCATCGCCTCGCTGGAGCCGACGCTGGGCGGGATCAACCTGGAAGACATCAAGGCGCCGGAGTGCTTCTACATCGAGCAGAAGCTGCGTGACCGCCTGAACATTCCCGTCTTCCACGATGATCAACACGGCACGGCGATCATCTCGTCGGCGGCGCTGCTCAACGGCCTGAAGGTTGTCGGCAAGGACATCGGCAACGTGAAGGTGGCCGTGTCGGGCGCGGGCGCTGCGGCCATTGCCTGCCTGGACGTGATGGTGGGCCTGGGCGTCAAGCGCGAGAACGTCTACGTGGTCGACTCCAAGGGCGTGATCTACGCCGGCCGCGACGCCAAGATGGAGCCGAACAAGGCGCGCTATGCACAAGACACGTCGGCCCGTACGCTGGCCGACATCGTGCGCGATGCCGACGTGTTCCTGGGTTGCTCGGCCGCGGGCGTGCTGACCGCCGACATGGTCAAGACCATGGCTCCGAAGCCGATCATCCTGGCGCTGGCCAACCCCGAGCCGGAAATCCGCCCGGAAATCGCCAAGGCCGCGCGCCCGGACTGCATCATCGCCACGGGCCGTTCGGACTACCCGAACCAGGTCAACAACGTGCTGTGCTTCCCGTACATCTTCCGCGGTGCGCTCGATTGCGGCGCCACCAAGATCACGGAAGAGATGAAGCTGGCCTGCGTGAAGGCCATTGCCGAGCTGGCCGAAGCCGAAACGAACGATGCCGTGGCGCAGGCTTACGCCGGCCAGGATTTGACCTTCGGCCCGGATTACATCATCCCGAAGCCGTTCGATTCGCGCCTGATCGAGAAGATTGCGCCGGCCGTCGCCAAGGCCGCAGAAGAGTCTGGCGTGGCCACGCGCCCGATCAAGGATCTGGACGCCTATCGCGCCCAGCTGAGCGACTTCGTGTACCACACGGGCCTGACCATGCGGCCGGTGTTCTCGGCCGCCAAGGCCAACCCGAAGCGCGTCGTGTACGCCGAAGGCGAAGAAGAGCGCGTGCTGCGCGCGGTGCAGACGGTGGTCGACGAAGGCCTGGCCAAGCCGATCCTTGTCGGCCGCCCGCACGTGATCGAAATGCGCATCCAGAAGGCCGGCCTGCGCCTGAAGGCGGGCGTGCATTTCGAGCTGGTCGATCCCGAAGACGACCGCCGCTATCATCAGTACCACACCGCTTACCACGAGCTGATGGGCCGCAACGGCGTGACGCCGGACATGGCGAAGTCGGCGCTGCGCCGCTCGAACACGCTGATCGGTGCTCTGCTGGTGCGTCTGGGTGATGCCGATGCGCTGCTGTGCGGCACGGTTGGCCGCTTCGACGCCCACCTGGAACACGTGCGTGACGTGATCGGCCTGGCTCCGAATGCCAAGGTGTTCGCCGCCATGAACGGCCTGATGCTGGAGAAGCACACGCTCTTCATCACCGACACGTTCGTCAACGAAATGCCGAGCGCGGAAGAGCTGGCCGACATCACCAAGCTGGCGGCGGAAGAAGTGCGCCGTTTCGGCCAGGAGCCGAAGGTCGCGATGCTGTCGCACTCGATGTTCGGCTCGTCGAAGAACGCGTCGGCCCGCCGCATGCGCGCTGCGTATGACCTGCTGAAGGTGGAAGCGCCGGACCTGCAGGTGGAAGGCGAGATCCAGGGTGATGCAGCGCTGTCGGAAGACATCCGCCACCACTTCCTGCCGAAGAGCGCGTTCTCGGGCAGTGCAAACCTGCTGGTGATGCCGTCGCTGGACGCGGCCAACATCGCGTTCAACCTGCTCAAGATCACGGGCGGGCAGGGCGTGACGGTGGGCCCGATCCTGCTGGGCGCGGCCAAGCCGGTGCACATCCTGAACCCGTCGGCCACATCGCGCCGCATCGTCAACATGACGGCGCTGGCGGTGGCAGACGTGTCGGCTACGCGTTGATCGGTTGATCCGACGCTTGGGCCGCAGAAGGTGGGCGGCCCAAAAGAAAACGGCGCCTGGGGAAAGTCCAGGCGCCGTTTTTCTTTGCTGCCGACTGCTTAGAACTTCGCGCGGATGCCCACGCCGAAGGTGTCTGCCGAGCTGAGATTCGTCACCTTGTCGCGCATGTACGCGGCGTACACATCGGTGCGCTTGGACAGCGAATAGTCGTAACCGACGGCCCACGTGTTGCGCTTGACGTCGGCCGCGCCCGAAGTCTTCGTGTACGCGTACGACGCGAGGATGCTGCCCGGGCCGACCGGCACCGATACCCCCAGCTGGCCGCCGTTGCTCTTCGCATCGCCGGAGTTGATGGCGTTCATGATGTACTGGTACTGGCCGTAGACCTTGGCCACGCCAAAGTCGTACGTGGCACCCAGCTGCGCCGCAGTCTGGCGCGAGAAGCCTGCCACCAGTGCGTTCAGGTCGCCCGGTGCGGAGTTGAAGCGCACCTGTTGGAACGCCGCCGTTGCCGCGAAGTTGCCACGGAAGTACAGGACGTTGCCGCCCCACTTGTTCTGGCCGTTGTGACCGGCCTGCTCGCCCGCGCCGTAGATGAAGTTGGCGGTCAGACCGTTGAAGTCCGGCGTCGAGTACATGATCGAGTTGTTCCAGCCCGAATCGCCGACGAGGCCCGAGATGCCGCCGGGGCCGCTCAGGCCGTTGCCGAGGTAGGTGTGGAACACCATCGGCGAGAACGTGTACGAATCGATGAACGGGTTGAACAGGATCGTCGACACGAAATACGGCGGCGTCAGGCGGCCGAGTTTGATCGAGCCCCAGCTGCTCGATTGCAGGCCGACGAACGAGTTGCGGGCGAAGAACGTGTCGCCGTCAAAGCGGCCGTACTTGCCGGTGTCGGGACGGAAGAACGCTTCCAGCGTGAAGATCGCCTTCAGGCCGTTGCCGAGGTCTTCGCTGCCCTTCATGCCCCAGTACGACGTGGACATCCCGCCCGAGTTGACGCCCCAGGCGCGATCCGATGCGCCCAAGTTCTTGGTGGCGCCCGCCCAGGCATCCACCTGGCCGTACAGCGTCACGGACGATTGCGCCTGCGCACCGGCACTTGCTGCCCCCAGTGCCGATGCCACTGCCAGCGCGGCCATGCCACGCTTGAATTTCGACTGCATTGCTACCTCCTTTGTTGTTGAAGATCACTGCAGGTTGCGCCGCATTCTTCGATGCAGTCACAGGCCGGCTGGTCAGGCTCCATGCCGGACGGTGTCCCATGCCCCATGACACCGCGCCCACAGCGTTGTTTTTTGCTGATGAACCTGAAAAATCAGTTTGCTGAAATCAAATCGGCCAGGCGGAAACCTGCGATGCGATGAATCTGTTCGAGCGACGCACGCAGCTCGGTATCGCGGTCGTTTTCCACGCGCTTGCTGAAGTTGTCGATGATCCCGTGGCGGTCGTAGCCGCGCACTGCCAGGATGAACGGGAAGCCGAACTTCTCGTTGTACTGCGCGTTGAGTGCCTGCAGGCGTGCAAACTCTTCCGGCGTGCACTGGTTCAGGCCCGCACCGCTTTGCTCGCGCGTCGACTCGGCGGTCAGTTCACCGCGCACGGCCGCCTTGCCCGCCAGCTCGGGGTGAGCGCGCACGAGCTTGAGCTGCGGCTCAATGCCGGCGGTGTCCACGGCATTGCGCATGGCAGCCGCGAGCGCCTCGGCCGAAGCGAACGGGCGCTGCGTTGCGGCCTGTTCGGCAACCCACGGCGAGTGCTCGTAGACGCCCCCGAGGACTTGCACGAACTGCGCTGCGTCCATGCCGTTGAGTTGCGAGAGGGTGTAGGTGGTCTGGCTCATGCTGTGGTGCTCAAAACGGGTTGCTTGGCGTACGGATGGTTCTGGATCCAGTGCTGCGCGATGTCGATACGGCGGCAGATCCAGACCTTGTCGTGCGATTGCACGTAGTCGAGGAAGCGCTGCAGCGCACGGAAGCGCGCCGGGCGGCCCAGCAGGCGGCAGTGCATGCCGATCGACAGCATCTTCGGCTGCGCAAGGCCATTGGGATCGCCTTCCTCGTACAGCACGTCGAACGCGTCCTTCAGGTATTGGTAGAAGTGGTCTGCCGTGTTGAAGCCTTGCGGACTGGCAAAGCGCATGTCGTTGGTGTCGAGCGTGTACGGCACCACCAGGTGCGGTTTGTGCTCGCCGGACGAGGTTTCGACTTCGGTCCAGAAGGGCAGGTCGTCGCCGTAGTAGTCGGCGTCGTAGGCAAAGCCGCCGTGCTCGACAACGAGGCGGCGCGTGTTGGGGCTGTCGCGGCCGGTGTACCAGCCCAGCGGTGCATTGCCGGTCAGCTCGCGGATGATCTCGACGCCGATGCGCATGTGCTCGCGCTCGGTGGCTTCGTCGATGTTCTGATAATGGATCCAGCGCCAGCCGTGGCAGGCGATTTCGTGGCCCAGGTCAACGAAGGCTTGCGTCACGTCCGGATGGCGCTGCAGGGCCATCGACACACCGAAGATCGTCAGCGGCAGGCCGCGCTTTTCAAACTCGCGCAGGATGCGCCACACGCCCGCGCGTGATCCGTATTCGTAAATCCCCTCCATGCTCATATGGCGGGCCGGGTAGGCCGCGGCGCCGATGATTTCCGAGAGGAACTGCTCGGAGCCGGCATCGCCGTGCAGCACGCAGTTTTCACCGCCTTCCTCGTAGTTGAGGACGAACTGCAGGGCGACGCGCGCGCCGCCCGGCCAATTGGCGTTGGGCGGGTTCTTGCCGTAACCGATGAGATCGCGCGGATAGTTATTGTTTGTCATGGTTTTTCATGTCGAGGAGACTTCATACAACACCGGTCAGACAGTGGAATGCGGCTTTCCAAATTCACGACATCACAGCGGCGTCATGAACCAGGCAAGGCGCCATCGCGTCAGGCCGGGACTGCCCGGGCAGCCTGCGCCAGTTCCAGCGCGAGCTTCCGGTGAACCGTGAGATGGGCGTCGAGTTCAAGCGTGGTCAGGCGGCCGTCTTCGACGACCACGCGCCCGTTGATCACGCTGTGCGCCACGTTGGACGGGGCGCAGAACACCAGCGCCGCGACGGGGTCGTGGTCGGCGCCGGCAAAGCTGACCTGGTGACGATCGAAGCTGACAAAGTCGGCCGACATGCCGGGTGCGAGCGCGCCGATGTCGTCGCGGTTGAGCACGCGCGCGCCGCCGAGCGTGGCGATCTCCAGCGCCTCGCGCGCGCTCATCGCCGCAGGGCCAAAGCCGACGCGTGCGAGCAGCATGGCCTGGCGCGTTTCGCCGAGCATGTGCGCGCCGTCGTTCGACGCGCTGCCATCCACGCCCAGCCCGACCGGCACGCCGGCATCGCGCATGGTGCGGATGGGCGCAATGCCCGACGCCAGCCGCATGTTCGAGCACGGGCAATGCGCAACGCCGGTGCCGGTGCGTGCGAACACGTCGATGCCGTGCGCGTCGAGCTTCACGCAGTGCGCATGCCAGACGTCGCGGCCAACCCAGCCGAGGTCTTCCGCATACTCGGCCGGCGTCATGCCGAACTTCTCGCGCGAGTAAGCGATGTCGTTGTCGTTCTCGGCCAGGTGGGTGTGCATCGACACACCGTAGCTGCGCGCGAGCTTGGCCGACTCGCGCATCAGATCACGCGAGACGGAGAAGGGCGAGCACGGCGCCACCACCACACGCAGCATCGAATGGCGATCGGCGTTGTGCCACGTTTCGATCAGGCGCTGCGTTTCCTTCAGGATGGCTTCTTCGCCTTCGACCACGCGGTCCGGCGGCAAACCGCCCTGGCTGCGGCCGACGCTCATGCTGCCGCGCGCCGCGTGAAAACGCATGCCGATCTGCTGCGCGGCTTCGATCGAATCATCGAGCCGGCTGCCGTTCGGATAGAGATACAGATGGTCGCTGGACGTCGTGCAGCCCGAGAGCAGCAGTTCCGCCATGGCGGTAAGCGTAGACACGCGCACCATCTCGGGCGTGAGGCCGGCCCACACCGGATACAGGTTGGTCAGCCAGCCGAACAGTTCAGCGTCCTGCGCGGCGGGCAGGGCGCGCGTCAGGCTTTGATACATGTGATGGTGCGTGTTGACGAAACCCGGCGTGACCACGTGGTCGCGCAGTTCCATCACGCGTACGTTGGGTTGTCCGATGGCATCGCGATACTGCGACGGCAGATCGGCCGTGGCGCCCACCCATTCGATCACGCCACCGCGCGCAACCAGGGCACCGTCGGCGATCTCGCGGCGTTGCGCATCCATGGTGACCAGCACGTCGGCATGACGGGCGATCAGAAGCGGGTCGTTGTGCGCGACAGTGGCGTTCATGCAATTACTCCGTGCCGTGGGTGTTGGCGGCAGCGTCGCGCATTGCGTGCTCGGTCGACTGCATGCCGTTGTAATACAGGTTCAGGATGACCGCGACCAGCGTGCCCAGCACGATGCCGCTGTGCGTCACCGGCTCCAGCCAATGCGGCAGGTATTGGAAGAAGGTGGGTGCCAGCGTCGGGATCATGCCGAAGCCGATCGAGATCGCCACGATGAACAGGTTGTGGCGGTACTTGTTGAAATCGATCGAGCCGAGAATGCGCACGCCGGTAGCGGCCACCATGCCGAACATCACAATGCCCGCACCGCCCAGCACGAACGAAGGAACCGACGCCACGATGTGCGCCATCTTCGGGAACAGGCCCAGCGCGATCAGGATCACGCCGCCCATGGCCGCCACGAAGCGCGAACGCACCCCCGTGACCGTCACCAGCCCGACGTTCTGCGAGAACGACGTGTACGGGAACGTGTTGAACACACCGCCGATCACGGTGCCCAGACCGTCGGCGCGCAGGCCGCGTGTGAGGTCATCGGTGGACAGCTTCTTGCCGGTGATTTCCGCCAGCGCCAGGAACATGCCGGTCGATTCCACCAGGGTGATCAACATCACGATGCACATCGAGGCGATGGCGCCGAAGTGGAAGGTCGGCATGCCGAAGTGCAGCGGCGTGATCACGGCCACCCAGTCGGCGTCGGTAATGCCGGCAAAGCTGACCTTGCCGAACGCCATGGCGATGAACGTGCCGATCACGATGCCCAGCAGCACGGCAATGTTGCCGATCAGGCCGCGGCCGTACTTTGTCAGCAACAGGATGATGACGAGCACTGCCAGCGCGATGCCCAGGCCGCTCAGGTCGCCGTAGGCCGGGTTGGGCACGGTCTTGAGCACGCCGTCGACCATGGTCTTCATGGTCGGCTGGCCGCCCGCGGCCCAGTTGATGCCCACGCCCATCAGCGACATGCCGATCAGCGTGATGACGGTGCCCGTCACGACCGGCGGGAAGAGCCCGAGCACGCGCCCCATGAGCGGCGCGACGATGATGCCGAACAACCCCGCCGCGATCACGGCGCCGTAGATGCCGAGCAGGCCGATGCTGGGGTCGGTGCCGATGGCGATCATCGGGCCCACCGACGCGAAGGTCACACCCATCATGACGGGCATGCGAATGCCGAACTTCCAAATGCCAAAGGCCTGGATGAGGGTGGCAAGGCCGGCGGCAAACAAGTCCGCGTTGATCAGGAAAGCGAGCTGTTCCTTGGGCAGATGCAGTGCACCGCCCACAATCAGAGGCACTGCCACGGTGCCTGCATACATCACCAATACATGTTGCAGACCCAATGCGAGCAGGCGTCCGTACGCCACGCGCTCATTGGTCAGATCCGCCGTGGGGGCGGCGATGGTGCTGCTTGCCATAAAGGTCTCCTTTGGGTGGTAAGCCGGACGGCGTCCGGCTTGGAGCCTGTCCACATTCCTGCTGCGCGCCCCGGTTCTGGCCTTGTGACACGTGCCGTCCTGATGTCGGGCGGTGTCTCTCGGGCCAACCTTCGGCGGGTCGCTACGGATCGTGGACAGGTTCTTGGGCGGCCGGCCTCTGTCGTGCCAGCTCGCCCCGTACAGCTAAACCGGTCCTAGACTTTGTCCTTCCCGCCGCGCGGGCCCAATACCGAACGCAGATCGAAATCAGCGGGCGCTTCGGGGCGCACGCGATCGGCGCAGCATTGCAAGTGCTGGGCCATGTGGGCCTGGGCAGCGCTGGCGTCGCCACGCTCCAGGGCATTGAGGATGTCGAGGTGTTCGTCGAACGAGCATGCGTTGTTGCCGGGAGCCTCCACGCTGGCGATCATCAGCGTGGTGCGCGACACCAGTCGACGCATCATCTCGACCACCAGCGGGTTGCCGGATTGCTCGGCCAGCGCCACGTGAAATTCCGCAGACAGGCGAATCCAGCGCGGGCGATCCTGCGTGACAAACGCCTGGCGTTCCTGTTTGACGAGTTCCAGCAGCGGGGCGATGGCTGCCTTGGGATTGCTGCTGCGGCCGACCTTGTCGAGCACCGCACGCTCCAGGATCTGGCGCAGCTCGAACATGGCGTGGGCTTCGTCGATGGAGGGTGCCGCGATGAACGCGCCGCGATTCGGTTCCAGGTCGACCAGGCCGTCAGCGGCCAGTTGGGAGAAGACCTTGCGCACCGTATGACGCGCGGTGGCATAGATTTCGCACAGCGCATGCTCCGTCAGCTTGGTGCGCGGGGGCAGGCGGTGCTCCATGATCGCGTCGTAGATCTCGTGATACATCCGTTCTTCGACCGACATGCGTGTTGCTCCCGATGCCTTGACGCCCGATTTCGACGTCGCTTCCGTGGAGACCAGCTTGAGATTCTTGGACATGGCAGATCCGCCTTTGAGTAACGCGCCGCAGCATAAGCAACTGCGAAAACCTGTTGACAATTATTCGTGGCGGCCTTCAATATTGTCAACAAAATGCGTTCGGGAATCCGACAAACTAGGGAAATCCCTGTTTCAGCCGAGTCTAGCGACACGACAGAAGCAAGGCGTCGGACCCAGAACGAGCGACGGCTTTGCCGGTTTGGCATGCACCCTCCCAACATGGGCGGCAGGCGTAAACCGGCTGGACGCGCGCCGGGATGCGTGCACAGCACGTACCGAGCGGGCCCCGACGCCAGCCTTTGTCACACAAGGGTTTGGCGCGAGGTGCAAGTGGAGGCAGCGGCGCTTCTGAAAATTCGAACTACAGAGGAAGACAAATGGGACGCTTGACCACCCATGTGCTCGACACCGCTGCAGGCACGCCGGGCCAAAACCTGGCGATCGCACTGTTCAAAATTGTCGACAATCAGCGGCAACCGATCAAGTCGGTCCGCACCAATCACGATGGCCGTTGCGATGCGCCGCTGCTTGAAGGCGACGCGCTGCAAACCGGCGTGTACGAGCTGGACTTCGGCGTGGGCGAGTACTACCGCGCTGCCGGCGTCAAACTCCCCGAGCCCGCGTTTCTGGACGTGGTGACGCTGCGCTTCGGCGTGGCCGACACCAGTGCGCACTACCACGTGCCGCTGCTGGTGTCGCCGTGGTCGTATTCGACCTATCGCGGTAGCTAACAGGGCAGGGAGTCATCATGGAAGGCTATATCCTCGACTGGGCCAACTTGCTCTTGCGTTGGCTGCACGTGATCGTCGCGATCGCGTGGATCGGGTCGTCGTTCTACTTCGTCTGGCTCGATAACAGCCTGACCAAGCCGACCGCGCCGGACCTGAAGGACAAGGGCGTCGACGGCGAGCTGTGGGCCGTGCACGGCGGCGGGTTCTACAACCCGCAGAAGTACCTGCTGGCGCCGAAGCAGCTGCCGGACCATCTGCACTGGTTCTACTGGGAGTCGTATTCGACCTGGATGTCGGGCTTCGCCCTGCTGACGGTGGTGTACCTGTTCAACGCCAACGTCTACATGATCGATCGCAGCGTGTTCGACATGACGGCGACGACGGCGGTGTTGCTGGCGCTGGGCTTCCTGGTGGTCGGCTGGCTCGTGTACGACACGATCTGCCGCGTGTTCGGCAAGAACGACCGCGTGGTGGGCATTCTCGTGGCGATCTACGTGGTGATCGCGGCGTTTGCGGCGTGCCACCTGTTCTCGGGCCGCGCGGCATTCCTGCTGATCGGCGCGATGATCGCAACGATCATGAGCGCCAACGTGTTCTTCTGGATCATCCCGGGGCAACGCAAGGTGGTCGCCTCGCTCAAGGCTGGCGAAAAGCCGGACCCGATCCACGGCAAGCGCGGCAAGCAGCGCAGCGTGCACAACACGTATTTCACGCTGCCGGTGCTGTTCGCGATGCTGTCGAACCACTACAGCATGACGTACGCCGCCAAGTACAACTGGGCTGTGCTGGTGCTGATCATGCTGGCCGGCGTGCTGATCCGTCAGTTCTTCATCCTGAAGCACAAGGGCGTCGTGAACTGGGGCTATCCGGCAGCGGGCGTGGCTGTGCTGTTGGGTGTGGCGGTGTGGCTGGCTCCGGTGTCGCGTCCGGCAGCCCCGGTGGCAGAAGCCCCGGCGGCGACGGCGCCTGCAGCAGCGGCAGAAGGCAGTGCTTCGGCACCGGCTGCAGCAGGCCAGGCCACTGCGGCAGCTGCCGGCGGTTCGGACTTCGCCAAAGTACAGGCAGTCGTTACCGCACGGTGCTACCAATGTCACTCGGCTCATCCTACCCTGATGCCTTCACCGGCTAAGGGCGTGTTGCTCGATACGCCGGAAGAACTGGGCAAGCATGCGCAGCTCGTCTACCAGCAGGTCGTGCAGCAAAAGCTGATGCCGCTGGGCAACGTGACGCAAATCACCGACGACGAGCGCACGATCATCGCCAAGTGGTTCGAAGGCGGCGCCAAGACGAACTGAGGCGCAAGCTGAGCAACAACAGAACGGTTTATCGGAGCATGCCATTCGTTCCCTAGCGGGTGGCATGACCGGTGAGGGTTGAACGGGGCTGCGGCCCCGTTTTTTTTCGCCTGAAGCGTCTGCGCTGATGTGTCCGTGGTGGGCTGAATTCGCCGCTGCGTCACCGGCCGCAAGGGGCCCCGACAGGGCAGCCCCAGAGCCTCGGATTGACCACTTATTTCCCGACGCCGAGCAACGCCAGCACGCCCAGCACCAGAAAGATCAGCGCCGCAATCCGATGCACCAGCGTGATCGGCATGCGCGCAGCGAACTTGTTGCCCATCAGTACTGCCGGCACGTTGGCGAGCAGCATGCCGACAGTCGTGCCCGCCACGACAGAGAACACGTCGTGAAAGCGCGCGGCCAGTGCCACGGTCGCGATCTGCGTCTTGTCGCCCATCTCGGCAAAGAAGAACGCAACGATGGTCGTCCCGAGGATGCCAAGGCCGCGCTGCGTCGTCGAGGGCGCTTCGTCGTCGTCGAGCTTGTCCGGAACCAGCATCCAGCCGGCCATGGCGATAAAGCCCACGCCCAGGATCCACCGCAGCACGTTTTCCCCCAGCACGTGCGTGATCCAGCCACCGACGGCGCCGGCCAGTGCGTGGTTGACGAGGGTGGAGATGAAGATGCCGAAAATGATCGGTACCGGCTTGCGAAAACGCGCGGCCAGCAGGATCGACAGCAGCTGCGTCTTGTCGCCGATTTCTGCGAGCGCGACGATGCCGGTGGAGACGAGAAAGGCTTCCATGTTGTTGTGGTGTCCGGGCCGTATGCGAACCAATGACGCGCCACTGCCGGCCCTGTCCGCAGTGGGTTGTCATCGGTCTCGCCAGGCGCGTCACCGGGTGCATGGATGGCACCCTGAGTGCGGCTGACCACGCCATAACCACCTGTCGTTGCGACGGCGGTCAAGTCTGTTGACGTGGCCCTCGAAGTGACGACTTCGAGCGGCTACTCCCCAATGGAAGCCGCGATTATAAGTGCATCAAGCGTTGGCGCCAACCGCAAATTTCGCCGGTTCACCCTGCACGTATGTGGCGGATACCGCACGGTCCTCGCCCAGCAGCGCCAACGAGAACAGCAGCTCTTCCAGCGTTTCCGAGCGGGCGTTGCGGCGGGCCAGCAGCGGCGTGGCGGCGGGGTCCAGCACGATGAAGTCGGCTTCGGCGCCCGGTACGAAGCTGCCGATGCGGTCTTCCCAGCCCAGCGCTTCGGCGGCGCCGCGCGTGGCCAGGTAGAACATCCGCAACGCCGTCAGGTGATACCCGCCCATGCGCGCAACCTTGTGCGCCGTGCCCATCGTGCGCAGCATCGAGAATGAGCTGCCGCCGCCTACGTCGGTCGCCAGCGTAAGCGCCAGGCGGTATGCGTCGTTCTTGTGGAAGTTGTAGAGGCCGCTGCCCAGGAACAGGTTGGAGGTGGGGCAGTGCGCAACGGCTGCGCCGGATTCGGCCATGCGTTGGCGGTCACCGTCGTCCAGCCAGATGGCGTGGCCGTAGAAGGCGCCTTTGCGCAGCAGCCCGTAGCGGTCGTAGACGTCCAGATAGCTGCGCGCGTTGGGGAACAGGTCAGCCACCCATTTCACTTCGTCGGGGTTTTCCGCGACGTGCGTCTGGATGAAGACGTCCTTGTATTGCTTGGCGAGTTCTGCGCAGGCCTGCAGCTGCGCTTCGCTCGAGGTGGGCGCGAATCGCGGCGTGATGGCGTAGGCCAGCCGGTCCTTGCCGTGCCAGCGCGAGATCAGGTCGGCCGTGTCGCGCGCGCCGGATTCGGCCGTGTCGCGCAGGTATTCCGGGCAGTTGCGATCCATCATCACCTTGCCCGTGATCATGCGCATGCCGCGTTGCTGGGCTTGCGTGAACAGCGTCTCGGCAGAGCCGCGATGCACGGTGCTCCACACCATCGCGCTGGTCGTGCCGTTGCGCAGCAGTTCGTCGAGGAAGAACGAGGCGACACCGGCGGCGTACTGCTCGCTTTCGAAGCGGCGTTCTTCCGGGAAGGTGTACGTCTCCAGCCAGTGCAGCAGGCCCGGCGACGGCGACGCGATCATGTCCGTCTGCGGAAAGTGAATGTGCGTGTCGATGAAGCCCGGGACGATGAGCTTGCCGCTGTAGTCGTGCAGTTGCGTGCCGAGGGGCAGGTCTTCGCGCAGCGCGGCATAGTCGCCGGCCTTGACCACCTTGCCGTCCGAAACCACGAGCAGGCCGTCTTCCCAGTATTCATAGGCATCGCGCTCGCGATACTGCGGGTCGTGCAGGAAATGCAGCACACGGCCGCGGTAAGCGTGAACGGAATTGGAAGTCGGAGGCATCGTGGTCATCGTCGTCTCGTGGATTTTTAGTGTGCGGCTTTCCAGTGGTCGTCGACCTTGGCAAGCCACAGGGCTTTGTCCTGTTCGGGCAGGAAGGACGCCTCGAAGCTGTTGCGCGCGAGCGCGTGCGCATCGGCCGCAGACAGGTCAAGGGCGTTGAACGTGGCGAGCCAGTTGGTGTTCATGTAGCCGCCAAAGTAGGCCGGATCGTCGGAGTGCAGCGTCACAGCGCAGCCGGCGTCCAGCAGTTGCTTGAGCGAGTGGTCGCGCAGGTCGGGGTAGACCTTCAGTTTTTCGTTCGACAGCGGGCAGACCGTCAGCGCGATCCGCTCGGCCGCGAGGCGCTTGACGAGCGCGGCATCGTCGATGGCGCGTACGCCGTGATCGATGCGCTCCACCTTCAGGATGTCGAGGGCGTCGATCACGTATTGCGCTGGGCCTTCTTCACCGGCGTGGGCGACGAGGCGCAGGCCGAGTTCCTTGCACCGTGCGAATACGCGTGCGAATTTTTCCGGCGGGTTGCCGCGCTCGGACGAATCCAGCCCCACGCCGATGATGCGGTTGGCCGGGTCCTGGATGTAGGGCAGGGCCGCTTCGAGCGTGTCGAAAGCGTCTTCCTCGCTCAGATGGCGCAGGAAGCAGAGGATCAGCGCGCTCGAAAAACCGTGCTCGCGCTCGGCGTCATCCAACGCGCGGACGATGCCGTGAATGACCACATGCATGGGCACGTTGCGGGCGGTGTGCGTCTGCGGGTCGAAGAAGATTTCGGCGTGGTGGACGTTGTCGGCAAGCGCGCGTGCCACGTACGCGGCGGTCATGTCGTAGAAATCCTGCTCGGTGAGCAGCACGCTCGCGCCAGCGTAGTACAGGTCGAGAAACGATTGCAGATCGTCGAAGGCGTAGGCCGCACGTACTTCTTCAACGGATGCATACGGCAGCTTTACGCCGTTGCGCTCGGCCAGCGCGAACATCAGTTCGGGTTCGAGCGAGCCTTCGATGTGGATGTGCAGTTCAGCTTTCGGGCTGGTGGCAATGCGTTCTGCAAGCGCGGAGGAAATCGGCATGATCAGACAGGCGTGGGGACTCGGTAAGGGACCGCCGCGCCGCTGCTGGCGCTGGTGAGCGCTTGTTGTTGCAGCTCTCGCACCTGCAGCAGTTGCGCGACGACGGATACCGCAATGATATCCGGCGCCTTGTCCACAATGCCCGCCACGCCGATGGGGCACACCATTTCCGGCAGGCGTGCCGGGTCCACGCCGTGTTCGACCATGCGATGCTCGAAGCGCGCGCGCTTGGTCTTGGAGCCGATCAGGCCGAAGTAGGCAAAGTCCGTGCGGCGCATGATGCGTTCGCACAGCGCAAGGTCCAACGCATGGTTGTGCGTCATGACCAGGAAGTAGCTGCCGGCGGGCGCCTGATCGATCACGGCTTCCGGGGTGTCGGTGGATTCGATGACGACATTCGGCGGCACTTCCGTGGGAAATGGGAACATCGCGTCGCGCTCGTCCACCCACGTCACGCGGCACGGCAGATGGGCCAGCGCACGCACGATGGCGTGGCCGACATGGCCCGCGCCGCACAGCACGATGGACATGTCGGGCGGCAGCACGGTTTGGGTGAATCCGCGGGCGTCGAGCGTCACGCCGGCTGCGGCGGCATCTCCGATGCTCGCTTCGGTGGGCGCTTCCACATCGGCCGGCACAAACCGGCGCAGGCTGCGGCGTTGGCGCATGGCGTCATCCGCAAGCCGGATCCATTCCACATCGCGCGCATCGAGACGCTCCAACGACAGGCGGACCACGCCGCCGCAGCATTGGCCGAGTGCCGGCCCCAGCGGAATGCGCACGAACTGGCGGCGCGCTTCGCCGGTGGCCTCGGGCGCGGCCATCATCGTCTGGGCGATCTCCATCGCGCGCCACTCGAGATGGCCGCCGCCGATGGTGCCGTAGAAACCGTCGGTGCCCACCAGCATGAGCGTGCCCGGTTCGCGCGGCGCCGAGCCCTGGACGTCTGTCACCGTGACCAGCACGCACGGCTGCCCGGCCTGCACGGTGGCAAGCACATCGGCGAAGCGGAATGGGCGCAGTTGCGTGTGATCCATGGTGTCTCCCAACTCAGGCAGTCAGCGGGGCGCTGCGGATGGCATCCACGGCCTTGAGGATTTCCTCGCTGGTGGCCGGCGCATTCAGCGGCGGGTTCGTGCGGCCATCGCCAACCGCAGCCACCGCATCGCGAATGGCGAAGAAGACCGAGAACGGCAGCAGCAGCGGCGGCTCACCCAGCGCCTTGGAACGGTGGATGCTGTCTTCCACGTTGGCGTTGTTGAACAGGTTCACACGGAAATCCGGCGGGCAGTCGTTGACCGTCGGGATCTTGTAGGTGGACGGCGCATGCGTCATCAGCTTGCCGTTCTTGTTCCACCACAGCTCTTCGGTCGTCAGCCAGCCCATGCCCTGGATGAACGCGCCTTCGACCTGGCCGATGTCGATGGCCGGGTTGATGGAACGTCCGGCGTCGTGCAGCACGTCGGCGCGCAGCAGGCGCCATTCACCGGTCAGCGTATCGACCACCACTTCCGACACGGCTGCGCCATAGGCGTAGTAGTAGAACGGACGGCCTTTGAGCTTGGATTGATCCCAGTGCAGCTTGGGCGTGGCGTAGAAGCCGTCGGACCACAATTGCACGCGGGCAACATAGGCCTTGCCGATCAGCTCGTCGAACGGCACGCGCCGCGTACCGATTTCGAGATGGTCGCCCACGATCGCCACCGTCTCGATGGGCGCTTCGTAATGCTCGGCCGCAAACGCGATCAGGCGCTGGCGGATCTGGCGTGCGGCGTCTTGCGCAGCCTTGCCATTCAGGTCGCTGCCTGTGGATGCCGCCGTGGCGGACGTGTTGGCCACCTTGCTGGTGTCCGTGGCTGTCACGCGGATGCGCGTGAACGACACGCCCAGTTCGTGCGCCACGACCTGCGCGACCTTCGTGTTCAGGCCCTGGCCCATTTCGGTGCCGCCGTGGTTCACGAGGATCGAGCCGTCGTTGTAGACGTGCACCAGCGCGCCGGCCTGGTTGAAGTGCTTCACGTTGAACGAGATGCCGAACTTCACCGGCGTCAGCGCCAGGCCGCGCTTGAGCACCGGGCTGGTCGCGTTGAAGGCGCGAATCGCTTCGCGGCGGGCGCGGTAGTCGGACGTCGCTTCCAGTTCGTCGAGCAGTTCATGGATGACGTTGTCCTCCACGGTCTGCCCGTACGGCGTGACGTTGTTCTTGTCCTTACCGTAAAGATTGGCGCGGCGCACATCGAGCGCATCCTTGCCGACCGAGCGCGCGATGTTGTCCATGATGTATTCGATGGCGAACGCGCCTTGCGGGCCGCCGAAGCCGCGGAATGCGGTGTTCGACTGCGTGTTGGTGCGCGCGCAGAAGCCGTCGATCTCCACCTCGGGCAGCCAGTAGGCGTTGTCGAAGTGGCAGATGGCGCGCGTCATCACCGGGCCCGACAGGTCGGCCGAGAAACCGGCGCGCGACGTCATGTCGACCTTGACGCCCTGGATGCGCCCGTCGTCGTCGTAGCCGGCTTCGTAGGTGAAGCGGAAGTCATGCCGCTTGCCGGTGATCATCATGTCGTCGTCGCGGTCCGGACGCAGCTTGACGGGGCAGGCGAGTTTCCATGCCGCCAGCGAAGCGCAACAGGCAAACAGGCCCGATTGCGATTCCTTCCCGCCGAAACCACCGCCCATGCGGCGGCATTCGACCAGCACCTGGTTGGCGTGCCAGCCCAGCATGTGCGACACCATGTGCTGCATCTCGGTCGGATGCTGCGTCGAGCACCACACGTGCATGCCGTTGTCTTCTTTCGGCACCGCGTACGAGATCTGGCTTTCCAGGTAGAACTGCTCCTGCCCGCCCAACGACATCTTGCCGGCTTCGGAGTGCGGCGCGGCAGCGATGCGCTCGGCCGGTTCGCCGCGCTTGAGGTGCATCGGCGGCAGCACGGACTTGCCGGCGGCGCGCGCTTCTTCGGGCGTCAGCAGCGGGGGCAGTACTTCGTATTCGATGTTGCCCAGACGCGCTGCGCGTCGCGCCGCATCGTGCGACGTGGCCACCACGATGAACATCGGCTGGCCGATGAAGTGCACCGTGTCGGTCGCCAGGATCGGGTCGTCGTGGATGATCGGGCCGCAATCGTTCGTGCCCGGAATGTCGGCCGACGTGAACACCGCCACCACGCCGGGCGCGGCCTTCACGCGATCCAGATCCATGTTCACGATGCGGGCATGCGCTTGCGTGCTCATGCCGAGCGCCGCGTGCAGCGTGCCGGCCAGCTCGGGAATGTCGTCGGTGTATGTGGCGGTGCCCGCAACATGCAGGTGCGCAGATTCGTGCGGGCGCGAAATGCCCACCACAGCGCCGCGCTGGCCGGGCATGGCGGCAGCAATATCGGCTTCCGCCAGCAGGAAGGCTTCGGTTTGCTTGTTCATGTTCTTAGGCTGCCGTGAGGGTATTCAATTCGACCGCGCGCACATTGATCTGTTCGGGCGCGAGCGGTGCATCGACGCGGGTTTCCAGCCAGAAGCGGTACACCGTGTTGGCAGCCGATATGCGACGGTAGTTGTCGGTCGCGCGCATGTCGGTCAGCGGGGTGTAGTCGCGCGACATGGCTGCCATGGCAGCGCGCACCGTCGCTTCGTTCCACGGCTGGCCGACGATGGCGTTTTCCGTCTCTGTCGCGCGCTTGGAGGTTGCCGCCATGCCGCCATAGGCGATGCGTGCGCTGCGCACGCGGGTTTCGCCATCCTGGCTGTCGAGCTCGATGGCCAGCGCCGCGCACACGGCGGAAATGTCCTCGTCAAAGCGCTTCGAGAGTTTGTACGTACGGAAGCGCAGGGCATCGCGGCCCTCACGTGCGGGGATGCGCAGGCCCGCAACGAATTCGCCTTCTTCCATCGCGTTCTTCTGGTAGGCGAGGTAGAGGTCTTCAAGCGGCAACTCGCGGCGGACTTCGCCACGCTGCAGGACGACGCGCGTGCCGATGGCGATGAGCGCGGGTGCCGAGTCACCGATCGGCGAACCGTTGGCGATGTTGCCGCCCAGCGTGCCGGCATTGCGGATCGGCAGCGAGGCAAAGCGCTTCCACAATTCGGTCACTTCCGGGTAGTCCGCAGCCAGGAATGCGTAGGCCTTTTCGAGCGAGACGGCAGCGCCGATCTCGATCCAGCCGTCGCGCTTTTCCAGGGCGTAGAGATCGGCCACCTGGCCGATGTAGAGGATGTCGCCAAGGTCGCGGAACTGCTTCGTGACCCACAGGCCGACGTCGGTGCTGCCGGCCAGGATACGGATGTTCGGATGCGCGGCCTTGATGGCGGCAAAGGCGGATGCGGTACGCGGTGCGTAGAAGCGTGGCGCATTCTCGGTGCGGACGGGGGCGTAGCTGAAGGTGTCGTTGCGCTGCAGCTTGCGCAGCGTTTCAGCCAACTGCGTGCGGTCGATGCCTGCCGGCGCGGGGAGTTCGAACATGCGCTCGCCGGCGTCGATGATGGGGCGGTATCCGGTGCAGCGGCACAGGTTGCCGGTCAGCGAATCGCAGATGGTCTGGCGCGACGGAGTCGGCGCCCGGTTGCCGGTGTTTTCGTACAGCGCGTAGAGCGACATCACGAAGCCAGGCGTGCAGAAACCGCACTGGGATCCGTGGCACTCCACCATGGCCTCTTGCACCGGGTGCAGCGTGCCATCCTTGCCGCGCACGTCTTCCACGGTGAACAGCGCCTTGCCGTCCAGCGTGGGCAGGAACTGGATACACGCATTGACGGCCTTCAGGCCGACGCTGCCGTCTTCCTGCAGTTCGCCGAGCACGACGGTACACGCACCGCAATCGCCCTCGGCGCACCCTTCCTTGGTGCCTGTGCAGTGTGCGTCTTCACGCAGGTATTGAAGCACCGTTCGGGTGATCGGGGCATCCGTAACGGTACGGACCTGACCGCGGTGGAAGAAGCGGATGGGCTGAGTCTCCATGGGGGTTCTACGCCTGTTTGTGTGTGTAATGGAACCATAGCACCGGCCTAGGAATGCAATATTTGGCCCATGTGATAACCCGCATCGGAAAGCCAAAATCCGGGGTATACCCGCCGGTAGCGGTCTGGCGGCGCGGCGTGCAACTGACATACACTGACAGCGTCCCCAAGCACGTTTTTTTAGAAGGGTCGGCGCAGCCGTTACCCGCCTCCAGATGCACGGCAAAGATCACCTCGATACCTACCTCCTGCGCGTTCTCTACACGCTGCTCACCGAGCAGAGCGTGACCCGTACGGCGGTCAAGCTCGGCCAGTCGCAACCGGCCATCAGCAACACGCTCAAGCGCCTGCGGGAGATCACCGGCGACGCCATCCTGGTCCGTGGCAAGAACGGCATGGTGCCGACCGAGCGCGGCCATGATCTGCTGACGCTGGCCCAGCAGAGCCTGGAGGCAATGGAACGTATCGCCCGCCCGTCTCAGGAGTTCGACCCCGGCAACACCACGCGCACGTTCCACCTGGGGGCACCGGACTACCTTGACGCCTTCTTCCTGCCCAACATCGTCGAGCGTCTGCGCAAGCAGGCGCCGCAAGCCAAGCTGGTGGTGCATCCGCTCAATGCCGGGGTGGATTACCTAGCCGCGCTGGAGCAGGGCGGTATGGACCTGGTGATTGGCAATTGGCTCTCGCCGCCGGAACACCTGCATATCTCCCCGTTGTTCGACGATGAAGTCGTTTGCATGCTGGGTGCGCAGCACCCGTTGGCGCGCAAGGGCATCTCGCTCAAGCACTATGTGGAGATGCCGCATCTTGCGCCGGCCCCGTATGCCGTCATGCAGCGCAGCATGATCGATCAGGCACTTGCCGAGCAGGGACTGAAGCGGCAGATCCAGGTATCGCTGCCGTATTTCGGGCTGGTGCCGTATGTCCTGATGCGCACCGATCTGGTCTTCACTACCGGCCGCCAGTTCGCCGCGCATTGCGCGCAGTATCTGCCGATCCGCATCCTGCCGCCGCCCATGGCGTTTCCGAAGATGCGCTTTTACCAGCTCTGGCACGAGCGCAGCCATGCCGCGCCCGATGTGATGTGGCTACGTCGCATGATCGGCGAAGTGGCGGCCGAGTTGCCGCAGCATTCGCAGCTGGAATCGGCGGTGGCCTGAACCTGCGCCGGGCCGGGCTCACTTTCCGCTTGCGACGGCCTTCCCGTAGTTGGGGAAAAACACCTGCTCCCCGTTGACCTTGAAGTCGGCAATGACCTGCTGGCCCGCCGGTGACGTGATCCATTCGATCAGCTTGGTGGCATCGGTGTAGTTGATGCCCGGATGTTTCTTCGGGTTGACCGCGATGATGCCGTAGGGGTTGAACATGCGCGGGTCTCCGGCCAGCACGATGTCCAGGCCCGTCTTGGCGCGGTAGGCGCCGTAGGTTGCGCGGTCCGAGAGCGTATAGGCATTCATCTGCGCGGCCATGTTCAGCACTTCGCCCATGCCGAGTCCTGCGCTCACGTACCACGGCTTGCCCTTCGGGTCGATGTTGGCGGTCTTCCAGTAGGCCTTTTCCATGACGTCGGTGCCGGAGTTGTCCCCGCGCGAGATGAACTTCGCGCCGGCCTTTTCGCCCGCCGCAGCGATCGTCTCCATCCCCTGAATGACGTTCTTCTGGCCGCGCACGTGGGCCGGGTCCGTGTCTGGGCCGACGAGGATGAAGTCGTTGTACATCACGTCGCGGCGGTCGATGCCGCCCCCTGAGGCAACGAAGGCATCTTCCAGTTGGCGGGCGTGCACCAGCACCACATCCACATCCCCCGATTCGCCGAGCTTGACCGCCTTGCCCGTGCCAACGGCAATCACCTGCACATGAACGCCGGTGGCCGCCTCAAATTTGGGCAACAGGACCTTCAGCAGACCGGAGTTTTCGGTGCTGGTGGTGGTGGCCATGCGGAGATCGCCAGCATATGCGGCACTGGCAACCGCGAGCGTCAGACAGATGAGGGCAGGCAGCCGAAGGGCTTTGGACAATCCGGGCATGTTGTGGGGGTTAGCGCGAAGGCGTGGACGCTTTATGTCGGATGCTGCATGATGGCGGCAACGTCGGGGGCAGCCAGCGACCACGAGATGCCCGCCCCGGAATGGGCAGGATTGTTCTCCCGCGCCACGGCGGAAGTAAATAGGAAACCATAAACATAATGACATTCCAGTTCGAGGTATTTCCGGTGGTGGGGCCGGACGACAACCCGCGTGCGAACGGCAAGGTGTTTCAGTTGCTGCGGGCTGTTCGAGAGACGGGGTCGCTGCATCGCGCGGCGAAACAGGTGGGGCTGTCGTACCGGCACGCCTGGGGGGTGATGCGGTCGTGGGAAGAGATGGTCGGCCGCTCCCTGCTGGACATGGAGCGGGGCCGGGGCGCCTCGCTCACGCTGTTCGGTGAGCGCATGCTGCGCGCTGAGATGCGCCTGCGCGAGCAGCTCGATCCAGCACTGAATCAGGCCATGAGCCAATTCCTGTCCGAGCTGGAGGACGCCTCGCAGTCGCAGGCGCGCATCCGCTTCTCGGGCAGCCATGACCCGGCCGTGGAACTGCTGGCCGAGACGTTTGCGCGGCAAAGCCACGGTGCCCATATCGACACCGTATTCTGCAGCGCCGTCGAGGGGCTGATCTGCCTGCAGGAAAAGCAATGCGAGGTGGCCGGCTTCTACGTGGCGCCGCAGCAAGGGGCGGGGTCGATCGCGCACCAGACCCTGCGCAAGTGGTTACGGCCGACCGCCGTGCGGCTGATCGCCCTGGCCGATCGCGAGCAGGGGCTCATGATGTCGGCGGAATGGGCGGGGCGGGTGCAGTCGCTGGGCGACCTGGCGCGCACGCAAGCGCGCTTCATCAACCGTCAGCGCAGTTCGGGCACGCGTTTGCTGTTCGATCAGTTGCTGGTGGCGGCCGGGCTGTATCCCGACCAGATCAATGGGTATGACGAGCAGGAATTCTCCAGCGACAAGATCGCCGTCGCCGTGCAGGAAGGGCGGGCGGACGTCGGCTTCGGCCTGCGCCCCGGCGCCGAAGCCCACGGCCTGCATTTTGTGCCGCTGACGCGCGAAACGTACTACCTGGCGGTGCGCCGCAATGACGCGCTGTCGCCTTGGGTGCGCGAGCTGATCGAGCGCATCGGGCAGCCGGCCTTCCGCGAAGGTCTGGGCCATCTCGCCGGCTACCGGCCCGCCGAGCACGTTTCGCTGCTCACCGCCGAGCAGGCGCTGCCCTGGCACGCTGACGAGGCTCGCGCGCTGGCCCGCTGAAGTCGTGCGAACATGGCGGGGTTTGCGCCATTGCGCGCCTCGCCCCTGTTTCGCCCATGTCACGTTTCTCCGTCTGGACCCAAGCCCTGCGCATGCTGCGCCGCGACTGGCGCGCCGGTGAACTGAACCTGCTGCTCGTCGCGCTGGTGCTGGCGGTGGCCGCGCTGGCGTCCGTTAGTTTCCTCGCCGATCGCATGCACGCCGGTCTGGAGCGCGACGCGCGTCAGCTAATCGGCGCGGATGTGCTCGTCGTGTCCGATCAACCGCTGCCGCCCGACATCGAAGCGCATGCGCGCGCGAGCGGCCTGCAGGTCACGCACACCGCCACGTTCCCCAGCATGGCGAGCACGTTGACCAAGGGCGCGTCGGGCGAACCTGCTTCGCAACTCGCCGCCATCAAGGCCGTCGACGTGGGCTACCCACTGCGCGGCACACTGAAGGTCAGCGATGAGGGTCGGGATACCGCCGGTGCGCCCATTCGGGGCATTCCCGCCGCCGGCACAGTGTGGGTGGATGCACCGCTGCTCGAAGCGCTGGGCCTTCGCGTGGGCGATGCGATACGCCTCGGCACGCGCACCTTCAAGATCGCGCATGTCATCACCCAGGAACTCGATCGCGGCGCGGGTTTCATGAATTTCGCGCCTCGGGTGATGCTGCCGATGTCGGACCTTGGTTCGACGGGCCTTGTCACCTACGGCAGCCGGGTCACGTATCGCCTGCTGGTGGCGGGTCCGGATGCCGCTGCCAGCGCGTTCCACACCTGGGCCGAGAACGAAGCGAAGACGCGCCAGTTGCGTGGCGTGCGCGTGGAATCGTTGCAAAACGGCCAGCCGCAGATGCGCGAAACGCTCGACCGTGCGGAGCGCTTCCTTTCGCTCGTCGCCTTGCTGGCGGCCATGATTGCCGCGGTGGCGATCACCATGGCCGCGCGCCGCTACACCGCACGGCATACCGATGCGGTGGCCGTCATCAAATGCCTTGGGCTCAAGCAAGGGCAGATTCTCGGCACGTTCGCGCTGGAGTTTTTGCTCATCGGCGTCATTGGTTCGGCGGTGGGCGTGGCGCTCGGTTATGGCGCGCATTGGCTGTTGCTGGCGTCGCTTGGCGACCTGGTCACGGTGACATTGCCCGCGCCATCCATCTGGCCTGCGGTCGTGGGCGTGACGGCAGGACTGGTGCTGCTGATCGGCTTTGCCGTGCCGCCGTTGCTGAGCCTCGTGCGCGTGGCGCCGCTGCGCGTGCTGCGGCGCGATGTGGCCGAGCGCGCCGTTGCCGCATGGATCGGCTATGCGCTGGGTGCGGCGGCGTTCTTTGCGCTTTTGGTCGTGTCTGCGCGTGACGTGAAGCTTGGCGCGCTGACCGCCGCCGGGTTTGCCGGCGCCATCGTCGTGTTTGCGCTGCTGGCAGCAGGCGGGTTGCGCGCGCTGGCGATGTCGCTGGGGCGGGGTCGTGCGCTGAGCGTGGGTTGGCGCTTTGCGCTCGCCGTGCTGGAGCGCCGTCGCGGCGTGAGCGTGCTGCAGACCGTGGCGCTTGCGGTTGGCCTGATGGCGCTGCTGTTGCTCGCCATGACGCGCAACGACCTGATCCGCTCGTGGCATAACGCCACGCCGGCCGATGCGCCCAACCGGTTCATCATCAACATCCAGCCTGACCAGATGCAGGCGGTGGCGCAGGCTCTCGCGCAGGCCGGCGTGGCCGATCCGAAACTCTATCCAATGGTGCGCGGGCGCCTGACGCAGGTGAATGGCCAGGTGATCGATCGCCAGACTTATGCCGAATCGCGCGCCCGCAATCTGGTCGAACGCGAATTCAACCTGTCGTACGCCACCGCGCAGCCGCCTGAAAATCGCCTCGTTTCGGGCCAATGGTTCAGTGGACAAAAGCCCGAGGCCTCGGTGGAAGAGGGTATTGCCAAGACGCTCAACCTGCACCTGGGCGATGTGCTGCGCTTCGACGTCGCCGGGCAGACGGTGGATGCGCCCATCACGTCATTGCGCAAGCTCGACTGGAGTTCGATGCGCGTGAATTTCTTCGTGATCCTGCCGCCCGTGGCGCTGCGCGACATGCCGCAGACCTACGTGACTGCGTTCCGCATTCCCGCCGGGCAGGCCGATCTGCCGGCCAAGCTTGTGCGCGAGTTTCCGAACCTGACGGTGGTCGATACCGAACTGATCCTGCAGCAGGTGCAGGGCGTGCTCGACCAGGTGACAGCGGCGGTGGAATTCCTCTTCGTCTTTACGCTGGCGGCGGGTGTGCTGGTGTTGTACGCGGCGCTCTCCGGTTCGCGCGACGAGCGCTTGCGTGATGCAGGCGTGCTGCGTGCGCTTGGCGCAGGCTCCGGCGTGGTACGTCAGACGCAGTACGCAGAAGTGCTGATCGTGGGTGGCCTCGCCGGGCTGATGGCCGGCGTGGGCGCGATCGCCATCGGCTGGGTGCTGTCGGCGTACGTCTTCGATTTTCCGTATCGTTTCAACCCGGCGATCTTGCCGGTGGGCATCGTGAGCGGCATGGCGTGCGCCTTTGTTGGCGGCTGGCTCGGCTTGCGCGACGTGCTGCGTCGCCCGGCCATGGCAACGCTCCGTGACGCATGATGGCGCCCGAATTTTTAGAAGTGACCAACGCTGTATGACTGATGCAACTTCCGGCCAGGAAACCCTGGCGTTCGACCTCATCGGCGGCGAGGCGCGCGTGCGCGAACTCGTTGACCGCTTCTACGACCTGATGGATCTGGAGCCCGAGTTTGCCGTGCTGCGCGCGCTGCATCCGCAAAGCCTTGATGGATCGCGCGACAAGCTGTTCTGGTTTCTGTGCGGCTGGCTTGGCGGCCCGAATCATTTCATCGAGCGCTTTGGCCACCCGCGCCTGCGCGCGCGCCATATGCCGTTCGAGATCGGCACGCAGGAGCGTGATCAATGGATGCGCTGCATGGCCCTCGCCATGCAAGACATCGGCCTGGACGAAGCCCTGCAGATGCGGCTGATGCAGGCCTTCTGGCAGACCGCCGACTGGATGCGGAACGTGCAGCGCTAAGGTGCCGCGCGAAAGTGCACCCTACAAGAACATATTCGAGGAGACCCTGATGATCGGTTTGCCCACCGCAGACGACGTGCTTGCGTTCTGGTTCGGCAATGCGCCGCTGATTGATGCACGCCCGGAGTGGTTCACCAAGTCCGATGCGTTCGATGCCGAGATCCGCGCGCGTTTCCTGCCGCTGTGGGAAGCGCTTTCCACGGGCGACGCCGACACCTGGATGGACACGCCGCTCGAGGCCATCGCGCGCATCGTCGTGCTCGACCAGTTCTCGCGCAACATGTTTCGTGGCACTGCGCGCGCCTTTGCCAGCGACGCCGCTGCGTTGCACACCGCGCAGATCGTCGTGGCCGCAGGATGGGATGCGCAATTGCCAACGCGCCATCACCGTGTGTTCTGCTACCTGCCGTTCGAGCACAGCGAGGCGCTGTCGGCGCAGGATGAGTCGATTCGCCTTTACACGCGGCTGCGCGACCAGGAAGGTGATGCGGACCCGCTTATCTGGGCGGAGAAGCACCGCGAGATCGTCGCGCGCTTCGGGCGCTTTCCGCATCGCAACGAGGCGCTGGGGCGCGTTTCCACGCCCGAGGAAGTGGAGTTTTTGAAGCAGCCAGGGTCGTCGTTTTAGCCCTGGCGGGGCTTACGTGCGCTCGCGGCGCTCCGACCATTTGTCGACCGTCTCGCGCGGCGCACGCGCCAGCATGTCGATCAACGCGGCGGGGTCGTCGCTCACGTGCAGCAGGTCAGCGTGGTGACGCTTGAGGAAGCCTTCCTGCACCGCATGGTCGATGAAGGCGAGCAGCTTGTCGTAGAAACCCGCCACGTTCAGCAGGCCGATCGGCTTGTTGTGATAGCCGAGCTGCAGCCACGTGAAGGTCTCGAACAGCTCTTCGTAGGTGCCGACGCCGCCGGGCATGGCGATGAAGGCATCGGCGCGATCGGCCATCATCTGCTTGCGCTGATGCATGCTATCGACGATGTGCAGTTCGGTCAGCTCCTTATGCCCGACCTCCTTGCGCACCAGCGATTTCGGGATGATGCCAATGACCGGGCTGCCGCCGTGCAGCACTGCGTCGGCCACCACGCCCATCAGGCCGACGTTGCCGCCGCCGTAGACGAGCGTCAGGCCGCGCTTGACCATCTCGTTGCCCAGCGCGATGGCGTTGGCTTTGTATTCCGGGCGCTCGCCCGGGCTGGAACCGCAATAGACGCAGATCGATTTCATTGAGCAGGGGTGTTGTTGCTGGAGGTGCCCGGGGTGCCGATAGGCGGATCGTTGCTGCGGCTCACGGCCAGCAGATCAAACGCCCGCCGCGGCTTGCCGCGCAGGTAAGGCGCGAGGATCGACAGGATGTGGTAGCTCGCGCCGTGCAGGTGGTCACGGATCGCGTTCTGGTCGTTGTACTGGCGCGGGTGCTGCACGAACTGGAACGACAGCCAGTAGGTGGCAATCACCACGATATTGGTGCAAACGACGTCGACCTGCTCGGCCGTGGCTTCCATCTCGCCGTCTTCGATGAACTGGTGGCAGATGTCCATGGCGAAGTGGCGCTTCTGCTCGACGATGCGCTTGAAGTTCAGTTCAAGCATGCGGTTGCGCGCGAGCAGATCGTTGATGTCGCGGTACAGGAAGCGGTAGTTCCAGAGAAACTCCGACATGTACTGCAGATAGCCCCAGGTTTCGTCCAGCGTGGCCTTGTGGTCATCCGGCAGCTTCAGGCGACGCGCGATCTCCTGCTCGAACTGCACGAAGATCGAATTGATGATGTCGTCCTTGTTGCGGAAGTGGTAATACAGGTTGCCCGGGCTGATCTCCAGCTCTTCGGCGATCGTCGTGGTCGTGACGTTGGGCTCGCCCAGTTCGTTGAACAGGCGCAGCGACACTTCGAGAATGCGATCGCGCGTCCGGCGCGGGCCGGTGGAATGCTGCTTGGTTTCCATTGAACTGCCAAGGCCGGTGGCCCTGTCTCCGTGGCGTATTGGTGCCCGGATTATAAGAGATCGTGCTTGTGCAACGATCCCCACATGCTGCGGGGAATACATAGCCAAACGTTGTCGCCGGCTTTTCGCTGGTGTTCCTAGCGCAACAGCGACGCCGCCCACGGCCAAGCGATCGCCACCCACGTCCCCACACACAGCAGCAGGGCCAGCATGACGGCCGCGCTGCCGAAATCCTTGGCCCGCTTGGACAGCCCGTGCTGCTCCAGCGAGATGCGGTCGACCGCCGCTTCCACGCTCGAATTGAGCAGTTCCACGATTAGCACCAGCACCAGCGTGCCGAGCATCAGAATGCGCTCGACCACCGTGGCGGGAATGACGAACGCGCACGGCAGCAGGATCGCGCACAGCGTCAGCTCCTGGCGGAACGCGCTTTCCTCGTCGATGGCGAAGCGGATGCCGCTGATGGAGTTCTTGAGCGCAAACCACGCCCGCGTGATGCCGCGATTGCCTTTATGCGGATTGTCGGCCGGCGAGTACGCGCCTGGCGCCGGCGGTGCGGGCGGATTTTCCAATCGCCGATCCGGCGGGGTGGTGGGCTTCATGGAGCGCAAGACTCAGGCACCCGCAGCGGTGGACGGCTCGGCAGCCTTGGTGTTGCCGGCGGAGGCTGCGGGCATCGGACGCAGGTGCGCGAGGAACTGCTCCGAGGCGGCGCGCCACGAGAACTTCTCGGCATGCGCCCGTGCCGTGGCACGGTCGATACGCAGCGCTTCCAGGCAGGCTTCGCGCAGGTCTTCGCGCAACGCGCCGGCTGGGGAATCGCCGAGTACGTCGATCGGGCCCGTCACCGGATACGCGGCAACCGGCAGGCCGCTCGCAAGTGCTTCCAGCAATACCAGGCCGAACGTGTCGGTGCGGCTCGGGAAGACGAACACATCGGCTGAGGCGTACACCTTGGCCAGTTCCGGTTGCTTGAGCACGCCGAGGTAGCTGGCATTCGGGTACTTTGCCTTCAACCCGGCCAGCGCGGGGCCTTCACCCACCACCCACTTGGAGCCCGGCAGATCCAGCTCCAGGAAGGCTTCAACGTTCTTTTCCACGGCCACACGGCCGACGTACAGGAAGATCGGGTGCGCCGTGTTGAGCACGTTGCTGCGCTGGGCGGTGAAGATGTCCAGATCGACGCCGCGCGTCCACAGCACGCCGTTGGTGATGCCGTAGTCGGCAAGGTCTTTCAGCACCACGGGCGTGGGCGCCATCACGGCTTGGGCGGGGCTGTGGAACCAGCGCAGGAAGCGATACGTCCAGGCCAGCGGAATGCCGAAGCGCGCCTGCACGTATTCCGGAAAGCGCGTGTGGTACGCCGTCGTGTAGGGCAGCTTGTGACGCAGCGCATAGGCGCGTGCAGCGAGACCGAGCGGGCCTTCGGTCGCGATGTGCAGGGCTTGCGGGGCGAACTGTTCGATGCGCTCCCGCACGCGCTTGGACGGCAGGATCGACAGGCGGATTTCCGGATACGTCGGGCACGGCACCGTCTTGAATTCCAGCGGCGTGATCATGTCGACGATGTGCCCCATGGCCTCCAGCTCGCGACGCGTCTGGGTAAGGGTGCGGACGACGCCGTTGACCTGCGGTTCCCAGGCATCGGTGACGATCATGACTTTCACGGGCTCTCCTTGGGGGGTAGGGTGGGCGGCAGCGGGCTGAACGAGGTCGATGCTGGTGTGGGTCATAGAGGCTTCCATCAGGCGGCGGCCGCAGCGGCACGGCGTGCGCGGCGGGAGGTGCGCGGCGCATCGAGCAGATGCGTCCAGTAGACGATCTGCAGTTCGCCTTCCATGGTTTCGACCAGGGCAGAGAGGCTCTCCACCCAGTCGCCGTCGTTGCAGTAGAGCTGGCCGTCGATCTCGCGGATTTCGGCCTTGTGGATATGCCCGCAGACCACGCCGTCGCAGCCGCGGCGGCGCGCTTCGTCCGTCATCACACGCTCGAACGAATTGATGAAGTTCACCGCGTTCTTGACCTGGTGCTTCAGGTATTGCGACAGCGACCAGTACGGAAAACCCAGCCGCACGCGGATGCGGTTGAAGTGCCGGTTCATCGCCAGGATGAACGTGTAGAGCGAGTCGCCGACGTAAGCGAGCCAGCGCGCATGCTGCATCACGCCGTCGAACAAGTCGCCGTGCACGACCCACAGGCGTTTGCCCGTGGCGGTCACGTGCACCGCGTCTTCAGCGACTTCGATATCGCCAAAGTTCAGGCCGTGGAACTGGCGCGCCATCTCGTCGTGGTTGCCCGGGATGAAGACGACGCGTGTGCCTTTGCGCGCGCGGCGCAGCACCTTCTGCACCACATCGTTGTGGGCCTGCGGCCAGTACCAGCCCTTGCGCAGTTGCCAGCCGTCGACGATGTCGCCCACGAGGTACAGCGTGTCCGATTCGTGATGCTTGAGAAAGTCCAGGAGATAGTCTGCCTGGCAGCCCGGCGTGCCGAGATGGATGTCCGACAGCCAGATCGTGCGGTAGCGCTGGATTTTTTCGGCGGGCGGATCAGTGTCGGTGTCGGCCGATCGATCGGGCGCCAGCGTCGAAGCCGGCGTGGCGACCGGTGCTTCGTGCTCGCGCACATCGCCCCGACCTGCCGGTACAGCCGAGCCCAGCGCACCCGCGGCGGCGAGTCCGGCGGCCATTTGCATCAGCGGCGGTGGAGCGTTCCAGTCGGAACCGGTGAGGGGAGCAGCGCGAAAGCGTTGCGCGAGGCGGCGGAGAAATCCAGGGCGCGATGGCAGATTTGGCAGGACCATGTCGGCAACAGAGGCTGCGTTGGACGGATTTCGCCATCGCCGCATGAAGAAGCCGTGTCAGAAACATGACCGTCACATGACGCAGTTGCCGAGAAAGAGAGAGGCGTGCGCCGAAGAACTGCGCCCAGCGCGCGTTTCAAGCAGACGCTGTCGCCGAGATGCCGTCAATTCGTGCGAGTTCTGCCAGCACCGCATCGCGCACGCGTGCGTCGCATAGCAGCGACACATGGCCAACGCCCGCGAATGGAACGTGCCGCGCGCCTTCCAGCCAAGACGCACCGGGCGGCCCTACGATGGAGTCGTGCCACGAAAAAATGGAGGTGATGCGCGAGCGAACGGCCGGCGTTTCAGACGCCGCAAGTTGGCGCAGCCATGGGCTCGCCCACGCCATCTGACGGACGTTGCGGCCACGCCCTGTACGCGCCATTGCTGTGCCCCGATGTGGCGTGCCGAGCGTGATGACATGCGCGACGGGGCAGGGCTGCACTTGGCGCAGCAGCGCTCGTGCGGCGAGCCCGCCCATGCTGTGGCAGAGCAAGACGGGCGCGCGGCCGTGCGTGCGCGTCAGTCGCGCGACGGCAGCAGCAATGTCCCGGGCGTATTCGTCGATGTCGCCCAGCAACGGCATGAGGTCGATGGCGTCGGTCGGATGCCCGGCGGCGGCCACATGACGCTGCATCGGCAGCCACACCGCACGATTGCAGCCATAGCCGTGAATCATCAGCACCGGCACGCGCTTGCCGTCATCGGCGGGCGCATCGAACGCGGCATGCGCCTGGAACGGTTGCAGCACGTTGAACATCCACGCGACGGAGACGCACTCGCGCAACCAACACGCGATAAAGCTGGCGATGCCGATGCGCTGTTCGCGCGGCACGGGCATGCGGTCCCACATGGGGTCGTCCGGAACCGCCGTGCCCAGGCTCTTCAGCGACACCAGGAACGCCCATCCGATCGAAACGAGATACCCGAGCACCAACGCTACGCCCGCGAGCACACCTGCGGCCGGCCAACTCCATCCGCCCCACCGATGTGCCGCCCAGCCAACCGCCAGCGTTGCCGCGCACTGCAGCCCCACCGCAATGCGACGCGCGGTGGCAGCGGTCAGGAAGGCGAAGGGAACGGTGGAAGTCGGCAGATCGGCGCGCGTCATGGTGGAGGTCGCCGCCGCGTGTGAAGCCAATCAGTCGCGCACCAGCCGCGTGCCGGCCAGGCGATCATGCAGGAACTGGCGCTGCGGATCGAACCACGCCAGCGCGCCCCAAGCCAGCAGGCATGCGAGAGCGACACCGGCACCGGCCCAGCGCGACGCGCCGCTCAGGTGAATTACGCCAACTGCTGCGGCCACCCACACCCACGCCAGCAGATAGCGCACAACGGCACGGCCCAGCGAAATACGCGACCCGTCGGCGTTGACCACGCGCATGCGCCATGTCTGCATCGCTAGCGTTTGGCCGCGCTTGCGCCAGAACCACACGAAGTACAGGCCCAGCGCCAGAAAGCCCCACACCTGCAGTCCCGCAGCGCCGGTCCGGGCAAGGGGTGGGACGATCAGGCGCAGCAGCAGGAAGACAGCCGTTGCGCCAAACATCACGCCAAACAGCAGCAGGCCTTCGTACAGCATGGCGGCAAGACGGCGACGCAGCGTGGGTGCTGCGAGCGGATCAGGCGTCGCGACCGGTGAAGTCGAAGAAGCGGAGGTGGCCATCGAACAGAGTGTGAGCGCAGGGAGCGCAGTCCATCGTGTGCCCGCGCGGAGGTCGCGCGGCACGTAGTTCGGATTATGCCAAAGGGTGTGCGGGTTTCAGCCGCCCAGCACCGTCGAGGGTGGCGGGTTGCCCGAGTCTCCACCCGTGGTCGCAGGCGGTGCCGCGGGATGCGCGGGCACCGTCGGCGTGCTTGCCGGTGCAGGTGCCGCTGCGGCAGCAGCGGGTGGTGCTGCGGGTGTTGCAGCCGGCGCGGATGCCGTGGCGGTCGCCTTGTTCGTCGGCACCGATTTCGTGGTGCCAGGCTTGGTGCGCGCACCGTGGTGGAGCGACTTGGCAGCGTCCTTCGCCAGGCCTGTGCCGCCCGGAAGCGCTGTGACGGCAGACGGGTGCTTTTGCGCCTTTGCCGCGGCAGCCAGTGCTTTTTTCTGCTCTTCCGTCAACTGCTGATAGCTTTGCCACGCCTCGCTCTTCTTCTGCACAGGAAGCGACTTGGTGGTCTGAAAATTTTCGCGCGCGCGGTGGCGCTGTTCCGGTGTGAGCTTGACCCAATCCGCCATGCGCGTTTGCAGGCGCTGCTGCTGGGCGGGCGTGTATTTCGGATACGCCTGGGCAATCTGCAGCCACTTCTTGCGGGCCAATTCCGGCAGGCCATTCCACTCCGGCGCCAGAGGCGCGAAGATGCGCTGCTGGACGATGGTCAGCTCGCCCCAGTTCGGGTGAACGGCCGGCAGGGGATTGGTGGCGGGCGGCGTCGGTAGATCGACCGGCGCGTTGACTGTCACGCCGGGTGCTACGGCAGGCGCCGAAGCGGCCGGAACCTGCGCGATCGCAAGCCCCGCCGTCAGGCCGATCGCGCCGATCAAGGCAACGATGCCGGCGCGCAGGCGCAGCGTCCGTTCGCCTCGCGGTGGTTGGCCGTGGGTGTGCTGGAAGTTGCTCATCGATCAGCCTTTCACTGATCGTGCTTGAGGTACTGATGGAAGCCTTGATCGGCGTAAGCGGCCAGCGGCAGATCGTCGAGCAGCATTGCGGCATCGACCTCCGCGAGTTCGTCGACGCGTTGCTGCTGCTGCCACTGATAGATGCCCGCGAGCCCCGCCACCAGCGCGATGGTCGGCCACAGCAGGCCGAGGCGGCGCAGGACTGCGGCGGCGCGCTGCAGCGGCGACGGTGCTTCGCCTTCCGTGTCGAAGGACACCGAGCCGAGGCCCGGCATTGCCAAGGCAGGCGAGCGCACCGTGCTCGGCACTTCCGCTTTCTTGTGCGCAAGCGCCGTCCGGCGCGCCGCTGCGAGGCGGTCGCGCACGTCGGGCGGCAACTGTCCTGCCGACTCGTTCAGAGCGGTTCGGACGGCATGCACAAAACGGCGTTCTCGAAGTTCTACCTTGTTCATAGTCGGATCCCTCGCGCCCGCAGCGCTTGGGCCAGGGCGTGTGTCGCCCGCGAGCAGTGCGTCTTTACACTGCCCTCGGAACAGCCCATCGCCTGGGCTGTCTCGGCAACATCCATGTCCTCCCAGTAACGCATCAGGAAGGCCTCCCGTTGACGCGTGGGGAGTTTCTCGATTTCGCGTTCCAGGATTTCCAGCATTTGCGAGCGCTCGACCTTGTCGGCGCTGCTTTCCGCCGCAGTGGTGCCGGCTTCGCTTTCGATCAGTTCCAGCGGGTCGGTGTCGTCGCCCTCGGCGTCCGTGCGGAAGCTGGAGAACAGGCTCACCCACGTGTTGCGCACCTTGGAGCGGCGAAACCAGTCGTGAATCGTGTTCTGCAGAATGCGCTGGAAGAGCAGGGGGAGTTCGGCCCCCGGCTTGTCGCCGTATTTCTCGGCCAGCTTGATCATGGCGTCCTGCACGATATCGAGCGCGGCGTCGTCGTCGCGCACCGCGAAGACCGCCTGCTTGAAGGCGCGTTTCTCGACGCTTAGGAGAAAGGCCGACAGTTCCTGTTCAGAGGCCATACAACGGCGGGTGCGAATCCTGTGAGGCAGCCGCGCGAAAATTCACATTCTCAAGATGTGATGATCACGCCGCGTGGCGTCAACGGCCTTGGCCGTGAAAAATGTTGCGATGCTAGCAAAAATGCGGCTCCGCGGACAGTCCGACTGTCTGGCGGACCGCTGGCTTTGGAGAATCGCACCGGCGCTGGACCGCTATGCGGCATTGCAGTATCATCCCCGGTTCACAACATCTGTGGTTTGTCTCATCTGGACGCCCATCAGGCGGACCATCCATGCAGACGCGCACCGCTCAAATCCGCGCCACAAGCCCGGTAGAGAGCATCCAAACAATTTTTTGCCGAAAATTGCAAAGGACTGACATGAATATGCCAAGCGCGGAATTTTCCCACGCCAATAGCGGTTCATCTGCCGACATGATGGGGGCTGACATCCTCGTCAATGCGCTCGCGGCAGAGGGCGTCGAGTTCGTCTGGGGTTACCCCGGCGGCGCGGTGCTCTATATCTACGACGCGTTCTACAAGCAAAACAAGATCGAACACATCCTGGTGCGCCATGAACAGGCGGCAGTCCATGCGGCTGACGGCTATGCGCGCGCCACGGGCAAGGTCGGTGTCGCCCTCGTGACGTCCGGCCCGGGCGTGACCAATGCCGTGACCGGCATCGCCACCGCCTACCTGGATTCGATCCCGATGGTGATCATCACCGGTAACGTGCCGACGCACGCCATCGGTCAGGATGCCTTCCAGGAGTGCGACACCGTCGGCATTACCCGCCCGATCGTCAAGCACAACTTCCTGGTCAAGGACGTCCGCAACCTCGCCTCGACCATCAAGAAGGCGTTCTACATCGCCGCAACGGGCCGTCCGGGTCCGGTCGTGGTGGATATCCCGAAGGATGTCTCGCGCGAACTCTGCAAGTACGAGTACCCGAAGACCATCGAGATGCGCTCGTACAGCCCCGTCAACAAGGGCCATTCGGGGCAGATCCGCAAGGCAGTGAGCCTGCTGCTGCAGGCGGAGCGTCCGTATATCTATTCGGGTGGCGGCGTGGTGCTCGCCGAGGCCAGCGAAGAGCTGCGCCAGCTGGCTGCGCTGACCGGTTACCCCGTGACGAACACGCTGATGGGCCTGGGTGCATTCCCGGGCACCAGCAAGCAGTTCGTGGGCATGCTCGGCATGCACGGCACGTACGAAGCCAACATGGCGATGCAGAACTGCGACGTTCTCATTGCCATCGGCGCGCGATTCGATGACCGCGTGATCGGCAGCCCGGCGCACTTCACCTCGCAGCCCCGCAAGATCATCCACATCGACATCGATCCGTCTTCCATTTCGAAGCGGGTGAAGGTCGACATCCCCATCGTCGGCAACGTCAAGGACGTGCTGCAGGAGATGATCGCCCAGATCCAGTCTGGCGAAGCCAAGCCGAATAAGACGGCGCTGGCCAAGTGGTGGGAGCAGATCGAACAGTGGCGCAGCGTCGACTGCCTGAAGTACGACCGCAACTCCGAGATCATCAAGCCGCAATACGTGGTCGAGAAGATCTGGGAACTGACCAATGGCGACGCTTTCATCTGCTCCGACGTCGGTCAGCATCAGATGTGGGCCGCGCAGTTCTACAAGTTCAACGAGCCGCGCCGCTGGATCAACTCCGGCGGTCTGGGCACGATGGGTGTCGGCCTGCCGTACGCGATGGGTATCAAGAAGGCGTTCCCGGACAAGGAAGTCGTCACCATTACGGGTGAGGGCTCGATCCAGATGTGCATCCAGGAACTGTCGACCTGCCTGCAGTACGACACGCCCGTGAAGATCTGCTCGCTCAACAACGGTTACCTCGGCATGGTCCGCCAGTGGCAGGAAATCGAGTACGACAACCGCTACTCGCATTCCTACATGCAGGCGCTACCCGACTTCGTGAAGCTGGCCGAATCGTATGGCCACGTCGGCATGCGCATCGAGAAGACCTCTGACGTCGAGCCCGCACTGCGCGAGGCTTTCCGACTCAAGGATCGCACCGTGTTCCTCGACTTCCAGACCGACCCGACTGAAAACGTCTGGCCAATGGTCCAGGCGGGCAAGGGAATTTCTGAAATGCTGCTCGGCGCGGAGGATCTGTAATGCGCCACATCATTTCTGTCCTGCTCGAAAACGAACCGGGCGCGCTGTCGCGCGTGGTGGGCCTGTTCTCGGCGCGTGGCTACAACATCGAGACGCTGACGGTCGCGCCGACCGAAGACCCCTCGCTGTCACGCATGACGATCGTCACGACTGGTTCGGACGACATCATCGAACAGATCACCAAGCACCTGAACCGCCTGGTGGAAGTCGTCAAGGTCGTCGACCTGACCGAAGGTGCGCACATCGAGCGCGAGCTGATGCTCGTGAAGGTGCGCGCGGTCGGCAAGGAGCGCGAGGAGATGAAACGCACCGCGGACATCTTCCGCGGTCGCATCATCGACGTGACCGAGAAGACCTACACGATCGAGCTGACCGGCAACGGCAGCAAGCTCGACGCGTTTCTCGATGCCATCGATCGCACTGCCATTCTCGAGACCGTTCGCACAGGCGGCTCGGGCATCGGCCGCGGCGAGCGCATTCTGAAGGTTTGAACCGGCGCGTGCACCAGCGTGCAACTGCGGCCGGATCCCATCGATATCGAAGTATTTGAAAATTAGGACATCAACATGAAAGTGTTTTACGACAAGGACGCCGACCTCTCCCTGATCAAGGGCAAGAACGTCACCATCGTTGGCTATGGCTCGCAAGGCCACGCCCACGCCCTGAACCTGAACGACTCGGGCGTGAAGGTGACGGTCGGTCTGCGCAAGAATGGCGCGTCGTGGAACAAGGCCGTCAACGCCGGCCTGCAGGTCAAGGAAGTGGCCGAGGCGGTGAAGGAAGCCGACGTTGTCATGATCCTGCTGCCGGACGAGCAGATCGCCGATGTGTACAAGAACGAAGTGCACAACAACATCAAGCAAGGCGCCGCACTGGCATTCGCCCACGGCTTCAACGTGCACTACGGTGCCGTGATCCCGCGTGCTGACCTGGACGTCATCATGATCGCCCCGAAGGCGCCGGGTCACACCGTGCGCGGCACGTACACGCAAGGTGGCGGCGTGCCGCACCTGATCGCCGTGCACCAGGACAAGTCGGGCGCCGCACGTGATATCGCTCTGTCGTACGCCACCGCCAACGGCGGCGGCCGTGCCGGCATCATCGAGACGAACTTCCGCGAAGAAACCGAAACCGACCTGTTCGGCGAACAAGCCGTGCTGTGCGGCGGTACCGTCGAACTGATCAAGGCTGGTTTCGAGACGCTGGTGGAAGCCGGTTACGCTCCGGAAATGGCTTACTTCGAGTGCCTGCACGAGCTGAAGCTGATCGTCGACCTGATCTATGAAGGCGGCATCGCCAACATGAACTACTCGATCTCGAACAACGCCGAATACGGCGAGTACGTCACCGGCCCGCGCGTCGTGACGGAAGAGACCAAGAAGGCCATGAAGCAGTGCCTGAAGGACATCCAGACCGGCGAATACGCCAAGAGCTTCCTGCTGGAGTACAAGGCGGGCCAGCCGACGCTGATCTCGCGCCGCCGCCTGACCGAAGAGCACCAGATCGAGCAAGTTGGCGCCAAGCTGCGTGCGATGATGCCGTGGATCGCCAAGAACAAGCTGGTCGACCAGTCGAAGAACTGATCGGACGCATCTTGTGCCAGAAAGCCAGCCTTCGGGCTGGCTTTTTTTTTATGCTGATTCCAGGGCGCTAGATATTGTTTCAAGTGCTGGCGCGGCCCCGTGTCGGCTAGAATGCCGCATTTCCTTCAAGACGCTGTCGAGGTCTGATTTGAACAACACGTATCCGCACCCCATCATCGCCCGCGAGGGTTGGCCGTACCTGGGCGGGATCTTCATCGTCACGCTCATTGTGCAGGCTGCCGCCGGCTTCGGCTGGGCCTGGCCGTTCTGGGTGCTGACGCTGTTTGTCCTGCAGTTTTTCCGCGATCCGGCGCGCGCCGTGCCAACGCAGGCCAATGCGATTCTTTCGCCGGCCGACGGCCGCATCGTCGCAGTCGAGCAGGTGCGTGACCCGTATGCGGATCGCGACTCGCTGAAGATCAGCGTGTTCATGAACGTGTTCAACGTGCACTCGAACCGCGCACCGGTCGATGGCACGGTGCAGCAGGTGCAGTACTTCCCGGGCAAGTTCGTCAATGCCGACCTGGACAAGGCGTCGCTCGAAAATGAGCGCAACGCCATCGTGCTGCGCCGCGCTGATGGCCAGCTCGTCACTTCGGTGCAGGTGGCCGGATTGATCGCGCGGCGCATCCTTTGCTATACCAAGGCAGGGGAAGTGCTCACGCGGGGCCAGCGCTATGGCTTCATCCGCTTTGGCTCGCGCGTTGACGTGTATCTGCCGCTGACGGCACGCCCCCGCGTGACCATTGGCGAGAAGGTGTCCGCCACGCTCACGGTGCTTGCTGAGCTGGACTGATCCGGAGGCCGCCATGCCCGCGTTCAACCGACGCAAGAAGCGTTTTACCGCCGGCAACGTGACGCATCTGCGTCCGCTGCGGCACAACCAGCCGAGGCCGGATGACGAGGATCTTGAGATCGTGCGTCCGCGCCGCCGCGGCATCTATCTGCTGCCCAACGCGTTTACGACGGCTGCGCTGTTCGCCGGCTTCTTCGCCATTGTGCAGGCGATGAACCTGAACTTCGAGACGGCTGCCATCGCCATCTTCGCGGCGATGGTGCTCGATGGCATGGACGGCCGCGTCGCCCGCATCACCAACACGCAAAGTGCGTTCGGCGAGCAATACGATTCGCTGTCGGACATGGTTTCCTTTGGCGTGGCGCCCGCATTGGTCATGTACGAATGGATTCTGCGCGACCTGGGCAAGTGGGGCTGGCTCGCGGCGTTCGTGTATTGCGCCGGCGCAGCACTGCGTCTGGCGCGTTTCAACACGAACATCGGGTCGGTCGACAAGCGCTTCTTCCAGGGCATGCCGAGCCCGGCCGCGGCCGCGCTCATCGCCGGATTTGTCTGGCTGGCGATCGACAACAAGTTGCCCGTCAAAGAGCTGTGGATGCCGTGGGTCGCCTTCGGGCTGACGTTGTATGCCGGGCTGTCGATGGTGTCGAACGCGCCGTTCTACAGCGGCAAAGCGCTGGATGTTCGCCACCGTGTGCCATTCGGCGTGATGGTGCTCGTGCTTGTGTTGTTTGTCGTGATATCGAGCGATCCGCCGGTGGCGTTGTTTGGCCTGTTTGTTGGTTACGCAGTCTCGGGCTACCTGCTTTGGGGCTGGCGCGCGCTGCATGGGCAGCAGGGTAGCCCGCGCCTGCCGAAGCAGGCGCCAGATGACACGCATGAGTGACCCATGCGCTTCATCAGTGTGCGCTTGCGTCAATTTTTGAATTCGTCTATAGTCGTTCGCATGCTTTCGCGCCCGATTTCCATTCTGATTACGCTAGTCTCGATTGATGGCCTACTAGGTCGTCAGGTCGGGACACGTGCATAGGAAATCGCAAGACAAGGCAAACAGAAACCGCCAAGTTTTCGCGAACCAGAATTCACAGCGCCCCGGCCTGCAACCATGCACGCCGGGGCGTTTTGCATTCTGCGCCGCAAGAAACCATCCAAAACACCACTGAGACCGACGCCAAAAACGTCACCCCACCAAGGAGCCGCCATGAGCGACAAACTCATCATTTTCGATACCACCTTGCGCGACGGCGAGCAGTCCCCCGGGGCGTCGATGACCAAGGAAGAGAAGATCCGCATCGCCAAGCAGCTCGAGCGGCTCAGGGTGGACGTGATCGAAGCCGGCTTCGCGGCCAGCTCCAATGGTGACTTTGAAGCGATCCGCGCGATTGCGCAGTCGGTCAAGGATTCGCGGATTTGCTCGCTGGCCCGTGCGAATGACCGCGACATTTCCCGCGCTGCCGAGGCGCTCAAGCCGGCGGGGCAGTTTCGCATCCACACCTTCATCGCCACATCGGCGCTGCACATGGAAAAGAAGCTGCGCATGTCGCCGGACCAGGTGTACGAGCAGGCGCGCCTGGCGGTGCGCTTCGCGCGCCAGTTCACCGACGACATCGAGTTCTCGCCGGAAGACGGCAGCCGCTCGGATATGGATTTCCTCTGCCGTGTGCTGGAAGGCGTGATTGCCGAAGGCGCGACCACCATCAACCTGCCGGATACGGTGGGCTATGCGGTGCCGGAAGGCTACGCCGCGCTGATCCGCTCGGTGCGTGAGCGCGTTCCCAATTCCGATAAGGCGATCTGGTCAGTGCATTGTCATGACGATCTGGGCATGGCCGTTGCCAACTCGCTGACCGCTGTCCAGTTGGGCGGCGCACGCCAGATCGAGTGCACGATCAACGGCCTGGGCGAGCGCGCCGGCAACACCAGCCTCGAAGAGGTCGTGATGGCCGTGAAGACCCGTCGCGACTATTTCAATCTCGACGTGGGTGTCGACACCTCGCAGATCGTGCCGGCGTCCAAGCTGGTCTCGCAAATCACCGGTTTCGTCGTGCAGCCGAACAAGGCGGTCGTTGGTGCCAACGCTTTCGCACATGCTTCGGGCATCCACCAGGATGGCGTGCTGAAGGCGCGCGACACGTACGAAATCATGCGGGCCGAAGACGTGGGCTGGACGGCCAACAAGATCGTCCTCGGCAAACTTTCGGGCCGCAACGCGTTCAAGCAGCGTCTGCAGGAACTGGGCATCGAGCTGGATTCCGAGGCCGAACTGAACGCCGCCTTCACGCGCTTCAAGGAGCTTGCCGACCAGAAGGCCGAGATCTTCGACGAAGACATCGTCGCCATCGTTTCCAACGAGGCGCAGCACAGCGAGGGCGAGCACTTCCGTTTCGTGTCGCTTGCCCAGCGCTCGGAAACCGGCGAGCGGCCGCATGCACGCATCGTCTTCGTGGCAGACGGCAAGGAAGTGACGGGCGAAGCGGAGGGCAACGGCCCGGTCGACGCCACGCTGAATGCGATTGAGAGCAAGGTCGCCAGCGGCGCAGAGCAACTGCTGTATTCCGTCAACGCGATCACGACGGGCACGCAGGCGCAGGGCGAGGTGACGGTGCGGCTGTCCAAGTCGGGCCGCATCGTCAACGGCGTGGGCACCGATCCGGACATCGTTGCGGCTTCGGCCAAGGCGTACCTTGCCGCGCTGAACAAGCTCCAGGACAAGAGCAGCGAAAAACTTAACCCGCAGATCTGATCGCGGGTTTCATCAACACACGCAGGAGTCAGCCCAGACCCCAACACGATCACCACTGAGCGCGCACCCGGTTATCCACCGGAACGCGAAGCGGGTGCGGCGGCACCGGGCACGTCAGGAGCGTGCACCATGCCGGCCGCCTTTGAGAGCGATGTCTGTGCGATCCACGACATGGCCGACCCGAGCGTCCACGCCAGGCGATACGCCTCGCGTGGATGTTGCCGTTCTGGCTTTTGACGCGGACTTAGCGGCTGGAATCGTGATCGTGGTCGTACATCGGGTCGGGGCTGACCTGCGTGAGCCGCACGATGCCGTCGCGGTCGAAATAGAAGTGCATCAGCGAGGGCCACACGCCTTCATGCTTGAAACGGTAGGACCAAACCTGCCGATCCATCAGCCGGAAATACGCGGTTTCTTCGGGCTTGCCGAACGTCTGCAGCACATCGTTTTGCGTCGCCGTGCCGACGCGGACCTGTGCAAAATCCATCGTGGTCAGAATCTGCCGGAACGAGACGAGCTTGCCGCTCGCATCGAAATCGGCGGCATAAGTGAATTGCCCGTAGGGCTGCGTCGGATAGAGCCAGCGCGTGCCGCCCCCGGCGTGCGGATACCGTTCCGGTGGTGTGCCAAATCGTGCTTCCACGGCAGAAGCGGGTTGGCCGACCAGTGCTTCGCCCGTTTGTACGGGCGCCAACACGGTACACGCGCTTATTGAAGCCAGCGCTGCGGCGAGCAGCGCCGCGCACCGCCATGTCGATCGAATGTTCACAATGGGTCCTCCCGATGGCTTTAGTGTAGGCGGGCGTGCAATTTACGCTGGCTTGTGTCGACACGCGGCGGCGCTTTACCATCCGCGCTTCACGGAGATTTGCCATGATGTGTCGTTGGTTTGTGGCCGCGCTGGCGGCCGTGGGGTTGTGTGGGGCGGCGGGTGCCCAGCCCGAAGCTGCGCCGATCCGGTTGGCGCTGATTGAAGGTCTTTCAGGCCCGTTTGCCAACGCGGGCGAAGCAGTCGAGCGCAATCTGCGCATGGCCATCGAAGGTGTGAATGCGCGCGGTGGTGTGAAGTTGCCCGATGGCAGCCATCCGCTTGCGCTCGTGCGCTTTGATAGCAAGAACACGGTTGATGTGTCGTTGCTGCAGTTGCAAGCCGCTACCGATGCCGGTATCCGCTTTGTGCTGCAGGGCAACAGTTCGGCGGCAGCGGCAGCGTTGTCGACGTCGATCTCGCGCTACAACGAACGTCATCCGGACGCGCGCGTGCTCTTCCTGAACTACGCCGCCGTCGATCCTGCGCTGACCAACGAAGCATGCAGCTTCTGGCATTTCCGCTTTGACGCATCGGCCGACATGCGCATGCACGCGCTCACGGAAGTGATTCGCGCGGACAAGGCCGTCAAAAGGGTCTACCTGATCGGGCAGGACTACACGTTCGGCCGCCAGGTGGCGCAACTGGCGCGGCAGCAGTTGAGCGAGAAGCGGCCAGACGTCGCAATTGTTGGTGAGGTGTTGCACCCCATCGGCAAGGTGAAGGATTTTGCGCCGTACGTGGCGCGCATTGCCGCGTCCGGTGCGGATACGGTCATCACCGGCAACTGGGGTAATGATCTGACGCTGCTCGTCAAGGCCGCGCGGGATGCCGGACTGAAGGCGCGGTTCTTTACGTTCTATGGCAACTCGCTGGGGGCGCCAGGTGCGATGGGCGACGCAGGCGTTGGCCGTGTGGTGGCGGTTGCGGAATGGCATCCGAATTTGGGCGGTGCCAAGTCCGACGCGTTCTACAAGGCCTTCCGCGCCCGCTATCCCGCCCCCGCCGACGACTACCCGCTGCTGCGTGACCAGATGATGGTCGACATGCTGGCGGCGGCCATCAAGAAAGCGGGAACCACGGAAGCCGCCGCCGTCGCACGTGCGCTGGAAGGCGCTTCTCTGGACAACGGCTTCCACCGCATCACGCTGCGGCCCGAGGATCATCAAGCCATCCAGCCCCTTGTTGTCACGCAGATGGAGCGTGCGGGCACGCCCGGTGCGCCTTTAGATATCGAGGGCTCCGGCTACGGGTTTCGTACGTTGAAAGTGATCCCGGAAGCTCAAGCAGCCCTCCCAACGACGTGCAAGATGGCGCGCTATTGACGGAAACGAGGGTGGGGCTGTCGCTGGAGTGGGGTTCTAGGCTATAATCGCGGTCTTGCTGTCCAGGTCCAGACTCGGGTGGGGCGGCAAGATCATTGTTCAACACGGCACCAACGGCGGCTATTCAGGCGCTGCAGTGTCCGCAAGTCAAAGGAATCAAAATGTCCGTCGCTGACATCAAAAAGCAAGACATCGTCAAAGATAACGGCCGCAGCGCCAACGATACGGGTAGCCCGGAAGTGCAAGTTGCATTGCTGACCGCTCGCATCAACGAACTGCAGCCGCACTTCAAGGCGCACATGAAGGATCACCACAGCCGTCGCGGCCTGCTCCGCATGGTGAGCCGTCGTCGCCGTCTGCTGGACTACCTCAAGAGCAAGGACGCTGACCGTTACACCGCCCTGGTTGCGAAGCTGGGTCTGCGTAAGTAATGGTGGGTATCACGCACTGCGCGTGATGAAAAGTGCCTGCGTCAGCGTGCTGATGCAGGCATTTTGTTTTTGGCGGCTGCGTTTGTGGCCGCGCCGGGCAACCGGTGAGTGATGGCAGTCGGCCAGTTCAAGATGAAGCGGCTGCCAAGGACCGGGGGCGGCAGGAAGCAGGGCCTTGTGTCATTCCAACGCGGCATTGATGCCAGCGCTGCGCTGGAATGGCATAAAACACACCTCTGCAACCGCACCGTCTTACGGGAACGTGTTTGTCGCGGTGAAGCGCAATGAAGCGCGCCGCGAATACCGAACAGGAGATGCTATGACCATGTTCAATAAGGTCGTCAAAGAATTCCAATGGGGCGGCCATAAGGTCCGCATGGAGACGGGTGAGATCGCCCGTCAGGCGAGCGGCGCTGTGCTGCTCGACATGGACGACACCGTCGTGCTCGCCACCGTGGTGGGCGCCAAGAACCCGAAGCCGGGCCAGGACTTCTTCCCGCTGACCGTCGATTACCTCGAGAAGACCTACGCCGCCGGCAAGATCCCGGGTGGCTTCTTCAAGCGCGAAGGCCGTCCGTCGGAAAACGAAACGCTGACCTCGCGTCTGATCGATCGTCCGCTGCGTCCGCTGTTCCCGGAAGGCTTCTACAACGAAGTCCAGGTCGTGATCCACGTGCTGTCGATGAACCCGGAAGTGCCGGCTGACATTCCGGCGCTGGTGGCGGCTTCGGCTGCGCTGGCCGTGTCGGGTCTGCCGTTCAACGGCCCGGTGGGCGCTGCCCGCGTGGGTTACAAGGATGGTCAATACCTGCTGAACCCGAATCGCGCTCAACTCGCGCATTCGGATCTGGACCTGGTTGTGGCCGGTACCGAGCGTGCCGTGCTGATGGTCGAGTCCGAAGCGCAGCAGCTGTCGGAAGAAGTCATGCTGGGCGCCGTGGTGTACGGCCACGAGCAGATGCAGATCGCCATCAACGCGATCCACGAACTGGTGCGCGACGGCGGTAAGCCCGAGTGGGATTGGCAAGCTGCTCCGAAGAACGAAGCGCTGGTCGCCAAGGTGTCCGAGCTGGGCCTGGCCGATCTGCAAGCCGCTTACCAACTGCGCCAGAAGTCGGCCCGCAGCCAGAAGCTGAAGGAAGTCTACAAGTCGGTTGCGACCAAGCTGGCCGAAGCCGGTGTGGAAGCCGACGGCGTGGAAGTCGACAACATCCTGTTCGAACTCGAATCGAAGATCGTGCGCGGTCAGATCCTGAACGGCGAACCGCGTATCGACGGCCGCGACACCCGCACGGTGCGCCCGATCGAGATCCGTTCGTCGGTGCTGCCCCGTGCCCACGGCTCGGCTCTGTTCACGCGCGGTGAAACGCAAGCGCTGGTGGTGGCCACGCTCGGCACCAAGAGCGACGAGCAGATCATCGACGCGCTGCAAGGCGAGTACCGTGACCGCTTCATGCTCCACTACAACATGCCGCCGTTCGCCACGGGCGAAACCGGTCGCGTGGGCAGCCCGAAGCGCCGCGAAGTCGGCCACGGCCGTCTGGCCAAGCGCGCGCTGATCCCGGTGCTGCCGAAGGACGACGAATTCGCTTACACGATCCGTCTGGTGTCGGAAATCACCGAGTCGAACGGCTCGTCGTCGATGGCTTCGGTGTGCGGCGGTTCGCTGGCACTGATGGATGCTGGCGTGCCCCTCAAGGCGCACGTGGCCGGCGTGGCCATGGGCCTGATCCTGGAAGACAACAAGTTCGCCGTGCTGACCGACATTCTGGGTGACGAAGATCACCTGGGCGACATGGACTTCAAGGTGGCGGGTACCGACGCTGGTATCACCGCGCTGCAGATGGACATCAAGGTGCAGGGCATCACCAAGGAAATCATGCAGGTGGCGCTGGCGCAAGCCAAGGAAGGCCGTCTGCACATCCTGGGCAAGATGCAGGCTGCCATGGGCGGCGCTCGCACCGAGCTGTCGGAGCACGCCCCGCGCATGATCACCGTCAAGATCAATCCGGAGAAGATTCGCGACGTGATCGGCAAGGGCGGTTCGACCATCCAGGCGCTGACCAAGGAAACCGGCTGCACGATCGACATCCAGGAAGACGGCACGATCACTATCGCGTCGACTTCGTCGGAAGGCATGGCAGAAGCCAAGCGTCGCATCGAAGGCATCACGGCCGAGGCCGAAGTGGGCAAGATCTACAACGGCACGGTTCTGAAGCTGCTGGACTTCGGCGCGATCGTGAACATCCTGCCGGGCAAGGACGGTCTGCTGCACATCTCGGAAATCGCCAACGAGCGCGTGAACCAGGTTTCCGACTATGTGAAGGAAGGCCAGGCCGTGCGCGTGAAGCTGCTGAGCACCGACGAGAAGGGCCGCATGCGTCTGTCGATCAAGGCTGCCAAGGCTGAAGAAGGCGACGTGCCTGCCGCTGCACCGCAAGCCCCGGGTGCTGGCGACGCTGCCTCGCAGCAACAGCAGCAACAACAGCAGTAAGCGAGCGGTTTTCGCCAAGAAAAACGGCTGGACGATGTCCAGCCGTTTTTTTGTTTACACTGCGTCGCGAGTTCCCTCCCGTTGTCTCTTCGCGCCCCATCATGAGCCGTCTGTTCGAGCAAAACCGCATCGCCATCGTCTGGGATTTCGACAAGACGCTGATCCCGCGCTACATGCAAGTGCCGTTGTTCGACCGTTTCAATATCGCCGAGCAGGGTTTCTGGGACGAAGTGGCTGCTGGCGCGCGCGAAATCGAATCGCGCGGCCAGAAGGTCAACCAGGAAACGTTCTACCTCAACGTGCTGCTGCGTCATGTGCGCGACGGACGCATGGGCGGCCTCGACAATGCCACGCTGCGCGAGCTGGGCGCTGAACTCGAATTCTTTCCCGGCGTGACCAATTTTTTCGAACGCAGCAAAGCGTGGGTGCGCGACAACGCGGCGTACCAGGCGTTCGACATCAAGCTCGAGCACTACATTGTCAGCACAGGCCTGACAGAGATGATCAAAGGTTCGCCCATCGCCCCATACATCGACGGCGTATGGGGCTGTGAATTCCTCGAGGCGCCCGAGTCGAGCGCAAACGGGCGGCCGGTCATCTCGGAAGTCATCTACGCCATCGACAACACCACCAAGACGCGGGCGCTGTTCGAGATCAACAAGGGCGTCAACAAGCACCCGGAAGCGGTGAGCGTGAATTCGTCGATTGCCGAGGACGAGCGCCGCGTGCCCTTCGCCAACATGATCTACGTGGCGGATGGGCCGAGCGATATTCCCGCGTTTTCGGTTGCCCGCAAGGGCGGTGGCCGCACCTATGCGGTCTACAACCCTGAGAGCCCTCGCTCATTCGAACAGGCCGACAACTTGCGTGCGGATGACCGCGTCGACATGCTCGGCCCGGCCGACTATCGCGCTGGCTCGCCGACGGAGATGTGGCTCAAATTGCATATCGGCAAGATCGCCGACGGCATCGTCCACGGCAAACAAGAAATCATGCGCGAGACCACCCGCGGCATTCCGCAGCACTTTGTCGAGCCCAAGCGTAGCGTCTCGTAACTCACGCCCTGCGTCTTAACCTCATTGATCCGATTCCCATGAAAGCGATTGAAATCACGCAATACGGTGGCCCCGAAGTCTTGCAGCTTGGCGAGCGGCCGATGCCGGAAGCCAAGGCCGGCGAGGTGCTGATCCGCGTGCGCGCTGCCGGCGTGAACCGGCCGGATGTATTTCAGCGTACGGGCAACTATCCGGTGCCGCCCGGCGCCTCGGATATTCCGGGGCTGGAAGTTGCCGGCGAGATCGTCAGTGGCGATCTGGCGCATGCTGACAATCGCTACGGCCTGAAGGTGGGCGATCGCGTCTGCGCACTGGTGCAAGGCGGCGGCTACGCGGAGTTTTGCACCGCGCCTCTGGGTCAAGTGCTGCCTGTGCCGGCTGGCCTGTCCGATGTCGAAGCGGCTGCGTTGCCGGAGAACTACTTCACCGTTTGGTCGAACGTGTTCGATCGCGGCTTGCTGGGGCAGGGCGCGCACGGTGCCGATGAAACATTGCTCGTGCAAGGCGGCTCCAGCGGCATCGGCACGACGGCTATTCAGATCGCCTCCGCATTGGGCCACCGCGTTTTCGCAACGGCGGGGAGCGCCGACAAGTGCGCCGCCTGCGTCGAACTGGGTGCCACGCGCGCCATCAATTACAAGACCGAAGATTTCGTCGAAATCGTCAAGGCCGAAACGGGACGCGGCGCTGACGTGGTGCTCGACATGGTCGGCGGCAGCTATGTCGCGCGCGAAATCGCCTGCACCGCCGACGACGGCCGCATCGTCTTGATTGCGCTGTTGGGCGGTGCCAAGGCCGAGGTGCCGCTCGGCGACATCCTGCGTCGACGCATCACGCTGACGGGCTCGACGCTGCGCCCGCGTCCGGTTGCATTCAAGGCGGCCATCGCCGCCAATCTGTATGAAACCGTCTGGCCGTTGCTGTCGTCGGGGCGTATCAAGCCGGTCGTGCACGAGGTCATGCCGGCCGCACAGGCGGCGCAGGCGCATGCCTTGATGGAATCGAGCGCGCATATCGGCAAGATCATGTTGGTTTGGGATTGACGCTAAGACGCCAAAATTGACCCTGTTTTTGCCGCCGCGGTAGAATGCCGGGTTTATTTGACAGTCGACCGGGCAAAACGTGAACGCAAGACCGAAGCTGGTGGTGGGCAACTGGAAGCTGCATGGCAGCCTGAGCACGAACGCCGCGCTGCTTGAACAGATCAAGGCCGCAGGCAAAACCGGCGCCGCGCTGGCAGTGTGTGCGCCGTTCCCGTACCTGGCGCAGTGCCAGTCGCTGCTCACCGGTTCTGCGGTGGCCTGGGGCGCGCAGGACGTGTCCGCTGAAGCGCGCGGCGCCTTTACGGGCGAAGTGGCGGCCTCGATGCTGTCGGAATTTGGTTGCGGCTACGTGATCGTTGGCCACTCGGAGCGCCGCTCGTACCACGGCGAAACCGATGCGCAAGTGGCGACCAAGGCCCTGCGCGCGCTGGAACACGGCATCACCCCGATCGTCTGCGTAGGCGAAACGCTGGCGCAACGCGAAGCAGGTGAGACCGAGCAAGTGGTCGGTCGGCAGCTGGATGCGGTGCTGGAGGCGCTGTCGGTGGAGCAGCTGGGCCGTATCGTCGTGGCCTACGAGCCGGTTTGGGCCATCGGCACCGGCAAAACCGCCACGAGCGAGCAGGCGCAAGCTGTGCACGCGTTCCTGCGGGCGCGCGTTGCTGCCCGTGACGCTGGTGTGGCGCAGCGCCTGGCGATTCTGTATGGCGGCAGCGTCAAGCCCGACAATGCCGGCGAATTGTTTGCTATGGCGGACATCGACGGCGGCCTGATCGGCGGCGCATCGCTGAAGGCGGAAGATTTCCTGGCGATCGGTCGCGCATAAACGACGAATCGGGTCGCCATGTCCCCATGTGCGGCTGCAACATAATATTGAGAGAAACGAAATGGCAATTCTGAAGACTCTGCTGCTGGTGGCGCAAATTCTGAGCGCGCTCGGCGTGATTGGTTTGGTGCTGCTGCAGCACGGCAAGGGCGCCGACGTCGGGGCGGCGTTTGGCTCGGGGGCCTCGGGTAGCTTGTTTGGTGCCACGGGCTCGGCCAACTTCCTGTCGCGTACGACGGCCGTGCTGGCTACGGTGTTCTTCATTGCCACGCTGGCGCTGACGCTGATCGGCACCAGCAAGGGCAGCGTGTCTGCGGGTGTGATGGGTTCGGTCGCACCTGTTACGTCGACGGCATCGGCGCCGGCAGCCTCGGCTCCCGCCGCTGCTCCGGGTGCAGCTTCCTCGCCGGCCGTGCCCAAGTAATTTGATGTAACGATCGCGGCGTACTGTCTGGGTTTTTCAGCGCGCCGCGAAGCATAAGATTTTTCTTTGTGCATTGAACAAAAGCTTCGCTTTGCGGTAGAATGCAAGGCTTGAAACAATACGGAAAACGGGCAGGGGCGCTAAGTCTCAACCGGGTTCCTGATAGAGTTTCTTCCCCCAGCCGACGTGGTGAAATTGGTAGACACGCTATCTTGAGGGGGTAGTGGCGAAAGCTGTGCGAGTTCGAGTCTCGCCGTCGGCACCAATCAAATTCGGGGTCTGTTCCACGGGATGTTCCGCGCAGGCCCCTCCGCAAGACGATGCGCAGTCGAGGCGTCGTAAGGCTGCGGACCCGGCGCCTTCGATGGGGCGACAAGGCGCCGCCTGCGGGCAGTGCTGTTGCAACCATTCAAAAAGGCGGGCGTCCCTTGAACCTCGAAGCCTATTTCCCCGTACTGTTGTTCATCGTTGTCGGTGTTGGCCTTGGCCTTGCTCTGATGACCATCGGCCGAGTCCTCGGTCCGAACAATCCCGATCCTGACAAGCTCTCGCCGTACGAGTGCGGCTTCGAAGCATTCGAAGACGCGCGCATGAAGTTCGACGTGCGCTATTACCTCATCGCCATCCTGTTCATCCTGTTCGATCTGGAGACCGCGTTCCTCTTCCCTTGGGGCGTGGCGCTGCGTGAGATCGGCTGGCCGGGGTTCTTCGCGATGGGCGTGTTTCTTCTCGAGTTTCTCGTGGGCTTCGTCTACATCTGGAAAAAAGGCGCGCTCGATTGGGAGTGATGTGAAATGGCGATCGAAGGCGTACTCAACGAAGGCTTTGTCACGACAACCGCTGACAAGCTGATCAACTGGACCCGTACTGGGTCCCTGTGGCCGATGACGTTCGGTCTGGCATGCTGTGCCGTGGAAATGATGCACGCTGGCGCGTCGCGTTACGACCTGGACCGTTTCGGCGTCGTGTTTCGCCCGTCACCGCGTCAGTCTGACGTGATGATCGTGGCCGGCACGCTGTGCAACAAGATGGCGCCGGCGCTGCGCAAGGTGTACGACCAGATGGCCGAGCCTCGCTGGGTCATCTCGATGGGCTCGTGCGCGAACGGCGGCGGCTACTACCACTACTCGTATTCTGTCGTTCGCGGCTGTGATCGCATCGTGCCGGTCGACGTGTACGTGCCCGGCTGCCCGCCGACGGCCGAAGCGCTGATCTACGGCATCATCCAGTTGCAGGCCAAGATCCGCCGCACCAACACCATCGCGCGCAAGGCCTGACATGACCGAGAAGCTTGCCACCCTGAAGGCCGCGCTGGAAAAGGCGCTGGGTAATCGCGTTCAAAGCCTGACCGAGTCGATCGGCGAACTCACTCTCGTAGTGAAGGCTGCCGATTACTACGACGTCATGCACACCCTGCGCGACGATGTCGCGCTCAAATTCGAGCAACTGATCGACCTGTGTGGCGTCGATTATGCCGACTACGGCGACGGTGCCTGGAACGGCCCCCGTTTTGCCGCTGTGGTGCATTTGCTGTCGATCACGCACAACTGGCGTGTCCGCGTACGCGTGTTCGCGCCGGACGACGATCTGCCCGTGGTGCCGTCCGTGACCACGATCTGGAATTCCGCTGACTGGTATGAGCGTGAAGCGTTTGACCTCTATGGCTTGGTGTTCGAAGGCCATCCGGACCTGCGCCGCATCCTGACCGACTACGGCTTCATTGGCCATCCGTTCCGCAAGGACTTCCCCGTGTCTGGTTACGTGGAAATGCGTTACGACCCGGTGCAGCGCCGCGTGGTCTACCAGCCGGTAACCATCGAGCCGCGCGAGATTACGCCGCGTGTGATCCGTGAAGATCAATACGGTGGTCTGAAGCACTGAAGGGCGCCCGATCATGGCAGATATCAAGAACTACACCCTGAACTTCGGTCCGCAACACCCGGCCGCGCACGGCGTGCTGCGCCTTGTGCTTGAGCTGGACGGCGAAGTCATTCAACGTGCCGACCCGCACATCGGTCTGCTGCATCGCGCGACGGAAAAGCTCGCCGAACAGAAGACCTGGATTCAAAGCGTGCCGTACATGGACCGTCTCGACTACGTGTCGATGATGGTCAACGAGCACGCCTACGTGATGGCAATCGAGCGCCTGCTGGGTCTCGAGGTGCCGCTGCGCGCCCAGTACATCCGCGTCATGTTCGACGAGATCACGCGGATCATGAACCACCTGATGTGGATCGGTTCGCACGCGCTGGACGTGGGTGCCATGGCGGTGTTCCTGTACGCCTTCCGCGAGCGCGAGGATCTGTTCGACATGTACGAGGCGGTGTCGGGCGCGCGCATGCACGCGGCCTACTACCGTCCGGGCGGCGTGTATCGCGACCTGCCCGACACGATGCCGCAATACAAGGCATCCAAGGTGCGCAATGAGAAAGCCTTGGCCGCCCTGAACGAAGCGCGTTCGGGCTCGCTGCTGGATTTCATTGAAGACTTCACCAACCGCTTCCCGAAGTACGTTGACGAATACGAAACGCTGCTGACGGACAACCGGATTTGGAAGCAGCGCCTGGTTGGCATCGGCGTGGTGAGCCCGGAGCGCGCACTGAACAAGGGCTTCTCCGGCGCGATGCTGCGCGGTTCGGGCATCGAATGGGATGTGCGCAAGAAGCAGCCGTACGAGGTTTACGACCGCATCGATTTCGATATCCCGGTCGGCGTGAACGGCGATTGCTACGACCGTTATCTGGTGCGCGTGGAAGAAATGCGCCAGAGCAATCGCATCATCCGTCAGTGCATTGAGTGGCTGCGCAAGAACCCGGGCCCGGTGATCACCGATAACCACAAGGTGGCGCCGCCGTCGCGCGTGGACATGAAGACCAACATGGAAGAGCTGATTCACCACTTCAAGCTCTTCACCGAAGGTATGCATGTGCCAGAAGGCGAGGCGTATGCCGCCGTTGAGCACCCGAAGGGCGAGTTCGGCATCTATGCCATCTCCGACGGCGCCAACAAGCCGTACCGTCTGAAGATCCGCGCACCGGGTTTCGTTCATCTGGCCGCGCTCGACGAAATGGCGAAGGGTCACATGATTGCCGATGCCGTCACGATCATCGGTACGCAGGACATCGTGTTTGGCGAGATCGATCGCTGAACCCGCAGGAAACAACGGTTTGACGCGCAGGCAAGCGCGGCTGTGAAACGAGGACGCACGCCGGGGTAAGGCAGTCAGGTAATACGCCCCGCGTCCCGCACCAATCGCAACGAACATGCTATCAGCAGAAGCTCTCAAGGAAATCGACCGGGCGGTCGCGAAATATCCCGCCGACCAGAAGCAGTCCGCCGTGATGGCGGCGCTGGCGGTCGCGCAGAGCGAGAAAGGCTGGGTCTCGCCCGAAGTCATGCAGTTCGTGGCCGAGTACCTCGAAATGCCGCCGGTGTGGGTCGAGGAAGTGGCGACGTTCTACAACATGTACGACACCAAGCCGGTTGGCCGATTCAAACTGTCGGTGTGCACGAACTTGCCGTGCGCGCTGTCGGGCGGCGAACGTGCTGCCGACTACCTGAAGAAGAAGCTGGGCATCGGTTTCAACGAGACCACCGCCGACGGCAACTTCACGCTGAAGGAAGGCGAATGCATGGGCGCGTGCGGTGATGCACCGGTCATGATCGTCAACAACACCCACATGTGCAGCTTCATGAGCAACGAGAAGCTCGACGCGCTGATCGCCGACCTCCAGTCGAAGGCGCCGACCAACGGAGCAGGCAAGTAAATGACCTCCCTGCACGATCGACATATCCAGCCGTTGATTCTCGCCGGTCTGAACGGCGACAACTGGCACCTCGAAGATTACGTCAAGCGTGGCGGCTATCAGCAGCTGAAACGCATCCTCACTGAGAAGATCACCCCCGAGCAGGTCATTGCCGACGTGAAGGCCTCTGGCCTCCGCGGCCGTGGCGGTGCAGGCTTCCCCACGGGCCTGAAGTGGAGCTTCATGCCGCGTCAGTTTCCGGGCCAGAAGTATCTCGTTTGCAACACGGACGAAGGCGAGCCGGGCACGTTCAAGGATCGCGACATCATCCGGTACAACCCGCACGCGCTGATCGAAGGCATGGCCATCGGCGGCTACGCGATGGGCATCACCGTGGGCTACAACTACATCCACGGCGAGATCTGGAACGAATACAAGATCTTCGAACAGGCACTGGAAGAGGCGCGCGCTGCGGGCTTCCTCGGTGACAACATCCTGGGGTCCGGCTTCAACTTCCAGCTGCATGCGCACCATGGTTATGGCGCGTACATCTGCGGTGAAGAGACCGCACTGCTCGAGTCGCTGGAAGGCAAGAAGGGCCAGCCGCGGTTCAAGCCGCCGTTCCCCGCGAGCTTTGGCCTGTACGGCAAGCCGACCACCATCAACAACACCGAAACCTTTGCCGCGGTGCCGTTCCTGCTGGCCATCGGTCCGGATAACTACCTGAAGATGGGCAAGCCGAACAACGGCGGCTCGAAGATCTTCTCTGTGTCCGGCGACGTGGAGCGTCCGGGCAACTACGAGATTCCGCTCGGCACCCCGTTCTCCAAGCTGCTGGAGCTTGCGGGCGGCATGCGCGGTGGCAAGAAGCTGAAGGCGGTCATCCCGGGTGGATCGTCGGCGCCGGTGGTGCCGGCTGATCTGATGATGGCCTCCGACATGGACTACGACTCGATCGCCAAGGCGGGCTCGATGCTGGGTTCGGGCGCCGTCATCGTGATGGACGAAACGCGCTGCATGGTGAAGTCGCTGCTGCGCCTGTCGTATTTCTATTACGAAGAGTCGTGCGGCCAGTGCACGCCGTGCCGTGAAGGCACCGGCTGGTTGTACCGCGTCGTCGATCGCATCGAGCACGGCAAGGGCCGCCAGGAAGACCTGGACCTGCTGAACAACGTGGCCGAAAACATCATGGGCCGGACCATCTGCGCACTCGGCGATGCCGCTGCGATGCCGGTCCGCGGCATGCTCAAGCACTACTGGGATGAGTTCGCGTATCACGTCGAACACAAGCAGTGCATGGTGCCCACCTACCTTTAAGCGTGGCAGAACATGGTTGAAATCGAAATTGATGGCAAGAAGGTCGAGGTTGCCGAAGGCAGCCTGGTGATGGAGGCGGCCCGCCAGACGGGCACCTACATTCCTCACTTTTGCTATCACCGCAAACTGTCGGTCGCGGCCAACTGCCGGATGTGCCTGGTCGAGGTCGAGAAGGCGCCCAAGGCGCTGCCGGCCTGCGCCACGCCCGTCACCGCGGGCATGAAGGTCTTCACAAATTCCGAGAAGGCAGTGAAGGCGCAGAAGTCCGTGATGGAGTTCCTGCTGATCAACCACCCGCTGGATTGCCCGATCTGTGACCAGGGCGGCGAGTGCCAGTTGCAGGACTTGGCCGTGGGCTACGGCAAGTCTGAATCGCGCTACCAGGAAGAGAAGCGTGTGGTGTTCCACAAGAATGTGGGCCCGCTGATCTCCATGGAAGAGATGACGCGCTGCATTCACTGCACACGCTGCGTCCGTTTCGGCCAGGAAATTGCCGGCGTGATGGAACTGGGCATGCTCAACCGCGGCGAGCATTCCGAGATCACGACGTTCGTCGGTCAGACTGTTGACTCCGAGTTGTCGGGCAACATGATCGACCTGTGCCCCGTTGGCGCGCTGACCAGCAAGCCGTTCCGCTATTCGGCCCGTACGTGGGAACTGGCACGCCGCAAGTCGGTGTCGCCGCACGATGGCCTGGGCGCCAACGTGATCGTCCAGACGAAGAATCAGCGCGTGATGCGCGTTCTGCCGCTCGACAACGAAGCCATCAACGAATGCTGGCTGTCCGATAAGGACCGTTTCGCCTATGAAGGCGTGAACAGCGACGACCGTCTGACCCAGCCGATGCTCAAGCAAGGCGGTCAGTGGAAGGCGGTCGACTGGACCACCGCGCTGGAATACGTGGCCAACGGCTTGAACGAAATCAAGCGTGATCACGGCGCTGAGCAGATTGGTGCATTGGCCAGCCCGCACAGCACGCTGGAAGAGCTGTTCCTGTTTCAAAAACTGGTGCGCGGCATTGGCAGCGACAACGTCGACTTCCGTCTGCGTCAGTCCGATTTCTCGGTCAAGCCGGCGGGTGCTCCGTGGCTCGGCATGCCAATCGCCGACGTGTCGCTGCTGCAGCGTACGCTGGTCGTAGGCTCTTTCCTTCGCAAGGATCACCCGCTGCTGGCCGCGCGTCTGCGTCAGGCAGGCAAGAAGGGCGCGCAACTGAGCGTGATCGGCGCAGGTGGCGAAGATTTGCTGATGCCTGCAACGCATTTGCTGGGCGCGCCGTCGCAATGGCTGTCGCTGCTGTCGCAAGTAGCGGTGGCGGTGGCGGCTGCCAACAACGTTGCCCGCCCGGGTGGCACCGATGGTATCGAAGCCGGTGAGGTTGCCAAACGCATCGCTGCGAGCCTTGCGTCGGGAGAGCGTAAGGCTGTGTTCCTCGGGAACGCTGCTGTGGCGCATCCGCAGTTCTCGCAACTGCATGCGCTGGCCCAGTGGGTGGCGCAGCAGACCGGCGCGACGCTGGGCTTCCTGACGGAAGCGGCCAACACCGTGGGCGGCTACATTGCCGGTGCGTTGCCGCAAGGCAATGGTCTGGACGCCGCCGCCATGCTGGCGCAACCGCGTCGCGCTTACGTGCTGCTGGGCGCTGAGCCGGAATTCGATACCGCGAACCCCGTGCAAGCCCGTGCTGCACTGGACCAGGCTGACACCGTGATCGTGCTCGCCCCGTTTGCTTCCCGCGCCGCCCTTGAGTACGCGGACGTGCTGCTGCCGACGGCTCCGTTCACGGAAACGTCGGGCACGTTCATCAACTGCGAAGGTTTGCCGCAAAGCTTCAACGGCGTTGTGCGCGGCCTGGGCGATTCGCGTCCGGCGTGGAAAGTTCTGCGCGTGCTGGGCAACCTGCTGAACGTCTCGGGGTTTGAATACGACAGCTCGGAAGTGGTGCGCGACGAGGTGCTGGCAGAGCCCGTCAGCGAGCGTTTGTCGAACGCGACGACCGCACAGACCGCCGCGCCTGCTGCCGCTGCGGCAGGCATCGAACGTCTGGCCGATGTGCCGATCTACCACGCCGACCCGATCGTGCGTCGTGCGGGCTCCCTGCAACTGACGGCTGCAGCACGCGCCGCAGTGCGTGCTGGCGTGCCGGCAGATCTCTATGCACAGCTGGGCCTGGCCAATGGTGATGCCGTGCGCGTGACGCAAGGGCAGACCAGTGTGGTGCTGCCGGCTGTGCTGGACAAGTCGCTGGCTTCCGGTGTGATCCGTGTGCCCGCCGCGACCGAGGCCTCGGCGCAGCTGGGTGCCATGTTCGGTGCGGTAAGCGTTGAGAAGGTTGAATCGTCCGCGCTGGCGGCTACGGTGTAAGGGTCAACATGATCGAGTCGATTACTTCTTTCGGTACCGCCACCTTCGGTGGGTGGTGGCCGCTGATCTGGACGCTGGTCCGTGCGGTCTGCATCATTCTGCCGCTGCTGCTGTGCGTGGCTTACCTGATCCTGTGGGAGCGCAAACTTATCGGCTGGATGCACGTGCGTCTGGGCCCGAATCGCGTGGGCCCGATGGGCCTGCTGCAGCCGATTGCCGACGTGCTGAAGCTGCTGCTCAAGGAAGTCATGGTGCCGAGCGCGGTCAGCCGTGGCATGTACATCATCGCGCCGCTGATGGTGCTGATGCCCGCCGTCGCGATCTGGGCGGTGATTCCGTTCCAGGCCGAGGCGATGGTGTCGAACATCAACGCCGGCCTGCTGTACGTGATGGCGATCAGTTCGGTCGGCGTGTACGGCGTGATTCTGGCGGGCTGGGCTTCGAACTCGAAGTACGCGTTCCTCGGTGCGATGCGTGCCTCGGCACAGATGATTTCGTACGAAATCGCGATGGGCTTCGCGCTCGTGACGGTGCTGATGGTGACGGGCAGCCTGAACCTGTCGGACATCGTTAACTCGCAGAACCGCGGTTTCTTTGCAGGTCACGGTATCAACATCCTGTCTTGGAACTGGCTGCCGCTGCTGCCGATGTTCGGCGTCTACTTCATCTCGGGTGTGGCTGAAACGAACCGCCACCCGTTCGATGTGGTGGAAGGCGAATCCGAAATCGTGGCCGGCCACATGATCGAGTACTCGGGCATGGCGTTCGCGCTGTTCTTCCTGGCCGAGTACATCAACATGATCGTGATCTCGGCGCTGACGGCGACCCTGTTCCTGGGCGGCTGGGCTTCGCCGATCGACGCACCGGTCCTCAACTGGATTCCGGGCTTCTTCTGGCTGCTGATCAAGGTTTTCCTGCTGCTGTCGGTCTTCATCTGGTTGCGCGCATCGTTCCCGCGTTATCGCTATGACCAGATCATGCGTCTGGGCTGGAAGATCTTCATTCCGCTCACTGTGGGCTGGCTTGTCGTCGTCGCCATCTGGTTGGTGTCGCCGTGGAACATCTGGAAGTAACGGGACAATAGGAAGGCACCATGTTGCTTGCCATCAAGGAATTCTTTAACAGCCTGCTCCTGAAGGAACTCTTCAAGGGGCTGGCGCTGACCGGGCGCTACCTGTTTGCGCGCAAGATCACTGTTCTCTTTCCGGAAGAGAAGACGCCGCTGTCGCCGCGCTTTCGCGGTCTGCATGCGCTGCGTCGCTATCCGAACGGCGAAGAGCGCTGCATTGCGTGCAAGCTGTGCGAAGCCGTTTGCCCGGCCCTGGCCATTACGATCGAGTCGGATCAGCGCGACGACGGCACCCGTCGCACCACGCGCTATGACATCGACCTGACCAAGTGCATTTTCTGCGGCTTCTGTGAAGAGGCTTGCCCGGTGGACGCCATCGTCGAGACGCACATCCTGGAATACCACGGTGAAAAGCGCGGCGATCTGTATTTCACCAAGGACATGCTGCTGGCCGTGGGTGATCGCTTCGAGCCGGAAATTGCGGCCAACAAGGCGGCCGACGCAAAGTACCGCTGACTCAAGACGTCCGCCGTGCAGCCGGAGTTGGCGGGCGTTGCAGTTGACATCCCGGTTGGACAACGGCTCTTCGAGAGCCAACCAGTTGCGGTGGCGTCATGCCACCGCGGCTTTGGACAAGCGCGTGCCGCAAAACGGCCCGTGCCAGGATCATGGAAATCACGACGATCATCTTCTATTGTTTCGCGCTCGTGCTGGTGCTCGCAGCGCTGAAGGTCATCACCGCGAAGAACCCGGTGCACGCGGCGCTTTTCCTCGTGCTCTCGTTCTTTACTGCGGCGGCGATCTGGATGCTGCTCAAGGCGGAATTCCTCGCCATCACGCTGGTACTGGTCTACGTTGGGGCAGTGATGGTGCTGTTCCTGTTCGTGGTGATGATGATCGATATCGACATCGAACACCTGCGACGCGATTTCTGGACCTACGTGCCGATGGCAGCCTTCGTGGGCGTCGTCATCATCCTGGAAATGGCTGTGGTGCTGACTAAGACCTTCATGGGCCGCGTGCAGCCCGTGCAGGAGTTGCCGAAGGGCTTTACCGGCCCGAACACGCAGGCGCTCGGGAAGCTGATCTACACCGATTACATCTATGCCTTTGAAGTGGCCGGCGCGGTGCTGCTGCTCGCGATTGTCGCGGCCGTGGCGCTGACCGCACGCCGCCGCAAGGACACCAAGGCCCAGAACGTGTCCGAGCAAATCCGCGTGAAGCGCAAGGACCGCGTGCGTCTGGTCTCGATGCCGGCGGAAAAGTCGGCTGGCGCAGCTTCGGCTGAATCCAAGAGCTGAGCCCCGGGAGAACCCATATGTCTTCGCTATCCCTTGCCCATTACCTCGTGCTCGGCGCGGTGCTGTTTGCCATCAGCATCGTCGGCATCTTCCTGAACCGCAAGAACGTCATCGTGCTGCTGATGGCGATCGAACTGATGCTCTTGGCGGTCAACCTGAACTTCGTCGCGTTCTCCCATTACCTGGGGGATCTGGCGGGGCAGGTGTTCGTGTTTTTCATCCTGACGGTGGCCGCGGCGGAATCCGCGATCGGTCTCGCCATCCTGGTGGTGCTGTTCCGTAATCTGGACACCATCAACGTCGACGATCTGGACAGCCTCAAGGGCTGACCTCCGCATCCACCTATAAGAAGCGTTCCATGGCTACCACGCTCAATCCCAACCTGCTGCTGGCGATCCCGCTCGCGCCGCTGGCCGGCGCGGCGATCGCCGGGCTGTTCGGCACCAAGTTCTTTGGCGAGAAGATCGGCCGTACGGCATCCCACAGCGTCACCATCCTCGGTGTTGCGATCGCCTTCATTCTGTCGGCGCTGACGCTGTCCGACGTCATCAACGGCGCCGGTTACAACGGCACCGTCTACGAATGGATGACGGTGGGGTCGCTGAAGATGGAAGTCGGCTTCCTCATCGATTCGCTCACGGCGATGATGATGTGCGTGGTGACCTTCGTCTCCTTGATGGTGCACATCTACACCATCGGCTATATGGCGGAAGACGACGGCTACAACCGTTTCTTCGCGTACATCTCGCTGTTCACCTTCTCGATGTTGATGCTCGTGATGAGCAACAACTTCCTGCAGCTGTTCTTCGGCTGGGAAGCCGTGGGTCTGGTGTCTTACCTGTTGATCGGCTTCTGGTTCAAGCGTCCGACGGCCATCTACGCCAACATGAAGGCGTTCCTGGTCAACCGGGTGGGTGACTTCGGCTTCGTGCTCGGTATCGGCCTGCTGCTGGCATACAGCGGTAGCCTGAGCTACGCCGACGTGTTCGCCGCCCGCGACAATCTGGCCACGATCGGCTTCCCGGGCACCGACTGGCACATGCTGACGGTCGCCTGCATCTGCCTGTTCATCGGCGCGATGGGTAAGTCCGCACAGTTTCCGCTGCATGTGTGGCTGCCGGACTCCATGGAAGGCCCGACCCCCATTTCCGCACTGATTCACGCGGCCACCATGGTGACGGCCGGCATCTTCATGGTCGCACGCATGTCGCCGCTGTTCGAGCTGTCGGACACCGCGCTGTCGTTCGTGCTGATCATCGGCGCCATCACCGCGCTGTTCATGGGCTTCCTGGGCATCATCCAGACCGACATCAAGCGTGTGGTGGCGTACTCCACGCTGTCTCAGCTGGGCTACATGACCGTTGCGCTGGGTGCATCGGCCTACCAAGTGGCCGTGTTCCACCTGATGACGCACGCCTTTTTTAAGGCGCTGCTGTTCCTGGGTGCCGGCTCGGTCATCATCGGCATGCACCACGATCAGGACATGCGCAACATGGGCGGCCTGCGCAAGTACATGCCGATTACGTGGTTGACGTCGCTGGTGGGTTCGCTGGCGCTGATCGGCACGCCGTTCTTCTCGGGCTTCTATTCGAAGGACTCGATCATTGAAGCGGTGCGTGAATCGCATCTGCCCGGCGCGGGCTTCGCCTACTGGGCCGTGCTGGCGGGCGTGTTCGTGACCGCGTTCTACTCGTTCCGCATGTACTTCCTGGTGTTCCACGGTGAAGAGCGTTTTGGCAAGGCCCACGCCCACCACGACGACCACCATGAAGAGGAAGAGGGCGACCACGACCATCATCATGGGTTGGCCCCGGGCCAGAAGCCGCACGAGTCTCCGTGGGTTGTGACGGTGCCGCTGGTGCTGCTGGCAATTCCGTCGGTCATCATCGGTGCAATGGCGATCCAGCCGATGTTGTTCGGCGAGTTCTTCAAGCACGGTGTGGTGTTCTCGGAAGTCATCTTCAACAGCGAAAACCATGAAGCCATGAAGGTCCTCGCCGAAGACTTCCACGGCTGGGTGGCGATGGCGCTGCACGGCTTTACATCGGCACCGTTCATTCTGCTGGTGTCGGGTGTCGTGCTGTCGTGGTTCTTCTACTTGAAGCGCCCGGATATTCCGGCGGCGATCGCCAAGCGCTTCTCCGGCGTCTACAAGCTGCTGGACAACAAGTACTACATGGACAAGATCAACGAGATCGTCTTTGCCAACGGTGCGGTCAAGTTTGGCCGAGGCCTGTGGAAGGGCGGCGATCAAGGTGTGATCGACGGTGTTGTCGTGAACGGCAGCGCGCGTCTGGTGGGCTGGTTCGCGACGGTCGTGCGCCTGCTCCAGTCCGGCTTCATCTATGACTATGCGTTCGCGATGATCATCGGCACGGTTGGGCTGCTGACGTATTTCGTGTTCCTGGCAGGCAAATAAGGGATTACAAAAATGGTTCTGTCTTTTGCGATCTGGCTGCCGATCTTCTTCGGCGTGCTGGTGCTGGCCTCGGGCTCAGACCGCAATCCCGGTTATGTCCGCTGGATGTCGCTGATTGGCTCGCTGATCAGCTTTGTGATGACGTTGCCGCTGATCACACGTTTCGACAAGACGACGGCTGCGATGCAGTTCGTCGAGAAGTCGTCGTGGATCGAGCGCTTCCACATCAGCTACTACCTGGGTGTCGACGGCATTTCGATGTGGTTCGTGGTGCTGACTGCGTTCATCACCGTCATCGTGGTCATCGCTGCCTGGGAAGTCATTACCGAGCGCGTGGCGCAGTACATGGCCGCGTTCCTGATCCTGTCGGGTCTGATGATCGGTGTGTTTGCGTCGCTCGACGGTCTGCTGTTCTACGTGTTCTTCGAAGCCACGCTGATCCCGATGTACATCATCATCGGCGTGTGGGGCGGCCCGAACCGCGTCTACGCAGCATTCAAGTTCTTCCTCTACACGCTGCTGGGCTCTTTGCTGACGCTGGTTGCTCTGCTGTACCTGTACTTCCACAGCGGCACGTTCGAAATCCTGCAGTGGCATCAGGTCAAGCTTTCGATGAACGAGCAGATCCTGATCTTCCTGGCGTTCTTCATGGCCTTTGCCGTGAAGGTGCCGATGTGGCCGGTGCACACCTGGCTGCCGGATGCGCACGTGGAAGCGCCGACTGGTGGTTCGGTGGTGCTGGCTGCCATCATGCTGAAGCTGGGCGCCTACGGTTTCCTGCGGTTCTCGCTGCCGATCGCGCCGGATGCCAGCCACAGCCTGTCCGCATTCATCATCGCGATCTCGCTGGTTGCCGTGATCTACATCGGTCTGGTGGCGCTGGTGCAGGCCGACATGAAGAAGCTGGTCGCGTATTCGTCGATCGCGCACATGGGCTTCGTCACGCTGGGCTTCTTCATCTTCAACGAGATCGGTGTGGAGGGCGGTATCGTCCAGATGATCTCGCACGGCTTCATCTCAGGCGCAATGTTCCTGTGCATTGGCGTGTTGTATGACCGCGTGCATTCGCGTCAGATTGCCGATTACGGCGGTGTGGTGAACACGATGCCGAAGTTCGCGGCGCTGTCGGTCTTCTTTGCGATGGCCAACTGCGGCCTGCCGGCAACCTCGGGTTTCGTCGGCGAGTTCATGGTGATCCTGGGTTCCGTGAAGTTCAACTTCTGGATTGGCCTGCTGGCCGCCACGGCGCTGATCTTTGGCGCAGCGTATTCGCTGTGGATGGTCAAGCGCGTGATCTTCGGTGATGTGACCCACAAGCATGTGGCCGAGCTGAAGGACCTGAATTGCCGCGAGTTCTTCATGCTGGGCGTGCTCGCGATCGCCACCCTGTACATGGGCCTGTATCCGAAGCCCTTCACCGATGTCATGCATGCGTCCGTGGTCAATCTGCTGACCCACGTGGCTCAGTCGAAGCTGTAAGCAGCGAGAAGAAACTATGCAATCGTCCTCCTCTATTGCGGCTTTTGCCCCAATCGTTTTTCTCGCGCTGGGCATTGGTGCCGTCAACTGGATTGACTTGGCACGCGGCCAGAAACGAAGCAGCGTGGCCTATCCGGTTTCGCTGGTGATTACGCTGGTGCTGGCGGTGTGGTTCGCCCTGAACGCGGCGAACGGTGAGACGCACTACGTCTTCGGCAACATGGCCGTGATCGATCCGATGGCCAACGTGCTGGCGTCGTTCTGTGCGCTGACGCTGTTCGCCACGCTGGTGTACACGCGCCGCTATCTGGCCGACCGTGACATGTACGCGGGTGAGTTCTACATGTTCGCCCTGTTCACACTGGGCGGTCAGGTGGTGATGATCACCGGCAACAACTTCCTCGTGCTCTATCTGGGCCTGGAACTGTTGTCGCTGGCGTCGTACACGCTGGTAGCGCTGCGTCGCCGTTCGAACGTGTCGTCCGAATCGGCCATGAAGTATTTCATCCTGGGCGCGCTGGCATCTGGCCTGCTGCTGTACGGCATGTCGATGTTGTACGGTGCGACCGGCTCGCTGGAGCTGGGCAAGGTGTTTGACGCCATCAAGAACGGCGAGATCAACAAGACGATCCTCGTGTTCGGCGTGGTGTTCATTGTTGCCGGCCTGGGCTTCAAGCTTGGTGTGGCGCCGTTCCACATGTGGGTGCCCGATGTGTACCAAGGCTCGCCGACGGCGGTGACGCTGCTGATTGCCGGTGCGCCGAAGGTGGCCGCCTTCGCAATGACGCTGCGTATTCTGGTCGAAGGCCTGCTGCCGCTGGCATTCGACTGGCAGAACATGCTGATCGTGCTGGCTGTCGTGTCGCTGGCCATCGGCAATATCACGGGCGTTGTGCAGACCAACTTCAAGCGTCTGCTGGGTTATTCGACCGTCTCGCACATGGGCTTTCTGCTGCTGGGCCTGGTATCGGGCGTCAGCTCCGGCAAGCCGGATTTGACGGCGCAGGCCTACAGCGCGTCGATGTTCTATGCCATTACCTACGTGCTGACCGCACTGGGCGCGTTCGGGGTCATCCTGCTGCTGTCGCGCAAGGGGTACGAGGCGGAAGACATCGCGGACCTGAAAGGCCTGTCGAAGAAGAGCCCGTGGTTCGCGCTGCTGATGCTGTTCATCATGATGTCGCTGGCGGGCCTGCCGCCGACGGTCGGCTTCTACGCCAAGCTGTCGGTCCTGGGCGCCGTGGTCGATGCGGGCATGTCGTGGCTGGCCGTTGTGGCGGTGCTGTTCTCGCTGGTGGGCGCGTTCTACTACCTGCGCGTCATCAAGGTCATGTACTTTGACGTGCCGGCTGACGAAGGCCCTGTGGAAGCCACCTTTGGCCTGCGCTCGCTGCTGTCGATCAATGGCTTGCTGGTGTTGTTGCTCGGTATCTTCCCGGCCGGCCTGATGGCCGTGTGCTATCAGGCGATCCGCCTGACGCTGGCTTCGTAATACGCCAAGCGTCATGAGCACGTCGACGGGCGGCCTGTTTGTCATCGTGTTGGCACTGATCTGTGCCAACCTGCCGTTCGTCAACCAACGCGTGCTGGCACTGGTGCCGGCACGCTGGCCGCGCAAGCCGTTCTGGCTGCGCGGCACCGAGCTGATTGCCATGTATGTCGTGGTTGGGCTGATCGGCTTCGGTATTGAATCGAGCCAGGGCAATGCGTTTGCGCAAGGCTGGCAGTTTTACGCGATCACCGCATGCCTGATGCTGGTGTTCGCGTTTCCGGGCTTTACGTGGCAGTACCTGGTACGCCATCCCCGCGATTCCCGTTAATTCCCGCCGGGCAGGTTCCCGCTGTCTCGGCATGAGAGAGCGCCATGTCCGATCACACCCCGTCGAACGAAACCTCTGAGACTGCGCAGGACTCGGATGCCGGCCTGCGCGAGACGCAGGTGGCCTCTGCGTTGATGCACCAGGGTAAATTCCTCACGCTCAAGCAAGACATCGTCCGTCTGCCGGACGGCCGGAATGCCAGCCGCGAATATCTGGTTCATCCCGGTGCAGTGATGATGATTCCGCTGTTCGACGATGGCACCGTGCTCATGGAGCGCCAGTTTCGCTATCCAGTCGACAGGGTGATGATCGAGTTTCCAGCCGGCAAGCTCGACCCGCAAGAAGGGGCACTGGCATGCGGCAAGCGCGAATTGCGCGAGGAAACCGGCTACACGGCGGAGCGCTGGGACTACCTCACACGCATCCATCCGGTCATTTCGTATTCCACCGAATTCATCGATATTTATCTTGCCCGGGATCTGAAGCAAGGCGAGGCGATGCTCGATGAAGGCGAATTTCTCGAGACTTTCATCACGTCGGCTGGTCAGCTCATCGATTGGGTGCGCGATGGCAAAATTTCGGACGTGAAGACCATCATCGGCACGTTCTGGCTTGAGAAGATCCTGTCCGGAGCCTGGACCCCAGGTGCAGCCTGAGCCGCTTGCTGCCATCGCTTGATCACACGATTTTCCTGTCTTCGCTACCATGGCGAACGGTCGTGCGAAAAAATTAGCACGACCGTTCACAAATTTTTGAATCGGGGATACACTCATCCCCATGCGCTGGACCGATCATGAAAGTGCTGGACCTCCGCTGTGCCAATGACCACCGCTTCGAAGGCTGGTTCGGCTCCGATGCCGACCTGCAATCGCAGCAAGAACGCGGGCTGTTGACGTGTCCTGTCTGCGGTCACAACGAGGTTGAGCGCTTGCCGAGTGCGCCGCGCCTGAATCTGTCGTCGTCACGAACGGAGGCCGCCCAGAAGGGCGCTACCGCCAAGACAGCCGAAGGCGAGGGCGGTGTATCCGCAACCCTGCAACAGCTCTACCTGAAAGCCGTGCGCCATGTCCTTGCCAATACCGAGGACGTCGGCGAGCGGTTTGCAGAAGAGGCGCGCCGCATGCACTACAACGAGGCGCCGGAGCGGGGCATCCGCGGGACGACGTCTCGGGAGGAAGCGCAGGAACTGGCCGAGGAAGGCATCGACGTGATGCCGCTGCTGGTGCCCGACGCGCTGAAGCAGCCCGTGCACTAGCAGCCCCGATTCAGGTCCGCGCCGGTCCGACAGAACGTTCTCCGCCGATTTGCCACGGTGGGGAGCCAACCACAGGAGACAGGCATGGATCTGAACTACTCGGCGGCCGACGATGCGTTCCGCCAGGAAGTCCGCGGCTGGCTGGAAGCCAATCTGCCCAAGGACATCCAGGACAAGGTGTTGAACCACCGCCGCCTGAGCCGCGACGATTTCGTCCGCTGGCACAAGGCGCTCGCAGCGAAGGGCTGGTCGGTACCGCACTGGCCGGTCGAGTGGGGCGGCACCGGCTGGTCCCCCATCCAAAAACACATCTGGGACGAAGAGTGCGCGCAGGTCGGCGCACCTGGCGTGCTGCCGTTCGGCGTCAGCATGGTCGCGCCCGTGATCATGAAGTACGGCAATGAAGCGCAGAAGCGCTACTTCCTGCCGCGCATCGTTGATTGCACCGACTGGTGGTGCCAGGGCTATTCGGAGCCGGGTTCCGGGTCCGATCTGGCTTCCGTGAAGACACGCGCCGTGCGCGAAGGCGATCACTACATCGTCAACGGCCAGAAGACCTGGACGACGCTCGGCCAGCACGCCGACATGATCTTCTGCCTGGTTCGCACCGACCCCGACGCCAAGAAGCAAGAAGGCATCTCGTTCCTGCTGATCGACATGAAGACGCCGGGCATTACCGTGCGCCCGATCATCATGCTGGACGAAGAGCACGAGGTGAACGAGGTCTTCTTCGACAACGTGAAGGTGCCCGTCCAGAACCTGATCGGTGATGAGAACCGCGGATGGACGTACGCCAAATACCTGCTCGGCCACGAGCGTACGGGCATTGCACGTGTGGGCAATTCCAAGCGCGAACTGGCGTTCCTCAAGCGCGTTGCCAAGCAACACCAGAAGAACGGCAAGCCGCTGCTGCAGGACCCGGTATTCGGTGCCAAGGTGGCGTCGCTGGAAATCGAACTGCTGGCGCTGGAGATGACGGTGCTGCGCGTGGTGTCGAGCGAGAACGCAGGCAAGGGCCCCGGGCCCGAGGCGTCGCTGCTCAAGATCAAGGGCACGCAGATCCAGCAGATGCTGACCGAGCTGATGGTGGAGGCCGTGGGGCCATACGCCCAGCCGTTCGACCCGAGTTACCTTGAAGGCGACACCTCGCAGGCCGCGACGGGCGACAACGATGCCGCGCCGCTTGCGCCGTACTACTTCAACTATCGCAAGACCTCGATCTACGGCGGGTCGAACGAAATCCAGCGCAACATCATCTCGCAGATGATCCTTGGCGTCTGAGCAGAACGGCGACAGAACACATAGCGGAGACAAACATGGATTTCTCGTTCACCGACGAACAGAAGCAACTGGCCGACGCGGTGCGCCGCTTCATCGAGAAGGACTACAGCTTTGAGGCGCGCAACAAGGTCGTGTATTCGCCGGAAGGTGTGTCGCAGGGCCACTGGGATGCACTGGCCGAACTGGGCCTGACCGCGCTGCCTGTGCCCGAAGCACAAGGCGGTTTCGACGGCCGCGCGATGGACTTGCTGGTGGTGATGCAGGAACTGGGTCGCGGCCTGGTCGTGGAACCGTATCAGGCCACCGTGCTCGGCGCCCAGGCGCTGAAGCTGGCGGGCGGCCAAGAGGCATTGTTGGAAGAAGTCGCTGGCGGCGCCGTGAAGCTGGCCATTGCATTCGGCGAGCGCCAATCGCGTTACGAGCTGTTCAACGTCACCACGCGCGCTACGCAGCAGGGCGGCGGTTGGACGCTTACCGGCGAGAAGGTGGTTGTGGTGCACGGCGCGCAGGCAGACAAGCTGATCGTCTCGGCGCGCACCGGTGGTGAAGCGCGTGATACGTCGGGCCTGTCGCTCTTCGTGGTCGACCGCGATGCCGCTGGCGTGACGGTCAAGGACTACCGCACGATCGACAACCTGCATGCTGCAGACATCCGCTTCGACAACGCGCCCGCAACACTGCTGGGCAAGGCCGGCGAAGCGTGGGAGACCATCGACGCCGTCGCCGATCTTGGCTGCGTGCTGTTGTGCGCTGAAGCGATCGGTTTGATCGATGCGCTGAACGCCGCCACGCTGGAGTACACCAAGACCCGCCAGCAATTTGGCGTGCCCATCGCGCGCTTCCAGGCATTGCAGCACCGCATGGTCGACATGTTCATCCATGGCGAGCAGGCGCGTTCGATCACGTACCTGGCCGCTGCGCACTTTGAAGATGGCGATGTCGAGGCGCGCCGCCGCTATGTGTCTGCGGCCAAGGCACGTGTCGGCCAGGCTGCGCGCGATGTTGGTCAGGAAACGGTGCAGTTGCACGGCGGCATGGGCGTGACGAACGAACTGCCGGCCGCACACATGTTCAAGCGGCTGACGATGATCAACACGACGCTGGGCGATGTGGATCATCACCTGGCACGCTTCGCATCGCTGCCCGGCTTCCAGCAGGCGGCGTAACGGCAAACCTGGACGCCCCGCATTCGTGCGGGGCGTTGTCATTTGGAGGAGACGACATGGCGGAAAACGAAAACGCAGCAGCGACACGCTCGTACGAGTTCTACTTCGACGATTTCGAGGTCGGCCGCACGCTGCAGATGGGCACCTACACCGTCACCGAAGAAGAGATCCTGACCTTCGCGCGGCAGTACGATCCGCAGCCGTTCCACATCGATGCAGAGGCGGCCAAGCACAGTATCTACGGCGGCATTATTTCGAGCGGCTGGATGACCTGTTCGATCATGATGCGGCTGATGGTGACCGGCTTCCTGGGCAAGGCAGCCAGCATGGGTTCACCGGGCGTGGATGAAATCCGCTGGATGAAGCCGGTGTATCCGGGCGACACGCTGTCGGTGTCGAGCACGTGCATGGAGGTGCGTCCCTCGCAGTCGAAGCCGGACCGCGGTGTGGCGGTCAACCGCTGGGAAGCGCGCAACCAGCGCGGCGAACTCGTCTGCACGGTCACGGGCATGGGCTTGTTTGGCCGGCGCCCGAAGGCTTGATGACACCTCATCGCATCACAACAAGGAGACAACCCAGATGCGCATCATCGAATCGCTCGACGAGCTGAAAGGTTTGATCGGCCAGGAAGTCGCCGTGAGCGACTGGACCGAGATCACGCAGCAGCAGGTGAACCTCTTTGCCGAGGCCACGGGCGATCACCAGTGGATTCATGTGGATGTGGAGCGCGCCAAGCGCGAGTCGCCGTTTGGCGCACCGGTGGCGCACGGTTTTCTGACGCTGTCGCTGCTGCCGATGCTGATGGCCAATGCGATCGAGATGTCCGACGTGAAGATGGGCGTGAACTACGGCCTGAACAAGGTTCGCTTTACGGCGCCGGTGCCGGTCGGCAGCCGCGTGCGTGCGCGCGTGAAGCTGGTCGAAATGGAGGCGCTGCCGCCGCTGCCCAATGCCCCCGCGTTGACCGGCGCACAGATGACCTGGGCCGTGACCATCGAGCGCGAGGGGCAGGAGCGCCCCGTGTGCGTGGCCGAATCGATTTCGCGCCGCTATTCCTGAGTCCCGTTTTTCGCAAGGCTCCGAGGCCGGCGCAATGCCGGCCTTTCTTTTTGCATCGGTTTGCCCTTGCGCCCCGCTTGTTTTGTGCTTGTCTTCTTGCGCCCCAAGCAGGCGCATTTCAACGAACAAATGCGCTGACTTGGCGCCGCTTTGGCACCGTTTTGGCGCGAATTTCCCTTCGAATGAGCCAAATGCGATGGCACGGTAGTTGCACTTTTGGGCCCCGGGGAGTCGTTCTCGCCACCAATAAACCCAAGGAGCCGCAATGAAACGTCGTGAGCTGTTGAAGCTGTCTGCCGTCGCCGCCGCAACGCTTTTGTCCGTGTCGAGCCTCGCGTTTGCTCAGGCAAAAGAACCGATCAAGGTTGGCGTCCTGCATTCGCTGTCGGGCACGATGGCCATCTCCGAGACGTCGCTGAAAGACGTCGCGCTGATGACGATCGACGAGATCAACAAGAGCGGTGGCGTGCTGGGCCGCAAGCTGGAGCCGGTGGTGGTGGACCCGGCATCGAACTGGCCGTTGTTTGCCGAGAAGGCGCGTGGGCTGCTGACGCAGGACAAGGTGGCCGTGACGTTCGGCTGCTGGACGTCGGTGTCGCGCAAGTCGGTGCTGCCGGTCTATGAAGAGCTGAACGGCCTGCTGTTCTACCCGGTGCAGTACGAAGGCGAAGAGATGTCGAAGAACGTCTTCTACACCGGCGCGGCGCCCAACCAGCAGGCCATTCCGGCCGTGGAATACCTGATGAGCAAGGAAGGCGGCGGTGCCAAGCGCTTCTTCCTGCTCGGTACCGATTACGTCTATCCGCGCACGACCAACAAGATCCTGCGCGCGTTCCTGCACAGCAAGGGCGTGAAGGACAGCGACATCGAAGAGGTCTATACCCCGTTCGGCCACTCCGACTATCAGACCATCGTTGCCAACATCAAGAAGTTCTCGCAAGGCGGCAAGACGGCCGTGGTGTCGACCATCAACGGCGACTCGAACGTGCCGTTCTACAAGGAACTCGGCAACGCCGGCCTGAAGGCCAAGGACGTGCCGGTGGTGGCCTTCTCGGTGGGTGAAGAAGAACTGCGCGGTATCGACACCAAGCCGCTGGTGGGCCATCTGGCGGCATGGAACTACTTCATGTCGGTCAAGAACCCCGTCAACGACGACTTCAAGAAGAAGTGGGCCGCATGGGTCAAGGCCAACAACCTGCCCGGCGGCGACAAGCGCGTCACCAACGACCCGATGGAAGCCACCTACGTCGGCATCATGATGTGGAAGCAGGCCGTCGAGAAGGCCGGCTCCACCGACGTGGACAAGGTCCGCAAGGCGATGTACGGCCAGCAGTTCAAGGCCCCGTCGGGCTTCACGCTGGTGATGAACAACAACCATCACCTGAGCAAGCCCGTGATGATTGGCGAGGTGCGCGGCGACGGCCAGTTCAACGTCGTGTGGAAGACGCCGACGGTGATCCGCGCCAAGCCGTGGAGCCCGTACATCCCGGGCAACGAGGGCAAGCCTGACGAAGTGAAGTGATCAGGCGGACCGGCGGCGCATGCAGCGCGGCCGGTCCTTTGAACGACGCTGCACGACGTGGCGGACGGCCCAACACCGGCCGCCACGCATCGGATTGCCATGATGCGCTTGTCCCGCTGGTTGTTTCATTCTCTTGCCGCACTGCTGTGCGCTTTCTGTCTGGCTGCGACGCCCCAGGGCTCTGCGTGGGCTGCTGGACAACCCCTGACCCAGGCCGATCTCAAGCCGCTGGCCGAAGACGACTTCGATGCCAAGGTCAAGGCGCTCAATGCGCTGACCGCTGCGCCCGCCGAACAAGCCGGGCCGATCCTGCAAGCCTTGCAGAATGACGCGCTGTTCTTCGCGCCCGCCGCCGGCATGGTGCGTCAGGACGGCGAGAAGTACCTGGACGCGATCACTGGCCAACCCGTCACCGTCAAGGCCGACGATCTGCAGTCCCTCACACTGAACAATGCCCTGCGTGCGCAAGTGGACAGCGCGGCGAGCGGCTTCGTGCTGCAATCGCCCGATCGTGCCGTGCGCGCGCAGGCCGTCGATACGTTGCTTGCGCATCCCGAGACGGCGTCGCGCCCCATTGTCGACGCGGCGCGCAAGCATGAAACCGATCCGGAGTTGCGCAGCAAGCTGCATGTGCTCTGGGCCAATCTCGCGCTCGACGACGGCACGCATGCCGAGAAGCTCGAAGCGCTCAAGCTGCTTGCGGGCGATACCAACCCGCAGACGCGCCAGCGCATCGCCCCGTTGCTCGCCAAGGACAGCGGTGCCGACGATGAACTGCGCGCCGCGGCCCAACAGGCGCTCGACGGCCTCGCCGCGCAGCAACGCAAGGCCGAGCTGGTCGGCAACCTGTTTGCGGGGCTGAGCCTCGGCTCGGTGCTGCTGCTGGCGGCACTTGGGCTGGCCATCACCTACGGGCTCATCGGCGTCATCAATATGGCGCACGGTGAATTCCTGATGATCGGCGCGTACGCCACCTACGTGGTGCAGACGATTTTCCGCAACTACTTTCCGAACGCGTTCGACTGGTATCTGCCCGCGGCGCTGCCTGCTGCGTTCCTGGCGGCGGCCATCGTCGGTTTTGCGTTGGAGCGGCTGGTGCTGCGTCACCTGTATGGCCGTCCGCTGGAAACGCTGCTCGCCACGTTCGGGATCAGCCTGCTGCTGATGCAGGCCGTGCGTTCGATCTTCGGTGCGCAGAACGTGGAGGTGGCGAACCCGAGCTGGATGAGCGGCGGCATTGCGCTGTATCCGGGCCTCGTGCTGCCTTACAACCGGCTCGTCATCCTGCTGTTTGCGCTGGCTGTGGTGGCGATTGCGTGGGCGGTGCTCAACCGCACGCGCCTCGGCCTGTTCGTGCGGGCCACCACGCAGAACCGCACGATGGCGGCCTGCGTTGGCGTGCGCACGTGGAAGGTCGACAGCTACGCGTTTGCATTCGGTGCCGGCATTGCCGGCCTGGGCGGCTGTGCGCTTTCGCAGATCGGCAACGTCGGGCCGGACCTCGGCCAGAGCTACATCATCGATTCGTTCATGGCCGTGGTGCTGGGCGGGGTGGGGCAACTGGCCGGCACGATCATCGGTGCGTTCGGGCTGGGTCTCATCAACAAATTCATCGAGCCGTTCTATGGCGCGGTGCTGGCAAAGATCATCGTGCTGGTGCTGATCGTGCTGTTCATCCAGAAGCGTCCGCAGGGCCTGTTCGCCCTCAAGGGCCGCAGCGCCGAGGCCTGATATGACGACGACCAAGTTCTCTCTCGATATTCCGGCGCGCATGCCGCTGCTGTCGCGGCGCGGGTGGTCTGCGCTGGTACTCGTGTCGCTCATCGTGTGCATTGGCGCGCCGGTGTGCGCGCTGCTGGTGCCGGAGGGCAGCCCGCTGCATCTGTCGGCGTATGCGCTCACGCTCATCGGCAAGATCATGTGCTACGCGCTAGCGGCGCTGGCGCTCGATCTGGTGTGGGGCTATTGCGGCATCCTGAGCCTCGGGCACGGGCTGTTCTTCGCGCTCGGCGGTTATGGCATGGGCATGTACCTGATGCGCTCCATCGGCCGCGAAGGCGTGTACAAAAGCGATCTGCCGGACTTCATGGTCTTCCTCGACTGGAAGGAGCTGCCGTGGTTCTGGCACGGCACCGAGCATTTCGCCTGGGCGATGCTGCTGGTGATTCTGGTGCCCGGCGTACTGGCGTGGCTGTTCGGCTTCTTTGCCTTCCGCTCACGCGTCAAAGGCGTCTACCTGTCGATCATCACGCAGGCGATGACGTACGCGGCCATGCTGCTGTTCTTCCGTAACGAGACGGGCTTTGGCGGCAACAACGGCTTTACGGATTTCAAACGCATCCTCGGCTTCCCGATCTCCGCATTGCCGACGCGCACCGTGCTGTTCGTGGCGACGTTCGTGGCGCTCGTGCTGGCGTTCATCGCCTGCCGCGCGATCGTCACGTCCAAGTTCGGCCGCGTGGTCACCGCCATTCGCGATGCCGAAGCGCGCGTGATGTTCTCCGGCTACAACCCGCTCGGCTACAAGCTGTTCGTGTGGACGTTCTCCGCCGTGCTGTGCGGCATTGCGGGCGCGCTCTACGTGCCGCAGGTCGGCATCATCAACCCGGGCGAGATGTCGCCGGGCAACTCCATCGAGATGGCCGTATGGGTGGCCGTGGGCGGGCGCGGCACGTTGATCGGCCCGATCATCGGCGCGTTCCTCGTCAACGGCGCCAAGACGTTGCTCACCGCATGGGTGCCGGAGTACTGGCTGTTTGTGCTCGGCGCGATCTTCGTGCTGGTCACGCTGTATCTGCCGAACGGCGTGCTGGGGCTGCTGGGCAAGCTGCGCATGAAAAAGCGCGGGCCCACGCCAGCCGAGGCGCATGAAACCGCGACCGTCACCGGAGACCACGCATGAGCACGTTCACCGAACTCCCCGACCGCGCGGAGACCGGCACCGCCACCGGCATGGGCCATCTGGTCGAGCCGGACACGATCGACGTCTCGCACGGCGCCATCCTGTATCTCGAAGACGTGACCGTGCGCTTCGGCGGCTTTCGCGCACTGAACGCGCTCACGCTGTCGATCGACCACGGCGAGCTGCGCTGCATCATCGGCCCCAACGGCGCGGGCAAGACCACGATGATGGACGTGATTACCGGCAAGACCGGGCCGCGCAATGCAGACGTGACCGGCCGTGTCTTCCTTGGCCAGACCATCGACCTGCTGCGCCTGACTGAGCCGCGCATCGCGCAGATCGGCATCGGCCGCAAGTTCCAGAAGCCGACCGTGTTCGAGCAGCACACCGTGTGGGAAAACCTGGAACTGGCCATGAAGGCCGACAAGCGCTGGTGGGTGTCGCTGCGCGCGCGCCTGCTGAACGACGGCCGCCAGCGCATCGAAGAAACGCTCGGCCGCATCCATCTGGAAGCGGAGGCCTATCGGCCTGCCGGGCTGCTCTCACACGGGCAGAAACAGCGGCTGGAGATCGGCATGCTGCTGATGCAGCAACCGCAACTGCTGCTGCTTGATGAGCCTGTCGCGGGCATGACGGATGAAGAGACGATGCAGCTTGCAACGTTGCTCAACGGCCTGCGTGGCACGTGCTCGATCATGGTCGTGGAACACGACATGGAGTTTGTCGCCGCGCTGGCGGGGGCAGAAGGGCGCGTGACCGTGCTGGCTGAGGGCAGCGTCCTGGCCGAAGGCACCCTCGACGCCGTCAAGCGCGATGAGCGAGTGATCGAATCCTATCTGGGGCGTTAGAAGGCTCCGCAAAACTACTGCGCGTCCCGATCTTGCCCCTGTGATGCTCGCCGTACCCGTGTACGGCTGCGCTTCTCGGGCCAACATCGGACCGCTCGCTACGTTTTTCAGAGCCTTCTCAAGGCAAAAGGAAAGAACGCGATGTTGCAGGTCCAACAACTGAACCAGTACTACGGCGGCAGCCACATCCTGCGCAACGTCAGCTTTGACGTCCCTACGGGCAAGCTGACCACGCTGCTTGGCCGTAACGGCGTGGGCAAGACGACGCTGCTCAAATGCCTGATGGGCGTGGTGCCCACCGCCAGCGGCGCGATCGATTGGGAAGGGCGCACCATCCAGAAGCTGCCCGCGTATGAGCGTGTCTCGCAGGGGCTCGCCTATGTGCCGCAGGGGCGCGAGATCTTTCCGCGGCTGACGGTGGAAGAGAACCTGCTGATTGGCGCGGCCGCCAAGCGCGCGCCTTCCAAGGTGCCCGATTCCATCTACGAGCTGTTTCCGGTGCTCAAAGAGATGAAGGGCCGGCGCGGCGGCGATCTGTCCGGCGGCCAGCAGCAGCAACTCGCCATCGGCCGCGCGCTGATGAGCGAGCCGCGCCTGCTGATCCTGGACGAGCCGACCGAGGGCATCCAGCCGTCGATCATCCAGGAGATCGGCCGCACGCTGCGGCGCCTGGTGGACGAGTTCGGCATGTCGGTGCTGCTGGTCGAGCAGTACTACGACTTTGCGCGCAGCGTTGCCGACCGCTACGTCGTCATGAGCCGTGGCGAGGTCATCGCCCAGGGCGACGGCGCCAACATGGAAGCCGATGGCGTGCGTGATCTGGTCGCCGTTTGATGCCCCGGCTGATGCCCCGGCATTCGACGGAAAAAGTCGAATGCCAAATCTGTGGCATCTGGCTATGATGAGAAAATTCCTAGCCGCCGTGCTGCCTTCCTGATGCGCCATCCCGATTTTCCTGTCCCGCCGCAGACCGATTCGTTCGCGTCCTGGGAAGCCTCGCTGCACCTGGCGTTTGCACGGCGCGGTGAGCGCACCGTGCTGGCCTCGTGCCGGCATCAGGGGCCGCTGCGGGTGCAGAAGGCGCTGTATCCGGAAGGCGAGGGCGTGTGCCATGCCGTCATGCTGCATCCGCCTGCAGGCATTGCCGGCGGTGATGTACTCGATATCGACATCGAACTCGGTGCTGATGCGCATGCCGTGCTGACCACGCCCGGCGCCACCAAGTGGTACAAGTCGCTCGGCCGCACGGCTACGCAGCGCGTTGCGATCCGGGCGGAGGCGGGGGCGCGGCTCGACTGGCTGCCGCAGGAGAACATCGTCTTCAACCAGGCCCGCCCGATCATCGACCTGACGCTGGACCTGGTGCCAGGCGCCACCGCCATCGGCTGGGACACCACCATGCTCGGCCGCCACGCCGCCGGTGAATCATGGGCCGAAGGCCGCATCGCCATGTGCACCGCCTTGCGTTGCAACCGTCAGCCGCTGTGGATCGAGTCTGCCGCGTTCGACGCGCAATCGCCCGTGCTGAATGCGACGACGGGCATGGCCGGCTTCCACGTGGTCGGCACGCTGTGGGCCGTGGGCGAGGGCGCCACCGAAGCCCTCGCCGAATCGATGGCCGAGCACCTGCCGTACAACGCAGACCTGCGCGCGGGCGTGACGTGTCTCACGCAAGATGCGCCCGGCCTGCCAAACGTTTTGTTGCTGCGCGTGCTCGCACGCCGGCCCGAAGATGCGCGCGCGTTGCTGTCACAGACGTGGCTCGCGCTGCGCGAACCGATGCATGGCGTGGCGGGCCGTCCGCTGCGCCTCTGGTCTACATGACGGCCACATGTTGGCGACCCGACCTCGCATCGCCCGATCTGCACTGAACTGAATTGACCCTCACCGAAGAGAGCCCCTCGTGGAACTGACCCCGCGCGAAAAAGACAAGCTGCTGATCTTCACCGCCGCCTTGCTGGCCGAGCGCCGCAAGGGCCGCGGCCTCAAGCTCAACTACCCGGAAGCCGTCGCCTTCATCAGCGCCGCCATCATGGAAGGCGCACGCGATGGCAAGACGGTCGCCGACCTCATGCACTACGGCACCACGCTCCTCACGCGCAATGACGTGATGGACGGCGTGGCCGAGATGATTCCCGACATCCAGGTCGAAGCCACGTTTCCGGACGGCACGAAGCTCGTCACCGTCCACCACCCGATCGTCTGAATTTTGATTTTCAAGTTTCAAGTTTGAAGTCCGCACGCCACTCACCACTACGAGTCCTGCCATGACGCCTACCCTGTCTCGCTTCGTCCGGCCCGCTGCGGCCATCGCCCTTACGTTTGGCGCCTCCATCGCGTTTGCCCACCCGGGGCATCCGGGCCATACCGCCGAGGGCAGCCTGCTCGCCGGGTTCCTGCATCCGCTCACGGGCGTAGACCACTTGCTGGCGATGGTGGCCGTGGGCGTGTGGAGCGCACTGGCCTCGCGCTCGGTGCGGGATGCGCTGTGGGCGCCGGTCGCCTTTGTCGCGTTGATGATCCTGGGCGCGCTGCTCGGCGCTGGCGGCGTGGCGGTGCCGATGGCCGAGCCGATGATCGCCGCATCGCTGCTGGTATTCGGCCTGCTGATTGCCGCACGCGCGCAATTGCCGACGTGGGGCGGTGCGCTGCTGTGCGGCGCGTTCGCGCTGTTCCACGGCTATGCGCACGGCACGGAATTCCCCGCAGGGGCGCAGGCCATGTTCCCGTATTTCGTCGGCGGCTTTGCCGTGGCGACGGCGCTGCTGCACACCGCCGGCATCGGCGCGGGGTTTGCGCTGAAGCCGCGTCTGGCATGGCTGGCGCGTCTGTCGGGCGTGGGCGTGGCGCTGTACGGCGCAGGCCTGCTCGTCACGGCCATCTGAGGGGGCTTGCACCATGATCCCCGGTGAACTCCTGCCGCAAGACGGCGATCTCGAACTCAATGCAGGCCGCGCGACAGTGACGGTCACGGTGGCCAACACCGGTGATCGCCCCGTGCAGATCGGCTCGCATTACCACTTCTATGAAGTGAATGACGCGCTGCGCTTTGACCGCGAAGCCGCGCGCGGGTATCGGCTCAATATCGCCGCCGGCACCGCCGTGCGCTTCGAGCCGGGGCAGGAGCGCACGGTCGAACTCGTGGCGCTGGCCGGTGACCGCGTGGTCTACGGCTTTGCCGGCCGCGTGATGGGCAAGCTTTGAGCGAGACACGGACATGACATTGAAGATCAATCGCCGCGCGTATGCGGAAATGTTCGGCCCCACGACCGGCGACCGCGTCCGCCTGGCCGATACCGAACTCATCGTCGAAGTCGAACGCGACTTCACCCTCTACGGCGAGGAAGTGAAATTCGGCGGCGGCAAGGTGATCCGCGACGGCATGGGCCAGAGCCAGCGCGAATCGAAGGACTGCGCCGACACCGTCATCACCAACGCGCTGATCATCGACCACTGGGGCATCGTCAAGGCCGACATCGGCCTGAAGCACGGCCGCATCTCGGCGATCGGCAAGGCGGGCAATCCGGACATCCAGCCCGGCGTGACCATCGTCATCGGCCCCGGCACCGAGATCATCGCGGGCGAGGGCATGATCGTCACCGCCGGCGGCGTCGACTCGCACATCCACTTCATCTGCCCGCAGCAGATCGACGAAGCGCTCAACAGCGGCGTGACGACGATGATCGGCGGCGGCACCGGCCCCGCCACCGGCACCTACGCCACCACTTGCACGCCGGGCCCGTGGTACATGCAGCGCATGCTGCAGGCCGCGGATGCGTACCCCATGAACATCGGCTTCCTGGGCAAGGGCAACGGCAGCCTGCCGGGCGCGCTGCGCGAGCAGATCGACGCAGGCGCCATCGGCCTGAAGCTGCACGAAGACTGGGGTTCCACGCCCGCCGCCATCGACTGCTGCCTGGGCGTGGCGGACGACACCGACACGCAGGTCGCCATCCACACCGATACGTTGAACGAATCGGGCTTTGTTGAAGCGACCGTCGCCGCATTCAAAGGCCGCACGATCCACACGTATCACACCGAAGGCGCGGGCGGCGGGCATGCGCCCGACATCATCCGCGTGTGCGGTGAATCGAACGTGCTGCCGTCGTCGACCAATCCGACGCGGCCGTTCACCGTCAATACGCTGGACGAGCACCTCGACATGCTGATGGTGTGTCATCACCTCGATGCGTCCATCGCCGAAGACATCGCCTTTGCCGAGAGCCGCATCCGCCGCGAGACGATTGCCGCCGAGGACATCCTGCACGACCTCGGCGCGTTCTCGATGATCTCCAGCGATTCGCAGGCCATGGGCCGCGTCGGCGAAGTCGTGCTGCGTACGTGGCAGACCGCCCACAAGATGAAGGTGCAGCGCGGCAAGCTGGCCGGTGATCCGAACGATGCGCGCGGCGGGCATGACAATTTCCGCGTCAAGCGGTACGTGGCCAAGTACACGATCAACCCCGCGCTCACGCACGGCATCGCGCACGAAGTCGGCTCGGTTGAAGTCGGCAAGTGGGCAGACCTCGTGCTGTGGAAGCCGGCGTTCTTTGGTGTGAAACCGAGCCTGATCCTGAAGGGCGGGATGATTGCCTCTGCGGCGATGGGCGATGCGAATGCGTCGATCCCGACACCGCAACCGGTGCACTATCGGCCGATGTTTGGGTCGGCAGGTGGGGCGCTGGGGCGGACGTCGTTGACGTTCCTGTCGCAGTCGGCTGCTGCGGCTGGCGTGGCGGAGCAGTATGGGTTGGCTAAGACGACAGCGGTGGTCAAGGGCACGCGTACTGTGAGCAAGGCGGACATGATTCATAACGACTGGCGCCCTGACATTACTGTGGACCCGGAGACGTATCAGGTGGTGGCGGATGGGACGGTGTTGACTTGTGAGCCGGCGGGGGTGTTGCCGATGGCGCAGAGGTACTTTTTGTTTTGAGTTTTTGGGGAAAGGGCCTTGGTGGTCCATCCCCTTTTCGTACCCTGCCGGGCACGACCTACTTTTCTTTGTCTTGCCAAAGAAAAGTAGGGGCGGTTTCAAGGATCAAGTGCAACACATTGCCTAGGATGTGTTGCATGGGACAAAGCTACGAACACCTGAGCGCCGAGGAGCGTGGTGCGATCTTCGCGATGAAGCTGGA